>JAKIUF010000072.1 GCA_021647705.1 Gammaproteobacteria bacterium | reverse complement strand
CTTTTTTAGTGTGTTGGTAATCTGCTAATCATCATCCTTTTTGCACGTCTTCATTTGATCAAAGTATAAACAATTCTTTTCATTTTCATAGTGTTAAATGTGACAAAGTAGAACTAAAAGCGCGGTAAAAATCAGGATAATAAAAAGTGTTGTCGCAGGCTGCTCGAGAACCAACTGTTTATATATTGACTTAAGTGTGATTTTCATCGTGATGATAAATACAGGCAGGTCGCTAGGCGCTAAAGTCATCAAAGAAGATATTCTCTTCATCCACGCCTAGTTCTTTCAGTATATCGATCACCGCATCCATCATCATCGGAGGACCACAAATGTAATATTCACAATCTTCAGGTGATGCGTGGTTTTTTAAGTATCGTTCATAGAGTATCTGATGGATAAAACCTGTATCCCCCTTCCAGTTATCTTCCGGTTTGGGGTCTGACAGGGCTACATGCCAGCTAAAGTTATCAAACGTTTCCTGCAGGTCATTAAACTCCTCCATATAAAACATCTCGCCCAGGCTGCGTGCGCCGTACCAATAGCTGATCTTGCGTTTATCGCCCTCTTCTTTTAGCAAGTAATTAATGTGAGAGCGCATTGGCGCCATGCCAGAGCCGCCACCGACGTAGATCATTTCTGTATCGGTATATCCTGGAAAAAATTCGCCATAGGGACCGGAGAGAGAAAGCTGGTCACCCGTTTTCAGGCTAAACAGGTACGAACTCATTTTGCCCGGCGGAATCCCCTTGCTGGAAAGCGGTGGCAAGGCAATGCGGATATTGAATTTTATTTCCCTGTTTTTGTGAGGAGAGCCTTCACCAGGATAGTTCGCCATGGTATAAGCGCGTTTTACAAGCTCTTTGGTATACGATTCCAATTTCCACAAATCAAGCGCACCCCACTCTTTTCTATACTTTTCATCCACATCAAACTCACTGTATTTGATGTGGTGTGATGGTGCCTCCAGCAAAACATAACTGCCCGGTTCAAAATCGATATCTTCCCCCTCCGGCAGGTGCAGGATCAGCTCTTTAATAAATGTGGCGACGTTGTGATTGGACACTACTTCGCAGGTCCATTTTTTTACCGTAAATACTTCTTCCGGCAGCTCTAACACTATGGGTTGATGAACAGCCACCTGGCAGGCAAGACGATAATCGTCTGCGGCATCTTTTTTAGTAATCAGGTTTTGTTCTGTGGGCAGGATAGTTCCACCTCCCGATATCACCTTGATACGACATTGGCCGCAGATGCCCGTGCCACCACAGGCCGATGACAGAAAAATATCCTCACCGGCCAGGGACTCTAACAACATTTCACCACAGGCCGTATCAAAGGATTTCTCCGGGGCATTGCTAATCCTGATATGCACCAGGCCCGATGGAATCAGTCTGGATCGCGCGATCAGGATGATCGCAACCAACGCCAGGATGATGACGGTAAATAGTGTGATACCTATTGCGATTTCTAGCATCATAGCGTTTGGCAATTCACAGTTAACGGCTCACAATCTGATCCCGGAGAAGGACATAAAACCCAGGGACATGAGCCCGGCCGTGATGAAAGCAATACCTAATCCTTTTAGCCCATCGGGCACGTCGGCATATTTCAGTTTTTCACGGATTGCCGCCATCATGATGATGGCCAGTGCCCAACCTACCCCACTGCCAATGCCATAGACTGTGCTCTCAGTAAAACTGTATTCGCGCTCCACCATGAATAGCGAAACACCAAGAATGGCGCAATTGACGGTGATTAGCGGCAGGAAAATACCCAGCGCATGTTGCAGTGCGGGAAAATAACGTTCCAGCAGCATTTCCAGAATCTGCACCAATGCCGCAATAACACCGATATACGTCACCAGTCCCAGAAAACTCAAGTCAAGATCAGCCAGTCCTGCCCACGCCAATGCGCCATCACGCAGCAGATAATGATAAATCAGGTTATTTATTGGCACCGAAATGCTCATCATCACAATCACGGCCATGCCAAGACCAATTGCCGTCTCCACCCTCTTGGACACTGCCAGGAAGGTACACATGCCAAGAAAGAACACCAATATGATGTTCTCAACAAACACCGCCTTGATGAAGATGTTGAGATAGTGTTCCATGAACTATTTTTTCTTCATCTGATGACACTTCCAGGTGTGTTGCGCCCAGATTAACAAGCCAATGATAAAAAAGGCGCTGGGTGCCAATGCCATCATGCTGTTTGGATAATACCAACCACCTTCGAACACAGAGGGCATCAGGGTATAACCCAGCAACCTGCCGCTGCCTGACAGTTCACGAATGGCCGCCACGATGATTAATACCACGCTGTAACCTATGCCATGACCAATACCATCCAGGAAACTCAAGCCTGGCGGATTGTGCATCGCAAAGGTCTCGGCACGCGCCATGATGATGCAGTTAGTCACAATCAGGCCGACAAACACGGAAAGGACTTTGCTCATTTCAAAGGCGTAGGCCTTGATGAATTGATCCACCACGATGACTAACGAAGCGATGATGGTCATCTGAACAATGATGCGTATACTCGTAGGAATATGGTGGCGAATAATACTGACGGTGGTATTGGAAAGCGCGAGTACCACAATCACCGCCATGCACATGATCAAGGTTGCCTTAAGTGAAGTGGTGACCGCCAGAGCAGAACAGATACCCAACACCTGAATGGTAATCGGGTTGGAATTAAACACAGGTTTCAACAATATCGTCCTGTATTTGTTGGTTGTGCTTATTGGCGTGTTACTCATAACCTGTCTCCACTGCTTCGCACCCTGGCCAGAAATGGGCCAAAACCATCATCACCTAACCAGAACTTCAGAAGATTCTCTATACCACGATTAGTGAGTGTGGCACCCGACAAGGCATCTACCTGATAGATCGCGCCGGGGTCATCATGATCCACTCCTCCTTTTACTAACTGAATCTTCGGCTGCCAACGTGAATCAAATATCTTTTTGCCATTCCACTGTTTTAACCAACGTACACTATCGACTTCTCCACCTAGGCCGGGGGTTTCTGCATGTTCATAAAAACGTACACCAATCACTGTTGCCGTGTCGTCCTGCAACGCGATAAAGCCGTACAATGTCGACCACAGTCCATAACCATGAATGGGTAAAATAATACTATTTACACGGTTATTATCATCACGCGTTAAATAGACAGGCGCATATATTGCGCGCCGTTTAATACCGGCGATATCCTGTGTTGGCGAAAGTAATATGCTTTTTTCAGGGTCTTTTGACGCCTTACGTAAATCATACGTTTCAGGGTTTTCTACCTCACGGAACTCGCCAGAATTCAAATCCACCAGGTATGTTTCCAGTTGCTGCAATTGCGCCTCAAGCGCCACACCCTTCTGTAACAAACCGGCCACTTTCAGAATATTGAGATGCATGTAGTGTTGTCGGTTGGCCTCTTGCACCGGGCGTAACAAGATAGTGCTTATGGTTACCATAGCCGAACTTAACAGGGACACCAGCAAGGCGATAAACAAAACTTTTCGGGTTGTCACTCTAGCTCGCATTGCGTCGCAACCTGCGTTTGATGTTAGCCTGCACCACAACGTGGTCAATCAGTGGTGCCATCAGGTTGGCAAACAGGATCGCCAACATCATGCCTTCCGGATAGGCCGGGTTAACAACACGAATCAAAATCACCAGCGTACCGATTAAAACACCATAGACCCACTTGCCACTATTTGTCATGGATGCAGAGACTGGATCAGTGGCCATAAAAACCATGCCAAAGGCAAAGCCACCGATAACAAAATGCCAATGGGCAGGAAGAGCGGCAATGGGATTGGCGTCACTGCCAAAAAAGTTAAACAACATGGCAAGTCCAACCATACCCAACAACATACCCAGCATAATGCGCCAGGAGGCAATGCGTGTATAAAGTAAAAAGGCAGCGCCAATCAATATCGCCAGGGTTGATGTTTCACCCATGGCACCCGGCAAAAACCCAAAAAAGGCATCCAGCCAGCTAATACCAGCGGCTTCAATTGCTTCGCTGCTACTGAAGATGGTTGGCGCTGTCGTTTGCGCCAAGGGTGTGGCACCACTCACTGTTGCATAACTTACCC
Organism: Gammaproteobacteria bacterium; assembly: GCA_021647705.1. Classification (GTDB taxonomy): domain Bacteria; phylum Pseudomonadota; class Gammaproteobacteria; order SZUA-152; family SZUA-152; genus SZUA-152. The sequence continues at coordinate 11,702 of JAKIUF010000072.1, read as the reverse complement.
CACTCACCGCAGATGGATTAGTCGCAAGCGCCAACGGGGTGGCACCACTATAAGCATCCACGGCAACCCAAACAGCATCACCGGACATATCTGCGGGATAGGCAAAATAGAGAAACGCACGACCTGCCAGGGCGGGGTTGAGAAAGTTTCGCCCTGTTCCACCAAACACCTCCTTGGCGATAACAACACCAAAGGAGATACCCAGCGCCACCTGCCACAGGGGGATAGTGGGCGGCAGCGTCAGGGCAAACAAAATGGAAGTGACAAGAAAACCTTCATTGATCTCCTTGTTACGCATACTGGAAAACACGACCTCCCAGAATCCGCCAACGATTAATGTCACTAGATATATGGGCAGAAAACAGGCCGCCCCAAGTACCAGATTGTCCCAGATGCTTTGCGGATCATAACCGGCAAAGAGGAGATGGATAAACGTCCCGCGCAAACCGTCTATACCCTCTTGCCCTATTGCGCCAAGCGCGCTGTTTGCTTGCAAGCCAATGTTGTATAAACCTATCATTGTGGCAGGCAGTACAGCCAGCCAGACGAAGATCATAATACGCTTCAGATCCATGCCATCGCGCACATGGGTGCGTCCACTATTCACGCGCCCCGCGGAATAAAGAAACATCCAGACACCACGATAGAGTGCGCCCCATTTTCCATAAGGACCATCCTTCTCAAACTTGGCGGCATGTTTTTGAAAGAAGGTATTTAATGCCATAAGTACTAGCCTTCTTTCTCTATCCGGTTGAGACATTCCCGCAACAGCAGACCATAGTCATACTTGCCAGGACAGACATAGGTGCAAAGCGCCAAGTCTTCTTCATCTAACTCCAGACAACCTAATGCCTGGGCGGTGTCGGTGTCCTTGACGATCAACGCACGCAGTAATTGGGTCGGCAAAATATCCAGCGGCATCACGTTTTCATAACTGCCTACGGGTACCATGGCGCGATGTTCGCCGTTGACCATGGTGGAAAAATCAAAGCGCTTCCCGCGTATAAATCGGGAAGTAAATATATTCAGGATAGAAAACTTTTCTTTGCCTGGTTGCAGCCAGGCCATGAATTCTTTTTCACGCACCTCCTGCAACACTGAGACTTGAAGATGATAACGCCCCAGGTAGGCGGTTTTTTCACTGGCCTCATAACCATATAAGACTGAACCGGAAACAATACGATTTTCACCTGCTTTCAATTCACCACTAACCAGGTCATCTATCGCCGCACCCAAGCGAACACGCAACAAACGTGGCTGCGTTACCTGGGGACCCACCAGTGAAATCACGCGTTCAACAAACAACTCTCCCGTGGTAAAGAGTTTGCCAATAGCAATAACATCCTGATAATTTATCGACCAGACTGTTTTGTGTTTGTTCACCGGATCGAGCATGTGAATATGTGTGCCAGGCAGGCCTGCTGGATGGGGACCTGTAAATTCTTGCACAAGCAGTTGATCAAGATCAGGGTAAGGAATAGAACTGCCCGCAGCCTTACAGAGATACAACGCCCCTGTTCCAAGACGCGCCAATACCCGCAACCCGTTTTCAAAATCCTGGCCGTGCTCAGTGATCACCACAACGGGATCAGCGGCCAGTGGGTTGCTATCCATGGCATTAATGAAGATGGAATAGGGAATGCTGTCAGGTGCCGGTACTTTGCTGAATGGACGGGTGCGAAATGCGGTCCAAAGACCTGACTGAAGCAGGTTCTCTCTCACCTGTTGTTCATTCAGACTGAGCAACTCAGCTGGAGGGTATAATGAGAAACTGATTGCGTCCTCATTGGCATCAAGCCGAATTACCACAGACAACAGCGTACGTTTTTCGCCACGGTGAATGGCATCAACCACACCACCGGCAGGAGCTGTAAAGCAAATTTCCGGGGATTTCTTGTCGCAGAACAGTATCTGCCCGCGTTTAACGCAGTCACCCTCTTGCACCTGGAGGTTAGGACGCATACCAATATAATCAGGGCCAAGCACGGCAACCTCCGTGACAGGCTTGTCTTCAATCACCTGTTGCGGAGTACCCGTGATGGGTAAATCCAGCCCCTTTTTAATGCGCATGGAAGTCAGCGGTACAGCCCCCATCGATTGGCATAACATAAATTGTAGCACACAGCGTGTAAGCCGGAGTGCGGGCCAGAGCGGAACAAGGTATCTACCACATTAAGGTCTCCCCTGGCTCCCTTTTTCTCACTAAGGTTAACATTCTTAGCTAATGTTTTTGATTTTTCGGTGTATTTAGATACACCGGAAAGTTGATGACACCCTCATATCTATTATCCCATCTCTGAGAGATACCACTTCCGAATTCAAGTTCCCGCTAAATCAATTTTTGACATCGTGATCTTCAAGGTAATAGCGTCCCTTTACTTTGTATGTCCTGGAAAAAATTGAAACAACCAATTTTGTCGAGATAATTTACAAAATCAATATCACCTCATCCAGTTCTATAAATTCAGCCTATTAAACAATAAGTTAACAGAGTTGGCCCAGATATTGCTCAACTATTGTACATGTTTCATTACGAAATATTATCAATAACAGTGTTCAGGCAAAGGAAGGCTCCCTCATGAAATTTAAAAATCATTACCTCGCCGCAACTTTTGGACTGTTGACGCTGTTGTGGACAGCACCGTCTTATGCAGTGCCTATCACATTTAGTTTTTCAGGCACGGTAACGAACTACTTTTATGACCCGGGTACTGGCGATGCCTTCGGGGGTAGCGTGGGAGTCGGGACGAGCTTTACTGGTTTTTATACCTTCGAATCAACGAGTCCAGATTGGTCAGCAGCAGACCCTAACTATGGCGGATATCATAGTGTGTTGCCTCCTTACGGTATGATAGCCACTATCGGAGGCAATACAGTTTCCGGTTTAGGCTCCGACATGTTAATTGACATCTGGAATACTCCAAGTGGTGATTCGTATACGGCTCTGGCTCTTGATTACGGTTTCCAGAGTTTAGGTATCCAGCTTTCCGGTGGCTCCAGCAGTGTCTTTGATAATGATTCGTTGCCTCTCTCTCCACCCGATATTGCAGATTTTGCCGAAGCCCGTTTTGGCTATGTGGTAAGGGATCCTTTCGGGCCTGTGGTTCTCAGCGTTATCGGCACATTAACAGAACTTACTCTTGTATCCACAATACCAGAGCCTGCCAGTTTGGCATTAATGAGCCTTGGTCTTGTTGGGTTGGGTTTTACCCGCCGGAAAAAACAGCCTGTTAACCCGGTACAAAAATGGTTCTGAAAAAAAAGGGCGGCCATCTGGCCGCCCTAATGATTATCAATTAGCGGTAGCTTCTAAAAAGTTTCAAAAGAACCATCCGTATAAGTGATTTTTGTCAGGCCATTCTCCAGCGTGTCAATGCTGCCATAGGTTTGGCCGTTGTATTCAAGGTCACCCGTTAACGCATTAAAGTCTGCATTTACAATATTCATGATAACGCCATCCTGATTGGTGATAGTCACGCTACCGGTTGATGCTTCATCAGTAAAGGCACCTGCAATAACAATTTCCCGTACACCGTAGACGATGGTTACCGTCGCGGTACCGGTCTCAAATGCTGTCCGGTCACCACTGATATTGATAGAAGCTTTCGGCAGACCATCCAGTTGTAACTCAAAGCTAAGACCAATGGTTCCTACCAGCCAGTTATCTGCATCTTCCAGCACAATGTCGGAATCAGAACCCGGCCCTGTCACTGGCGTAAAGCTGTCTGCATTGCTGATATTGGCCACTAAACTGGCATCAAAGCTGTTGCCATCGGTATCACTGATATTCCCCATCATGTTCAGAGTGGCGGGCGTTAACCAGGAGAGTTCGCCGGTTGTCTCATCTTTCACGGCATTCACCAGCGTGGTTGATAATGTGCCCGCAAAGGTTACCGGTGATGCCAGTTCTGCTCCAAGGTCATCTTGTTTTTGCGTCAGTTCTGCATTCAAGTTGATAGAGCCTCCCGAAACATCAGGCTGATCAGCAGTACCCGTGTCTACGGCAACATAATCGATAAAGTACGGTGTGACCAGTGTGGCATTGATGGCACCGCTGTTAATGGTGATATCAGTGGAGGCACTCCTCAATGTTGCTGAACTGATGATAGCAGTAAGGCTTGAGCTTACGGTGGATTCGTTATCCGGCAGCTGTACGCTCAGGTTAATGGTAACGCCATCGATAACACCATCAGTAATCGTTACAACACCACCTGAGTGTGCAATGGTACCTGACTCGAACTGTGGATCACCCTGCTCTCCTGTTTTATAGGCATCATCATTAAGCTCAGTGGCCGTTGTGTGTGTAAGACGCCGGAATACAGCAACAATCGCGTTCCGAATCGCGGGGCCAGCCACTGCCGATACACTGGCATCAGCCGCAGTGGCTGCCAAATCCACTTGTGTGGCAAAAGCATCACCCTTAACTCGGGTTTCTTCCTCAATGACGGTACCCCAGGTACGGACATCACCTACGAAGGTTTTGACCTTTTCCAGCGCAGTATCACCGGTGCCGGGACCAGGATCTGGATTAACACTGCCACCGCCAGTGGTGGCATCAATAGTTTCTTGCAACGAAACTAAGGTGTTTGAAGTATCAGCGATGTTCATTTGGGCAAAAACACTGGTTGCGCCATCCACGATTTCTTGCAGAGAAATAGTGCTATCGTCCGTCGCCATTCCGCTATCATCAGCGACAAGCTTGCCGTCAGTGAACGAGCCCCACAGAGTTTCAAGAGCAGCATTAATATCCGGGCTGCCGCCGCTTGCACTTGTATCTGCCAAAACAGCGATAGCAGCCGAAAGGGCAGCATAGGCAATTCTCTTGTCATCGGCATCATCCAGCGCCATTGCATCAGTAATATCCAGCGGTTGGGTGTTAAGGATATTAATACCCCCACCCCCCAGCAAGTTGGATACCCTGGAATTGGCATCAGAAACCTCAGCAGGAGTGAGTGAAGGGGCTGCCATGGCACGTCTGGCGGCCAGATGCGTATACGGCGTGATGCTGACACTGATGGTGTCATTGGCAACCGCTTCAGCAACCAACGCCATCATTGTCAGGTTGACGGGTTTATACCATTCACTGAAATCAATAACGGTATCGCTATCTGCAATGTCGTCCGTGCGCATACCACATCCCGACGGCACATCACATTTCATTTGAGTATTTTCATCAGCACTGATAGTGACTTTGATGGGACCACCGTTATAATCATTATCGATAGTAAGGGTGTAGCTGCCATCGGCAGCGGTAGTAGTACTGCCAATCCTGGCGATAACAGTACCGCTGGCATCCAGCTCCTCGGCCATTACGTTGCCGCCATTAATAATGCCCTTTGCCGCAGTGCCATCGAGAGTGACATTATCCACACCTGAAGAAGGAGGAGGATTAGAAGGCGATGGATCACTTTCCTCTCCACTACAACCCACCAGCATAATACTGGCAATTCCGATACATCCACCCAATACTGTTTTCAAATTCATAGTTACCGCTCCGTGTGTAAGGTTTTTTAAGTTTCTCTAAAAAAACGCCAACAAAATCGCATGCGGCCTCTGCTACTATTTTTCACAGCCACACATTTTTATCAAAAATCCACGGTACAACGCACGAGAGATAAAAAAGGTTTCGAATCGAGAGGAATCATGCGAATTAACCCGGTTGTGTCAGTATTTACAGTAGTCGTACTGAAAACAACACAGAGCACCTTTGCAACCTTGATACTTATTATGTGAATCAAGCACTAAAAACTCTGCGTGTATACGCCACGACAACATAACTTCTTAATTCTATCGGGACGCTTTGTCTGGAGGGAAAAGACATGCCGGAATGGCGGTGTTATCAATAAAAAGCGCTAACAGAGTGATTTAATCCTTAATTCACATTCATGCAATGAGTAATACCATAAAATCAAAAAGCCCCACCAAAAGCTTCAATGCTTTTGGCAGGGCTTTATTCAGTTTCCTTGCTGCTTATAATTAATAGCTACATGAAGCCGTGGTATCGGTTCTCACCGGGATTGAGTTAAGACGCGCACCTTTACCAAATTCATGCGCCGTTCCCGATTCAAAATCAAAAACCCACCCTCGATATTGACAACGCCACCATTGGCAATCGTCACTGGCCTCGGTATTGGACCAATGCCAATCACTTTGCCCGTTAATCTCCAAGTTAATGAAGGGGGTCGGTTGAAAGGCGCCCGAGCGAGTCAACGTGACATTCAACTCTTCAAGTTCCGTTAACTCGGGCAAACGCCAATCTGTGTAACCTGCGGACGTTAACGTATTCGCACGCATTTTTGCACCATCCCAATTTGAACGACCTGCCGCATCTGCATCTTGAATCCACATTAATCCTGTTGATGGATCTGAAACCGTACCATTTCCGTTATCAAAAAGATCACATGAAGCCTGAGGGGTAAGTACAAAGGATTTTTTTACACCATTCAGTTTTCCATCACCGACGATCCGGCCATCATCACTGATACCTCTTGCCAATGAAAGCACCCAACTCGACGCTGGATCAACAAAGTCATTGAGGTCAATGATTTTGTTATTAAACCATATGACCGCACGGCTTTTATAACCAATATAAGAGGCTCCGACCACCATGCCAGACTTATTCATATCATAAACCCTGCTGGTTCTCGTCGCGACCAGACTGGGTAGAACTTGCCAGGTATCATTGGAGTATAAAATGGCACAATTACCTGTACAGGTATTAGCTGAAGTGGGGGTACCGTTAAAAACCATCTGATTATTATCGTTAATTTTAGCGGCTAATAGTTGACGATTACTCATAACGGGGGGAAATATCTGAGTCAGATTATTTGTACGTAAATCAAAAGTATAAGTCTCGATATTCTGCGCATTTCGCACCTGACCAACAACAAGACCCTGGTTATTAATGGCATCAGCATTGAAAGGTTTTCCTGAAAGGGTTGTCAGGTTAAATAATTCCCCCGTGCGATAATTCCAGATCTGGTCATCGCATTGGTAGCATCGAGCAACAGCTTGCCCGGACTCATTAATACTCACAATTTGATCAGCTATGTCAATTTCGATTTGTTGATTATCGTTAGTCCATATCAGAGCCGACCGGGATCGTGGATATGAAAAAATCTCCCCCCCCACATCACCAAGTTCATTCAGTTCATTTACAACTCTTCTACCATATGTATTGCTGTTAATGCTGCTATAAAGTAAAAAACCATTTTCCTTACTCCACTTGAAACCTGAAGATGGTCTGGTGATATGTCCAATAATCTCTCCTTTACTATTGATATCTTGCAATGATATTGAACGTCTCGGACCATCAGGATGCTCAAGTGTACTGATGTCATAACTTAACGAGGGTCTTGTTACAGTCTCTTTTGTCATTAAAAAAAGGGCTTCTTCACCATTGAATGTACCTCGGCCTACAATTTGTCCTGCATTGTTATTGTCATAGGCAACGTTAAGAACCCACCCCGAGTCATTTAAAAGAAAGTCGTTTAAATTTCGCGTCACACCTGCTTTCCACAGGGCCGCATTGTTGCCGTAATAACCCACGATTTGCCCGCTATCGTTGAGCGCATTGGCGATGTCACTGCCTCTGAACCTTCCAGAGTATCTTTCCACTCCATTAACCGGGTCCCATGTGGAATATTTAGAATAAGCCATGAGATTGCTATTAATCCCTCGAACAAGCAGCTTTACGTCGTCATAGATGACCTGGCCATCTTTCCACAACTGATTCAAAGAGCCTACCTGAAGGTGTATTGAGCCATCATCCGCGATGCTGTTACCCCAACCTCGTGAAACGATTTGAGTACCGTTTACACGATCCCATATGTAAACGTAATTTGATGCGCCTCCAACAACCTGGCCATTATTGTTAATAGCTCTGGCATAAGTAGGGGTCAAGAAACCACTGGTGTGCTGAACACCCTCCAGGGTTGTGAAACCATTAGCTTGATCCCAGATACAGACACCACCCGTGCTACAACTGCCAACAACTTCAGCTTTATCATTAAAATCTTCAACCCTCATGTTACTGAAAAGTGTTGTCTCGTTTTCTGTAATGAAATAATGAGTACGCCCAGCTTCGGAGTCATCGGCATTTGTAACAATGATTTGCCCGTTGTTGTTAATGAAGCTGGTGGTCGTTTTAGTGAGTGTTCCGGGGATATCTATTTTTTTCAATAAAATATCCCGCTTGAGCTTGGCTCAAACTGGAAAGAAGTGTCACCGACAATCCTAAAACTAGATGTGTTAGTGAGGATGATTTTTTAATCACATGTATTCTCCCTTAAAACAATGGTTTCATTGCATCCAGCAATCTCTCCGACGAACAGAAAGTCTTAACACAAACCACATATGTTTTGAGAGAACACTTTACGCTAGAAATATTATATTAGTGTTTTGTTACAGCTGAATTAATAGTATGGTTTATAGGGTTTTTCAACTTTTTTAAAAAAAAATATTTTATAAAATCTCTCATATGCCAACCTATAATGACTTATATTTTTTCTGATTATCCGACATAACTTTTAAGCTATACCACTGCAAGACACTCAAGAATTTACAAAACATAAACAATATTATTTGTTGTGATTTATAACAATAACGTTCTGAATGACTATATTTTTCAGAATATTGATTTTTAAGTTAAATAAAAAAATTCTATATAAGTTGCATATGACTATTTTTTAATCTAAATAAAACGATACATAAACTATGCTCGTGTAATCTGCTTCCATTTGGAACACATAACCAAGTGCTTTTAGTCGGGATTAAGTCAATAACATCAAGTAACAAAAGGAAACAAATGAAAATCATAATTTTATCGAGCGCATTTTCCGGTTTAGCTCAGCGGTTCTTAACAGAGTTGAATCAATTGAATCATAATATTGAACAGCACTATGATTTGAATGAAGATGTTTTGCGTCATCAGGTTAAGACCTTCAAGCCGGATGTTATCGTATGCCCCTTTCTTACCCAACGAATTCCAGATGATATTTGGCGCACCTGTCCTTGTCTTATTGTTCACCCAGGCATCGAAGGCGATTGTGGCCCGTCGTCTTTAGATTGGGCGATTAGTGCGGGGAAAACTGAATGGGGTGTGACCTTGCTGCAAGCTGGAGAAAAGTTTGATTCGGGTGATATCTGGGGCACGCGCACTTTTGCCATGCGCACGGCATCAAAAACAAGCCTCTATAAACGTGAAGTGACTGAAGCCGCCGTTGAATTAATCAAGCAAGCTTTAGTGGATATGGAGTTTAATAATTTTGTTCCTCGCACGCTTGACTATAATGCACCCCATGTAAAAGGTTGTGATCGTCCGCCAATGAAACAGACTGATCGTAGTATTGTATGGGAAGATATAACCACAGACGAAGTACTTCGACGACTTAATGGAGCCGACTCTCGGCCCGGTATTTGCGGTGTTATTAATGGTTATCAGGTGAATATGTATGGAGGAATTGCCGAGCCTGATTTACGCGGCACACCAGGCGATATTATCGCCATTCACAACGATGCATTCTGTTGTGCGTGCAAAGATGGTGCGGTGTGGATAAAACAACTGAAATGTTCGCAACTGGATAATTTAGCACCCATTAAATTACCGGCAAACATAATTCTGGAAAAAATATGCACGCTTGCCCAGCTGTCAATTACACAATGTATTAGTAGCCCATCACCCATTGATGACATTCGGGTGGAGCTTCAAGGTAACAATGCCTACGTATACTTTAATTTCTATAATGGTGCCTTCAATACACGCCAATGCATAGCATTAAAAAATATATTGTTTACACTAAAAAACGATAAGAGCCAATACGGCGATGTACAGAAAATTATATTAATGGGTGGAGTTGATTTTTGGAGCAATGGCATTCACCTTAATTGCATCGAGGCGGCGGATGATCCTGCCCTGGAGTCCTGGAATAACATTAATGCCATCGACGATCTGGTGCGTGAGATTATTGAAAGTCCTAACCACATCACAATCGCTGCATTACGAAATAATGCTGGCGCAGGTGGTGCCGTTATGGCCATGGCATGTGATGAGGTGATTATTCGTAAGGGTGTAGTGCTCAATCCGCATTATCAATCGATGGGTTTATACGGTTCTGAATATTGGACATATATATTGCCAGGCCGTGTAGGTGAAGCGAATAGCCTGAATATTATGAAACAATGTCAACCAATGTTGGCGGATGAAGCGATAAATATTGGTGTTGCCGACATGATGTTCGAGGAAAACTGGGACCGTTACCATCGTCAATTAACGGCACATTGTCGTCAGCTTGATCAATCGGTGAATATCAAAGAGTATTTGTCTAAAAAGAAACAATCACGCGCACGCGATGAGGCGAACAAGCCGCTCGAACATTATCGCCATGAAGAATTAGCGAAAATGAAAAAGACTTTCTACGATCCTGCCAGCAGTTACCATGAAAAGCGCATGGCCTTTGTTTACAAGAAAAAAATAAAATCGCTTCAAGTCGATAATGGCAAAGAACTGTGTGCTCAAGCCGCTTTGCGAAAACACAAAGAGTCATCGCTTGATATTGCAATAACGTAAATATAACAAAAGGGGGCTATTCGGTTGCGATGCCTGAGCATTTTGGTGATCTAGCCGTACGTCCTTTCAACCCCACTTATGGGGATGAATAATTGCTATTACCAGAACGTGAAATAACAGGAGCGGTGGATTTTTCCCGGTGATTATTAGTGATACAAACGTTCTCTCAGAGCTCATGACATCAACCCCAGAAACCCCAGCGCTTGAATGGCTAAATGCCCGAACGCCATGACACTTTATTTAACGACGTTTTCCATTACAAAAATAAATTTTGGGCATTTGAGTAATGCCAAAAGACCAAAAACAACAGTTTTTGATAACCGGTTTAAATAGTTCGCGGTAACTTATTTTGAGTCTCGCATTTTGATCTTTGATGAAAACGCCGCCCGGGTTTATGGTAAAACTAAGGGATATCGAAAAAAGTCGTATGCCCCTTACCTGACCTGGATGCACAAATTTCAGCTATTGTCCGAACGAAAGGCTTTGTTGTTGCGACAAAAAATATAAAATATTTCGAATAATGTGGGATTGAGTTAATTAATCCGTTTACTATTAGCATACAAGCAATAAATAACGTACACGTCTAATCCTGTAAAGCATCTTGTGATGCCTTAGGAACATGTACGCTCCTAAATATACCTAGCGGGACTACTGAAGAAAGGATCACATGGAAGAACTATACCAAGTTTCCAAAGAATACTATATGAGACTTGAGTCATTTCAAGCCTATGGAGCATTCAAAAATAAATACCTATATATAACTGCGGGCCTGGCATTATGCTTCAGCATAACGTTAATTTTATTTCTTTATGATATTTTTTTTATGCAAAAAACATCCTTGTTTAACGCATGGTTCGGGACTGCTCTTTTGAGTGAGATTTTTATGTTGCTCGCTATGACAAAATTCAAAGATGTGAGAAATAAAAAAATAACAACATCAATTGGGCATGAGCTCGGAAAAAACTTTGAATCTGTAGATAAGGTCAGGATTGAATTGTTAAAAAATTATTGTAACTACTCAGCCTGATTTCACAGGTGTTAGCTTTTTTTCTTCAGAAGGAATCAGCGCAGCACCCTCAAACGTATCACACAATGCACTGAAGACATTATGCCCCTGCTTTTTAACGGTGGAGAT
>JAKIUF010000071.1 GCA_021647705.1 Gammaproteobacteria bacterium | reverse complement strand
GTAGTGGCGGTTGACTTGGCCCGACATGGTTTTAGTGCGCTGGCGTTGCACGGTGACCTGGATCAAAAAGCTCGGGACCAGCTACTGGTACGTTTCAGTAATAAAAGTACATCGATTCTGGTGGCTACCGATGTCGCATCACGTGGTCTGGATATTGATGCGTTGGATGCGGTCATTAATTATCATCTGTCACGCGATACCGAGGTACATGTGCATCGTATTGGCCGTACGGGTAGGGCGGGCAGCAAGGGTATTGCTTGTACGCTGTATACAGATAAAGAAAGCTATAAAGTCGCAATGCTGGAAGACTACCTTAAACAAGATATCAACAATGAGGCATTACCATCACCAGACCTGTTAAATAAAACACCTTATCAGCCAGCTATGGTCACTTTACAGATTGATGGTGGCAAGAAACAAAAAGTGCGGCCGGGTGACATTCTGGGTGCTCTTACAGGAAAAGATGGCATCGCAGGAAAACAGGTTGGGAAAATCAGCATTGATGACAATCGGGCCTATGTGGCGATTAACCGTGAAGTCGTTAAGTCTGCACTGAAAAAACTGGAAGAAGGAAAATTAAAAGGACGTTCGTTTCGGGTCAGACAACTATACGAATAGGTTTTTGTGTAGCCTGCTGCGTAAAACCCAGCACTGGCATCCACCTTCCTGACAAAGCCAACCAACTTCAATTTATATTTATTCTCAATAAATATCAGGCATACAGGCAATATACCTTTGCCATGAAAAAATTATCACCGAAAAATTTCACCCATTTCTAACAGCACTTTCCCGTCAAACTCCACGGAAAATTACCCAGGTTTTTTTGGATAAAAAAGCTTGTCATGCCTGTGTCTCACACATACTATTTTACCTACCAGAATGATGGGGCTCTTGCCAGGGAATATCAAGTTAAAAACAAGGGATATGCGAGGGTTGATAACTTAATGTTAACAAGTCTCTTAATTATAGTTATATCTCTCATCTAGAAAACCCTTCTCAGGCATATGATTTGACTCTTAGCACCAGCGTTTTGCTTTGCTCGTAAATATTCATCGGCATAAAAAATCGTTTATGCCGCAGTTCTCGCTATTAGACGTTGTTTGGCTTTACCAGAGGAATAAATAACAGAGCATTCATTTTTGTGTCATTGATAAAAACAGGACTATAAAAATTACGCTGGAATTTAAAGGAGAGTTTGATGAGGAATATTCAAACAGGACTGACCCTGAGTATATTGGCTGTCGCTAGCACTACTTTGATGGGAACCGCCCAGGCTGTGCCATCATTTGCGGCTAAATACGAAAAAAACTGTTCGTACTGTCATAACGCATGGCCTCAGCTGAATAACAAAGGTCGGGAATTCAAAGAACGAGGCTATCGCCTTAAGGAAGACCTAAAGGTAGAAAGTAAAACCACTCCTTATTATGAGGCAGGTAATTTTCCCATTAGCGCCTTGATTGTTTCGCGCCCTTATGACAAAAAAGACAGCAGTAAACGTATGGTTCGCGCCATTCATGAAGTAGAACTATTTATTGCCGGCACCATGGGTAAGAACATTTCTGTATTCTCGCAAATTGGTGCTGAAGATGAGAGCGGCTTCACACCAGAAGTTGGCAGTACTGCGCTGTCTTATCGCTTCAACAACGAAGCCACCCTGCAAATGACTTGGAGCCAGGCTAACTGGGCTGATGGTTATGGCTTTATGGGCAATCATTTCCGTTTGACTCGTGGCAGCGTGGGTGTGATTGACCAGAGCTTTGGCGATGCTGACGGTGGTGGAAAATTACGTTCTAAACGCCAAAATGTGGCTGTGACCGGCCGTGTTGCCAATGACAAATTATTTTACAACATTGGCCTAGGCGGTGTAGCAGATAATGTTGAAGGTGTATCTGGAAATGCGCCTGGCGATGGTACCAGCATGAATGCGCGTATTGCCTTTGATGTGAAAAAGAACATCATGGTGGGAGGTTACATCCTCGATGGTGAAGCTGGCAACATGAACTTTAATCGCATGGCGATCGATACTCAGGCTGATCTGAACGATATCCGTATTCAGGCTGCTTATGTCATGGCTGAGGATGACATAACAGGGGGGACAGATAAAAACAATGCGTTCTCTATTCAGGCTTATAACGTCATGAAAACCAAAAAAGGTATGCCCACCTGGGTACAGTTGGTGCGTTTAGACAGCTATGAAAGGAATGATGGCACCCATGAGTACAACGAATTAACTTTAAATGTAACCCATTATCTAGCACAAAACATCAAAGCCTATATCGAGTACTGGGATCGTTTTGATACGCCAACGGGTATCGATAAAGATAATCGTTTAACTCTTCAGCTCTATGTTGGCCTATAGTTTTATTTGTTCGATGAAACATTGATCAATTTTATTTTTTTGGCTTTAACGTTTTTCAATAAAGAGATTTAAATTCCTCACCTTTAGGTGGAGCAATTGCTCTTACCTCCCTCCCCCTTGAGGAGAGAGGGTTTGGGTGAGGGGTGAACTTTGCACTGAGGTTAATCTATGAACCCACCTTCTACCCGTTATTCTGGGTAATTTTGAAATAATTATGAAACGAAATGTATTTATAAAAAGGAATGTATTAATGCATCTTCTGATAATTAGCACTATCACATTATTGCTCTCAATAAATACGGCTATAGCCGCAGCACCAAACAAAATAAAAATTATGGCCGATGCTTGCTTAACGTGTCATGGGCCAAACGGGGCAGGAGCTGGAAAAATTCCTGAATTGAAGGGGTTGGAAAAAAGCGATATCACTGAAAGTTTATTTGGCTTTAAATCAGGCGATGAGAAATCCACCATTATGGGACGATACGCTAAAGCACTAAGTGATGATGAAATTAATCTGCTTGCTGAATATTTTTCAGCTTTAGACAAATAATCAGGGATGGATGTAATGAGCCAGCTTGATCGCAGAACATTTATTAAACTACTAGGAGCAGCTGGTGTAGTTTCCACTACCGGTGGTCTTATTTTCCCAAACAATACTGCGGCAGGAGATAAGGCACGCGTGGTAGTGGTTGGTGGTGGTTTTGGTGGCGCAACCTGTGCCAACTACCTGCGTCAGTATGATTCCAACCTGAATGTGACTTTGATTGAGCCAAACATTCAGTTTGTTACTTGCCCATTCAGCAATACCGTATTGGCAGGAATAAAATCTATAAAATATATTACCCACAATTACGATGGTCTGCGTAAAAATTACGGCGTTAATATCATACATGATATGGTAATTTCAATTGATGCCATTGCGAAAAAACTTAAATTAAAAAGTGGCGAAACCCTCATCTATGATCGACTGGTCGTCTCCCCAGGAATTTCTTTTAACTGGTCTGAAATCGAAGGTGCAAATGAAGAAAACAGTAAAATGATGCCTCATGCCTGGAAGGCCGGCACGCAAACTATTTTTCTGCGAAAACAATTAGAGGCGATGAAAGATGGCGGCAAGGTTATTATTGCATCACCTCGTAAACCTTTTCGCGCGCCTCCCGCAGTCTATGAACGTGCCAGCCTGATCGCGTACTATCTTAAAAAAACCAAGCCCTCTTCGAAAATTTTACTCATTGATTCCAGTGGTGATTCTGAAGAATTGGCCATGTTCCGCACAGCCTGGGAAAAGCTCTACAAAGGTATGATTGAATGGATCGATGGCTCTGAACAAGGTGAGATTGTATCCGCAGATAGCAAAATATTATCACTGACAGGACGCACAATAGGTACTCTTAAAGGGGATGTTGTTAATTTGATTCCGCCACAACATGCAGGAAAAATTGCGCGGATCGCTGGCCTGGTGGATGAATCGGGTTGGTGTCCTGTAGACCCACAAAATTTTGTATCTACACTACAAAAAGATATTCATGTAATTGGCGATGCTTGTATTGCGAACCCCATGCAAAAAACAGGGCATAGTGCCAATACTCAAGGTAAAGTTTGTGCAGCAGCTATCGTGACGGAACTGGGCGGGGGAACCATGCCGGATATTACTTATAGCACTAGCATCTATAGCTTTCTCAACCCCAAACATGCCTTTTCATCAGCGGGAGTATATCGCTTGAAAAATGGAAAACTGAAACAGGTGGCGGGTGGTTTGAGTGCTAAAAAAGCATCACGAAAAACACGACTCAAAGAGGCTATATTTGCATCCGGTTGGTATAAGGGAATTACCATGGATACCTTTGGAAAAACCTGAGCCTGCAATGTTTGACAAACATTATAATCTGACCATTTTATGCGCAAATTGCTAAAAGGAATTTCTCTATCTGTCATTACCGGTGTGCTAATCGTGGGAGCTTTACTGGTTATTGGTTTTCATAGCGCATTAAATGCAACCAATACCGAATCATTTTGTATTTCCTGCCATGAAATGGGTATTGCCTACGAAGAATATAAAGATACTGTGCATTATAAAAATCGTACTGGTGTCCGTGCAACTTGTTCGGATTGTCATGTACCACAAGATTTTGGCCCCAAGATGATCGCCAAAATTCGTGCGGCCAAAGATGTTTGGCACCACCTTATTGGCACCATTGACAGCAAGGAAAAATATGAGAATTATCGGCTGACAATGGCCAAGGCAGTGTGGCAAAACATGGAAGAAACGGATTCTCGTGAGTGCCGTGTTTGTCATACTGTGGCCTCTATGGACTTTGAGGAACAGCAAGGACGTGCCGCTCGCAAACATCAAAAAATGGCCGAAAAAGGTCAGACCTGTATCGATTGCCACAAGGGTGTGGCACATGAATTACCTGAAGATTTTGATGAAGAAGATGAATAAGGTTGTGTTAATTCAACATCACCAAATTTTAAATCCATTTCCCGGTCCAACGTTTATTTAAACGTTGCCACAGGCTTTCGGAGTCCTCCTCAAAAACAATTTTGGGGTGGGCGCGTACCATAATCCAGTCACCACGACTGATTTCATTTTGCAGTTGCCCGGCACCCCAACCTGCATAACCTGCATAAGTGCGCGTCGCAGTATGCATCGTGGGCTTGAATGAATGCGTAAAAACATTTTTGCCGGTGGAAAAATAAATATCATCGGCAATGTGATGCATGCTCTTTCCGGGTTGCTGGGTGCGTAGCAATACAAAAATAGCATTGGTGCTTACCGGACCACCAAGGTACAACGGGTCAGTGCTTTGCTGTAATTGACGAACCCCGGGAAAAGCCTGTTGCAGAGGTATACCCGCAGGCCGATTAATGGCAAGCCCGGTGGCACCTCGCTTGCTGTAGTGGGTTAACAGGATAACGGTTTGCTGAAAACTGCTGCCATGCAACCGTTCTGTGGCAACAAGGAATACACCTTCGCTTTTTTGGATAGACGGAGAATGGTACGGTGCCGCATCCGCAAAGCTTGTTGAATATCCACCGATGACCATCAGCAAGCCAAACAAGATATGCCGCACGGTGCGATTGTGCGTTGTAGCACTCAGCAGGTGATGTTGTAGGGGCATGACCGCCTCCAGACCGCACGGACGATTTGCCAAGGCGGTATTGCGAGTATGAATCATGAGTATAGCGGAAACCCTCTGCGAGCGGGGAGCCCACAGAGGATAAAAAAATCATGCAATTTCTACGGTAAAGGCTCCATTTTGGCGGGCTACCTGTGCAATATCAGTAGAACGTGACATCAATAAACGAGCATCATCACCTTTGGCCCAGGCAGTCACCCCAAAACAGACGATGGCCTGTATGCTGGCTTGCTCACTAATCATTATCGTGAAGTTTTTGAGTTGTTCGGCGAGCTTATTAGCCAACGCAACAGCGGCATCTTTGTTGGTTTCCGGCAAAATAAAAATAAATTGGCCTGCACTTAAATGCCCCACCATATCTGCCCAACGTATTTGGTCACGCAGCATTTGGCTAACAGCGACGATAACTTTGTCAGCAGCTACCTGGCCAGCCGATTGGATAATTTCGTCCAGATTAATAATATCCATGGTGACTACTGACAATGGGTTCTGATACCGGCGACTGCGTGAAATCAGCGGCTCTAACCCTCTGTTGATGGCATGTGTATTCAGCAAGCCGCTCAGGGTATCCACCGTGTTGTGTTGTGCCAATTGCTGCGCTAGCTGATTGCGATCATTGCGCAGCATCTCTTCTTCGCTGATATCAAAGTAACAAATTGTGTATTGGCCATTATTGGGGGGCAGGGGATAGCGCACCACACGGCGCTGGATACCCGATTGCGTATGCCCTAGAGTAAAGGGGCCATTATTGACGGGCGTATTATCGTTCTGATTTACCAGGGCGTTTTTCCCCAATAGCGCTCGTTCCGTACGCCCAATGCAGTGTCCCGGTGGGCACTCTAACCACCTCGTCAAGGTCTTATTACACCAGAGCACCAGACCATCATCATCCGTAATAATGATGGCCATGGGTGCATTGGCCAGAATATGTCGGCTGGTGTCGAGGCTGGGTTCATCCATGCGGCGGAGCTCCTGAAAATGATGTGTGTGTGTCGGTGCGCCAAACAATCGTCAGCATGCAATGCAACTCATTGATTTTACTTGGTTTATTTTTATAAGTGCAAATTATCAATGGAAACATGGATTTATAAGCGGTCCTAAACGGTAGAACTTTAGTCATTGCTGTCGTTGATTGTAGCCTGTTTACCCCCTCAAAGATTAAAGAATGGTGCCGAAGTAATGAGGTGGCGGGGTATTTTTTACGGCCACAATGCGTATTCCGCGCGCACAAAAAGAGCATCGAAAATTGAAAAAAGCGGAAAAGGTACAGAGAGAAGCTTTGGCATGTCGATAGCAAAACGCATAAAACACAGTGATGACCATCTGGATGTACGAGCAGTACGCAAGCGTTTTCTGGCGATTAACCGGGAACGCCTGCGACGCGCGGAAGGGGTGTTAAGCTGGCGTAATCGGGATTTCCTGGAATTATTGCCGGTGTTGTTTCATATCAACCATGCCATGTTACCCGGTTTTGTATCCAAACAAACACCTGCCGGAATATCAAACTGGGCACCTACCAAGAAAGGCCTGGAAGCCGGTAAGCGTATCGCTAAAAGTTTTGATTACAAGAAAAGGGCTTTAAAAACTTTTGATATTCACTCAATTTTTTTGATGGGCAGTGTTGGCACTATTGCGCATTCAGAAAAAAGTGATTTTGATGTCTGGGTTTGTCATCGCCCGGGACTGGATGAAGAACAGTTATTTCAACTTGCCGAAAAATGTGAGTCCATTGAAGAGTGGGGCATCTCTGTCGGCCTGGAAGTACATTTTTTTCTGATGGACGCTGAAAAATTTCGCAGCGGCACTGTAGTTGAACTCAGTCGCGAAAGCAGTGGAAGCACTCAACATCATTTGTTACTGGAAGAGTTTTATCGCACGGGCTTGCTGGTGGCCGGGCGTTATCCGATATGGTGGCTGGTACCACCCGATGAAGAAAAAAATTACACAAAATATGTGTCACGACTTATTCGCCAACGTTTTATTCCAGAAAATGAAGTTATTGATTTTGGTGGGCTAAGTGAAATTCCTGCGGAGGAGTTTTTTGGCGCAGCTCTGTGGCAAGTTTATAAAGGCATTGATTCGCCCTACAAGTCCGTGTTGAAAATGCTGCTGATGGAGGCTTATGCCGCAGAATATCCACACAGTGATTTATTAAGCCTGAGATACAAACGTGCAATTTACGACGGTATAAAAGATATGGATATGATCGATCCATATACCATTTTGCTGGAAAAACTGGAAAATTATTTAACCAAGCAAAAATCCCCTGAGCGCTTGGATGTAGTACGTCGTTGCTTTTATTTCAAAGTAGAAATGGTCTTAAGCCGCCAATCAAGAATGAACCGGAATTGGCGGTGGAAGAGGATGCTCGAATTGGCTGAAGCCTGGCATTGGTCAGAAGGGCATATCGAAATGCTGGACAACCGAAAATCATGGAACGTACATCAGGTATTAAAAGAGCGCCGGGTATTGGTCGATGAAATAACACACAGCTATATGGCATTATCAAAATTTGCGCGTACACATTCCGAGCTGGCACGCATCGAGCAAAAAGATCTCAATGTTCTGGGGCGAAAACTGTATGCGGCATTTGAACGTAAGGCCGGTAAAATTGAAACTATTAATCGTGGTATTTCTGCCAATATTGTGGAAAACAATATCACCATCATCCAAAGCAAGGGAAAGAGCACTGAGGAATCATGGAGTTTATATCCAGGCATAGTAGATGGACATGAGCCGGGAGGCTCATTAAAACGCGCACGCAGTATTGTCGAAGTGCTTGCCTGGTGCCACTTTAACCGTTTGGTTGGCTTGCGCACTATCATCACATTATTATTAAGTGATAGTGTTTTGGGTTTAAAAGAAACACGCTCAATTCTGGATGCCTTGCAATCACTATTTCCTGATGGTCACTTGCAGGAAACCGGAATTGAAAACTTTAATAACCCCCCGTTGATTGAAAAGGGCTGTCTATTTGCTAACGTCGGCATTGACCCATTACCGCGCCATTCCCGACGTGGTACTGACTTGGTCAGTGATCAGTCTGATGTGATGAATTACAGTGGTTTTTCATTAAACCTGGCTCTGACCTTTGATCTTGTGGTAGTCACCAGTTGGCAAGAAGTTATTACATACAAATATGTTGGCATCGAAGGTCTGCTGGACTGTCTATCGCAATATATGCGCTGGAATACAGCAGACAATGCGGGAGAACCTCCCTCGTTACGTGCCTTCAGTTATTCTTCTAGCCATAGCCGGGCTATTGCACAACGCATCGAGGAACTTTATAAAGATGTCGCAGCTACATTCTCCAGCCTGAACAATAGGGGAGGAGCGCGATATATTTTACAAGTGGAAAAATCCTATTTTTTATTGGAGTCAGATAGCAGTGCATTCACTTACTCACATCAATCTACCTACGAAAATTTGTTGGGGGCACTAGCAGCACCACAAGATACTTTTCGTCCCATCCAGGTGGATCGCCATGCACTGTTAAATACTCCACTCCCCTCTATTTTGTCGAAAAACCGCACCGGATTTATTCAGATGTTTTATTTTTGCCTGGGCAAAGAAGTGGATATTTTTGTGCTGGATGAAAACGGTTCTTTGTTTCATCAGCGTGTGCCATATTTTGAAGATGAGGCACTGGTGAATCATTACAGCCGTTTTTTTGATGCGGTATTAAATCGTCAGAGTTTTCTGTTTCAGGATGAAAATGCCAGCCTGATGCTGGATGCACTGGAAATTTATAAAGTTAAAAAACGTCGATTTAATAAATACAGCTTTAGCCGAAAAACACCGGATGTTAATCGGCCGCCACGCTATTTTGATGTACAGGTAATTGGCGATATGGTGGACAAAAATGCTGAGTTCACCGTATATTGTAATGGCCAGGAGTTTTCGTCACTAGATTATGGGAAGAGTTTATTCCGGGAAGTTGTACATTATGTATTAGCACAACGCGGCAGTGGTCAGCGCTATCCTATTTATATTACCGATGTGGATTTATCGCCGACATTACTAGGTACGCGACGTACTGACAAAGTACAAGCCATTGATTATCTGAAATACAAAAAACGTATTGAAGAAAAAATGAACCGGGAGCTTGCCAAATTATAAATTTCTCTACCGGCCTAATGCCTTTTCCATAAAAAAATGCTTGATCGGTGTGGCACAATCAGAAACATCAAGTCCAATATTGCGCAATTCACGCAGCCCTGGCGTGTTATTACTAAATAGCTTTTTAAATACACCCATAGCTTCCAGCATCAATAAATTGTCGCCGCGCCGGGTACGTTCAAAACGCCGCAGCGTTTTGAACGTACCTATGGGTTTGTGTGCAGTATGTGCGGCGAGCACGATATCTGCGAGACATTGCGCATCCGCAAAGCCCAGATTAACCCCTTGTCCAGCCAGAGGGTGAATAGTATGCGCTGCGTCACCAATCAAGGCGAGATGAGGTTTGACGTAGTTTTTTGCATGCTGGCCTTTGATAGGGAAACGTGCGCGCGGCCCAGTGTGCAGAATTTTTCCCAGCTTCTTCTCAAAAGCAATTTCCAATTCCTGTTTGAAAGCCGTTTCATTTAGCTCACATAAACGTTTTGCTTCTTCGGCATGGGTACTCCAGACAATGGAGCTGATATTGTTTTTGCTTACGGGCAAAAAGGCCAATGGCCCGCTAGGTAAAAACCGTTGCCAAGCGGTATATTGATGTGCATATTCTGTGGTGATATTGGCAACCACAGCGGTCTGTTGGTAATCATTAACAGTAACACTAATGTCAGCTTGCTGCCGTACCCAGGATTGCCCACCGTCAGCGCCCACCAGAAGCTTAGCCTGAAGCAAGGTGCCATCATCTAATTGCAGTTTGGCAAAGTTGTCGTCGAGCTGAAGATTTGTGGGGGTGTTCGGGCAATAAATATCAATATTGTCAAAAGTATGAGCGCGGTCAATCAGCGCTTTATTGATAATACGGTTTTCAATAATGTGGCCGAGATTAGCTTCGCCGATTTCGGCGCTGTCAAAATGAATGCTGCCATTGCCACCAGCATCCCATACGTGCATTTCAGTATAAGCAGTGGCACGCATTTCATGTATTGCATTCCATGCACCCAGTGTCTCAAAAAAAGCTTTTGAGGCAGGACTGATAGCACTGACACGCAGGTCAAAAGAGTCTTTAGGCCATTTCGTGAGTGGTTCGTGTCCTTCGATAAGAGCAATTTTTAATGTGTTATTACCTAAGGCGCAGGCCAATGCGCTACCTACCATACCGCCACCAACAATGACGATATCGTATTTTTTAGCTGTTACCTGTACTGCACTGCTCACAACGGCAAACCTCGCGCCAACCGGGGCAGCTTACCAGCGATGCCCATGGAATGTCGGGCCAGCAGGTGTTTGAGCGGCGGCACAGTGTCGGTGGCTATCAGCCCCAGGTTACGTGCTAGCACGAGGGGTGGAAAGCGGTTGGAAAAAGTATGCACCAGTGTGTTGGTAAAACCAATAACTTGACGATGATCCCGTTCTCGCCATTGTGCGTAAACTTCAAGCACGGACAGTGCGCCAATGTCATCCCCCGCATGAAAGGTATCCACAATGTTTTGTGCGAGAGCAGCAACATCACGCAGGCCAAGATTAAAGCCTTGACCGGCGATGGGATGCAACGTGTGCGCAGCATTACCGATCAACGCCAAGCGGCGACGCACCTGCTCCTGTGCCTGGATCAGTTGCAATGGGTAACTGTGGCGCTTACCGACTTTGATAAAATAACCAAGGCGTTTACCAAAACAAGGTTGAAGTTCCGTGAGAAAGTCTGCATCGTTCAATCGTAAAAGACGTTGCGCATCTTCCGGTGTGCGCGTCCATACCAGTGAGCAACGGTTGTCAGGCATAGGTAACAGTGCCAATGGGCCGTTGCGGGTAAATCGCTCATAAGCGATGTGTCGATGGGACTTTTCCGGTGTGATGTTAGCGATGATGGCGGTCTGTCCATAATCATGCGCGGTGGTATGAATACCCAGCTGATTGCGCACATGAGAGTTGCCTCCGTCGGCGGCAACGAGCAATTTACTGGTGAGTGATTCCGTGTTGCCATTGTTGTTGTCCGGGTCGCGTGTAATAACGACAGTGGCATGGTCATCACCCAGTTTTAAGTCTGTGAGTTTGGCCGGGCTCATCAGTGTCAGGTTGTTGCATTGCTGGAGTTGGCTCATCAGCACTGCACCCAGTTGCTGTGCGGTAACGACGTACCCCAGTGCATCGACTTTTTCCTGCGTGGCATCCAGACGGGTAAAACCAAAACACCCCTGATCGGAGACATGAATACGTTGAATGGTCGTGGTTTGTGGTGCGATTTTTTCCCACAGCCCCATGCCATCAAAAATACGTCGGCTACCAAAAGATAAAGCGATAGCACGGTCGTCGTAACTAGGAGGAGTTGATTTGTAGAGGGGGGCTGCTTCGATGAGTGCAACACGTAATGCCTGGCTGGCCAGACTGATAGCCAAGCTGGCACCCACCATGCCGCCGCCGATGATGATCAGATCGTAGTCGGTGGTGGTATTCATGTCTTTGCCATCAATGCCTCGATATCGGCAATGGTCTTGGGCACATCTTTGCTCAATACATCACAGCCGTCTTTGGTAACCAGTACATCATCTTCAATACGAATGCCAATGCCTTGCCATTTTTTTGCGATCCTGCGTTTACCCACTTTTGTGCCTGGGGCGATGTACAGGCCGGGTTCCACGGTGAGTACCATACCAGGCTCCAGTTCACGCCAGGCGTCACCCACTTTGTAGTCACCCACATCATGCACATCCATCCCCAGCCAGTGGCCAGTGCGGTGCATATAAAACGTGCGGTAGGCTTGCTCTTTAATGAGTGTGCGCAGATTGCCTTTGAGCAGACCGAGTTTGATCAGCCCCTTGGTGAGTATGCGCACGGCGGCTTCGTGGGGAGCGTCCCAGTGATTACCGGGGCGTACTTTATCGATAGCAGCCAGTTGTGCATCGAGCACAATTTGATACAGCGCTTTTTGCTCAGGACTGAAGCGACCATTAACGGGAAAAGTGCGGGTGATGTCGGCAGCATAGAGTTCGTTTTCGGCACCGGCATCGATGAGCAGCAGATCGCCATCACGCAATTCAGCATTGTTTTCAGTGTAATGCAGGATACAGCCGTTTTCACCACCACCCACAATGGGGGTGTAGGCATTAACAAAATTGTGTTGTTTGAAATGGTGCTGAAATTCGGCCTCAATTTCATATTCCATTTTACCCGGCTGACATCGTTGCATGGCACGCTTGTGCGCCTGGGCGGAAACTTTCGCAGCTTTGCGCATGGCGCTGATTTCTGCACGACTTTTGTACAAACGCATGTCATGCAGCAAGTGATCGAGAGCAACAAATTCACTGGGGGCATGCGCACCCGCACGAGATTGCTCTTTGAGCTGGTTGATCCAGCCAGTGACGCGCTGATCGAATTGAGTATCGCAACCCATGGCGTAATACACACGTTCACTGTGCTCCAGCAAGCCAGGCAGGATGTCGTCAATGTCACTGATGGGAAAGGCATCATCAGCACCGTAATGCTCCATTGCACCTTCCAGACCGGCGCGCCGACCGTGCCAGATTTCCATTTCCGGGTCGCGCTCGCGGCAAAACAGGATTACCTCACCGTGTTTGCGCTTGGGAATCAGCGCCAGCACGGCATCAGGCTCGTTAAAGCCACTCAGGTAATAAAAATCACTGTCCTGTCGGTAGGGGTAGTCGGCATCACGATTACGCAGCCGCATGGGCGCAGCAGGCAGAATGGCAACACTGGCCTTGCCCATCATTTGCATCAGGCGTTTGCGACGACGGGCAAACTCCGCGGGTTTGATGTGTTGGTTGGCATTCATGCCACGATTGTAGCGGGGAAGCAGGGGGTGACGCCAATAAGCCTGAACGTGCGGATCCAGAATCTAAAAACCCTGCACCTCGTTCACCATTCAAACCTCAGACCTGCGGCTACATTCCAGACCATCAAATTATCCTGGGCCACTGTGGTTTCGTATTGGACATAGGAAGAGATGCCATCGGCAAACGTAGCCGACGTGCCCAAAGCCAGTACATAATAATTGGCACTGGGCGAATTGGTTTCAAAACTGAATTGTGTGTTCGGGTCGATAAGGAAATACCCTTTCACTTTATTGGCATCGCCTTGAAACTGATGAAGCCACGAAACATTGAAGTGGGGCACTAAAACCCCCCATGAATAACTGAAGGCGTAGCGCAATTGCGCACCCAACGTAGACGCCAGCTGAGACACCTGTTGTTTATTAATCGCGATATTATAAGAACCTGCATTGGTTTCCTGGTATCCGCCGATGGTGGTTCTCAGGTAATCCAGCCGTGCATTCAGCGTTGAAGTAAAGCCTTTACGCGCAAAATCGTATCCTCCGCCAACGCTTACGGCATAACCGGTACTGTCCGTATCAGCTTTGGCCGTTACGTCCGTGCTACCAAATACCACGCGCCGCTGCATCTCATAATTACTGAGCGTAATAACACCGATGGCATCAATGTAGCTGTTATCGGAGGGATAATAACTGCCATAAAAAGTACCGTTGTAATTACCAACATCCATGCCACCTCTTTGGTGGTCTATATTCATACTTGTTTGCCCATGGCCCAATGCCCACCCCATTAAACCCTTGTGCTCAAAACGGTAATCAGAGCCTATGGTCAAGGCATAGCTATCAAACCCAAACCCGGTTTCATAAAGGGTTTCATCTTGTGTACCACCCCCTATTTTGCCGCTGATGAACCATTCCTGGTTTTTACCAAAGCCCGAGCCCGCGCTACCACCACTGGCATTGCCTTGTAACAATTGATCAAACATGTCACCAGTGATGCGCTCATTGCCATAATTGAGACTCAGGCCACTGAGCAGTGTCAAATTCTGACCCCGTCGTAATGCCGTCAAACGGCGGGTAACATTGGATAATTGCTCCTTGGTCAGCTCATCATTCAACGCACTTTGCGCACCCACATTAGTGGGTGAGGTGGCATCGATAAATTCACGCAAGTCCTCGGAGACACCAGAATTGGTTGCAATGCGAAACTGTTCACACAGATCGTCCGTTCTCGCCTGATCCAGACAAATACCCATTAACGTATTGTTTGTCACCACACCCGGAGAATTACCCTGATCAGAGATTGCCACATTGCCCACATTAACGGTTATTGTCGCTGTTTCCGTTATACCTTCGTCGTTTACTACTGCATAATTAAAACTTTCCCGGCCCTCGAAATTGACCGCAGGCTGATATTCCACACACAGCACACTCCCGTCAGAACACTCAACGACAGTAGCCACTCCTAACCCGGGCTGGGTAGAAATTGTCACTACAGGCTCACTGATGTTACTGATGCTCTGGGATAAATCGATGACTATTGGCTGGTTTATGTCGGTTGAAATCGCCACATTTTTTAGCGCCGCCTGAGCAAAGGCAGGAAACAACATCAAGATCGTCAGTATCAATGCCGTACTGATATGAATGCCATTATCAGCCTTGATCAAATCACGATTGATAATATTTTTCCTGGTGACGGTTTTGCTCGCAAAACAAGTGGCAAAACTTTTGGCAAAGTAATGGCCAACCCGGCATTGTATTTTTGATCGTTGCATCACGTTACGATTTACCTTCAGTGAGATGTTTCCGGTTCACACAACCTTGCTTTACTTCGACAATTAACAATTGTTGAATCGGTTTATCGCTGAAGCTAAAAATTATGTTACGAGGAATAACTTGCCATATTCGACTTGGATTTCCGGCACGGATAATAACACTGGCGAAACCCCGGGTAAAACCACTGGTTTTCCAGTTCACGGGCGCAGAAACACGCACTTTCACCGTTATTCGCGCCAATAACAAGGCAATATTACCCGCCATTAAAAGCTTCTCTGGATGTATTTTTCAGCATTAATCCGTTAATATTCCCGCCGTATTAAACGCCTCACGGCGGTCTGCAAGCAAACCATTGCTTGACGAAATGCCGTGAGCGCGGCTTGCAAATAATCACCGTCTGTTTCCCGTTTCCGCATTTATTGCCTGACCTACGACAAAGGCTACCGTCATGTTGTTGAATTACTTTTCGGTCTCATCCCCGGTTTCATTCATTTCCCACTGTCGTTTTTTCCTGATGTTACTGAGTGTTGTACTGCTCAGCGCCTGCGAGAGTGACAACAATCCAAACACTGACCCGGGCGCCCGCACCGTCCCACAAAACGTCACCTTGACCCCCGGCACACGCATCAACGACATCAACTGGAG
>JAKIUF010000018.1 GCA_021647705.1 Gammaproteobacteria bacterium | reverse complement strand
AATACAACAAGCTCATCATTTTTTAGTAAAAAATCTTTCATGGTCATGAAGGATAATCAATAACACTTTATTTTTCAAGAAAATGGAATGTGGTTTAAGCCTAATTCTCAATCGCTATGGGTATATATCGTAGGCCATACCGATGATTCGGGCAGTTTTAATCACAATATGAAACTTTCTGCAGGGCGTGCCGAGGCCACTGTAAAAGCACTGGCAAAAAACTATGGAATTAAAAATAGTCGCCTGTTATCACATGGTGCAGGTCCGCTGTCACCCGCTTCAACCAATACCAGTGCAGCGGGGAAAAAATTAAATCGTCGGGTAGAAATCGTTAAACGATTAACAAAATAGGGCATAAGGTGTTTACCATGCAAACCCTTCCTGCCTGCGACCCGGAAGATCAGTTCGCGAACACGTTGGGCACAAGGTGGCCGGGTTCTCGCTGCACGCCGGCGTGGCCGCCAAGGACCATGAACGCAAGAAGCTGGAACAGCTGTGTCGCTACATCAGCCGGTCAGCGGTCTCGGAAAAGCGGCTTTCGATTACATCCCATGGGGACACCCGCTACCAGCTCAAGACGCCTTACCGTGACGGCACCACCCATGTAACGTGCCAATCACAGGTTGGCTGGTTCAATCGTAGCTTTAGCCTGAGTGCAAATGGCAATACGTTGACCGTGGGTGCTCGCAACGAAGCCAGCACTACTATTGGTATCAATGGCGAAAACAGCAATGATGACGCAGCAGAAGCCGGCGCAGTGTATGTGTATTGATCAGCATAACACCCCAAAACGTGGGGGCTGGCTGAATATGGCTGAAATAGAATTCAGCCTGTTGTCACGACAATGCATGAGCGACCGCATGGCTGATAGAGCCTGTCTGACACAAGAAACAGCCGTTTGATGAATCATAGAAATTCGATAAAAAGCGAGATGAATTGGCGTTTTACAACGGAAGATGCACGAATCAAATTAAAGCATCTCTACCCATCAATATAATCCGGACAATGTACCAGGAGGCTGCCCGAGAATGAGAAGTCTACTGCGAAAAATCCATTTTGGCCCATTTTCCTGATCATTTTCGTTAAATATGCGCAATATTCACCTCAAATGATCAAAAAAATGGACTCAAAGTAGCTTTCTCTCGCAACGATTTCCATTCTCGGACAGCCTCCTAGTGGGCAATCTTCGGCCAATAACTGTTGAAATCAAAACCCGGGCTATGCGGCTGGGTATGGCACTGGGCACAGATTTTTTCTTTGGACCAATCAGCATTGGGCAGCGCCTTGCCCCCGGCGGCTTCTACATGCGCACGGCCAGCACCGTGACAGGATTCGCACTGCACTCCCATTAGGTGGCCTGTGACATTCATGTCAAAAAAACCACCAGATTGATCAAATCCCACGGTATGACACTGGATACAGGCGGGATCAAAAGCCTTGTTCACATTTTCGAGACTTTCGTAGGCAATGGCGTGTTGACTGTCAAACCAGGTTTTATGCTGTTTTTCATGACAAGTCTGACACACTGCCTCTCCCACAAAAGGACTTTGACCCGACTGCTGTTTCTTCCGTGCCTCCACGCGCTGCAAATAGTCAGCTTTCACCTTGGCATTATAATCGTCGTACCATGTCTGCAATTGCGGCGCGTCGGCGATACTGTCCGGCATGGGCAAAACCGTGTGCTGCCAACCCGCAATACGCCCCGCCTTGAGCGTCAAATCCAGACGCCCAAGGCGCATGCCACGGGAACCCGGCTGTACAACAAGCGTATGATTTTCCCGTCGTGCCTCACCGTATACTTCGTAGGCTGCGCCTTCTATCAGCACATCAATATTATCCAGACCGACCTGTTCGGCAAACTGCTTGCTGCTCAGCGTGGTGCTCACCACAGTGAGTTCACCCTCTTTTTTGGCGCGCTGTAAAGCAGCATGAAATTTCTTCGGGGAAGCATCAGCCAGACCGTGCTGGCCCTGCATTTTTTGCAACGGTGAATCTGTAATGTCCAGCCAGCTGAAAAAGCGAACACGTTGTTTGCCGCGAGTGATTAAACGATCCGTCGAAAACGGGAGGGGCTCTGCACCTTTTTCTGAACCAGGGTTACTCAGTACCCACGGCAATGATGCGTCCGCCGTAAAACCCGGACCATAAGCCAGATCAGGCCATTGCACACCGATGGCGTCATAGTTCAACAGTACAAAACCCTTGAGAATATACTCACCCTTGAGGCGGTCACCAGGGCCATTGGTACTCAACAAACCTCCGGCGGAAATGACCAGCAAATCCGGTGTTGCTTCACGCAGCTGTTGCAACAGGGTGGCCCGGCGTTTAATACCTCCAAAGTTCCCCTCCGCACTACAGCCGCAGGGCTCCAGCTCACCGTCCAGGTTGCCCGAATAAACGATACTCAATGCATTATCGGCCCAGGCCAACGGCACCCACATAAACAGTACGCACAAAAACATTGTCAATTTGCAAAAAGGCTTGTTCAGCATAACGCGCTCCACTTAAATTTTTACAGGCAGGGTGTGCGGCCCACACTGAGGTTTTCATCCGAAACTTTCTGTTCGAAATAATGCCATACTAATTCTGAACACGACAGCAAACAGCGTAACTGACATTATGAAAGAAACCCTCCCTTCATGGCCGTCAAAACGGTTATTGGCATGTGCTGTGTTATCCATTTTCACCACCATTGCGGAAGCGGCGTACTACCCTGATTTCCGTAAACCATTTGATTTCAGTTTATTACTGGCCAACAACAAGCTTGATCTGCAAACAGGCAGCAACGAATACGACGTCTCGTTGGACCGCATCAGCATCGAAATATTCACATTAATCGAACCACAGATTCAGTTTGGGTTTATTTCCGGCTCCAGCCACCTGAGCCTTGATAACGATCCGGTGAGCGCAGGCAAAAGCCTTAACGGTTATCATGCAGGTTTGGCAATACGCAGCTTTCTAGGCCACAATCCGCAAATCGGTTTTCACGCGAATTATATTTACCAGGAAACAAAAAATGAAACTGCCGGTCAGATGATAACGCTTGACTGGCATGAATGGGCAGCAGGCATCTTCGGGAAAGTACCCTTGGGCCAACAATGGGAGTTAAGCGTCGGCTGGACATATCACGATGTAGATGTACGACATCGCACCACAGGAAATACCAATCAAACACAAAACCTGAAACTGGCTGGTTCGCAAGGACGACTGGAAGCTGCCTGGCTCGACCACAGCGACGGCCGCGTAAGCTTGGCCATACAGCGCGGCAGCTACCAACAAATAGAAATCAGGTTTTTGCGAAAATTCAGATAAAACGAATAAAAACTATTCAATTTGATTTTTCAGATGTGCGGTCACTATAACGTTAATTGTCGTTACGTGGTGACGCCAAAATCTCGATCAAGCGATCCTCAAGCTCAATACGATCCGCCAATTGTTCCCCCAGGCTTGATAGGTCATCGGCAAGGTGACTGAGGTCACCGCAGTGATCTTCACAATCATACTTATCATTAAAATCGAGAATTTTCTGGGTAATTTCAGAGATATTCGGATAAACCTCATCGGCAATAGCCCGAATGGGCTCGCGGCGTTCGCGGTTTTCATCGATGTGGCGATAAAGCTGGAAATGCGCGCTTGCGGTATAATCAATAAGCCGTTCACAAAACGTTTGCAATAAACGTTGTGTATCCTGCTCAGGCTTGAAAGGTTGCCTGGAGGCCAGCTCACTGTACAGAGACAGTGCTCCAGTACGGCATTCAACAAGATCATCGATTTCCTGATGTGAGCGAGCTCGACGCTCTGGAACCGTATGAATATCAGATGGCATAATTTCCCCTTGCTACATTTTCAAACACATCGTGGCAGCCTGTAATCTACAACGATAATGTGCGAGTGACTCAATGTTAACCCAAGTCGGAGCTTGAATAACATCATTGGGCACAGCTTGCCGGCAAGCTGTGCAGGCCCATAGTAGCAACCCTGGCTTTTTTTTGTAAACAAATTATTAAAAACGGTTTTTGGAGAGGAGCGGCAAATAGAAGTAAAGCAGTGGTATCAGTTTTATGGAGTGGGCTTTTAGATAAACAAATGGGCTGAAAAATGTCAGAAGAGCAGATTCAGTTTCCAATCAACAATTCAATTTTTCCCAAAAGGCGAGGGAAATCTACGGGTTTAGTATCGTAATCCTCACAACCCGCCTTCATCGCCTTTTCACGATCACCTGCCATCGCATGTGCGGTTAACGCGATAATAGGGATATTTTTTGTCCCTGGATCTGCCTTGATGCGCCGTGTCGCTTCCCAACCATCCATTACCGGCAAACTCATATCCATGAGAATCAGCGCGGGTTGCTCCGAGCTGGCCAAATTTACCGCAATGTTGCCATCCTGTGCATAAACGACATCGAAACCTTTGCGCTCCAAACGTCGCGACAACATATCCCGATTCATTTCGTTGTCTTCTACCAACAACACTTTAGACATAACTATGCCTCCTTTGCGTTTGCATTTCATGAACTCGTCAATACCTCCCCCAGCAAGCTACCTCGCTGCACGAAGCGGGGGCATTACAACTGCCAGTTTAAACGCTTAACCGTTTAAACAAAAAACTTACGCAGCAAGCTGCGGGAAATTAAACCCAAAGAGATTACATTCACCTGCTTTAGGCGCAACATTCTTTATTCATGATTCACATCAAAAAAAATTTATATCCCTATAACCATTGAGACCCAGGCATTAAATGTGCGTCATAAGCCTCAGTCACCATGGGTAAAAAACAACTCATTTAACTCTGTTCCGGATCTCTATATTCCTGTCGCACTCTTTTAAAATCGTCTTCCGCCTCAAAAAAGGCCGACACCACATCCGGGTCAAAATGACTGCCGTGACCTTCTTCAATAATGCCGCGACTTTTTTCATGGCTGAATGCATCTTTGTAACAACGCCGGGAAGTCAATGCATCATACACATCGCCTAAAGCCAGAATGCGCGCAACCAACGGAATACTTTTACCGGACAGCCCATAAGGATAGCCTGAGCCATCCCATTTTTCATGATGGCTTTCGGCGATCTCAATCCCCGTATGAATAAAATCGTTACCAGGATGCTGCCTGTCCACTTCGCGCAAAGTTTCCGCACCAATCACTGGATGCTGTTTCATGATTGCCCATTCTTCATCACTCAATGCTCCCGGCTTAAGCAGCACACTGTCATCAATGCCAACTTTACCAATATCATGCAATGGGCTGGCAGCATAAATATTGTCGATAAATGCTTTGTCAATAATGGATTGGAATTTAGGCATACGACCCAATTTCTCCGACAACAACTTGCAGTATTCCCGCATGCGTTCGAGATGTTCGCCGGTTTCAGGGTCTCGTGACTCTGCCAATTTGGACATAGCAAAGATAGCAGCCAGTTGCGACTGAGAGATTTCCAGCACTTTGGCTCGCACTTCTTCAGACAAACTCACATTATTGCGTTCAATTTCTTCACGCCGATGCTCTTCCTGATCACTGATACGTTTTCTACCCAGATTGGCATCTACTCGCGCACGCAACAATATCGGATTGAAGGGTTTGGTCACATAATCCACAGCCCCCATTTCGATACAACGTACTGCGCTGTCCACATCATCAAGTGCGGTAATCATTATTACCGGCACACGTCGCAGCACAGCATCACCCTGGATAACTTTCAATGTTTCATAACCATCCAGTACAGGCATCATGATATCCAGCAGCACCAGATCAAAAGAATGTGCGCGCAACTTTGCCAATGCCTCTTCACCATCCATAGCAGATGACAACTGAAATTCGGCATTTCCCAAACGCCGCAACAGCAAGTCACGATTCATTTCATTATCATCAACCACCAGAATAGAGAATGCCTCTCCCATTTCATTGCTTTTTTGTTCGGCCGCATTCATGACAATCCCACCCTTTTATTGCAACAATGTCTCAACATAATGGTTCATCCATTTTTAGCCCGTTGCTGTTTCTGATCGTGAGGAACCGATCAGTTCACGTAGACGACGCAACAAGGTATCCAGGCTATACGCTCCTTTTTCAATAACCATGTCCACATGTATCAGCAATTTTTCGCGTTCTTCATCGCTAATTGCATGCCCGCTCAATACCAATACCGGAATGGACTTCCATTGCTCATTTTTTTCCAACTCCTGCACAAATGTCGTAGCCTTCATTGTCGGCAGATCGGTATCCAAAACGATGGCTGATGGTATTTTTTCAGCCACACGCATCAAACCTACTTCACCATCAACACTCTCCACAATATTCCAGCCTTCATTTTCGAACACCATTCGGGCCAATCGCCGCGCATCAACATCTCCACCAATCACCAATACTGTTGAAACCACAGCGCTATGAAGATGACTGTTAATGACATCCATCAATTCATTTTTATCCACAGGCTTGTTGATATAACCTGCCGCACCCAGGGTTTCCGCCATTGCGCGCTCATCGGTCATGCTGTGCATAATCACTGGCACATGCAGCAATGCTGGATTTTTTTTCAATTGCGACAGCACAGACCAGCCACCCATGTCCGACATGACCACATCAAGAATGATTAAATCTGGCACCCACTCAACGGCTTTTTCCAGCCCTTCTCCTCCACTGCTGGCTGTCCCTATGCGAAAACCCTCCTCTCTCAACGTGCGTTGTAATAAGTCACCCACTGACGGGTCATCATCGATCACTAGAATAGTAGGCGATTTTTCATACTGTTCAGTAATATTTTCTGTATATTCATCATTTATTGTATGTGTTGGGGCCAATGTCGGCTGTCGGTTTGGCATACTGACAACGCTCTTCTCCCCTCTTGCATCCACCACATCAACCGGAATTCTTATCACAAATTCCGAGCCGCTTTCCAACTGGCTTGTCACCGTGATGTCTCCCCCCATCAACTGACACATATTACGACTGATGGCCAATCCCAACCCGGTGCCACCATATTGACGCGTCGCAGACTCATCGACCTGGGTAAAAGCCTTGAATAATTGTTTCTGTTGTTTTTCACTGATACCTATTCCGGTATCAACCACACGAAACTCCGCCCATTCACCCGTTTTATCTACCACACGGTCAACGAATAAGCTTACTTCACCGTTATAGGTAAATTTCGCCGCATTACCCAGAATACTCACCAGCACCTGTTTCAACCTGGCCTCATCAATATGAATACTGCCAATCCTTTCGTCACAATCGACCATTATGGAATTTCCATTTGTGGTAATGAGCGATTCAACACTGCCTATCACTTCTTTCACTAGCTGTGGCAAGCTGACATCTTTCAAATGCAATTGCATTTCGCCCGCATCAATTTTTGACAGGTCCAGCACATCATTAATCAGTGAAAGCAAATGTCTCCCGGAACTGACGATGCGTACCAGATCATCGGCCATTTCTGCATTGCTGGATTCATCGATATCGTCATACAGCATTTCGCTGTAACCAATGATGGCATTCAATGGCGTACGCAATTCGTGGCTCATGTTTGCCAGGAATTGGCTTTTTTCCTGATTGGCTGTCTCGGCCTCCAGCTTGGCCTGTAACGCTGCCTGAGCTGCTGCGTGACCTTCCTTCAATGCTTCATCACGCTGGCGTAATCGTGCAAACAATTGTTCAGTTGCTCGCCATACCTGGCGAATTTCGGTGCTTACCGAACGATCTGCGGGAGGAAGGCTGACGTGCGAATCCAAATCCACATGCGCCAGACGATTTGATAAATCAGTCAGAGGTTTGAGCAAACAACGTACCCAATATTGAATGCCCAGCAGTAACAAAAGAGCCAACCCCATGGAGCCGCCCATTTCCCACCATACTTCACCAATCAACCGATTGTAAAACGTATCGTTATATTCCAGCTTTACATCACCCAACAACTTTTTGGTGCTCGGTGAAAAGATCGGCATTTCTACATAAAAAGGGATCGCTTTGTGTTTTACATCGTTACGGCGCTCGATCACCCGGCCATCCAACAAGGAAATTTTCAGGCTCAACACAACAGGTTCATGCCAGGTTGAGTCTTCCAACGAGACAAGCTGATTTAAAATTTCTCTCAACTGAACATCATCATCGTCATCTACAGCAGCCTCCAGCAACTGTGTGTACGGTATTATCAGCAATTCAGCCTTAGTTTGTTCGGCTGCTTTCAGTGCAGGTGCTGTTACAAAGGCCCAGTGATGAACAATCACCGCCATGCTCAGCACCACCACAACAATAATTGCCAGTGATAGACGAGTCGTCAGGCGTGAAAAGATATTATTCATTGCATTTACATGTTTTCATCAACAAGGTGTTATTTGTCATTTTGAACACCGCATTGATCATTCGTATAGCGACAAACATGCCGCTGATGCTTCCGTCATCTTTTTCCACATGCTTAGCAAGCTCCTGCGCAAAACCTTTGTCTCTGTCGTAAACAAACAACCATTGTGTGTTTTATTTTATCCAGCACGTTCCGGTTTCGTCCGCACGCAGATTACTGCTGAAGGCAAGGCCAAGCAATAACCATGGGACTTATCGTGAATGTTATTTTTATCTTAAACGCCGCTTCCTGAAGCGCACCTGACTATATTTATGCATCAGCGATTCATATTTGAGTTTTGTACAGTCAGGCTCTTGTTAATTTTTTTCGGCAATACGTGTGAAAACTGTAGTTACTTGAATCTTTTCTTTGCGCTCTTTGCGTTGAAATGCAGAATTTACCTGTAAGCAATTAAGATTTCAGATTTTAGTATGTGTCGCATTTATTTCAACGTAGCCATGAAATGAAGTGGGCACGCGATAAAACTGAAATCCCAAATGCTATAGGTATATATACCCTGTGTTGAAAAACACTCTGTTTCGGGTTGATGCAGATGAGTACAATTTTTGAAAAACCGTGGAATAAATATGAAAAATACAAAAGGAAAGAAAGTAACCGTAGTTGCCGCTCAAACAGTTAGAAATTATCCCTTTAAAACAATAGGTTGAATACTTTCCCCCATATAAAAAGCCTGAAAAACACGTTACCTTTTGTGATTAACTGACCCAGTTTATTTCCTTTTTTCTATCCACAAAAAAAGGGTCCGAAGACCCTTTCAATGCTACACGCTGAATTTTGCCTGCCAACTCAGCCTATAGCGGCCTGCGCTGCCGCCACAGCCAGCCCGTTTTTAATAGGCGCGCCCATATCGGTGAGCACAGTATCCAGTGCGCCCAGACAAAACATGATATTTTTGGCATTGGAGGCATGCCCCATAAGGCCAATGCGCCAAACCTTGCCCGCCAATGCCCCCAGACCCGCACCAATTTCCAGATTAAAATCATTCAGCAAACGCCCACGTACGGCGGCTTCGTCCACGCCATCAGGAATAGTCACAGCATTGAGCTGCGGCAAACGCGCGGCCTCAGGCACCACAAATGAGAGCCCCATGGCTTCGATACCGGCACGCAATGCCAAATGATTCGACTGATGACGGGCCCAGGCATTTTCCAGTCCTTCTTCCTGCAAAATCACCAGCGCCTCATGCAGACCATAAAGCCCGTTAACTGGCGCAGTGTGATGGTAGGCACGTTTGGCACCCGCACCCCAGTAACCCATCACCAGATTCAGATCAAGAAACCAGCTTTGCACCGCCGTCTTGCGATTTTTGATACGCTCCACAGCGGCATCGCTGAAACTCACTGGCGATAAACCCGGTGTACACGACAAACATTTTTGTGTGCCGGAATAAATGGCGTCGATGCCCCACTCATCCACCTTGACGGGTGTGCCGCCCAGCGAAGTCACCGCATCCACAATGGTCAGACAATCATGAGCGTGGGCAATTTTCACCAGTGCCGCTGCATCCGACTGCGCTCCTGTGGAAGTCTCGGCATGCACAAAGGCCACAGTACTGGCTTCAGGATGCGCCTTAAGTGCTTCTTCCAGTTTATTGGGGTCTACGGGCATACCCCATTCGTCTTCCACCATGATCGCTGTGGCACCCATGCGCTCCACATTTTCTTTCATACGACCGCCGAACACACCGTTCTGACAAACAATAACGGTATCGCCGGGCTCAATCAGATTCACAAAACAGGTTTCCATGCCCGCCGAACCGGGAGCCGAAACAGGAATAGTCAGCTCGTTTTTGGTCTGAAAGGCATATTGCAGCAGTGTTTTCATCTCATCCATCAGTGCCACAAACTCGGGGTCCAGATGGCCAATAGTCGAACGCGCCATGGCATTCAAAATGCGCGGATGCACATCTGAAGGGCCAGGGCCCATAAGCGTACGCACGGGGGGGATGAACGTGGAAATGGTTTTGTTTGTGGTCATCATCAGGTCTCTTTCATTCGTGGAATATTAAAATGTGTTCACAATACCTTATATAAGGTATTGCCCACCCTGCTCTACATTATTGTTGACAAATTTTATCGGTTATTCCGGTATCAAGCAATCGGCCAGCAGTTCGATCCAGTGTTTTACTGGCACCGCAGCATCCTGCCGTAAATGCAGCAGGCAACCAATATTGGCGCTGGCAATCATGACGGGTGCATCAGCCTGCAAAGCTGTCAGCTTATTGGCCTGCAACCGCTCGGATAACACCGGCTGAAAAATCGAATACGTCCCCGCAGCGCCACAACACAAATGGCTGTCTTTCACCAACACCAGTTCAAACCCACATCGGGCCAGAATATTTTCCACCACGCCGGTGAGGCGCTGACCATGCTGCAAAGTACAAGGAGCATGAAACGCAATGCGCGCCGCTGACCCGGCCATTGAAACCACATTAGCCACGGGCTCGGCAGCCAGTAATTCCGACACATCTTTCACCCGCTCGGAAATACTGGCCGCTTTTTCTGCATACTGTTTGTCGTGCCGCAGATAGTGAGCATAATCCTTTACCTGCAAACCACAGGCGCTGGCAGTGCTGATAATCGCTTCAACACAGTCAGGTGA
This sequence comes from Gammaproteobacteria bacterium, assembly GCA_021647705.1. Lineage (GTDB taxonomy): Bacteria > Pseudomonadota > Gammaproteobacteria > SZUA-152 > SZUA-152 > SZUA-152. The sequence goes on along the minus strand of JAKIUF010000018.1, from coordinate 65,145 downwards.
ATGCTCATCCAGATACGGCCGCCAGGCATCAATGTTGCGACGCATAAATGCCGCCGCACTTTCTGCACCGGACAGATGCTGATTCAACGCACCGCAGCAGCCGCCATCCGGTATGCGTACAACGCTGATACCCAAGCTGTCCAACACTCGCGCGGTGGCGAGATTGATCTCCGGTGCAGCCACCGATTGCACACAACCGTCCAGTAACAGCACTCGTCGTGTATGCCTTACAACGGGCCATTCCCCCATCGCAGCCGCACGAGGCGGGATGGCCTTGCGTAATACTTTTGGCAACAATGGCAGCACCTTGCGCGCCATGCTGACACCCACCGCAAAACGTTTTGGAAAGGGCACCGACTGTAAAAGAAGCCAGCGCAGCAGGCGTTCGTGCAATGGCCGTTTAACCAGACTTTCCACACGTTCACGACCGATATCCAGCAGGCGGTTATATTCAACCCCTGAAGGACACGTCGTTTCGCAGTTGCGACAAGTAAGGCAGCGATCCAGATGTTCGCGCGCAACTTTGCCTTCGGCCTGCCCCTCCAGTAATTGTTTGATGAGATAAATACGCCCGCGCGGACCATCCAACTCATCATTTTGTAATTGATACGTGGGACAGGAGGCATTGCAAAAACCACAATGCACACAGCGACGCAAAATGGCATCAGCTTCCTGACCCTGTTCAGTGGACAACAATTTGGCGGGTAATTGCGTCTGCATTTACAGTCCCTCGTACAGACGACCGGGATTCAAAATACCCTCCGGATCGAAGGCCGTTTTAACCTGCTGGTGTATTTTTGCCAGTGCGGGGCTTAATGGGGCAAGTGTGGCACCATGCCGATCAAACAAGGTGGCATGCCCCCCCATTTTTTGCGCAGCTGTCTGCACAATATCAGCGCTCACACCGGTTTTTAGCCAACGTTGCGCACCACCCCAGTCCAGCAGACAGGCACCCGGCAATATTTCAGCAAACATAGGCGTGGCCGCTGGCAGCGACAACCGCCACAATGCATCGGTATCGGTAAAAAAAGGCAACTGGCGCTCACGCAAATCCCGCCAAAATGCACCAGCCTGCCCGTCACCCTTTTTCTTTTCCCTCTCAGAGAAAGTCAGTTGTGCCCTTTGAGTCCGTTTTTGAGCCTGCTCTTGAAGCTGTTTTTGGATAAAAGCAACCGCAGCCGTTACCGCCTCTTCTGCACCGGACACGCGCAACCACAATTGCGCGGCCTGTTCCGATGTTGCGGGTAAATGACAAGCTCCCGTCAATGGCAAGGCGACACTCGCCAACTGCGTCATCATCGCAATAGCCGTCGTGGCATCCATTTCCATCACCAGCGTATGCTCACAAGCCGACTGAGGCAGCACTTTTAGTGATATATCCAACAACACACCCAGGGTACCCTGTGCGCCCACCATCAGACGCGATGCATCATAACCGGCAACATTTTTCATCACCTGACCGCCAAAGCTGAGCACCTCACCCTGGCCGTTGATCATCTTCACGCCCAGTGTGAAATCGCGGGAGGATCCGGCATACGGGCGACGCGGGCCCGACAATCCACAGGCAATTGTACCGCCTAACGTTGCTCCCTCACCCAAATGTGGGGGTTCAAAAGGCAGCATCTGCCCGGATTCGGCGAGCACAGACTCCAACTCCTGTAATGAAGTACCCGCCCGTGCGGTGATCACCAACTCGCTGGGGGTGTATTCCACGATGCCGCAGTGTTCCTTCACCTCCAAAGACCGCGCTGACACCGTACGGCCTGACAATAATTTGCTGCCACTGCCCGCAATGTACAATGCCTGTTTTTCGGCAAAAGCCTGCTGCACCTGTACGGCCAGGTCATTGCTCACATCCTGAGCCATCAAAACCGCTCCAGCTCAGGAAAAGGTACTTCACCATGATGCACATGCATGGCACCAAACTCGGCACAACGGTGCAGAGTGGGCACAGCCTTGCCCGGGTTCAGCAAACCTGCTGGATCAAAAGCTGCCTTCAATGCATGCATTTGCTGCAATTCGGCGGATGAAAACTGATGACACATTTGCTCAATTTTTTCGATGCCCACACCATGTTCACCCGTAATAGTGCCGCCCACGGCCACACATAAATCCAAAATCCGGCCACCCATTTCCTCGGTGCGCGCCAGCTCACCAGGACGACTGGCATCAAACAATATCAGTGGATGCAAATTACCATCACCCGCATGAAACACATTGGCCACTGGCAGGCTGTACTCTTCAGACAACGCTGCGATACCCGACAACACTTTGGCCAATTGATGGCGCGGAATGGTGCCATCCATGCAGTAATAGTCAGGCGAAATACGCCCCACGGCGGGAAATGCCGCCTTGCGGCCCTTCCAGAATTTTTCACGCTCGGTCGCGCTGGCAGCGACACGCACGTCAGTGGCTCCGCAATCCTGCAATACTGTTTTTACCTGCTCGACCTGCACCTCAACTTCCTGCTGGCTGCCATCCAATTCACACAACAAAATCGCGGCGGCATCTTCAGGGTAACCCGCCCGGGCAAACGCTTCGGCAGCGCGTATCGCCGGGTTATCCATCATTTCCAGACCGGCAGGAATAATTCCCTCAGCAATAATTTTACCCACGGCGTCACCTGCATTGACCACATCATCAAAGGCCGCCAGCAATACCTGCACCGTTTCGGGTTTGGGCAATAATTTAACCGTGACTTCCACAATCACCCCCAGCATGCCTTCCGAACCGGTAAACAATGCCAGCAAATCAAAACCGGGGGTGTCCAGTGCGTCGCCGCCAATCGTGAGTCGCTCACCTTCCATAGTCACTATTTCCAGTTTGAGGATATTATGCACAGTAAGCCCGTATTTGAGGCAATGCACACCGCCGGCATTTTCGGCCACATTGCCGCCGATGGAACAGGCGATTTGTGATGAGGGGTCCGGCGCGTAATACAGGTTATGCGCCGCGACAGCCTCCGAGATAGCCAGATTACGCACCCCTGGCTGAACACGAGCACAACGATTTTGCAGATCAACATCAAGAATCTGATTGAATTTGGCCAGACTCAGTAATACGCCATCCGCCAGCGGCAAAGCACCGCCGGACAGCCCGGTACCCGCACCGCGCGCAACTACCGGCACTTTATGCTCACTGCAAATACACAGCACCCGTTGCACCTGCTCCACCGTTTCCGGTAACACCACCAACAATGGCAACTGCCGATAAACCGACAGACCATCGCATTCGTAGGGACGGCGCTCTTCTTCTAGGAACAACACAGATTCAACAGCCAAAAACTGGCGAAACAACGTGACCAGCTGATTTGCCAGCACGCTCTGTGACTCGATTTGCATATATCTCCCGAAGAGATTCAAGAATTGTGCGACCAGTATACGATTGGAGATTTTGTGGCTTCAACCCGGTTTTTTATAGGCTTACTATTCAGTGGATGATCACAGCTGATTTAATACTTGTCCAAACCCGGTATTTTATCCGGCAGTTTTCCGGGCGGCATTCTTTAACTCCTTCACCTGCCTGTGTCACATTCGCTACGGATTCATCCATGTCTGTGGGCTTTTATCTTTCCTGCTACTCAACCCGCACAATGTTGCCAGGTGGCACTGAAAACACCTCTCAAAACACGCCATTATATTCACTTGAATAAATAGATGGATTAACTTCACCATGAAACCATGGTTTGTTTCAGGGGTTTTCGGGCTGGCACTTGTTAGCCTCGTCTTTTGATTGAAAAATAGCAGGAGGCAAGCAATGACCGATAAAATAGACTACAAATTTCTCAGTGATCGAGAAGGTGGTCGAAAATTACTCGGTTATGTTCCCAATGAAGGAGGCAGTAAAAGTGGTGTAACAATAGCAACCGGGTTTGATTTAGGCCAACGCAATGAGACGAATTTAAAAAAATTAAAGCTATCAAAAACACTTATTGATAAACTCAAGCCCTACCTTGGATTAACAAAAAAGAATGCTGTAGATGCAATTAAGAAAAAACCATTGATGATTAATGATGCGCAAGCCCTTGAAATTGTCAAAAGCAGACATATAGCCTCAATAGCGAATAAATATAATACGGCTATAGAAAAATATACTCTACTCTTATTGTTCCACTGTATAACAATGAGAAACTTTTATCGGCGATACCTTATAGCGAATGGAAACGTTAGAAATGTACATGTTCCTGATCCACAGTTTATTACCTGACAAATAGCCAGGTAACCCTGATGCATTACGCATCAAGCGTATTGTGCTTCCTCGTTAAAATATTCAAAACACCGATTCAATTCTTCTTCCCGCTCAGAGGTTAAATCAATGAAATGCAGACCACATTGTAATTTTCCATTCTCCCGCCTCTGCCAAACCACTTCAGCGCGCAAAGCCACAGGACGCTGAGCCTCGTATTCTGCAAGATTTTCGTAAGGTAAAAAAACCTCCAGATCAATGGGCTCTTTAGTATCAAGTTCACGTTTGATGCGCAACTTCATGCCCGACAGACTCAGATCATTACAGATACTCTCAAACTGAGCACCGCTCTGCCAAAACCGCACACGCAATTGATGGCTCAGACGGGGGGCCACCCGATGCTCATTACTGATTTGCGGTGTATGCACAATTTTTTCGTAGGTAAACTGTGACAAAACCTGGCGCAAACTTTCCGTTACGCGATAAAGGTCATCACTTACATTGGCGGTGTTTTCCACCTTGGCAGCCGTTTGCTGCACGCTTTCAAACAGCCCGGCGAGTCGAATTTGCAACATCTGCAACTGGTTCAACTGCGTTTTGCTTTCATCGTCAATTTTCTGATTGGCATCGGCCACGCTGGAAATATCATGGGCGATACGCTCAATAACCGCACCGGCCTCACGGGCCCGCCCCTGACTGCCGTTCACCCTTTCCGCTACAGTCTCCATGGATTCTGCCACCTGACCCACCTGACCATTGATCTTGTTAATGATATCGGTGATTTTACTGGTGGAATCTGTGGTACGCGTGGCCAGGTCACGCACCTCATCCGCCACCACGGCAAAACCACGCCCTGAATCACCGGCACGCGCCGCCTCAATGGCGGCATTCAACGCAAGCAGGTTCGTTTGCTCGGCAATACCGCGAATGGTGCCGATAATCTCGTAAATTTGCTGAGCCGCATCTTTTAACTCCGCTACCTTCTTGGAGGCGTGTGTCACATCCGCCACGGTTTCATCCATGCCGGCAACGTTGTCGCCCACATAGGCAATACCTTCCTGCGCACCCTGGTTGGCAATTGTTGCCCGCTCAATAGCCTCCCGTGCCATTTGTTGCACGGATTCTGCCACCCCGATCAGCACGGTGGCATCCTGGATCATGCCTTCGGTGACGGCATTTTCCGACTGGCTGACTTCACTGATTTCATGAGAAATGGTGGCTACCTGATACGCCGACTGCTCCAACTGTGCGCTGGTAGCGTCAACGCTGTGTACAATTTCTTTCAGCCCGCCAAGCAGGGTGTTAAAACTGCCTGCCAGCACACCGATTTCATCATTGGTGGTAAATTTCACCTCGTGTGTCAGGTCACCCTTCCCAATATTTTCTGCGGCCTGGCACAGTGATTCAATGGGCGCAACAAAACGTTTGGCCAGAATGGAAATCACCAAAAACAAAACAGCCAATTCCAGCGCAGACTGCCATACGGCATTGGTCACGTAAGCGCTAAGACCGGCATCCAGCTGGGTAATAAGCTCTGGTGTCACACCATTTTGCCGGGTAACTTCAGCCAGTTGCAGCAGATGTTGATAACCCTCCCAGCGCACAAAAACAATAGCCACCACAGTGACCAAAAAAAAACTGATCTGGAGCCTCCAGCGGAGGCTCAGGGTAGAAAACCAGCGTGTCATCAAAGAGTTCTCGTCTATTCAGAATCCACACATGCCCCGGCGACAGGCATGCACCTTGCCCTACCTAGCGGCAACGTGATCAAGAAACTGAAGAGATCCTGCAAAATGGCCAGGGTAATCTCTGGCAAAGCAAAAGCGGGTGAAAAACTCCACCCTGGGCGGACGTCAATCAGTCTCAAGCCGTGCCTGCACCCGCAGCTTGGATTGAATGAATTCGTGGTGCGGCACGTACAACAAATCGCTGAGTCGGCGCAGCAGATGCTCTTCATACTTTTCCATTTCGGCGTCTGCATAGGCCACCTCCCACAACATCTCTACCACTTGCACCTTTTGTGCTTTAGAAAAGTTTTTATTAATCAAAGAGGTAAATTGGTGGTAACAAGTAGCATCGGTGATTTCCGACTCCGCCAGACGGATCAATTCCGCTGTTTTTTCCTCGCCGATATCAAAAGCCTTGCGGAGTGCCCGTGCCACAGCGGCCTGCTCGTCCGCTCTTACTTCGCCATCGGCGCGCGTCATTTCCACCAGCAAAGCCGCAGTGGCCAGATGTAAACACTCCTGGTCCACAGCCTCATTGTCTGCGGGTGGTGAAAGATGTTTTTCAAAAAATTGCTTGAAATGTTCGATCATGGCTAACTGTGTACCTGTGAATAGTTTTTCGAAAGCTTTCCGGCGAAAACTACCGTAAATAGGAACACAATGCCAAGTCAGATGTCCAACCCTCCGGCCACTGCACAAGCTGCTCAGCCAGGAAAATAGCCAGGAGTCACACATGTATCGTCTTATTCTTCTCAGTAGTTTTCTGTTTTTCCTGACGGCCAATGTCCAGGCCAATAATCAACAGGAAATCGAACAACTGCTCGCACAAAAAGACGCGCCCTTTGGCGTCGTATTTGAAATTGTCGAAGGCAATGACGATGCCTTGCAATGGGCCATTCCCGCCGTCAATAAATATATCAGGCAACTGCGGGAACGTTTTCCCGGTATCGGCCTTGCTGTGGTTTCCCATGGTAGCGAACAGTTTGGCCTTATGAAAAATCAGAAAAAGGAAAATGCCTTGGTACACACCGCCGTGCAATCCCTGGTAGCCAGTGATGTACCTGTGCATGTCTGCGGCACCCACGCCTCGTGGCGAGGTAAAACTGCTGATGATTTTCCGGATTATGTCGATGTTACTCCCGCCGGGCCGACAGAGATTCGCAATTATGAAGCCATGGGCTACGTGCTTATCGAAATTAAACACTGATGTTACGCACCTGAATAATGAATCAATGACTGAAGCCTGCGCAATATCAGAAGTTCTTGGACAATCGTTCCAGACTATTGGGAAGTTATGTTGTTGTGGTACTAACAAGTGACGAGTTATAAACGCAGAGATCGCAGAGGCTCAAAGGACACAGAGAAAAACACTAAAAACGTTGCGTCCCAATGTCTTAAGTTAACAAATTGTAGGTTGGTGGTGAGCCTGCGACCCCCCAACGCTGCTTACCGTCTCTTGCCTCGCTTCAACAAACCTCGTAACCTAGCTTGTCTTTTCTTGTAGCTTGATATTTAAAACCCGGTAACAAAGGCGATGACAATCTCAATGGCAGACAACATGGAATCCACAACCGAACAAGCTCGCTTCAACATGATTGAGCAACAAATCCGCCCGGCAGAAGTGCTGGACCAACGGGTACTGGAGGTGATTGCCAATACACCTCGCGAAGCCTTTGTTCCCGCCAACTACCGTGATCTGGCCTTTTCTGATATTAATATTCCACTGCCCAATGGGCAGATGATGATGAAACCCATTATGGAAGGCCGCCTGTTACAGGCGCTGGATATCCAGCCCGAAGACTCGATTCTGGAAATCGGCACGGGCAGCGGCTATTTTACCGCGCTGCTCGCCAAGCTGGGTAAACAGGTCCACAGTGTCGAGATCGATGCCAACATTATGGCTACCACTCAGACACGCCTCACCACCCAGAGCATCGAAAATGTGGTCTTGTTACAAGGTGATGCTTCACGAGGCTGGGAGCAGGACGGTCCTTTTGATGTCATCGCTATCACTGGCTCGCTGCCGATTTTGCCCGAAAACTTTCAGCAACAATTAACCGTGGGTGGCCGTCTGGTGGTCATTGTTGGTCAGTCGCCCGCCATGCAGGTATTGCTCATTACCCGGGTCAGTGAAACACAGTGGACGACTACCGCTCTGTTTGAAACAGATTTTCCTGCGCTGATCAATGCCGAACAACCATCCGCTTTTGTTTTTTAGTCATTTTTCACGGATACACCTTCTGCCTGGACATTCCCGCCAGACACCGAGCTGGTATTAAAAAGGAGTACAACATGCGACGTTTCTCTCCACGTCCCTCTCAACATGGCTTCCGGTATTGCAGTACTTTGCTTGGCTTTGGCTTAGCATTCATGCTTTCCACCGCTCACAGCGAATCACTAATGGATGTTTATAATCTGGCAGCCGGTAACGATCCGACCATCCAGCGCGCCACGGCAAACCATGCTGCCGCGCTGGAAGCATTGCCGCAAAGCCGTGCCAATTTTTTGCCCAGCATTGATATAAAAGCCAGTAGAACCGAAAGCAGTCAAAATGTTACCAAGAGTGCATTTGGAGATGGTTTTCTTGGCTCCAGCAATTTCGGCACTACCAGCTATTCCCTCAACTTGAAGCTACCTCTTTACCAACGTAACAATTATGTCGCCCGCCGTCTGGCCAAACACAGCGTCACCCGCGCCGATGCCGAATACGAAACAGCCCAACAAGACCTACAGCTACGTGTCGCCGAGGCCTATTTCGACATCCTCGCCCGCCGCGACGACCTGGCATTCGCCCGAGCCGAAAAACTGGCTATCAAACGCCAACTTGAGCAAACCCAGCAGCGTTTCGACGTGGGCCTGGTCGCCATCACCGACGTGCATGAATCTCAGGCCCGTTATGATCTTACGCTGGCCGAAGAAATTCTCACCGGTAATCAGCTCGACAACCGCATTGAAGCACTGCGTGCCCTCACTGGCACTTATCATGACGAGCTGGATAAACTGAATGACGAGATCACTCTGGTACGCCCTGACCCGGAAGACATTGAACAATGGACCCGCACCGCCCTGGAACAAAACCCTGCCTTGCTGGCTGCCCAGGCTACACTGGCTGAATCCCGGGAAAACGTGGCCCAACAGCGTAGTGGCCACTACCCAACCCTCGACCTTGAAGCCAGCAGCGCCTATAACGATAGTGGTGGCTCCCGTGCCAGCACCTCCGACACTAACGTCATCGGCCTGAGCTTTAACCTGCCCATCTACGCAGGTGGTCGCACCAGCTCTCAAACCCGTCAAGCACTGTATTTGCTCGACGCCAGCCGACAAGCACTGGAAGAACAACGCCGCAAAACCCAACTACAGGTGCGTAATGCCTATCTCGGTGTGCTCTCCGGTATCAGCCGTGTTCAAGCACTCAAACAGGCACTGGTGTCCAACCAAAGTGCGCTGCGTGCTGCCGAGGCAGGTTATGATGTGGGCACCCGCACCACGGTTGACGTATTGCTTGCCCGTCGCAACCTGTTCAGTGCCCAACGTGATTATGCCCAATCTCGCTACGATTACATCCTGAATACCTTGCGCCTCAAACAAGCTTCCGGCTCACTGACCGCTGACAGCCTGCAAGCAATCAGCAATTGGTTACATTAACTTTGCCTGCGTTCAGCACTGTGTCGATTTAATCATTCGGAAAAGCGGGTGCCACGGTTTCTCTCAATCACCACGACCTCGTGAAGACCATCGAACATCGTAAGCCAAACGAGCATTTCCGGCCCACTGCCTTTCTGCATCCCCGCTACTGGCCCACCTGGTTGGGCCTGGGGGCATTATGGACACTGAGTCGTCTGCCATTTGGTCTGCAAATGCGGTTAGGCGCACAACTGGGCATACTGATGTACTATCTGGCCCGCCGCCGTCGCCATATCACCCGTTGTAATATCGCCCTTTGTTTTCCCGAGCTGAACGCTGACGCGCAACAAATGCTGGTGCGCAAAACCTTCCACTCCGCAGGTATTAGCCTGATGGAGACTGGTCTCGCCTGGTGGGGCAAAGACAAGATGCTGGCCAGACGAGTAGAGATCGAAGGTCTGGAACATCTGCAACAGGCCACCGCCCAGGGCAAGGGAGTGCTGCTATTGGGAGCCCACTTTACCAGCCTGGAAATCAGTGGCCGCCTGCTGTCGCAATTTCACCCCTGTGCTGCGATGTACCGCAAGCATGACAACCCTCTGTTCGAGGCAATCATCAAACACTCACGGGAAACGCATCTGGATCGAATTATTTCACGCAGAGATATGCGGGGCATGGTTCGGGCACTGCGCGAGGGTACCGTCGTATGGTATGCCACGGACCAGGATTTTGGCTCTCGCAACAGTGTATTCGCTCCTTTTTTTGGTATACAAACCGCATCGTTGGTGATGACCTCCAAACTAGCCAGACTCTCCGGCGCACCCGTGGTCCCTTTTTTCTCTCAACGCCTTGACGATGACAGCGGTTATAAACTGACGCTACTGCCCGCATTAACCGACTTTCCCAGCGGTGATGACATCGCCGATGCCGCTCGCATCAATGCCGTCATTGAGCAGCAAGTACGCAAAGTGCCAGACCAATACTTGTGGTTACATCGCCGCTTTAAAACCCGCCCTGAAGGTGAGCCCGGCCTGTATAGCTGGGCTGATAAAAAACGCACCCGTGAGAGTGACCGCCAACGCCGTGAAGAAACGCCACCATGAATAACAAACCGTCATGAGCAAAGGACTGTTTCGTTATCGTCTGCTTCTACGTCTGCTCGCGCCACTCATTCTGATTTTTAACGCTTGGCAGGCCACACGCAGCGGAGAGTGGCGTCTGTTCCGTCAACGACTGGGTACCGGCCTGCCGCAACGCACCGACGCACCGTTATGGCTGCATGCCGCCTCAGTGGGTGAATTTATCGCCGCCCAACCGTTAATAGTAGCCCTGCGGGAACGCTTTCCGCATATTCCCATAGTGATCACCACAGTTACCCCCACTGGCGCAGCACTCGTGCAACAACGCCTGCCAACCGATGTGCAACATATTTATTTACCCATGGACTGGCCGGGGGCAACACAGCGATTTTTATGTGCCATAAAACCCCGTGCTGCATTGATCATGGAAACTGAGCTGTGGCCCAATTTATTTGCAAACATCGCCCAACAAAACATTCCGTTGATTATTGTCAATGGCCGACTTTCCTCGCGCAGCCGTGATGCCGCAGCCTGGATAAAAAAACTCTACGCCATCACCTTAAAAAAGGTCAGCGCCATCCTGGCCCGCTCGGCAGATGATGCCAATGCTTACATTCAGTTAGGCGCAACAGTGGACAAAGTACATTTACTCGGCAATATCAAATGGGCCAGTACCAACAACGCTACGGAAACACAAGCTATCGACCTTGGCCGCCCTTATGTGCTCGCCGCCTCCACTCATGACAATGAAGAACAGCAACTCGCTCATATCTGGAAAGAAATGGCGCAACAAACACAAGGTCGGCTACTGGTTATCGCCCCTCGCCACCCTCAGCGTCGAGACGATATTCTCAAACAACTCCATAAACAATATTCAACTCAAAGCATTACTGTACGCAGTCGTGGTGACACCATTAATGCCAACACCCAAATTTATCTTGCTGACACATTGGGTGAACTGGAAGGTTTTATGAAGGGTGCAGATTGTATATTTATGGGCGGCTCACTGGTCCCTCGCGGCGGTCACAATATTTTGGAACCCGCACGGCTGGGCAAACCTATCATTTTTGGGCCCAACATGACGAATTTCGCCGAAGAAACGCAATTGTTGTTACAAACTGGCGGTGCAAAACAGGTAACGAATGAACAAACATTGCACAAGACATTAAGTGATTGGCTCGCACATCCACAAACCGCTTCTGTTTTTGGCAAAGAAGCTGAGCAGATATTGTTGGAGCAAGACTCTGTGCTGGATGATTATCTGCAAGCCATTTCCAGACTTTGTCAGTTAAACCCTACAAAATCAGAAAATGCTAAAGAACAACATTTATAGTATTTTTCTCTGCCCTCAATTAATTCATCGCCACAATAAAATCTCATGAGCGTGAATTTTTCACATATTTCCTTCTGAAAATAGTTTAAGTTCGAGCAGGCTTCAAAGCGGTAACCACACAAACAAACATTCAGAAAGATTTTTAAAACCTCCACACTTTCTGTGAAATAGCCGTTCAGCTAAAACGTGATATCTGGATAATGAAAGCGGTATAAACAGAAAATCATGTCCGTAATTTTTTAACATTAGTAACAAAACTGATAATTATCAACTTCTTCCAGGCTCACAAAATAATTATTCCTTTAAACCGGGAAATTGGAGGATCGAACGATGAGTATTCGTATAGACGATGTAATTCTGGATGATGATGCGAGCAAAGCTGCGCTTAGTGGCACCAGCGGAAACTTGAGATTAGGAGGTAATGGAGTAGATGGTGATGTCCTGCTATTTCCATCGGAGGGAGATCTCAGCAATAACAATTCCAGCACCTTTCACTTAGATGCTAATGGTGGAAATCTTTGGATGGGTGGCAACGGTAAAGATGGTGATTTGGTCATTTTCCCCGCCAATGCCAGCAGTAATAATGATACCGGTGACGCCACATTCCACTTTGATGGTGATGGTGGAAACCTCTGGATGGGCGGCAATGGTAAAGACGGTGATCTGGTTATTTTCCCCGCCAACGCCAGTAACAACCATGATACTGGCGATGCCACATTCCACTTCGATGGTGATGGCGGAAATCTCTGGATAGGTGGTAATGGCACTGATGGAGATATTTTACTCTTTTCAAGCTCAGTCACGGATAACCATGATACCTCTGAAGCGTCAATTCATCTGGATGCCAACGCTGGCGACATTACAGTGCGCAATACAGGTGTTGCTGAAGAATTTGCCATTGCTGAATCGGTAGATGCTCTCCCTGGTAGTGTCATGGTATTAGACAAAAATGGCTTATTACAACCTAGCGAAGTTGCCTACGATAAACGTGTGGTCGGCATTATTTCAGGCGCGGGACATTACAAACCCGGGCTCGTGCTCGATAAGCAGGTAGGAAAACGACATCGTAGCCCTATCGCCATGATGGGAAAAGCCTACTGCTTGGTTACCGCTGAAAATGCCCCAATCCAGGTTGGTGATTTGCTCACAACGGCAGATATTCCAGGGCATGCCATGAAAGCTAAAGATACTCAAAAAGCTTTCGGCGCAGTCATTGGCAAGGCATTGGCTCCTCTTGAACATGGCACCGGACTTATCCCTATGTTAGTCGCTTTACAATAATGCAAGCAGTATAAAAGTGCCAAATATGAACATGTTAAAGGAGAATATACTGTGACCAGCATAAGGGCAGTAGCGGAAAATTGTTTGGATTTGTCCGGTAGCTTTTCTGTCCGCCGGGATGTATACGGCTATATCTGGGGGACGATGAACCGGGATCTCTCACTTAAAAATCACATGGAGTTGATTCAAGGCCCCAGCTGCAACCTTTGTCTTTTTTTGGTGGGTCACGAGCCGGATTTTTCGGGTGAATTTACACCGGCTGATACCCAACGCATGCAAGCCGCAATTGATGTGGCACGGGGTATCTATGCGCAAGAAAATTTTGGCATCCGTAAACTCTACTGGCGTTACATTCCCAGCAGTGAAGCAGGTGGTTACACCGTCGTTGATGGCAGTGAGGCGACAGACTTAACAGAAGACTATTCCGGCCCTAACGATGGCCTGGACGTATTTTTTGTCACTGATATCACTGATGCCTGGGGTTGGAGTAAGGTCGATGGTTCCTGTGACAAAGACGCCAAAGGACGTACTGGTTCTGTTATGGAATTGAGAAACAATGACCTTATGACCGGCATCCTTCTTGGGCATGAAGTTGGACATTATCTTGGGCTACGTCACGCGGGTGATATCACTAATCTCATGGGGGACGATGCTGATGGGAATGGAATAGGCTCAATTAACGCCACCAGCCTGAACCTTACCAACGACCAGGGAAACACAATGAAAGACCATTGCTCAGTTTCCAATTGTTAAAAGGAGAAAGTCATGATTGCTTTATCACCCAAGTTAAGCAGAGTTGTTTCTGATCAGGCATTGGATTGCATTAATGGAAACCTGAGCCTGGATAAAAAAGATGTCGATGCACTGACAAAAATACTCTCCAATAAAGGAAAGAGTAAATCACCCGTAAATCGTAAACGTGCTGTCAATGCCTTTATTCAGGTCGCAAAAGACCATGATTTTTCAGAAGTGCTCGCAAAAATACTTTTAGATTCAACTGAATTAAACGCAACACGCATTGCCGCAACGTCCGGCCTGGGAAAGTTCGCAGATAAAGAGAGTGAAAAAGCGCTTATTCAGGCACTGGGGAAAACTAATGGCCATTTGCAACGTGAAGTCATCAAGGCAATGGGACGCATTGGCACTGAAAAAAGTATAAAAGCATTAGATTCCCTTTCTGAAAATAACGATCCAGGTTTTAAACACACGCTGACATTTGCCAAAATTTTTATTGGCTATCGCATCAACGACACTTCTATAGACTCAGAAAAAATCAAAGAGGCGCTTGGTGCCCAGTGGATAAAACTGCAATCAGGTCCATTGAACCAAAAAAAATTACGGGAAAATATTCAGTCTTTGGGAGGAAATACCTTCGGCCTTAAGCTAAGCGATGACATTGGCTTCGAAATAATGTGTGGAAAAGCTAGCAATACATTATTTTTGAATAACAAATTCAAACCAGGTGCCCTCCTAAAAAATCTGAAAAGCCGTTCCCAGGTAAGTGGCATAGTAGCTGTACGCAATCCAAAAGAGTCCATCAGCACTGTACGCAATATTGTTATTACCAATTTATCAAAATCCGGCATCGATATTATTATTACAAGAACAACAGGTGAAGTTGTCTACGCTGGCGATGCTTGGCAAGAAGGGAAGATATGGGAATTTATGCTTCGGGATATTGGCCTTACCAGCGCTCCAACCACGATCACCGGTACAATTTCTGACAAAAAAATTATGTTCGAGGTTAGCTCTGTCAACCAACGCCGGATTAAAACTGGCCAGAAAATTTGACGTCTGACTAAAACTTATCTCAAACAGGTTAAAAGGTATGGTGACTGATGATGCAAGACCAATTAGAACAACGCCTCAAAGAATTGAGCATTGAATTTGAAAATGGAAAAAAAACGTTAGCTGAGCTGGATGCTAAACGGATAAATGTACAAAAGACTATGCTGAGAATCAGTGGTGCCATCCAGGTTCTTGAAGAAGAGATAAAAAAATCAACGCATGATAATGATTAATATTGGGACTGACTATAATATGAATTAGAGGCTAAATTATCCTGTTTTTACGCACATCCTGACCGAGCCCTAACAATGAAAACCCAACGCGGAGATGCAGAGAACGCAGAGAAATACCCACAGTATTTGAGATTCAGGTGTTTACAGAACCTGCATACAAATAAAACCAAGATCGCAATCGCTACGGATAGATATCTTTTGCTTACTATCCTCAAACTCTCTGCGTTTTCGCGCCTTTGCGTTGGATATTATCGCTCTGTGATTCAGGCTTTTCCCAGACTTCTCAATTTGACATATCTCAATAACAAATAGCCGGGTCACCTTTCGATGACCCGGCCATATGTTTTGCTAACTCAAATTATTCTTCCAACAATGTACCATTCGGTGTTTCTGGCAGACGCGGCATGGTGATTTTTGGAAACTCACCATTGAGACCATCAAGGAAGGCCACGATGTCAGACACTTCGGCATTCGTCAGCTCTTTATTAAGCTGGCTTTTAGCCATTACGCGCACAGCTTCATCCAGAGTCGGTACTGAGCCATTGTGGAAATACGGAGCAGTCAGTGCCACGTTGCGCAAAGTGGGAACCCGCCACATGTGTTTGTCAGCAGCAGCTTGAGTCACTTCGTGACGACCCAGATCAGCTTTCAGGTCATATTGCTTGTCGTACTTACTGGGAAAGCTGGGAAACCTCTGGAAGAAACCCTTGCCCACTGGCAAATTGCCTGGACCGGAATAGTTAGGACCGGTGTGGCAAGAAGTACAGCCCACTTTTTCCATCAGCGTCATGCCCCGTTTGGCTGCGGCAGATAACGCTGATTTGTCACCTTTCAAATGACGATCCACTGCGGAATTAGGCGTAATCAAAGTACGTTCAAAGGCAGCAATGGCGCGAGCAACATTGTCGTAAGAGAGAGAATCCTTACCTCCAAATACAGCCTTAAACTGTGTGACATAACCGGGGATTTTTTTCAAACGTGCCACTACAGCTGCTTCACTAGGCATACCCATTTCCACACCGGCAAGAATGGGCCCCTTGGCCTGATCTTCCAGGCTGGCGGCACGGCCATCCCAAAACTGAGTAGAAAGAAAAGCGGCATTCCATACCGTGGGTGCCGAACGGCCACCTCGTTTGTCGAACACACCTACAGATACTGGACGGTTATCGGTGCCGTTGGCCATCACACTGTGACAGGAATTGCAGGACACGGTGCCGTTCACCGACAGGCGTTGATCAAAATATAATTGCTTGCCCAGCTCTACTTTAGCGGGCGTGGTAGGGTTGTCAGCAGGGGCCGGGGCAACCTCGGGCAGAACTTCAAAAGCCGAAGCCGTTACAGATAAAGCCATCAGCGTGACGCCGAAAAAAATCGGTAACACGGATTTCAACAAAACGTTCACAACAATCTCCTCTTGTGTTTGATGACAGGGTTACGAAAAACTCGTCCCTGTTTTAGACTGAGTCCATATTTTACACGAGAAGCTTAGATTATGTCTAACCGTATTTACACCCACACACCCCGACAAGAAAAAACAGCCGACTAAAAAATGAGAGGGTAGCCTCCCTGTCATTAGTCATGATGTACCCGATCAAGTTAGTGGGTCAATGAAAGTGCCGGAAGCTCAAACTCCGGGTTGCCTGGAAGTTTATTATCCTGCTTAATTTGCTGATACTGAGGTAGCCTCCCAGCCCAGCATGAGCTGTTGCCAGTCCGCATTTGTAAAATGAAAACCCTGGTGTAAAGCCCCCTGCAAAACCGACAGTTTGCCCAACGAGCGCCGCAGACGTGCCAGATTGGCCTGTTGCCAATCATTGGCAGACGGACGGATTTCTCCTCTATCGAAATCGATGAGCCACACCTTCTCTTCAGCACCCAACAAAATATTGTGCGCATTAAGATCAGCATGATAAACACCCGCAGCGTGAAAACGCCGAATGCACTGGCCAATAGCTTTCCACTGTTTCCCAGGCAACGCGGAATCGCCCTTCAGAGCCTGACTCAAAGAGCACGTACCCTCCAGTCTTTGCATCACAAGATCAGCCCGGTAAAACAATCCGTGGGTAATCACCTGTGCCGCAACGGGCCGAGGCACGGGCAGCCCTTGTACTGACAGATTCGCTAACAAATGCCATTCACGCCAAGCTCGTGTTTGCGGCAAAGTACGGCGCAAATAACAATCACCTAACAACCGCGCCAATCCGCCGCGCCGGTAATGACGCAACACACAGGGTTTACCATCCAACTCAATGAAATGCGTGGTACCTCGTCCTTCGGCACTGCCATGCACCAGCCCTGCTTGCTGCAAGGCAACCGGATCAAACATCATCGGTTTTATATCGCTCAATTGATCGGCATCGTACAGAACGTGCTGCGTCCCATCGTGCTTTTCGGTAGGATTCATGTAATTCACTCTAATAAAGAATAAGATGCCGCCGCCTACCCACACTTTGCCCTTCACCACTGCACCCGATAACCTGTGTGTTCTACGTCTCTCGGCAGTGGGTGACATCTGCCACACCGTACCGGTAGTACGCAGTATTCAGCGTCAGTGGCCGACGACCCGCATTACCTGGATTATCGGCAAACTCGAAGCCAGTCTGGTAGACGACCTGCCAGACATCGAGTTTATCATCTTTGACAAAAGTCGCGGCTGGCACGCCTATGCAGAATTATGGCAAACGCTGCGACAACGGCCCAAAGATCAGCATTTCGATGCCCTGCTGCAAATGCAGATTTCCATTCGTTCCAGCATTGCCAGCCTGTTGATCCCCGCCGACATCAAACTGGGTTTCGACAAAGCCCGCGCCAAAGACTACCAATGGTTATTTACCAACGCGCGTATTGCAGAAAAACCGCGCCAACATGTAATGGACGGTCTGTTTGGTTTTGCCAAAGCAATTGGTATCAGCGACCTCACCCCGCACTGGGACATTCCCATTCCCCTTGAGGCACAGGATTTTGTACGGGCCCGACTGTCTGATGACAAGCCCGTGCTGGCCATCAGCCCCTGCTCCAGCAACCGCGCCCGCAACTGGCGCAACTGGAGCGCCGAAGGTTACGCGCAAGTCGCCGATTACGCCGTCGAAAAATACGGTATGACCGTGGTACTCACCGGCGGCCCCAGTTCGCTGGAAAAAAACTACGGCGAAAAAATCAGTGCGCTTGCCAAGCACAAGCCTGTCAACTTTATTGGTCAGACCAACCTGAAACAATTGCTCGCTATTATTCAACGCGCCAGCGTACTCATTTCTCCTGACTCCGGCCCCGCGCACATGGCCACCACCGTTGGTACACCGGTCATCGGGCTATACGTCACCTCCAACCCGCAACGTACCGGGCCATATTTGAGCCAACAATGGGTAGTGAATAAATATCCAGAGGCATTGCAAGAAGAAGAGAGGAAATCTGTTGATGACGTATCGTGGGGAAAACGGGTGCGCAGTGCAGAGGCAATGGAACGAATTTTGGTAGAGGATGTTATTGGGAAACTGGATCAGCTGCGTAGCGATTAAACAAACACCAGCCTATACAATTCGCAACCCACCTTCGCCTGCTATTGAGCTAGTACCATTATGTAGTACTATATATCCATGAGGCGCAAACATCAAAAAACATTAGCGCTAATCTACAAACACCCCGCCAGCAGCTCTATTTCCTGGTCGGATGTTGAGGCTCTATTCAAAGCGTTGGGTGCTGATGTTTCAGAACAAGCAGGCTCACGAGTTGCGGTGGTATTGTTTGGAGAAGTGCGGGTCTTCCATCGACCGCACCCTTCCCCAAATACAGACAAAGGTGCCATTTCAAACATTCGCAAGTGGCTGGGATTATATGAGGTGAAACCATGAGCATGATGGAAATTAACGGTTACAAGGCAAAAATTGAATATGATTCTGAGCTTGACCAGTTTCGAGGAGAAATTCTCGGTCTAAATGGAAGCGCTGATTTTTATGGAAAAACGCCAGCCGGTCTTAGGAAAGAATTCAAGAATTCATTAAAAGTGTTTCTTGAAGTTTGTGAAGAAAACGGTATCGAGCCAGTTAAAAATTATTCGGGAAAATTTAATCTCAGAATTCCTTCCAGACTGCACCGTGAAATAGCGGTACATGCTACAGCTGCTGACAAAAGTATTAACGAGTGGGTATCGGAAATTCTTAGGCGCTCGGTAAATGAGTAACGGATGTTACGCAGACCTCAAATATGAATTAAGCGCTAAAAACACCTGTTTAAAAATCACCGGGTATTTAACGCAGAGGTCGCAGAGGTCGCAGAGGTCGCAGAGGTCGCAGAGGTCGCAGAGGCGCAAACAACACAGAGAAAAACACTAAAAACTTTGCGGCCTCTGCATCTTTGCGACCTCTACGTTTATAACACACCACTTGTCAGTACCACGACAACATAACCTCCCAATACACTGGAACGATTGTTCGAGAACTTCTGATATTGCGCAGACCTGTTTATTTGTTTTCCAGCTCACAAATACGTTGAATCATCTCAGTGGATGAGTAACCGGCCTTAAAACTCAGCACCTTCACTTCACCACCGTTGTCCACCACGCAATCATGGCCAGCGATTTGTTCCGGGCGATAGTCACCGCCTTTCACCAACACGTTGGGCAACACATGACAGATCAAACGTTCCGGTGTGTCTTCAGAAAACGGCGCTACCCAGTCCACGCAGGATAGTGCAGCCAGCATGTGCATGCGGTCTTCAAGTGTATTGATGGGACGGCCTTTACCTTTTAGTTTTTTCACGGAGTCGTCATCGTTGACGGCAACGATCAAGTGATCACCCAACGCAGCCGCTTCTTCCAAATAAGTGATATGACCGGGATGCAACAAGTCGAAACAACCGTTGGTCATCACCACGGTTTCACCACGGGCGCGTACTTCAGCAACAAAATCCAACAGGTCGGCTTCATTGGTGACGCCGCGCTGCACACTGCTTTGTTCATTAATAGTGGCTTCCAGCTCCTGCACGGACACTGTTGCCGCACCCAGCTTGCCCACCACCACACCGGCAGCGGCATTGGCCAGAGTGGCGGCGTTGGCCATGCTTTCACCCGCAGCCAGCATGGCGGCGAATACGCCGATCACCGTATCACCCGCGCCGGTAACATCAAATACTTCCCGCGCACGGGTGGGCAAATGCAGCGGGGCTTCGTCCTGCGCCAGCAAAGTCATGCCATGCTCACTGCGGGTAATCAAAATAGCGTCTAATTCCAGTTTGTCTCGCAGTGCCTCACCTTTGGCCACCAGTTCGTCATCGTCCACACAGTGACCCACCACTGCTTCGAACTCTCCAAGATTGGGGGTAAGCAGAGTTGCGCCTTTGTATTTAGCAAAGTCGTTGCCTTTGGGGTCCACCAGCACTGGCAACCCGGCTTTGCGTGCGGCACGAATAATCTCATGTACCGCATTGAGGGAGCCTTTGTTGTAATCAGAGAGCACTAACACGTCGATATCATCGAAATTGGCTGCCGTTTTTTCTGCCAACTCACCTGCACCACTGGCTTGTGAGTGGTCTTCAAAATCCAGACGAATAAGCTGTTGATGACGACTCATCACTCTCAGCTTGGTAATAGTAGTGCAATCATTGCGGCGTAATAATTGGCTGCGAATGTCACTGCTTGTCAGCAATTTATCCAGCGTTTGTGCCGCTTCATCTTCACCGACAATACCGCCCAACGACACTTGCGCTCCCAGCGCAGCAATATTCAGAGCCACATTGGCCGCACCACCCACACGCTCTTCGCAGACTTCCACCTTTACCACCGGCACCGGAGCTTCAGGAGAGATACGCGAAGTGCCGCCACTCCAATAGCGGTCAAGCATAATGTCACCTACGACCAGGAGTTTTGCACGGGAGGTATCAGGCAGGTTTTTTGTGGTCATATCAGGTTCTTGTTTTCCAGGTCATCGCCGGGGCGTCTGTTTCTCAAGCAATCGGGTGGATGATAGCATAGGCTCAACAAAGCCCCTGCGCCTCTACCGTACCGATGTTAATAACCGACAAACACCATGACTACCCATATCCTTTTTGACGTTCACCACCTTTATTACCTGCCACAATTTTTGCCGGTATATCGGGTTTTGCAGGCACGTGGTGTGGCGTGTGAATTTGTGATTTATCGCAATGCCGAGCTACAAGCTGTGCTGGACAAAGTAGTTGCCGATGAAAACCTGCCAGTGCATTGGGTGAATAGCGTGGAAGATGCCCGAGACTATTATCAGGCCCGGATAGCCTCATGGCTGATTCTTGGCAACAGTTTTAAATACCTGGATGATCTGCCTGCCACCACCCGCACTGCACTGATTAATCATGGTGCCGGCATCAAGGGGGCCGGGCACGATGCCAGCATGTGTCGTGTGTCGGTGCGTTTTGCCGAGGGGCCGTACCAATTTCAGCAACTGCAAAAACATTGTCCGCAGGGCACGTATGTGGATGTGGGGTTTTCCAAGCTTGATCCCATGTTCAATTCCGGCGTTAAAAAACCCGAACTGGATCTTGCAGCCTGCGGCCTCGACCCGACCAAACCCACCCTGCTTTATGCGCCTACTTTTTACCCCAGCTCCATTGAATGCATGTCCAATCACTGGCCCGCAGAATTCGCGAACTACAATTTGCTGGTGAAACCGCATTTTTTCACCTACACCAAGAGTCGCTACAAAGCACAGCGACGCAAACTGGAAATCTGGCGCAGTGCCCATAACGTATTTATTGCCGATGTCAGCGATTACAATTTGCTGCCCTTCATGGCCAGCGCTGACCTGCTGATCAGTGACGCTTCCACGGCCCTGTTTGAATTCGCCGCGCTGAACAAGCCCGTGGTCTGGTGTGAATTTCTCAAATTACGCTGGAGCTATCGTGGACCATTCCGGTATCGCTATACCCGGCGCATGGATCAGGACATTCTGCGTTACGCCGATATTGCTGTGCATGCCCAACGTTACCGTGATCTGCTCTCGCACGTACAATCCGAACTTGCCGAGCCAAGCCAACACCAGCGACAACGCCAAAGCTATACCCGGGAGCTGATGGGTGTTACTGACGGGCAAGTATCACAGCGTATTGTGGATTACCTGCTGGATGACAAATGCCCTGATACCATTCGGTAATTACACCTTCTTTAGTTTGCACCCAGGCAACGAACTGGTGATAATGACCCCTTTTTTTGCCACAGCTAAGCAATATCAGCTGACGAATGCCTTGCCGGAGTAGTAAATGAACAAAATCAAAGTGGCCATCGTCGGCATCGGAAATTGTGCCAGCTCATTCGTTGCTGCAAACTGGCGCTGGACCGTGGACAAGGCGGCATCTTACACTCACCTTCCGCCTATCTGATGAAACACCCGCCAGTGCAATACACCGATGACGAAGCCTACCAAATAGTCAAAGCCTTCGTCGCTGGCGAACGTGACACCTGAGCCCGCTGACACAAACCATAATATGACTTCTTGCACTGACACTTGCCTGATTATCGCCGCAGGCATGGGCACCCGTATGGCCCACCGCAGCGACTCCAAACCACTGCTGGAAGTGGAAGGTTATGCGCTGATCGAGCGCGTGATCATGACCGCCAGTGACGCCGGACTGACCCGCTTTGTAGTGGTCACCGGCCATCATGGTGAACGCCTGCAAACCTTCCTGCGCGAAGTCGCCATTACCGTCGGTGTCAACATACAGTTTGTACAAAACGATGACTGGACCCGCACCAATGGCCTGTCCGTGTACAGCGCACATCTGCAACTCAACAAACCGTTCTTCCTGCTCATGTCGGACCACCTTTTCGACCCGAAAATAGTCCGCATCATGAATCAGAGCGCCCCCCCGGAAGGCGGCTTGTTACTGGGCGTGGATCGCAACCTGAACAACCCCCTCATCGATCTCGATGATGTCACCAAAGTCCATAGTGAGCACGGCCACATTCGTCACATTGGCAAGCAGCTCACTGAATACGATGCCTTCGATACCGGTATTTTTCTCTGCACTCCCGGCCTGTTTGGTGCGCTGAAAAGCAGCATGGAACAAGGCGATGACTCCCTCTCCGGTGGTGTGTACCGACTGGCTGAAAAAAACCTGGCTCATGTGCATGACATCGAAGGCCGCTTCTGGCTGGACGTGGATGACGAAGCCGCATTCCACAAAGCCACTGCTGTTTTGCAGGCTGCCAACAACACCCCAGGCAACGTTGTCGCCGAGGCCACCATCGCAACCTGATGGCAAATTGCGGCCTGACTAAAGAACTCCACCAAACATGGTTCCTGCCTATTACCTGCTCAAACTTCCATACACCCTAGCCTGGCATATTAAACACCGGCTGGGGAAAACCGAAGATGTGGTGTTATATTGCGCCAATACTCTGGATTATCAAATCTTCGCACCCATCCAGAAATACCTGAAACCGCTACCCGTGGTGGCCAAAAACCGTAAAGTCCAACAGGAACTAGTCAGCATAGGTGTAACCGCGTCACGTCTTCCCAGCTTTCCTGAAGGGGTGATCATGTGTCGTCAGGCAGCCTACCGCTTTCCTGCAACAAGTATCAAAAAAATAGGCTTGCGTCATGGCGCATATCATTTCAAACCCTTTGCCAACCCAGACAGCTACAACCTGCTGAATCGATTTTTCATGACCAGCAGCACCGAAGTAAAACAAGCAGAGGATGCAGGCATTCACTGCGGTGTGGCCATTGGCTACCCCAAGCTGGACCCAGCCTTTGATGGCAGCATTGACGCAAACACATTGGCTGTAACTCGTCAGAACCTCAAGCTCGACGCCAACAAAAAGACCATTTTATTTACCGCCACCTGGGATAAATCCGGGCTTTCCGCCATCAGCCAATGGGCCCACAAACTTACGCCACTGGCACAACGCTATAATGTGCTGGTTACCGTACACCCCTGGACCGCCACCGAACACATCGACAACATTCGTAACACACCCGGTGTGCATTACCTGGGCAGCCACGACATTCTTCCTCACATCATGATTGCTGACGTCTGCATTGGTGATGCCAGCTCCATTCTTGCTGAATGCTGTGCATTGGACAAACCCATGATCACCTTCAAAATGCCGGAAGGGAAACGTACCGTGCCCCATGTACATAAAATGATCCGCAACTTCAGCCTGCAAATCGAGCATGTCAATGCACTTGATGAAGCCATCCAGCAATGCCTCGCCACCCCTGACGCCAAACAAAGCCAGCGCGCCGAAGCCAATCACATTATGTTTGATCAATTGGATGGCCTCGCTGGCAAACGTGCCGCCGACGAAATCATCACGCTTTTTCCACAACTGAAACTTAACTGATGCGCTATCTGTTTTTTGTCAGCAAACTCTACGGCTACTCCATTGCCCGGCCAGTGCAAGCCGCCATTCGTGCGCGAGGAGACGA
This sequence comes from Gammaproteobacteria bacterium, assembly GCA_021647705.1. GTDB lineage: Bacteria > Pseudomonadota > Gammaproteobacteria > SZUA-152 > SZUA-152 > SZUA-152. The sequence goes on along the minus strand of JAKIUF010000018.1, from coordinate 40,500 downwards.
AGCAGCCTGGTTTGTTCACGGCGTTGGTGATGAACACCTACACGATGATGAGCAACAATTAAAAACAGCCAAAGCAGTGATGGACTACCAACCTGACGCAGTATTCGTTACCAGCAACTGGGTACCCTATTTTTTCCCCGGAACCAAAGTACAACTGTTTCATGGCTTCAACGCCGAAAAACGTGATGAGCATATAGGACACTTTCGCATTCGCGGCGACTTTGATCTGTACTGCACACAAGGCCCCAGCACCACACCCAAATTTCAACAACTGGCACAACAACACGGTTATTTCCGAGCCGTAGAAACCGGCTGGCCCAAAATTGACCCACTGTTTCAAACCGATGAACAAACCGGCCTGCGCGAACAATTGGGCATCAAAAAACCCATTGTGCTTTACACCTCCACCTTCAGCCGCAGACTCACCGCCGCACCGCGACTGCACGATGCTATCGCACAACTGGCCAACGAAGGTCGCTGGCACTGGCTGGTAAACCTGCATCCCAAAATGCCTTCTACCATTGTGGACAGCTACAAAGCATTAGAGGGAGAAAACCTCAGCTTTATGGATACTGACAACATTATTCCCTTGCTCAAAGCTGCGGATGTAATGGTCTCCGATACCTCATCTGTCGTTTTTGAATTTATGTTACAAGAAAAACCCGTAATCACTTGTCGCCACCGCAATCCAGGGCCACATTTATTAAACATCCAAGAAGCCGATGAACTGGAAAGTGCTATTGACACTGCACTCACTCTATCGCCGGAATCGGAATTGATGTCTGAAATGCATAAATACGCAGATTGGTTACACCCTTATCGCGACGGACACTCCAGCGAACGGGTACTGGATGCTACAGAAGCATTTTTGAAAAATGATTACGACAAACTAAAACACAAACCATTGAATTTCGGGCGACGAATTTCAACACGAAAAAAACTAGGGTACTGGCGCTGGTAAAAAATACCACCGCAGGCCGACCCTCCGCTTTGCCCACCTTATAAAACTCTATGCCCGCCCTCCGGCGAGATAACTCGAATATATCCAAGGCACTTCCACGAGGACTTTGAGCGCTAAAATTAAAGAAAATATTCTAACAATCAACTCAGATAAATCTCTTAACCCCATATCAATCTGAAGTGGTTCCCTTCATCTGGACAACCTGATTAGGTTTATTGATGGTCCACTGATATAACTACATTTCCCTTTTTATGCCCCAGATCAACATATCTGTGAGCCTCAGCAGTTTTCTCTAAAGGGTAAACCCTGTCGATAACCGCATCAAAATCTCCAACTTCAATACACTCTCTAAGGAACTCTAAACCTTCTTTACTCTCGACTGCCACACCACAAATTACATTTTTTTTGGTGATTGATAATAAGTTAGTCAGCAATCCTGTGTTAATTAAAATCAACTTCCCTTTCTTTGTCAGTGATTTTTTACATTTGTGTAATGATAGATTACCGACCGCATCAAGAATCACATCATACGTTTCTTTATTCTTAGTGAAATTTTCTTTAGTGTAATCAATAACTTTTTTTGCGCCGAGGGATTTAACCAACTCAATGTTAGATGTGCTGCAAATGCCTGTTACTTCTGTGCCAAAATGTTTTGCTAGCTGTATTGAAGCAGTCCCTACAGCCCCGGATGCTCCATTAACAAGAACCTTTTGCCCTCTTTGAATGCTCGCTTTATCTCTAAGGAAATATATTGCCGCCAATCCTCCAAAAAGAACAGCGGCTGCTTGTTCATGAGTAATATTGTTTGGTTTTTTCACCAATGCCGAATTTTCAGGTAGGCAGGTGTATTCAGCATTAGCCCTCAACCTCACGCCTGTCGTTCCGTATACTTTATCGCCCTTTTTAAACAACTTTACATCTTTTCCTACCGACTCTATTTCCCCTGATATATCCATTCCAGGTATCGGGATTCTTGGCTTTATTAAACCAAACACCAATCGTGCGGGCAGCCAAAAACCTATAGGCACCTTAAATGCACGAAGCCGACAATCACCAGCTGTTGCAGAGGATGCATGGATTTTAATTAGGACTTCCTTGTTTTTTGGAGAGGGTTTCTTAAACTCTTTAAGCTTAAGAACTTCAGGTGCTCCATATTTTGTCCATGCTATGGCTTTCATCAGTTTTCTTTCAGGTTTCTTCATTTTTGAATTTCGTGAAAAATGTCCGTATTGATTGTTTTTATTAGATATCTTTTTCTTAACAGTGGAATGATTCAAGCTCTTCACTAACCGCCCTAGCAATACTAGCCTGACCCCATCGATTTTTTTCGAGCGGCATAATAGTGCAGTAAAAATAGATTTAAAATCAGCTACTTATTCTTATTTTTCTGCCTGACTCTATCAAGAGCCGTTTTAGGAGTTCTTCTAAAAAATATCCCATATAAAAACATCAAGAATGCGGCAAACATTATAATACGGCTAACCACGGTAATGTTTCCAGCTTCATGGTCTACCATAAAATCGTAATTAAGCAGAGTATTATCATTCACATCTAATGCCCAGACCCAATAAATTTTTCGGCCAAAAAAATCTTTTTTGACACCCGCTTCAATGAAGTCTCCTTTTTGAATAAAAATATTATTGAAACGAGGCATTTTGATTTCATTAATTTCAGACGATCCACTTAGCTCAACTATAGTTTTTGAACCAAATTTAGTATTTTTATAGTATATGTTGCTGGCTTCACCTTTAATGAAGATAAGATCTTTATAACCTGGAGGGGAACTAAATAATGATAGTATTGCACCGAAAATAAAGAGAGAAATTGACAGATAAGCATAATCCTTTTTAGAATAATCTTGCGTACTATACATCTTATAACTTCCCCATAATGATTTTCGAATTATTCCTGTAAACTTATTTTAGTCAATTTCCTAGTTTACAATATTTTGACACAAGCGTTTCAGCAATAATGGTTACTTTAAAAAAAATAAGGATAGAGTAGAGGACGGGTTTAGTCATCTGCAGAAATGGCCTATCTGTTTCTGGCTCTTTCGTCTGGCGGTGCTTCAACCATTTTTTCATGGATAACTTCACCACCCCCCCCTCATCAAACCGTGCATACAGCTTTCCCGCACACGGCTTTCCTATGTTCTTTATGCCAAGGCATGCGCCCTCTTCCAGAGAGATATTGTCTACCAGTCCTGCAAGAAACTGCCCTCCCCTTCTCCTGCTTCGATGGCCGAAAACCTCACACCGCCTAATCTCGGCTCGCTCTTATTTACCTCTTGTTTGGCGGAAGAAAAGGAGCTTAACAAAGCCTTTTAAAGGGCGCAAAACTATTAAAGGGCTCTGACCCCTTTTCTCAAAAGACAGTTCAGGATCTCCCGAGTTACCGATTATTCCTGATAGTCAGCATGCCATGCTTTACAACCCCGAAGCAGTTCCATGATACTGGTCAAGTATCGCATCATGTCATAGTGGCTTCCAGGAGGGGTACCCTGTCGCCCTGCTTGTGTAAAAAAACTTACGAGGCTAAATCACTTACGCTTACGGCCTGCTGCCTTGCGCACGTCGTGCTTAACATTTGGGATTACTCCCGCCTACCCGACGCTTGCTACCCGGTGACTGACCTGCCTTGCCGGGACGGGATTCTCACCCGCTGGAATAATCGACCTTGCTCGGCCGCACGCCCCCTTTTTTGCTGTTAGGTTTTTTTTGAAATAAGCCAATACGTAATTCCAAGAGCAAATACAACTGCTGCTGTTCCAAGAATGAATGGTGGGGTTATTTTCTCGAAATCAAAAATAATTACTTTACGTGATATGGCCATTAAGGCTGTAGCAACTACCAATCTGACAGGAATAACATCAGTCTTTAAGTACATTGAGATATTGATAAAAATCTCAATAGCAATCAATACCGCAAGAAAAGCACCAAATGTAGCAAGAATGTCATTAATGCTTAGAAGTAAAAATGGAGGGGCACTGATGCGTTGGTATAACACATAAATGACGTCGCCTATGCCCCAAACGATAACTAATACCATTAGTGCCGCTAACACCTTTACAGCAAATCGTATAATGCGATGTAAAAACTCAATATAAGGATCTTCGTGCTCTTTAGTTAAATCATGACCCGGCTCAACAAGATTATCTTTTTTGTTATCCATGTAAATCACCTATCATTGAACCTAACAGTACAATATACAGAATCACTAATTATGGCGCTATACAGAATCTGTATATTAATATTAAGGAGGCAAAGCCCTTTTTAATATAACAGCAATTGATGGATGTCCTATTTTATTCCTGTAAAAAAACTGTCTGTTTTTCAATTCGACACATCTGATATTTCAAACTTGAACCTGATTTCCTAACGTAAAGCGCGCAACAGTTCCCGTTTTTCTTTGCCACTCAGCTTGCTGTAGCAATAAATCAGTTCAGCCAGCTCATCGGATTCAGCATAGAAGTAGGCGGTGGGGAGGCCAAGCGCCGCGGCAAGTTCTTTTAACCGGGGGTACTTGGGAATGTGGGTACCCCGCTCATATTGGTTCATTTTTGCGCTGGCATTGGATTTATCAATACCGGCCAGAATACCGAGATTTTCCTGAGTCAGGTTCGCTCGGGTTCTCGCTTCTTTAATCCGTATTTTTATGGGTGAGTCTATTGCCACGGTGCCGACCAAATTGCTGGAATGCTGCAATTTTCGTCGGATTTGATTTGACTGTGTACTACGTTTTACGTAGGGTGGTAAAAAGTTCGTTTTGACAAGGAGTGCATTGATGGGAGTTAGAAGGATATTTGTGGATCGGCAACCGGGGCAGCTGATTCAGATAAGTTTGGAGGAACATGTCAATCCCGAGATGTCTGCAAGAGGACTGTTTTCAGATGGGATGGTAGAGGTGATGGTCGCCCGTGTCGGCAAAAAAAGAACCAAACTAATGGTAACGGTGCCTGAATACCTTCAGGTTACGTACAAAAGCAGTTTTTCTACTGAAGACTGAGCACAGACAAGGCAATATCGAGGGTAGCTCTCACGATTAGCCAGTAGGGTGGAACAAGCGTAGCGGTTCCACCAAACGGGTAAAAGGCATATTCAAGGCTCGATCAGCTATCGGCGTCCACCTTGAGTCGCCATTTGCTGGTGAGTCATTGTTGTTGCATGAGGGCTTTTTTTTCCTGTTTGAGGCTGTCGGGTTTTTGTTGCAGGGTTTTGATTTTTTTTGTCTGCGGTCGTGAGTACAGGGGCGATTTGTTGCTTCCTATTAGCCTGCTGGTGGAACCGCTGCGCTTGTTCCACCCTACGCTCTCAAGGGGAGAAAAAGTAAAACAACAATGCTGCCTGGAGACAGTCAGCTCAATTTCCAAACCGGTGCTGTCACAAAATTCTCGTGCATGCGCTTCCCGCAAAGCGGCTTCCACCTGTTCTGTTCCGGTTTGGCCGCCTGGGCAAAAATGAAACCGAGGTACGCTGCCCCTTCCGGCAATGGCGCTAATTCGTAGCCTTCGCGCACATAAATTTCCATATCGAGAATGTGGAGGACTTTACGAGCAGCGAGCAAGCCTTCGGCCACTGTGCTCACCAGTGCGTGTTCGCTGGCGGAGGCGATGAGTACATCAATATTCAGAGATTGGGCGGCGTTCAGGTAGGGGGCAATGCGGTAACTGCTGTGGGGGCGAGCAGTAGCAGGCGGGGATGTTTGTTTTTTAAATTGGAGATGGGCACCGAATGATCATCTGACCGGAATCCAGTGACGTTGACGACATTCTGGATCCCGGCCTGTGCCCGGATGACGGATTTGTATTTTGGCAAATAGTCTCTGGGTCAACCGCCGCTTGCTGCGCCACCACAACCGCCACAGGCTCCGGAACCGCCAGTGGCGGCAAAGGCGTTTTTGAACACAAAGCTGGCTCCGACACCTTGCTGTACAAAGTCAATTTCCACACCGTTGAGGAAGCCCAGGGCTACGGCGTCCACGTACAGGGTGAGGCCGTCTTGTTCGAGGATGGCATCATGTTCGCCGGGTGCTTCGGAAAAGGTCATGCCGTAAGTCATACCGCCACAGCCGCCGCCAGAAACGAAAATGCGCACACCGTTGATGTCTTCTTCGCTTTTCAGCAGTTCCACGAGTTTTTCGTGGGCGGCGGGCATAACGGTGATTTCGTCAGTAATGCTGGTGTTGTATTCGGGTAATGCGCTCATAATGTACTCCGGTGGTTTGTCGTCTAGCCCTGTGCGGGGCAATGATGTGATTTTAGCACTCCAGACAGCAGAGAAATACGTGCATTCTGCGGGGGTTATTGGCTGTATTTGATTTCGGCTGGGTTGATGCGTTCAGTTTTTGTGGAAATTATAGGTAACAACTGGGGTGTTTTGCGTTCTAAGCTGGAGTGTTATCAATTTTTTGTTCCGCTCTATTTAACTAAAGCCGTAGGGTGGAACAAGCGCAGCAGTTCCACCAGCAGGCTAATAAGAAGCAACAAATCGCTTCTGTACTCACGAGCGCTGACAAAAAACCAAAACCCGGCGACAAAAACCGATTGCCTCAAACAGGAGAAAGAAGCCTTCATACCAATAACAGCTCATCGGCAAGGGGCGCGCTAAGGTGGACGCCGATAGCTGATCGAACCTTGAGTATGCCTTTCTACCTGCTTGGTGGAACCGCTGCGCTTGTTCCACCCTACTACTGGCTTAGCTTTAACGGCTATGCTCTCAAGGGGAGAAGGCGCTAAAACGGTTAATTGCGACGAATTAACATTGTCGGGATAACAGCGAATGACTTATGCAAGTAAATTGGCGATATGGGCACTGATGGTCACGCTGTCGCTGCTTGCCTTTACCGGGCCAGCGCTGGCTAACGCGCTGGGCAATCATGATTCGCCCTATCTGGCTATGCACGGTGATGATCCCGTGGCATGGCATACATGGTCGGCGGAGGTGCTGGCGCGGGCAAAAAAAGAGAACAAGTTACTGTTTGTGTCCATCGGTTATTTTGCCTGCCACTGGTGCCATGTAATGCAGCGCGAGACGTATCGTGACCCGCAGGTTGCCAAATTGCTCAATGAGCATTTCATTTCCGTGAAGGTGGATCGTGAACTCAACCCGGCGCTGGATGCTTATCTTATCGATTTTGTACAACGTACCCGTGGTGTCGCCGGTTGGCCATTGAATGTGTTTCTCACCCCGGAAGGCCATCCGCTGGTGGGCCTGACTTATGCGCCGAAAGACCGGTTTTTTACCCTGCTCTCTGATCTGCAACAGCAGTGGCAACAGGCACCGCTGTATCTTGCGCAAACCGCTGCCAAAGCCGCTGCAACAATGAAAGGTGAGGCCGCCCCGCCTGATCCGGCGCTCAAGCCGGGTGATGGGCAGCGTTATGAAACCCTGCTGGTGCAACAGGCTTTGCACTTAAGCGATGAAATGGATGGTGGCTTCGGTGAGCAAAGCAAGTTCCCCATGGTGCCGCAGCTGAATGCATTGCTCAGTGCTTATGCGCATAACGCCACGCCATTGTTGAAAGACTTTTTAACACTCACGCTTGATCGTATGGCCACGCAGGGAATGCGTGATCACCTGGGGGGTGGTTTTTTTCGTTACACCATTGACCCTGACTGGCAGACGCCACACTTTGAAAAAATGCTGTACGACAATGCATTGCTGGCCAGGCTGTATTTGCGTGCTGCAACAATATTCAAACGGGCAGATTATGCTGACATTGCCCGGGATACCCTCGATTTTATGTTGGATAACATGCGCGGATCAGAAGGCGCACTGGTCGCCAGTTTTTCTGCTGTGGATGCGGACAATGTGGAAGGCGGTTATTACCTGTGGGAAAGTGAAACGTTGCTGGATATTTTGACGCGCGAAGAATACCGGTTGATGAAAATACTTTGGGGGCTGGGGGGGCATGCTGATTTTTCTGCAGGGTATCTGCCGCGTGTGCAAATGTCACTGGATGAAGCTGCCAGCCAATTGCAAATCGACAACGGTCTGGCGCAAAAACAGTATCAGTCAGCGCGTGAGAAATTATTGGAAGTACGTGCCCGCCGGAATTTGCCGGTAGACGATAAACTACTGGCGGCTTGGAATGGATTGGCGCTAACGACGCTGGTTGAGGCTGCAAGATTGCCGGGTGGCAAAAAATATCGGAATGCCGCAAAAAGCGTGCGTGATTATTTACTGAATACCCTGTGGGATGGTCAACGATTGCTACGCGCCAAAGGGAAGCGTGGTGAGCTGGGTCAAGCCGGGCTGGAGGATTATGCCTTTGCGGCACAGGGTTTGCTGGCCTGGGCGGAGCTTACCAATAATGATGACGATTTCCGCTTAGTCGTGCGCTGGGTGAATGATGCCTGGAGACGTTTTTATAGTGACACGGGCTGGCTGTTGTCGGATCAAACGCTTTTGCCCAGTGGTTTTGGTGTGGCAATGCTGGATGAGAGCCCGCTGCCTTCACCGTCGAGCACCCTGTTAAAAATTTCATTACTCGTGGCACAACGCAGTGGCGATAAAATGTTATTGGCACGGGTAAAGCAGGCACTGGCGGTGGGACATACACAGTTGCAACAAGCGGCGTTTGATTATCCTTCACAGGTGACGTTGCTAGCAGAACAGGATTTAACAAAACCCTGAAAAATATGGATAGCCCGGTAAGCTGGGGTTGAGGCACGAACCCGAACACACTACTTTTTTAAAAACCACCGAGTATTTAACGCAGAGGTCGCAGAGACACAGAGGCCACAGAGAAAAACACTAAAAACTCTGTGCCTCTGCGTCTCTGCGACCTCTGCGTTCAGAACACGTTATTTGTCAGTACCACTCACCATCATTTCCCCCTGCACCAAAACGCTTGTCTGGGAGCAAGACTCTGAACTCCGGCTAAAAACAGGCGGAATCGTGGCGTTTTCAGCTCCGGCGCGTTGGGGTTCATAAAAAACATTCACCCCAACCTACGTGCTCTAACGCAAGGCAGCAATATCCGCAGCCACTATATCTGCCGAGGCCTGAAACGCGGCTTGTTCATCGGCATTGAGCTGCAATTCGATAATGTCGGTGAGCCCGGTTTCCGTCAGTACCGCAGGCACTCCCATAGCGATGTCATGCTGGCCGTATTCACCATCCAACACACTCACACAGGGTAAGATGCGACGACGATTGTAGCTGATAGCATCCACCATAATGGCGACCGCAGCGGCCGGGGAATCATAGGCGCTGGAATGTTGTTTCAACGCAAGAATTTCACCGCCACCCTGTCGGGTGCGCTGGTTGATCTGATGAATTCTTTCTTCGCTCAAAAAATGAGTAATGGGGATGCCTGCAATGTCGGTAAAACGTGGTAGTGGCACCATGGCGTCACCGTGCCCGCCCAGCACCAGGGCGGAAATATCTTTTATCGAATACCCCGTTTCCATGGCGATGAAGCTGGTCATGCGTGCCGTATCCAATGCACCGGACTGGCCAAATACCCGGTGACGGGGCCAGCCGGATTTTTGCCAGGCATACCAAGTGAGTACGTCCACCGGGTTGGTGACCATAATGAGCATGGCATCGGGCGCATGCTCAAGTGCATCGACAACAATTTTGTCGATGATGGAAAGATTGGTCCCCAGTACATCCGAACGCGACATGCCCGGCTTGCGCGGAATACCGGCAGTGACGATGATGATATCTGCACCCGCAATGGCGGCAGGATCGGTGGCTCCGGTAACGCGCGTATCAAAACGCAATAGCGAGGCGGACTCCTGAATGTCCAGTGCTACACCCTGTGGCATACCTTCGTGGATATCGAGTAAGACCAACTCCCGGCACAGCTCTTCTTTGGCGAGAATTTGTGCGGTGGATTCACCGACCCGGCCTGCTCCAATGATGGCGATTTTGTTCATCAAAGGCCTCCTTTTTAGAATTGTTATCTGGATACTCTAATCATAGACCACGAGTTCATGGACACGTTTCATCGGTGTTTTTTATCACGATAAAATCCAACGCGGAGGCGCAAAGACGCGGAGAACGCAAAGGCACATTTTTCGTCCATTATCCTTTGCGTTGGATTGTCATTATTCAATGATTTCGCATCCGCGTGGGCAAAAAAACATGCCCACCCTACGCCTTTTAGCACTGGCGGTCCCTAACTGCGATTACGCGGTCGGCGAGTCGGTGGTGGCCGTTCGCCAACGATAGCCTCGGCATCAAACTCACGGCCGTTGCGCAGAATTTTCAGGCGTAATTTTTCACCGGACGAGGTACGGGCAATTTGATTCATCACGATTTTGCTGTCACTTGCCGGTTCGCCATTGACCGAAAGAATAATATCGCCCGGACGCAATCCGGCCTGTGCGGCGGGACCGCTACGCTGGATACCTGCAATGATGACACCGGTGATGTCTTGCAGGTTAAATGATTCAGCCAGTTGCGGGGTGATGTCCTGGGTTTCCACTCCCAGCCAGCCGCGCGAAACACGCCCGGTTTCGATGAGCTGTTCCATCACATCGCGGGCAATGCTCATGGGAATGGCAAAACCAATCCCCTGTGATCCGCCGGATTTGGTGAAAATGGCGGTATTGATACCCACCAGATTACCGTAGGCGTCGATAAGCGCGCCACCAGAATTGCCGGGGTTAATGGCGGCGTCGGTCTGGATAAAGTTCTCAAAGGTGTTGATGCCCATGTGATCACGACCGGTGGCACTGATGATGCCCATGGTCACGGTTTGCCCTACGCCAAAAGGATTGCCAATAGCCAGTACCACGTCACCCACACGCATGCTGTTGGCAAGATTGAAGGTAATCGTGGGCACGGTGTCGAGGTCTATTTTCAGTACGGCGATATCGGATTCCGGGTCGGTACCCACCAGTTTTGCCTCGGCACTGCGACCATCGCGCAGCAGTACTTCGATACCGGCGGCTCCAGCGATGACATGATTATTGGTGAGGATATAACCCTGATCGCTGACAATAACCCCGGAGCCCAGATTGTTTTCCAAACGCTGGCGGGGGACGTATTGGTCACCAAAAAAATAACGCAGTAGCGGATTGACCCGTTCGGTGATGACTTTGGTAGTGTATATATTGACCACGGCAGGTGCGGCGGCCTCTACAGCCTGTGCATAAGATACCGGGCCGCTACCGAATTGCGTCGATTCGGTGTGAAGTGTCGGGCTTTGTTTGAGTTCCACCACCGGGCGTTGGTGACCAAGCAGGTCGGGGCGCAGCAGCAAAACCACAAAAGCGGCGGCCAGCCCGGCGACGACGGCTTTGAATAAAAATAGATAAAGGTTGGCTTTTTTCATGGGGTAAAAGAATACCACGGCTCCCTGCTTTTCGGATTATGATCTGATGTTACTCGGGCTACAAATGTGAATTAAGCGCCAAAAATATCTGTTTCAATAATCACCGGGTATTTAACGCAGAGGCGCAAAGGACGCAGAGAAAAACACTAAAAATTTTGTGCCCTTTGCATCTTTGCGGCCTCCGTATTTAGCACACACCACTTGTTAGTACCACGACAGCATAACCTCTCAATAGACTGGAGTGATTCTCCGAGCGATTCTGATATTGCGCAGGCTTCAGTCAGCATGCGAGTTGTCACGTCATATAAAAATCGTCTGCCATTGATTCATTATTCAAGTGCGTAACATCAGTTATGATAAAAGCATCACGCAAAAACAGGAAACCAATAATGCTACAACGCGATGAATTACTGGCATATCTGGAGGAAATGCTCAATGTGCAAGCCTTTGCTGACTACGCGCCCAATGGCTTGCAAGTGGAAGGCCGCACCGACATAAAAAAAATAGTGACCGGAGTGACTGCTTGTCAGGCGCTGGTGGATGCCGCAGTGGAACGGAAAGCCGATGCATTACTGGTACACCACGGGTATTTCTGGAAGGGTGAAGACGCCTGCATTGTCGGTATGAAAAAGCAACGTCTCGGAGCATTACTGGCAGCCGATATCAATCTGCTGGCCTACCATTTGCCGCTAGACGCACACCCGGAGCTGGGCAATAACACAGAATTGGCAAAACTGTTAAACCTGCAACAGGAAGGGGTTTTTGGCAGCGAAACCGGCACACCCATCGGCCAATATGGTCGGTTGGCACAGGCCATGAGTGCCGAGGCTTTCGGCAAACTATTGGCCCGCAAGCTGGGCCGTGAACCCTTGCATATTGCCGGAACCGATGGTGGCATTCATACGGTTGCCTGGTGTACCGGGGCTGCACAATCTTACCTTGAGCAAGCCGCTGCACTAGGCGTGGACGCCTTTGTCACAGGGGAAATTTCCGAACAAACAGTGCATGTGGCCCGCGAGCTGGGTTTACATTTTTTCAGCGCAGGTCACCATGCCACGGAACGTGGTGGTGTGCAGGCGCTGGGCGCACACCTTGCCGCACGTTTTGGGCTGGAGGTAGAATTTGTGGACATCCATAACCCGGTGTAAAGAATCACCATTACATTAAACCGTAGGGTGGGCACGTTTTTTGTGCCCACGCAGCATGTAATAGCAAAGAGTGTAAAAGATATACCCACAGTCAATGCAGCTCCCCTACCGAGGATGCGAAAACTTTAAACACCCCTGCAATAGTCCAACTATTACTTGTCACGTCATCACTCTTGGTATGCTTTCTTACACCGTTAAAAAACGGGTTCAAATACGTGCCCGTGAAATGATAGACTCCGCGCAGGTCGCGTTTTTCGCCGTTTTTTCCTTGCAAAATGACTGGGGTAATTTTGCAAGCGCCTCATGTGACAGAAATTCAAGCTTATCTTAAGAAGGGGTATTACACCCCCGATTAATGCCTATGTAAGAAACGATTGAATTTCAGTGCGCCTAAATAAGGTTAGCTTCATAATAAATATAATGCGTTTATAACTAAAATTCGCAACAAGTGAACTCCAGGAGGGAGAATTTAATTAAATGGACAAACACATAACAATATCTGGTCAATGGAATATATACCTGTTTCTGTTGGTACTCTTTTTTTTATCTGCATGTAGTGAAGAAAAAAATCCAGCAGACATGGCTACCAAAGCTCCCAAGATAACCGCTGAACTGATTGAAACCGACAACGCCGAAAATATTCCCGACCTACAACTTGCACTGAACAATAACGACCCTGCTCCCGAAGTACCCGATCAAAATGATGATGCTCCCTCTGACATCCCGATACATGATTTTAGTGAATCAGCATGGGGAACTGCCGAGCTGATTGCGGCCGACAAAACAAGAGATGTATTTTGGCCTCAGGTCACCCTGGACAACAATGGCAATGCCCTCGTGGTGTGGGTCCAAAAGGAGGGTGCCCGTACTAATATTCAGGCAAACCGGTTTAATGGATCAGGCTGGGGGACCGCCGAATTGATTGAGACCGACAATGAAGGGGACTCTTTGTGGCCGCAAGTTGCCCAGGATAACCGCGGCAATGCCCTCGCTGTGTGGGCTCAAAACGATGGCGCCCGCACCAACATCAGGGCAAACCGGTTTAACGGATCAGACTGGGGCGATGCCAAACTGATTGAGACTGATAATGAGGGGGACGCCTTGTGGCCTCAGGTTGCCCTGGACAATCGCGGCAATGCCCTCGCCGTGTGGGCTCAGAACGATGGCACCCGCACCAGCATCTGGGCAAACCGGTTTAACGGGTCCGACTGGAGCACCGCCGAACTGATTGAAACCGATAATGCAGGGAGTGCTTTGTGGCCCCAAATCAGATTCGATAACACCGGTAATGCCCTCGCCGTGTGGATTCAAAGCGATGGCCGCCGCACCAGCGTCTGGGCAAACCGGTTTAATGGCTCACATTGGGACACTGCCGAACTGCTTGAGGCCGACAATGCAGGCGATGTTTTGTGGCCCCAGGTCGCGTTTGACCATCACGGTAATGCCTTCGCCGTGTGGGCCCAAAATGATGGTACCCGCTATAACATCTGGGCAAACCGTTTTAATGGCGCAGACTGGGGTACCGCCGAACGAGTTGAAACCGACAATGCAGAAGATGCGTTCAAACCTCAAATCGCCTTTGATAACAACGGCAATGCTCTCGTGTTGTGGGGGCAATACGATGGTGCTCGCACCAACATTTGGGCAAACCACTTTAATGGCGCAGACTGGGGTACCGCTGAATTGATTGAAACCGACGATGCAGGAAATGCCTTTGGGCCTCAACTTGCATTTGACGACACTGGCAGCGCCTTCGCGGTGTGGGCCCAAAACGATGGCACTCGTTATAATATCCGGTCAAACCGCTTTGATGGGTCAGACTGGGGCACCGCCGAACTGATCGAGACCGACAACAGGGGAGATGCTTTCAAACCTCAGATTGCATTGGATAACAATGGCAATGCCCTTGCGGTGTGGAAGCAATACAATGGTATTCGTGAAAACATCCAGGTAAATCATTTCCGGTAAGCTCGGCTTGTGTGAGCCACATTTAACCTGAATCCTGCAAGTGCTCCTGCTTGCAGGATCTCGGTTAAATGATAAAAATCAGCGCCATACCTACGGCTTGCTGTAGTGGAAAAAATCCCTTAGAATGCGCGGCTCTCAAGCGTTCTCTCAAAGTGGCTTATCCACGGAGCGCTCATATAACAGATTTGAGGCTGATAGCATGAAGTTGGAAACTCATCCCGCTTACCACGAAATCAAAGTGAAATGCAGCTGCGGGAATACCTTCGAAACCCGCTCCACACTGGACCTGGACAAAGAACTGCTTCTGGATGTCTGCTCCGCGTGTCATCCGTTTTACACCGGCAAGCAGAAAATTGTGGACACCGGTGGCCGCGTTGATAAATTCCGTCAGAAATACGGCGCGAAATAAAACCCGAATTGCTGATTCGCGCGTATCGCAACACGGTACAGGCGTGCAATTTTTGCTGTAACAGTGGCAAATGGCATAGCACTACAACAAATAGTCCTACAGCAAATAGCAGCATAAAGAAGACCAGTAAAAAAAGGGCGTCCTCGCAGGACGCCCTTTTTGTTTGTCTGCTGTTTTGTTTTATCGTTGCCGGTTCACCAACCCTGGCGGCACAGACTGAGCAGACAAATTGTGCGGTCGGCACTATCGCTGAAACCGTTACGGTGTCTCAAGTGGTTGACGGGGATACCCTGCGGCTACGTGACGGACGCCTGGTACGTTTGATCGGCATCAATACCCCGGAGATCGGACGTGAAGGCAGACCATCCGAGCCACTGGCCAAAGCGGCACGCAAAGCCCTGCAAACATTACTCGGCAAAGCCGCCACAGTGGGCTTGCGTTTTGACCGGGAAAAACAGGACCGTTACGGGCGCTTGCTGGCACATGTTTATTTATCGGACGGCACCAATATTGAAGTGGCCTTGCTGACCGCAGGTCTGGCAGCGCAAATCGTGGTGCCACCCAATGTGATGCAGATTGAGTGCTACCAGATGGCGGAAAACAGCGCCCGCAAAGCCGGAAAAGGCGTATGGCAGAATGTTTATCGTCCCGTCCCAGTGAAAGAGGTTCCGCGCAATGCGCGGGGGTTTCATATTATTCGCGGTCGCGTGCTGCAAGTGGGTGAAAGCCGACGTTCCGTGTGGCTGAATTTTCAGCCCCGCCCCAGAGATGGACCACGCGAAGGCGTCGCCGTGCGCATTGCGCGTACCGACCTGGAATGGTTTGGCCATAGGCAGCTACACTCTTTGCGAGGAAAAAATATTATCGTGCGCGGCTGGTTATCGCCTTATAAAAAACAGCAGGTGATGCGGCTGCGACACCCGGCCAGCATTGAAATTGTGCCGTAACATCCAACACGTAACATTCCACAAAGAGGCGTGTCTGACAAAGAACGCCATGACCATAAAACAAAAAAACGGACAAACTATGAGCAAAGACACAAAACAACAGGCATTGGATTATCACGCCGGGATTAATGTGGCCAATCAGGCAGGCAAACGCCCCGGCAAAATTGCCATCGAAATCACCAAACCCTGCGACACCCAGCAGGAATTGTCACTGGCCTATACACCGGGCGTGGCAGAACCGGTGCGAGCCATTGCCGAAAACCCCGAAGCTGCGTACCAATATACAGCCAAGGGCAATCTGGTGGCCGTGGTCACCGATGGCAGTGCGGTACTGGGACTAGGCAATACCGGCGCACTGGCCGCCAAGCCGGTAATGGAAGGCAAGGGTGTGCTGTTTAAAAAGTTTGCCGATGTTGATGTGTTTGATATCGAAGTGGATGCTGCAAGCACGGCTGAATTTATCAGCACGGTGGCGGGCATTGCGCCCACGTTTGGCGGCATTAACCTGGAAGACATTGCCGCACCACGCTGTTTTGAAATTGAACAGACATTGATCGACCAGCTGGACATTCCGGTGTTTCACGATGACCAGCACGGTACCGCGATTATCGTCGCGGCCGGTCTGCTCAATGCGTTGCAGATTCAGGGTAAAAAACTGGATACCGTAAAAATTGTCTGTCTCGGCGCGGGCTCGGCAGGCATTGCCTCTATGCGACTTCTGGTATCACTCGGCGCACATCGCAATAACATTCTCATGCTGGATCGCAAAGGGGTGATTCACACCGACCGCAAGGGACTTAACCCGTACAAATGGTCTTTTGCCAGTGAAGACACCAGCAAAAACACCCTGCTTGACGCCATGACCGGGGCCGATGTATTTATCGGTGTTTCCGGAGCCAACCTGCTGGGTGAGGCGGCATTAATGGCCATGGCAGCAAAGCCGATTGTCTTCGCGCTCTCCAACCCGGACCCGGAAATTGACCCGGAACTGGCTCACCAGTTACGTGATGACATGGTTATGGCCACAGGGCGCAGCGACCACCCCAACCAGGTGAATAATGTACTGGGATTTCCCTTTATCTTTCGCGGTGCGCTTGATGTACGCGCACGACGCATTAATGAAGACATGATGATCGCCGCTGTGCATGCCCTGCAAAAACTGACTCATGAACCGGTCCCCGCTGAAGTCTGCAAAGCTTACGGCGTTGAAAGCATGACCTTTGGCCCGGATTACATTATTCCCAAACCCTTTCACCCGCGCTTGCTGGAGTTTGTTGCTTCCGCCGTTGCCAAAGCGGCGGTGGATAGTGGCGTGGCACAATTGCCTTACCCCGCACATTATCCAGTGATGACTGAAACCTGAATCCTGAGGAAAAACAGTATGCGTTCTTCTTTCTTTTTGCGGATATTGCTGTTGATCACAATACTGTTTGCCCCTGTCCTGTCGCTTGCCGGGGTTGTCAGTAAAGTCGCTAATTTCAGTGAAGGCGACCTGGCGGACTGGGAAGAAAAATCATTTGAGGGTAACAGCCAGTATCGCTTTGTTGATGCACAAACAGCAGGCATCAACAGCCAGGAAATAAAAGATAACCAACAGATATTGCGCGCCAGCACCCAGGGAAAGGCCTCGGGCTTGTTCAAGGAAGTGAATATTGACCTGACCAAAACACCGTATCTTAATTGGTCGTGGCAAGTGCAAAACCTGTTTAAGGATAATGACGAGCACAGCAAAGATGGCGATGATTATCCCGCGCGCATTTATGTCGTGGTATCCGGCGGCGTTTTTTTCTGGAATACCAAAGCTATTAATTATGTGTGGTCCAGCAATCAGCCTGTAGGCAGTGAATGGCCCAATGCATT
This sequence comes from Gammaproteobacteria bacterium, assembly GCA_021647705.1. Taxonomy (GTDB): domain Bacteria; phylum Pseudomonadota; class Gammaproteobacteria; order SZUA-152; family SZUA-152; genus SZUA-152. The sequence goes on along the minus strand of JAKIUF010000018.1, from coordinate 22,920 downwards.
CACTGGCAATGCCAAAATGCTTGCAGTACGTTCGGGCGAAAAACAGCTTGGACAATGGGTAACCGAACGCCGTAACGTGCGTGAAGACCTGAAAAAATTCTTTGGTGAAGACGTGAAAAAAATTGATGCCATTGCCGTGATGGTGGATGGTGACAATACCGGGCAATCAGCTACGGCGTATTTTGGAGATATTTTCTTTTCTGATTAAGCAGTGTTATCTACTGGCCTGGTGAGGTAGGTATAATGCTGTTGTGACATAAAGAAATTTCTAAGCAACCGATGTGTATAACCCGTGAACTGCAATATCCTTAAGTTAAGCTAAAACTCCTGCTTTTTGTAGGTTGGCGGTGAGCTTGCGAACCCCAACCTACGTTATACCTGTAACAATTGAGATTTCGGTTTTATTGCATGCCCTCTTCATTCCATAGCGACAGCGACGTTAAAACTCCTCGCAATAATCCGGGCCTATGCCTGGCAAACAGGCTTAAGCGCTTTATTTTTTCGCCGAACGACCAAACCCAATATTCCTATCCCTGCCAGAAGTGAAAAAGTAGAAGGCTCGGAAACACGGGTAACCAACGATGGATTTGGCGTCACATTAAACGACAAGGTAGAACTCTTAAGTATTAAATCACCCACTACTAAAAGACTGAAATCCAGCAACCCATCAGTAGCAAGATCCAGTACCGATGCTGTATTGAGTATACCACTTATAGTGAAGTCTCCGGTATAACCTGTTGTGGTAGTGATTGTTCGATCAAAGAGATTCCTTCCGGAGCGTCTGCCCACAAAGTAGTCATTGATTGCGGTCGTCGTACTGAGGGTTGTATTGCCTGACTCACTTTGCGCACCAAACGCTAGCGTGGCCGACTCATCATCTCCCACGTAAAGGTTGATTCTGGTATTGTTATAATAGTTTTCCCCTTCGCCATGAGTATATAAACCCGGTCGATCTCTCCTGGTCATAGAAGATCTGACAGGGTCATCAAAGTCATCACTAAAAGTAAATTCGAACGTGATAGAGTTGATATCAAGAGGATAATTATAGTTTGTTGAAGGTGTTAATTCGGGTCGAATGTCAAAAAGTCCTGAATACGTCGAATAACCTAACAGCACCCCATCACCAATGTTGCTACTGACGGACAAGGGAATTGCATACGCAGACGTACTGAAAACAACAGTGCTTAATGCGAAAACTAACCGCTTTAATCTGCCAACCCCACATTGTTGATCTTGTAACTTATAGCTTTCACACCTTCGTAAATTTTGAGCTTTCATCATAAATAGTCCTTTTATTTAGCCATGCTGCGTTTAGAAAACAATGCACCCGCATCCAGATGCAGGATGAATTCACGACCAGACTGAAGTAAAAGGCATATTTTGTGCCAAACACATAACCCATTGTTTTTTATTAGCTATAACTTAAGCTCTTAGCAGATTCGTTATTAATTCGCGATTAACAATATCAAAATGATTGTTGAACCTCCTTTTTTACTGACCCAGCGACAAAAATGGCTTGGTGGATGGTGACAATACTGGACAGGCAGCTACGGCATATTTTGGCCGGGGAGCCCAAGGAGTTACCCTCCCCCCCCTGGACTCCGACCATCGGAGAAAATAGTGGAAATAGCTACTATAACTCCCGAACTCCGCAATTATTTAAATTACATTGAAGAACACATTGTCTGGCATCCAGGATTGTAATGGTGCCATCTCCATCATTATCACGAGGATCATTGCTGCCTGAAGCGGGTGTATTTCTTGCAGCCAGAATAAGTGCGATGTCATTTCTGTCAATATAATCATCCCCATTAGCATCACATGATTTTAGTGGTTCCAGAAAAACTGATACGGCCACGGCGTTATTCGCATTGTTATTCACTCCGTCAATCGTAGTATCGACGCTGAAATAAAATTGATACATTCCTTCGGGAAAGCCGCTCGCTGAGAATGTTTGGAGTGAATCAGGCTCGGATATTACTTGTTGGAAAGAAACACCTTGCCCAGGTTGCCAGCTGTTAGTCACTAAATCGAAGTAATAGGGACCCATAGATGTATCGGCATATACCCACCATTCGGCAGGCGCTGATAGAAGGTCTTTGGTGCTGAGCGTAATAGTAATATCAAGTGGGGCTGATGTATTAAGAGTCAGATAGTCCGCTGTATCATTAGCGAGAATGTTGAGTTTTTTCGACAGGATTTCATATGCACCGATATCGCATTGAACAAAACCATCGGAGTCGCCGTCAGCTGGTCGTTGAAACCCCTGTATATCGATATGAGGGCAATAATCATTGTTTGCACCGTCTATAACGCCTGCTTGATTATATGCTGGCATAATGTATTGAAAAGATGCTAACGGTAATCTGTATCGACATCATAATCAAACATGTTATTTACAATGTCATCTGGATGAAGATTGCAGCCATTATTAATGTTAGTAAAAAAATTGTTACCGCGTGAGATGATGTTTGATCCAGATGAAGACGTGCATTCATTACCGCCACTATTGTTATAAGCCAATATATTATTGGTTAACCATGCAGTAGTAGAGGGGCCGGTAAAAAAAACGGGTACCTGATTATTTCCAATTATTGTGGAATTGATGATATTGGCTTCTGCCCCTCCCCACATTTGAACCAATGCTCCAAAAGCAGTACCGGAATTATTGTAAATAGAAGCATTGATCATATTAAAAGAGGTAACAATATTTCCTGGCCACAGCGTAATTAACCCCCCGGGCATGGAAAAATTATTATGTATGCTGCTTGAAAAAAGATTAACTGTTCCAGAGAAAAAAGGCTGGGTTGCAATGGCGGCAAATCCTGTATAGCTTGAGCAGCTTCCGCCGCCCATACCACTTTCTGTGATAGCAATGTGGCTTGCTATGACTTCATTTCCAACCAAAACTGCGCCACAACCATATCTCAAAAACTCACTTTCGAAGGCTAACATTTTTCCAATGCTGCTGGTGCTAGGAAAAACAGAATCAAAGCCTATCGTTTCAGCAATGCTTACCCGGTATAAACTAATTAGAATACCTTGACCGATGTTAGTAATAAAGGGGGCAGTTCCTAATGAGCCAGGGGAAAATAAATTACCTGTGTAAGTTAAATTGGAAATCTGGATATTTGCACCATTTGTACGAAACCCATTTCCCAGCAAAAACGTTTGGTCAATATTTTCACCATCGATAATAACGTGATCGGTTATAGCTTGCAGTCTGATCGGATATTCTCCGGCAGGAATAACGATAACATCAATGCCGGGACTCGCATTTGCTGCTTCCACTGCCTCGCTAAATGAGCAATCGTTATCACAAATACCATCCTGAGTATCTTCAGTCTTCGTTACTTCATACTGAATGCTTCCAGTAACATTAATAGAAACATTAGTTCCTGTAATAATACCCAATTCGCGTATTTCACCCGTCAGGCTAAAAGAGTCTTCGCCAACATAGCCTGGATAACTCCGATATTGATATATACCGGCCAACTCATCCAGCAATGTAACCGTGCCATGTTGGGGTCGTACAGATATTCTATATTTAAGAGGTTTTACTGGAGGCGGATAATTAAAGCTTTGCCCAGTTACTGAACCGATAATGGGATAATCTGATGGCACTGTAATTTGAGCAACAATTATTTGTGAATATGCTAACAAAAGAGTAAACAACACTGCCAAAAATCCTGAGTTTTTTACTTTTCTCGATATTAGTCTGTTTTTCATCATGATCGACTATTCCTTTTGATTATTCTAAATATAGTTTGAGTACGGTTGTTTTTGTGTCAAACCACCCAGACCAATAAACATTATGTGCGATAGATTTGCAATACCTTGTAATACCCATACATAGAAAGGTAAAACAAGTAACAGCTGAAGAGTCAGGCAGAAAGAGTTTTCAATCGTCTAGTGGCGATTTGATGGAAAGGTATGGGGAAAAGGCCTTTGTCGGAAGGTGTTGCCTATTGACCCAGCGACAAAAAGGGTTTGGTGGAAAAATATAGAATCGCCAGCACAATACCAATGCAGGCAATCACTTTTAACGACTCCTCTTGAAAAGATAAAAAAGATAAGGGGACACAATACTTAATTAGCATCCCCATCACCTTTCGGACCCGGTTTTTTCTTTTTCAAATCTCTTTGCAAAAGACGCCCTGCTTTTTCGATAAAGCGTTCACCGCCCAAAGGCCTGCCCGTTCGACCATGTTGCTCAAATTCGGTTCCGGAATTGATTTGCGCTTCTTGCAGGTAAGTTTTCCAGTCACCCGCCAGAGAAAGCAGCTTTTCTGGCAAGATAATTCCTCGACTGTCTTTTCCAGACAAATGAGCATGCACGCTACTCCAGCGATAGTCCCAGGCTTTTTTCACCCTCCCCGCTTTCACTGGATTTAATTCAACATACGCTGCCGCTTTTAGTAACCAGCGTTTATCCATCGGGTATGAGGAAAACCTCCCCTGCCAAAGGTAACCCTTCCAGTTTTCCCGTAAATTGATCATCCGGGTGTATCGACGATGGACTTCACCAATGGCTTTACCCAGGTGTGATTTCTTTTTGGGCTTGACGATGAGGTGAACATGATTCGTCATCAAACAATATGCCCAAATTTCGATGCCTTCATGTGTACACCATTCCACCAATAACTCAAGATAATATTCATAATCACTATCAGTGAAAAACACATCCTGACGGCGGTTACCACGCTGGGTGATGTGATGTGGATACCCGGGTAATACTACTCTTGCTAATCTGGCCATGCACGAAGGATAACATAATTAAATATTGTGTCCCCTTATTTTCTGATGCCTTGTGCCATCTCACCTTCAGCCTACGCCTCATATGATGTTTTTGTTCATCAGCTCGCAGTTTTGCGTCCGGCTTCCTTCAGACCGCCTCTCGCGAGTTGGCCCTTGCCATTCGCTAGTAGTTATCGTCTACTAACAACATGGTGTTCGACGGTGATCTTCCTACAGAGAGCTTTCACCTCATGAGTTCATACCCATGCTGGGCGTACACAAGACGCATCAAGACTGACCCATTAAAGTGTGGCTTAAATGGTCAGCTTATGCGCGACGTTATGTGTATATAAATAAATCAATAAGCCTCATGGAGGGATGGAAATGTTTTATAAAACAACAAAGACATACCTATTAACTAGTTGTTTGTTTTTATTTAGCTGTGCTGGAAATCTGAAAACAGAAGAACCTAGCAATATCCCTTTGGATCAATTGGCAGCGTATTGGTCTATGGATAGCGAAGACATTAATGATGGAATACTAAAATCAAAAGTAAATGGTATAAAGGGAAGAGTAGTTAATACGTCTACAAATATAAACGGGAAAATCAAACAATCTATTAAATTTAATGGACAATCAAGTTACATTGATTTTGGTGATGTATTAGACAATATATTCGCAGGACCAAGTAATAAAATGACAATAACTATGTGGGTTAAACCTGTTCGAAATCAACCGTATGGAATTTTGATGGCAAAGCATGGTGATACTTCATGTCGCAATACACGAGACCAACGTCAATTTGGAGTTGAGCTTAGGAGTACTTCATCTGCAAATTTACCAAATTTCTATTATATGGTGCCATCAGGAAGGCAGCTTGCAATAGTTCAATCTAATAAAACTATTCAAAATGGTGCATGGTCTCATTTAGCAATCACTTACAATGGAGGGATAGACAAAACACCGCAAGACAGAGTACAAATTTATGTGGATGGCCAAAAAACTAATCTTTCTGTAACAATTAAACGAGGCGCTTTTCCTTTTTCTTTACAGGATAGCTCTGCTCACCTTTCTCTTGGAGAACAAGTCGATGGACAAGGACAACCCTGCGAAGGTAAAACTAAAAATGTATTCGAAGGATCATTAGATGAAGTAGCTATTTGGAATGGCGTATTATACAGCAGTCAAATTAATAGGATAAGGCAGAAAGGATTAAGCGGGATCTCAATTTTAGAAAATAACAATGACCAAAAATAATTAAAGTATCGTTGTAGACTAAAAGAGAAATAATTTACAGAAATCACATAACGATCACTTTCACCCGACGCAAAAAGACGCGCGGGTGAAGTGGTCGTTATGTTTCAAGGAGAAGATGTGAAGTGCTTTGCTAGATGGCGGGAACAAGATTATGGCCGGTGTTTTCGAGATCAAACTATTCTTCAGTTTGGTGAAAGCTGGAGGCTTCTTGCTAATTTCATTTTATTGAATCCCGGAAGCGCATTACCGATAGATAGAACACCAAGAAAAAAAAGGGTCAAGTATCATATTGTCGATTTATTTTAGCCGAATTAATATCAACCTTTAGATTGGGAAAAGGCCTTTGTCGAAGGTGTTGCCTATTGGCCCAGCGACAAAAATGGCTTAGTGGAAAAATACAAAATCACCAGCACAATACCAATGTAAGCAATAACCTTTAGCGGTTCCTCTTGAAGCAATACCCAAAAGGTACGATGTTTGCCTTCGCGTTTCAGTTGTTCATAAATTTCACGTTGCTGCACTGCACGTTTGGCCTGATAGTCCGCAATCAGTGCTTTGGCGCGTTGCAACTGGTCGTCATCCCGTAACCAGATTGCGGGCATTGATATACCCCAGTTGCCTGCCGAGGTTTCGTAGAATTCAACCTTATTGTCGGTTAACAATTCGCGGATATCATCCGCTTCGTCATCCGGCACGCTTCGCAGGGGAAATAATCGCACGGCCATGAATAAACCTATTTTTTATCCAGCAGACCTTTCAGGTCAGCGAAGGGATTGTGGGTGGCACCCGATACGGTACTGGTTGCTGAGCCGGTGCTGCTTTGCCCGTGTGCTTCCAGTTGTCGCTGATGCTCGTTGTCGTGGCAATAAAGGCACAGCAACTCCCAGTTGCTGCCATCGGCTGGGTTGTCATCGTGATTGTGATTGCGGTGATGCACGGTAAGCTCGGGCAGGTTGGCGCGGGTGAATTCCCGTTCACAGCGACCGCAGATCCACGGATACAGTTTCAGCGCCTGTTCACGATAGGTTTTTGCGCGCTCGTCCTGATGGCGACGGGCATCGCTGACGATTTTATCCAGTGCGTTGGTGTTTGTTTTTTTGTCGGGCATGGGTTTGATTAATCCTTCTTCTCCTGGCGCTGGATGTAATCCTGCATGTTGACCTTGATCATTTCACGGAAATCATCACAGAGCATATCGGTCATTTTGGCTTCGTCCTTTGCCAGCTCTTTGGTACTGAGTGAGGCTTCAAAGGTGTTGTAACGCGCAGCGGCATAACGCAGAGCAGTGCCAACACTAGCCGAGCCTTCTGCCTGGGCCAGCTTATTGGCAAGGTCAATGAACTGATCGGCGAGTTCAAAAAAGGGGGTTTCCTGTTTATTGTCTGACATGATGTTTCGATTGTCCTGTGAAAATGATCGGTAATGTGCCTGCCCACATACCCTACGTCAGGTGACGCACGCTGCCAACTCCAATATTTCGCGTTGACAACACCGGGCTTGATGAAAAACGATAGGCTGTCGGTTCCCGGATCACACGTTACAGAACCCTAAAATCCAACGCAAAGGCGCAAAGAGGCAGAGAACGCAGAGAGATTCACAGTATTGGAGATTCAGGTGTTTGCGAGAGCCTGCGTGCAAATAACGCCAAATCTCAATCTTTCCGGATATATACCTTGCCCATTATTTTCATCCTTTGCGCTCTCTGCGTCTCCGCGCCGTTGCGTTGGATTTTCATTCCCCAAACTTTGCTGCATACGCCGAAAACCGAATAATTTAACCCTTAATTCACATTTAATTCGAGCCTGTAAATAACCCGGATTAGACGGCGCTGCTCTCTGCCAACTCCAGTGTTTCGGCGGCTTCCAGCCAGTCATTTTCGGTTTGTTGCAGCTGCTGTTTCAATGTTGCCTGTTGTGCCAGCAGTTCTTTCAAGCGGTCTTTGTTATCTGCTTCATAAAGTGAGCTATCTGTCAGTTTTTGTTCAATGTCCTGTAGTTGTTGCTGAAGCTCAGCCAATAATTTTTCACTTTTTCGCACGTGATCGAGATAAGGTTTGAGCTGTTGGCGACGGGCGGCTTCCTGCTGGCGAAGCTGGCGTTTGTCGATGCCGGAGGTTTTGCTCGTTGTACTGACCTTTTCCTGAGTATTTCCGCGCCGATGTTCATTCAGCCATTGTGCATAGTCATCAAGGTCGCCATCGTAGATTCGGGCACTACCGTTGGCCACCAGTACAAACTGGTCGCACACTGTGCGCAGCAAGTGGCGGTCATGGGAAACCACAAGTAGTGCGCCTTCAAAACCCTGTAATGCCAGCGTCAGTGCATGACGCATCTCCAGATCAAGGTGGTTGGTGGGTTCGTCGAGCAACAGCAGATTCGGGCGTTGATAAATGAGCAGGGCCAGTACCAGTCGTGCTTTTTCACCACCGGAGAATGGGCCTACTGGGTCAAGCACCTGATCACCAACAAAACCAAAACCACCGAGGTAGTTGCGCAGCTGTTGCTCAGAGGCCTGCTTGTCCAGGCGTTGCAGATGCATGAGGGGGGTGTCATCGATCTGTAATTGTTCGAGCTGATGCTGCGCAAAATACCCGATGCGCAAACTTTGTGCCGGTACATGTGTGCCCGCGAGCAGAGGCAGTTCACCGGTTAATGCTTTGATGAGTGTGGATTTTCCCGCACCATTGGGGCCCAGCAGACCGATGCGGTCACCGGGCAACAGGTTGATACTGATATCGTTCAGCAGGGTTTTATTCTCGTATCCCAGTTGAGCATCCGTGAGTTTCAGCAGGGGGTTGGGAATTTGTTTAGGCGGTAAAAAGGTAAACTCAAAAGGTGAGTCTACGTGCGCGGGAGCAATTTCTTCCAGTTTGGCCAGTGCTTTCAGGCGGCTTTGTGCTTGTTTGGCTTTGGTGGCTTTGGCACGAAAGCGGTCTATGTAACTGTGCAGGTGCGAAATGGTGCGCTGTTGCTTCTGGTGGGCGGCCTGTTGTTGTTCGAGGCGGCTGGCGTGTTGTTTTTCGTAGGCGCTGTAATTGCCGGTGTAGGCATGCAGGGTTTCTTCACTGAGCAGGGCGATGTGAGCAACACAGTTGTCGAGGAAATCGCGGTCATGTGAAATCAGCAATACCGTGCCGGGATAATTCTGCAACCAGCTTTGCAGCCACAGCACGGCATCGAGATCGAGGTGGTTGGTGGGTTCGTCGAGCAGCAAAATGTCAGAGCGGCACATCAGTGCCTGGGCCAGATTGAGGCGCATGCGCCAGCCGCCGGAAAAATCAGAGACCGGCGTTTGCAGTTGGGCTTCACTAAAACCCAGGCCATCCATGAGCCGTGCGGCACGCGCGGGGGCGGTGTAGCCGTCGATGGCTTCCAGCTCACCAAACAGCGACGCCTGTAACTCCCCACTCGCTTCATCATCTGCACAGGCAGCGAGTTGTTGCTCCAGCGCGCGCAATTCACTGTCGCCGTCCATCACATAATCGATGGCACTGCGATCCACTGCGGGTGTTTCCTGTGCAACGTGGGCCATGGCCAGATTGGCTGCCAGTTTTACTTCGCCCTTATCGGCATGCAGGCCAGTGGCATCTCGGATGCCGAGCACCAGCGCTAGCAGGCTGGATTTACCACTGCCGTTACGACCGACAATGCCCCAGTGCTCACCGGTTTGAATAGTGAGGTCAACCTCCTGCAATAACACACGGGTGCCGCGACGCAGGGTGACAGACTGGAAACGTAACATGGGAAGGATATTTTATAAGTTGTGAGTGAATTATCGACTGAATGGTGGATTATATACCCGTAGCGATTGCGGTTTCAGTTTTATTACGCACCCTCTTCACTCTATGGCTGCGTTAAAACGCCTCGTCATTTCGCTTCGTTTAAAAGCCGAAATTTCAAATGCCACGGGCATACAATAAATTAGGCATTTTTTGATCCTGGTGTAAAATGTCTGCGCTGTCCATTTTCTCCTGGCAAATCTGAAAGGTTCTGATGAAAACATTGCTGCGAAAATTATTTTCACCCATTCTGAGTATATTTGAGGCTGGTGATGGGCCTTATTCAGTGAAACCGTTGAGTCGAAAAATATTGATCGTTATTGGTGTGCTTTTTTTGGGACTGGCATCCATCGTGGCTTATTTGGCGTTTGATATGGGTGATGCGGGTTTTATGATTCCTGTTGTTGTTTTTTGCATTGTGTCACTGGTGACCCTAGTCGTGGGTTTTTTGGGTACCGACCGTGCCGTGGCCAAAATTTGGGGCAACCGTTAAATGTGGGTTAAGGGCTGAGTCACTCTGTAAGTGCTTTTTTACTGGGAGCACCCCCATTCCGTATATGTTATTAGCCGGAGTCCAGAGGTTTACACCCTCGGATAATCGTTACAGTACATTGGGGGCTTTATATTGTCGTGGTACTGACAAGTGGCGTATTATAAACGCAGAGGTCGCAAAGGCGCAGAGGACGCAAAGAAAAACACTAAACACTCTGTGCCCTCTGCGTTAAATACCCGGTAATTTTTAAAAAAGTATTTTCAGCGTTTAATTCACATTTAAGTTAAAACATACCAGCTGTTTCCTGACGCTAACTTTTTTTGCGACTAAAGACCCACAGATTATCCTGAGTCAGGCTTTTATCGAACGCATAGCCGTCTTCATTAAACGTTTTAATATCTTCCGGGTCACTCAGTTGGTTTTTGATGATATAACGGCTAAGCATGCCTCGGGCTTTTTTGGCATAAATACCAATCGTTTTGTATTTTCCGTCTTTATAATCTTTAAAAGCAGGCGTGATGATTTGTGTATTTAGCTCTTTGGGTTTTGCGGCTTTAAAATATTCATTGGATGCCAGGTTGATTAAATAATCTGATTGGATTTTTTTTAGTTGTGCATTCAAACCATTGGTAATAGCCAATCCCCAGAATTCGTATAAATTTTTCCCACGATCTGTTGATAGCCTTGTGCCCATTTCCAGGCGATAGGGTTGCATCAAATCTAACGGCCGCAGTAAACCGTACAGCCCGGACAGAATACGCAAATGTTTTTGTGCAAAACTAAAATCCTTACTGTTAAACGATTCGGCATCAAGTCCGGTATAAACATCGCCTTTAAAGGCTAATACTGCCTGCTTGGCATTTTCCTTGTTAAATTCTTTGCTCCATGCTTCATAACGGTCAAAATTGAGGTCGGCAATTTTAATACTGATTTTCATCAGTTCACTGATATCAAGGGATGACAATTGGCGTAAACGGCTGATCAATTCTTCGGAATCATCAAGGTAACCCGGTTGAGTGGAAATTTTAGTTTTCGCAGGCGTTTCGTAATCCAGCGTTTTGGCAGGTGAAATAATGATCAACATAATGGCGAAATATTCCGTTGAGTGAAAAGATTATTGTACCAAACTGATACAAACTGAGGGGGTTATGATTTTTCCTGTTCTGCTTTATCCAACAATTCCATACGCAACCGACTGAGTTCGTCTCTTACAGACTTGGGGATTTCATTGGTATCAGCCTCTATGGACCAGTTATTTTGTTGGGCATATTTTTGTATAGCGGCAATCCGGTTCTGATTCAGAGGGTGCGTGGTAAAAAATTCCGGTATTTTACCGCTGGACTCTCCCTGTTGCTGACTGAACAGTTCAAATAACTGTATTGAACCATTGGCATGGCCATAGTGTTTCACCAGAGCGTCCAGTGCCCGTTTATCGGCTGCATTCTCCTGATCTCTGCTGAAATTCGAGGTGGTTAACAGGCTCGTATCCCCTATCAGCTTTGCCACGATGTCATTGCCCGCGACGCCTGCCATTGTTGCCACCGCAACACCTACGACGACACCACGCCCCAGAGCCCTCAAAGGGTGGCGAAGTTTGATGTGAGCTATCTCGTGCGCCATCACCATGGCCAGAATGTTTTCATTGGGTATGACATCCAGCAAGCCGGTGAAAAATACAACATTGCCACCGAGTGTAGCGAAAGCGTTGACGGTATCACTATTGATCACGGATACCGTAATGTCCATGTCTTCAGGCAGATCCATTTTTTGACGTAAGTCATTCGCCAGAGATTGCAGGTAATCGGGCACCCGTCCGCTATTGCTCGCCGGTGTGTCGATGTTCACTGTACGCACCAGAGTACGTTCAATCTCAAAGGGAATGTATTGGCTGAGAGTGTCTGCGAGAAAACTTAAGACAACGATAATAACGGCAATGACTGCGAACACTCCCCCGCTTAAAAGAAAGAATTCTTTAAGCGGATGAGTTTTGGTGGTGTTGATACCTTCAGAGGGCTGTGGATTCGAAATGTCCAGAGTCAGCGCTCCACGACGGGCATTGTTTTTATTGGTAAAAAAGCGGTGCCATAAGCCAGCGCTTCCACAGAGCCTATGCTGTTGCGCCGCCCTTTGTAAATCGAGCACATTTCATATTTCACATTGAGTATGACATCTGCCCCGGATGCCTTGGCTTCTTCCTTCATTCTTAATATGGCTTCTCTGCGTGCCCTGTCGAGCAATGTCTCATAAGGAGTGACACGGCCACCTACAAAATTACGCAACCCGGCCACGAACTGTTTAAAATAATCCACAGAAATAACAACGCTGCCATCGACCAGAAAGGTTTCATGACCTGATGAGAAAGGGGGCGGAATGATTTTGCTTTGGATGATCAAAAGATCTTTAAGTTCTTGTTCGCGTTCAAGGATAGAACGATAGTGGCTGCGTTCAAACCACTGGCCAAACCCGTATCCCAGGGCTAATAAAACGAGAAATGTAATAATACCCAACATAACATTTATTCCATGACGACGGCGCTACCATAGGCAAAAAGCTCAGCGGCACCCGATGTTATTGACGATGTTGAGAAACGAACATTGAGTACCGCATTGGCACCGATAGAACTGGCCTGTTCGACCATTCTGGCCACGGCTTCTTCGCGTGCATCCTGTAATAATTCGGTATAACCCTTGAGTTCCCCTCCAAAAATATTTTTCAGTCCGGCCATAAAGTCACGTCCAACATGTTTGGAACGGACAGTACTGCCTTGCACCAGCCCCAGGTGTTTGGAGATTCGTTTACCGGGAATCAGTTCAAGATTCGATATCATCATGCGAGCATCCTCATTAAATCAACTATTGATGAACAATACCAGAACTCATAAAAAAGGCGCACAAGAAAATTTCTGTGCGCCTTTAATGTTAACTACCACTCACCGATGGGCAGTGTATAACCCAGCTTATTCACGGTGGTTTTTTCTGCCGGTTTCTCTATTTATGATATTGCGCACTCAGTTCATGCACTGCGTTAATAAACGCACCCACATTTTCAGGGTCAATTTTCGGGTGAATACCATGGCCAAGATTGAACACATGGCCGTTGCCTTTGCCATAACTGGCCAGTACGCTGCCCACTTCCTCACGGATGCGTTCAGGATTGGAATAAAGAATGCACGGGTCCATGTTGCCTTGCAGGGCGATGTTGTCACCCGCCCGCTTACGGGCATCACTGAGGTCGATGGTCCAGTCCACGCCGAGACAATCAGCACCCGTGGCCGCCATTTTGTCCAGCCATTGTCCGCCACCTTTGGTGAAGAGAATGACCGGAACTTTTCGACCATCGGCTTCGCGGGTGAGGCCATCGATGATTTGCTGCATGTAGCGCAATGAGAACTCTTGATAATCGCGCGGAGTCAGTACACCGCCCCAGGTATCAAAAATCTGCACGGCTTGTGCGCCTGCGGCGATTTGTCCGTTGAGGTATAAGATAACGGACTTTGCCAGTTTATCGAGCAGTTGATGCAGGGTGTCAGGCTGGTCAAACAGCATGCCTTTGATATGGCCGTATTCTTTGGTGCCGCCGCCTTCCACCATGTAGGTGGCCAGCGTCCACGGGCTGCCGGAGAAGCCGATAAGCGGTACACGGCCATCGAGTTCCTTGCGGATGGTGCGTACGGCATTCATCACATATTGCAGTTCGCCTTCGGGATCAGGAATGGGCAGATTTTTCACATCAGCGGCACTGCGCACGGGGTTCGCAAACTGTGGGCCGTGGCCGGTGTTAAAGCTCAGGCCAAGCCCCATGGCATCAGGAATGGTGAGGATGTCGGAGAACAGAATGGCGGCATCCAGTGGATAACGTTCCAGTGGCTGGATAGTGACTTCGCAGGCCAGTTCGGCATTACGGCACAGGTCCATAAAACTCCCGGCTTTCTCCCGGGTGGCGCGATATTCGGGCAGATAGCGTCCGGCCTGACGCATCATCCACACGGGGGTGACATCTACGGGTTCACGGTTCAGGGCGCGAAGAAAACGATCATTTTTTAATGTTGTCATGTTTTGTGTTTTTAACGCAGAGGCCGCAGAGGCACAGAGGCACAGAGAAAAAGAAAATGGTTTTCAAAAATCTCTGTGTCTCTGTGTCTCTGCGATCTCTGCGTTTCTCCTTAAATGTCTAAAAAATCTAAAATGCCTTCAGCAGCCTGACGACCTTCATACACAGCGGTCACAACCAGATCAGAACCACGCACCATATCACCACCGGCAAAAATTTTCGGGTTGGTGGTCTGGTGTTGGTAACTGTTTTGAGCAGGCGCAATCACACGCCCACCCTCATCGGTGTCGATATTGAAATCAGCAAACCAGTCAGCCGGGCTGGGACGGAAACCAAAGGCGACCACCACGGCATCCGCCGGGACGATTTCTTCCGAGCCTGCAACAATTTCCGGACGGCGGCGCCCGTGTTCATCGGGCTCTCCCAGTTTGGTGGTGACCAGTTTAATGCCTTCCACCTTGCCATTACCCACTATTTCCACGGGCTGGCGATTCCACAGAAATGCCACGCCTTCTTCTTTGGCATTGGCCACTTCCCGCTTGGAGCCGGGCATATTGGCTTCGTCGCGGCGATAGGCACACTGCACGCTTTGTGCGCCCTGGCGAATGGATGTGCGATTGCAGTCCATAGCGGTATCACCACCACCGAGCACCACCACACGTTTGCCTGCCATGTCGATGAACTCGTCAGCAGATTTGGACCAGCCTTTACGGTGGTTGATGTTGGCAATAAGAAAATCCAGTGCAGCATGTACGCCAGGCAGGTCTTCGCCGGGGATATCAGCCTTCATGTAAGTGTAGGTGCCCATCCCCAAAAATACGGCATCGTATTCATCGAGCAGGGTTTGCAAGGGGATATCCTTGCCAATTTCAATATTGAGCCTGAACTCCACACCCATCTCTTCCAAAATCGCCCGACGATTTTTGACAACGTCTTTTTCCAGTTTGAACTCGGGGATGCCGAAGGTCAGCAGACCACCAATTTCCGGATGGCGATCAAATACCACGGGGGCAACACCGTTGCGCACCAGAATGTCGGCGCAACCCAGTCCGGCCGGACCTGCGCCAATAATTGCCACGCGCTTTCCGGTGGATTTGACATCAGACATGTCCGGTCGCCAGCCTTGCGCAAAGGCGGTATCGCTGATGTATTTTTCAATGGAGCCGATGGTGACGGCACCAAAGTCATCATTGAGAGTACAGGCTCCTTCACACAAACGATCCTGCGGACAGATGCGGCCGCAGATTTCCGGCAGGGAATTGGTGCGGTGCGACATTTCTGCGGCTTCTGTCAGGTTGCCTTCTGCAATGAGCTTTAACCAGTTGGGAATGTAGTTATGCACCGGGCATTTCCATTCACAATAGGGATTGCCACAGGCGAGACAACGATCTGCCTGTTCAGTCACAGAAGTGGCGTTAAAATCACCATAAATTTCAGCGAATTCCTGGCGACGCTCGGCCGCCGGTTTTTTAGCCGGATCGCGTCTTGGAACATCGACGAATTGAAAATTATTTGCCATTTTTTAACTTCTTGTAGGTTGGGGTGAGCTTGCGAACCCCAACGTTGTGCATCGATTTGTTGAGGTTCGCTATGCTCACCCCAACCTGCCTTCTAAATCCCAAACGCCGCAGGTATATTTCAGGCTGCCCGACGTTGCAGGTCATCAATCAATGAGGTCAATGCTGCCGCCTTGGGTTTGACTAACCAGAATTTGCCAACCATATCAGCAAAGTTATCCAGGATATGTTGTCCCCATTCGCTGCCGGTTTCGTCAACGAATTCCTGAATCGTGTCACGCAGGTGTTTGGCGTGGGAGTCCATGTCTTCGGTGTTCACACGGTGGATTTCAATAAGTTCATGGTTGTAGTTATCAACAAACTGATTGTCCTGATCCAGCACATAGGCAAATCCACCGGTCATGCCCGCGCCGAAGTTGACGCCGGTAGGACCAAGCACGGTGACAAAACCGCCGGTCATGTATTCACAGCCGTGGTCACCAATACCTTCCACCACCGTATGGGCACCGGAGTTACGCACCGCAAAACGCTCACCCGCCAAACCTGCGGCAAACAGTTTGCCGCCAGTGGCTCCGTACAGACAGGTGTTGCCAATGATCGTGGTTTTGTGGGATTCAAAGTTGCTGCCGCCAGGTGGGTGGATCACCAACTTGCCGCCTGCCATGCCTTTGCCAACATAATCATTGGCGTCACCTTCGAGGTGCATTTGCAATCCACCGGCATTCCATACTCCGAAACTTTGCCCGGCAGAGCCCGTGAGTTTGAGTTGAATGGGGTTTTTATCCATGCCCAGATTGCCATGACGTACAGCAATTTCACCCGACAGGCGCGCACCGATGGAGCGGTCAGTATTTCTTACGGTATAAGTGAATTCACCACCGGTTTTGTTTTCAATCGCGGACAAGGCATCGGCGACCATTTGTTCCGCCAGTTCACCCTTGTCGAAGGGCTCGTTCTTCGGTGAAATGCAATATTGCGGTTTGTCCTCTGCGACGCCACCATCAGACAGAATGGGGGATAAATCCAGACGGCGCTGTTTACTGGTTGTGCCTTCGATGGCTTCCAGCAGGTCGGTACGGCCAATGAGGTCTTGCAGTTTGCGCACTCCCAGGCTGGCCATGATTTCGCGTGCTTCTTCGGTGATGAAACGGAAGTAGTGAGTCACCATTTCCACTTCACCAATGAAATATTTTGAGCGCAACACGTTGTTTTGCGTTGCCACACCAGTGGCACAGTTGTTCAAATGACAGATGCGCAAGAACTTGCAGCCCATAGCCACCATGGGGCCGGTACCAAAGCCGAAGCTTTCCGCTCCAAGAATGGCTGCTTTTACAACATCCAGGCCGGTTTTGAGGCCGCCGTCTGTTTGCAGGCGAATTTTGCCGCGTAAATTATTGGCGCGCAAAATCTGGTGGGTTTCGGTGAGGCCCAGCTCCCACGGGCTGCCTGCGTATTTTACCGAGGCCAGAGGGCTGGCTGCGGTGCCGCCGTCGTAACCGGAAATAGTGATCAGGTCGGCATAGGCTTTTGCGACACCGGCCGCAATAGTGCCCACGCCCGCTTCGGCCACCAGTTTGACGGAAACCAGGCCATCCGGGTTGACCTGTTTGAGATCGAAAATCAGCTGGGACAGATCCTCGATAGAATAGATATCGTGATGCGGTGGCGGGGAAATCAGCGACACGCCGGGTTTACAGTAACGCAATTCGGCAATGAGTTCGTTGACCTTTTGGCCGGGCAATTGTCCGCCCTCACCGGGTTTGGCACCCTGAGCCACTTTGATCTGCATGACTTCGGCAGAACGCAGATAGGCCGGTGTAACGCCGAAACGACCAGAGGCCACCTGTTTGATTTTGGAACGTTTGTCGGTACCGTAACGTTTAGGATCTTCGCCGCCTTCACCGGAATTGGAACGCGCACCGAGACGGTTCATGGCCATGGCCAGAGTTTCGTGCGCTTCGGGAGACAAGGCTCCCAATGACATGGCAGCCGAATCAAACCGTTTGACGATGTCGGACATGGGCTCCACTTCATCAATGGAGATCGATTTCACATCCGTGCGCAACTTCAACAGATCGCGCAACGCCAGCGTCGGGCGCTCATTAACTAGAGTGGCGTATTCCCGATAAGCCTTTTCATCGCCGGTTTTGACCGCACGCTGCAAAGCCTGCACGACATCCGGATTGTAAGCATGTTCTTCACCGCCGTGAACAAATTTGAGCAGGCCGCCCTGTTCAATATCTTTACGGTTGTTCCAAGCCAGCTTGCTCAGGGCGCGCTGATCAAAATCAAGGTCTTCAAAATGAGTGCCTTGCAGGCGATTGGTGGTGCCAGTGAAACACAGATCCACCACGTCCTGATGCAGGCCGACGGACTCAAACAGTTGCGCACCGCGATAACTGGAGATTGTGGAAATCCCCATCTTCGAGATGACTTTAAACAGCCCCTTGTTGATGCCTTTGCGGTACTGGTGCATGAGGTTGACACAATCGGCATCGGGAATTTCGCCGGTACGTTGCATATCCTGAATACAGGCGTAGGCCAGATACGGGTACACGGCAGTCGCACCATAGCCGATGAGTGCGGCCATGTGATGGGGATCACGCGCCGTACCGGTTTCCACGATGATATTGGCATCACAACGCAGACCTTCACGAATCAGGCGATGATGCACAGCCCCCGTGGCCAGCAACGCATGTACTGGTACACGGTTGGAGGCGATATTGCGATCCGATAAAACCAGCAGCACCTTGCCATCTTTAACCGCGGCCACCGCCTGATCGGTAATACGCATGATAGCGGCTTGCAAATCGCTGTCAGCATCGTAATGCAGATCAATACGTGTGCTGGCATAGCTGCTGTCATCCAGCCCGATCAACTGGTCAAACTTGGTAGTGGATAACACCGGTGAATTCATCAGCAGGCGTTTGGCATGTTCGGCTGACTCTTCAAACATGTTCATTTCGCGGCCAAAACAGGTTTCCAGCGACATGACGATCTGTTCACGAATGGGATCAATCGGTGGATTGGTCACCTGGGCAAATTGTTGGCGGAAATAGTCGTATAACGAACGTATTTTTTGTGACAACACAGGCATGGGCGTGTCATCACCCATGGAACCAATAGCTTCCTGGCCAGCCTCGGCCAGCACCCGCAACACCTGATCCCGCTCCTCGAAACTCACCTGAAACAGCTTCTGATAAATATCCAGCGCCTTGCTGTCCATAGGCAGGCCACAGATTTCACCGTCCAGCGCGGTGGTGATATGCCGGGCACCGGCAGCGAGCCACTGTTTGTAGGTTTGCGCATTTTTGAGGTGAGCGTTGACATCTTCCGGCAACAACAACTCGCCGGTTTCTGTATCGGCCGCAAGCATCTGGCCGGGCTTTAAGCGCCCCTTGGCCACGACATCTTCCGGCTTGTAATCATAAACACCAATTTCCGAAGCCAAAGTAATGTGACGATCTTTAGTGATAACCCAGCGTGCGGGACGCAAACCATTACGATCAGTCGAGCACGCGGCATACCGGCCATCAGTCATTACAATGCCTGCGGGACCATCCCAGGGCTCCATATGCATGGAGTTGTATTCGTAAAAAGCACGCAGATCAGCATCCATATTGGTCACGTTCTGCCAAGCGGGCGGCACCAGAAGACGCATGGCGCGGAAAATATCCATACCACCCGCTAACAGCGCTTCCAGCATATTGTCCATGGAATTGGAGTCCGAGCCGGACGCGGATACCAGCGGACGTACATCGGCCATAGGAATGGCCGGGGTTTCAAATTTGTGGCCACGGGCAACAGACCAGTTGCGATTGCCCTGTATCGTATTGATTTCACCATTGTGAGCAAGATAACGGAACGGCTGAGCCAATCGCCACTGTGGCCAGGTATTGGTGGAAAAACGCTGATGAAACACGGCAATGGCCGTTTCCATGCGCTCATCTTCCAGGTCCGTGTAAAACTCCGGCAGGTGCTCGGGCATTACCAGACCTTTGTAGGAGATTACCCTCGATGACAAGCTGGGAATGTAAAATACGTCATCATTGGGTTCGATAGCCTTTTCGCAACGGCGGCGGGCAATATATAGATGTTGTTCAAAACTCACCGTATCCATGTCGGCTGGAGCGTTCACAAAAATCTGCTCGATGACGGGCAATGAGGCCAGGGCTTCGTCACCACAGGCCGCGATATCAGTCGGCACAGTGCGCCAGCCCAGTACTCCCAGACCTTCAGTACGCAGCTCGGTTTCCAGTTGCTCGCGAGCCACATTGGCAAGAGCAGTATCGGTATTGAGAAACACCATGCCCACGGCATAGTTATCGGCCAAGGCAAACCCCAGCTCATTGGCACACAGGCGCAGAAACCCATCGGGCTTCTTCATCAACAGGCCGCAACCATCACCGGTTTTACCATCAGCAGCTACCGCACCGCGATGGGTCAGACGAGCCAGGGCTCCAATGGCCGTTTGCACCAGCCAATGGCTGGGCTGGTTGTCCATTTGCGCGATGAGACCAAAGCCACAATTGTCTTTTTCAAAACCGGGACGGTAGAGGCTCTGCACACTGGGCGGCTGATTAAGTATCTTTTTCACACTGTTTTTCACTAGGCAGTCACAACCTGGGTCGTTTGTTCAAATTTGAGGGGGAACGCATTATTGCTTTTACAACCAATTAGATAACGCTGTTTTCAACACATAACCAATGCTTTTCCACAGACAAAATGGCCCAGCATTATACCGGCGAGCCGGATTGGGTTCAATGTGGTGAAAAGTCAGTGTTTACGAGGCTTTATTGAAAACCGCTGAGGTGAAAGTGTGCAGTCGGTGTAATAGCGGGTTTTGGCGAGTATTCAAGCAATTATTGTGTCACACGCAAAGTCAGGGGTATGGCGTATGGAATCGTCGTACTCGACTATGCTTCTAACATATGATGTTCTACAGTCATCATTTCGCCTCGTCTAAAGCGCCTATTGCCGGTGTCATGAAATGAAGATGATGCACACCGAACACCTGAGTCGCAAATACCATAGGCATATATGCCATCATAAATTTAGTGGATTTTAATTTTCACAATTAGAGAGTGAAGCATGTCAAGTAAAGACGTTTGGATCGCATTTACCAAAAGTAAACCGCTTGAAGGTTGCCGTATAGATTTCGATGGCTGTGAATTTTACTTTGCCGATATTTATATACCAATAGAAACAACATCCGATAAATTAGCTGTTTTGGGTGATATTACAGAAATGGTGAGATGTTCACTTGAGGAAAATCATTTGGAATTGACAGATATTTCAATGTTGGTTCGATATAAAAATGGCGAGTGGAAAATGAATAGCAATGGGCTTAATGATGTTAATGCACTGGCAACGAAAGCCAAGCAATCAAGTGAAATAGTGTTCAGCAGTTTTCGTTCTGAGGAAATTGAAGAGCTTCAAACTTATCACCACAGTATTATTGAATCTGGCTATGAAGAAAAGGGAGAGTAACTCAGGAAATGCAACGATGACAGTTCAAAGTGGTGCCACCAGTTTGGCCGAGGGCCAGTACGGATTCAAGACGGATGTTAATTTTGTTTTTGGCAAACAGCGAATAATTAGAACACATGTATTGCGTACCGCTTTTCATAGCCTTGCGGAATGGAAAGGACGCAATCCTCATGTCGGGCTTTCGCCATTTAAAGGTCGAAATGCAGCTGTTACTAAAGACGCCTCCATTATTGATAGCGAAGTATGGGTCTTTGGCATTAATGCAACGCAAACACAAGATATAGTGGCCGCTGTAAATATTGCTTCGCTCTACTACAAAGTTAAGCCATCTGTTTTTTTACGAGATATTTATACGAAAAACTTAAATACTGAACTCAAAAATAAACTGGCAAATGAAGCTTTGATTCGTGCCAACATAGGTCTGTACACCAAAGTATGTGAAGCATTAATTGGTGCCGCAAAGCAATTAGGGGTTTCGCATCAATTAAATCTCCATGTGTTTAGCCATAACAATAATCCGAAAATACCCAGAGACAATCTAGTTAAGGCATTGAAAGCTGGTGGCGCGGAATCAATTGAAACTGACGAGCAGCGCCCTAGGGTTATAGTGGGCGATAATTGGGGCGACCTCTCAGTTGAGCAACTGACTCATTTTCATCTGGCAAAATTAAAAGTATAATAATTTTACTGCGGTAAATTTAGGTAATCCGCCTCCTCAAGCCGTCACAAAATCAACCCTCACTCAAGCACGTAAAAAATTATCGCATACCGTTTTAAAAAACTGAGACCAAGCCTTTCCGTGGCGCATTTAGAGCTGACTGGCTTTTTGGTGATTTTGCAGCGTTGACTACAAGTCTGCCAATAAACCCCGTGATGGTTACTTGATATGGAAGACCGAAGAGTAAGAAGGGGAGCACCTGAGTTAAGAAGGAAACAACGTATTACCTATTTGGCAAAATCTCCTAATTAAATTGATGCGAAATAAAAAAGGTATAACATGAAGCCTGCCATTCTCTTGAGTTTGATATTTTCTCTGTTATTTGCTGATAAAATTATAGCTAAAAATGATGAATATTTTGTTAGCCCACATGCTCGCGAACTAGGAATAAGTCATGTAGGAAATCAGTTGCTACGATGGGTGCGTTTCAGCTCTGAATCTAAACACCCGTGTTTACATGTTGAATTATTGACGCCTGTTTCATACATGGTTAATGATCAGATGCAAATTTGTGCATTACCTGATGAAAACAATGTAATGTATGACTTTATAAAAGACCTTTCGAGCATCGACCTATTTAATATAAAAGTAAACAATATGCGCTTGACGTTTAATGCGGATTTAATTTTATTAAAACAGGGAAGCAAGTCACTTCAATGTTCCTTATTGATAAAAGAAGAAAAACTCAATGCATTAATTCTACTTTGTCACATTCATTTTATTAAATTTCAATCATTTAGGTAGTGTGTGCTATTTTCTTCGCTGTCGATTTTGTTTTCGTAAAGCAGATTCTGTCGCCGCTCGTCTTTTCCGGTGCCGGTGTTCCATTTGCAATAAAATGGTCTGTTCATCGTAGTGAGCATTTGGCAATGTGTTCGCC
>JAKIUF010000017.1 GCA_021647705.1 Gammaproteobacteria bacterium | reverse complement strand
GATCAACTCATCTTTTTCTGTGTCGCTGAGATTTTTTAGATTGGGCAGTGATTGCATGGCTATGGAGCTTACATCAAAATTCATTTGTTATTCAATAATTTGAGGGAGATCAGGCTGAGTAGTTACCTTTTTTTAAAGCCTCTTCATTTGCCCTGTAATTGAACCAATTGGGTTGCGGCTGTTTCAACTTATCAAGACCGGCGTATATCGCAATTATTGAGGAAATTACAGCGGTTAACGGGCCACCATATTCTTTGAGCAAAGGAACCACACTTTCGAGAGCCACAAGAACGGGAATAACGGCTCCTAAAACAATAATCACCATCTGATAGGACATAAACGCTTTTTTATTATCATTAGCTTTTTGCTCATACCAATCACGCTGAAATTTAATTCGTTTATCTAAATACTCATCCATGTTTATGGAATTCTCATTTTGGTTATCATTTAGTCAGTCCTGGTTTGTTTTTTCAAATTGAGAAAACTCTATCAAAATCATTCTGAGAAAAAATAAAGGCAATAATTAGGGTCTGTTGACGTTTCATTTTCATCACTGCTGGAGCCACTTTTTTCGCCCTGCAAGACGGAAGAAGCGCTGTGTCGTTATTCTACATAAGCGACTGACAACGCAGCAGGGCGGAAAAAGCGGCCCAGCCCTTCGGGTTGAGCCTGAAAAAATGCCACCCGGCATTGCCTGCTGTTTATTTGGAATAAGCAAATCTTGCTCCTCGTGCCTTGATTGGTATTTTTTCAGGCTCAACAGTGGTGGAAATGAAGCGTCAACAGACCCTGGTATTATGTAAGAATATAAACCCACCCACCAAACATTAATGAAAGAGTCACACTCCAGAAAATAATACGCGGAACAAGAGAAATATCACGATACAAATGGTGATAGCCAGGTTGCACATAACGAACCGTATGCGCTTCTGCAAATATTTCCCAAGCAGCAAAACTGCTGATAATAACCCATAACCAACCAACGACATCATTGGCGTCTTTACTCATCATCACCAGTATGAGTATCGCGCTGTACAGAGCCTCAAACGGCAAAGCCTGTAAATGCCCCATTTCATGTTCGCTACATAGTTTTTTATAGGCATCCCTACTCAATCCACGCCGTAGCAACCAGTTGACAACAGGAGGATGCGGCAGCAAAAAACGCCCAAAACCTGCACGATGAAGATATCCGGGTTCTACTTCCACCACAGCATTCAGGAAAAACCAAGTCCGCTTTTTCATACAGATAATTGTTATGGCTATATTCTATTACTGAATACCGGCATTACGCTGCTGTTGGCGGATATAGGCAATAATATGCCCGACATCCTCCGGGGAAACATTTTTGACTGGTGGCATGTCTCCGAACCCCCAATGATGCTGTTTGACACCATTTTTTACCGCCCAGTGAAAGGTAATATCCGCATGGTGTGCTTCGCGGTATATTTTATTCACCAGTGGCGGCCCCTGCCCGGTTCCCAGCCCTGTCGAGCCGTGACACTGTGAGCAATTCGCCACAAACAACGCCTCGCCCTGTTCTGCATTAGCGATAAAATCCTTGCCTGGGAAGTGTTGACGTTTGCGTATCTCTTCCGGGTCCAGGCTGTCACAACCGACTAAAAACAAACTCATTAAAGCCAGCGGAATAAAATAATTTTGTTTCAACATAAAATAAATACTCATTTTCCGACAATTTGTATAAATATTTTAGAGGTTCAGTATGTACCACAGAATGTGGAAATAAAAACACGCAGAAACACAGGATTTTTAGTGTTTTTCTCTGCGTCCTTTGCGTCTCTGCGACCTCTGTGTTTACAAGCACTATACCCGTAGCGATTGAGATTTAGGTCGTGTGCACGCCTATTTACCCCATGGCTGCGTTGAAATGCCTTGCAATAGAACGACTATTCCGCGTCATTTCGCCTTGCCATGGAGAAAATATGACGCACACTTAAACCTAAATCCCAAACGCTACGGGTATAAATTTGACCAAATACGCTTAACTTAATGACATTGGTAGTATCCCTTTTTTCCAGCCTTTGTCGATCACCTTGAAAACATCTCCCCCACGGGTTTCTTTCTCTGCAATAACAGCCCGCCCTGCCCTCGTAAAAATAATAGGCAGACACCATTATTGGTTTTTCGTTATCAGTGTGCATTTCACTTCGACCATCCCTCGTAAAACATCTTCTTCAGCCAGAAAAGCTTCAACGCCCTCTGGATCAAATTGCTGACCACTCATGTTGATGATTTCCTTTTTGGCCGCATCAAAAGATTGTGCTTTTCGGTAGGGACGATCTGAGGTAATGGCATCCAGTGTATCGATAATAGCAAATAGCCTTGCCCCCCATGGAATACTCTTCCCTTTCAAACCCTGCGGATAACCGCCCCCATCCCAACGTTCCTCATGACATAACACAATATCTGCCGCCTCCGTCATGAAAGGAATATCATGGATAATATCGTACCCACGTTGTGGGTGACTGCGCATAATTTTCCATTCTTCCTCATTCAAAGGATGGGGGTTTAATAAAATAAAATCAGGAATGGCGATTTTGCCGATATCGTGTAACAGTGAACCCCAATAGATCTGTTGAAGTACGCTTTTGTCTTTGCTGAATTGCCGTGCCAATACCTGAGTATGGCACGCAACCCGCTGCGAGTGCATCCCCGTTTCATGTTCACGGGCATCCAGCGCTGCTGCCAACGCCTCAACCAGCGACAACTGAATTTCATCACGCTCGTGCTGAAAACGCTGACGTGCCATATATCCGAGATAACACCCCTCACAACAAAAGGTATCGTTATTCTCAGTGGTATGTATGCCATCAGTGATTGCTTTACCGCACCACAGGCAATTCTTTTTAGTCTTAATCGGCATCAAAGACTCCTCATTGACACAATATGCGACAATATTTCCCGGGTAGCCCGTAAAGCCCGTTCCAATGTCAATATAAGTAGGGTGGGCATGTTTTTTTGCCCACGCGGTAACCCGTAAAGGTTTCCTGCAACCCGTGGGCACAAACAACGTGCCCACCCTACATATAATTATATTATAGTAATACCAAAACCCTGAACACAAAGGTTGTTAAAAAGTAGAAACCATTGCGTTTTTTAACATTACATATCTGATATTTTAAAAAGTCTCTTAGCACTTAGGCTTGTTCAAAAATATGACCTCTGTGCTGATCACAGATCAAAGTCAATTATTCTCTACTGTCACGCGCCACTTTAAAAACCAGATCTGGTATAAAGAAATACTTATCTGGGCAGCCCATGCTACCCCCAAAAAGGCACCGGCTATAACAACGACATAGGCATAATGCGGGTCCCACTTCGTAACAAACCAAGCCAAAATATCAGTAAAAATGGCAATAAAAGGTACTAACGTCAGCGTGTGTTGAAACCAATCCGGTAATAAAGCAAAACGGAAAATAAGACCAATGCCCAGGGCCACCAGTCCGATGCCAAACAAATGGATATGTGAAACTTTCATTAAACTGTGCAGTGAGACACCGGTATCTACATTGGCAACAGGTTTGACTCCTGCATAGCTAGTAAAATCAGGAACAGGCAAACCCGAAGCGGCGCTGTGGCAACCAAAACAACGTTCCGCAAAAATCGGCCGGATTATGCTGTCATAACCGCTTTCTGGCGCGCCCGACTTTAACCATTCCACCACATGATGACGTTGCTCAACATCAATGTAACTGGCCATGGGCCCACGCAGCGCGGACTCCAGCCGTGTACCACTGCGGTTACCATAATAATTTTCCGCGATATCTTCCACCGATAGACCCGGCTTGCCGTCGATACCTTCAAAGCTGGAATAAAGATAGCCCAGTGCCATCAAATAGGCTAATCCCGCCAACAATAAAAACGAGGTATAAAGCAGCTTTTCATTGAGCGTGCAATCATAAAACCGACGAGGGCGTGTGGCGGGACAAGTTTCCATCTTTTTCTGTTCGCTCATTATTTATCTCCTGTTACCGCTTTTGTTACAGTTGCTTTTGTGTACTCTTTTAATCAAATATGAATCAAGCGCTAAAAACACTTAACCGAATAAAATAATTGGTTGATATCAGGTGAAATAGGTTATTTCTCTCCCTCTCGAATCACAGAATCACAGAATCATAAAACCTAACGCAAAGGCGCGAAGCCGCAGAGAACGCAGAGCGATATCCACCGTATTTGAAATTATGGACATATATCTTTTCTCGTTATTTCTAAACCCTTTGCGCGCTCTGCGTCTTTGCGCCTCTGCGTTGGATTCTCATTATTCAAATCTAACCGCCCCATATGCATGGAAACAGAGTAATTTATCTCTTAATTCACATTTAACATTTTCGCCATGTGATATGTTCATAAACACCTGCCCAGTACATGCCAAAGGTAATAGCAAAAAGCAGTTCTTCCAGGGGCATAAACGCAATATTGATACCACTCAATGCCGATAAATTCCAGACACGGTCAATATAGCCGGGGGCAGACCATTCCAATCCGACAAGAAACAATACGTAATAAACCAGAAATAACAGCCCACCAATCCCTGTCTTCCATTTTAAATCTGGACGGCAAAGAATATTAGCCACGGCACCAATAGCCATAGCAACAATAGACGGATAAATGGGATTCCACGGCAGAAAATACAACGGCACAAATATAATAAAGGGT
The DNA here is from genome assembly GCA_021647705.1 of Gammaproteobacteria bacterium. Lineage (GTDB taxonomy): Bacteria > Pseudomonadota > Gammaproteobacteria > SZUA-152 > SZUA-152 > SZUA-152. The sequence continues at coordinate 71,532 of JAKIUF010000017.1, read as the reverse complement.
GCGGCCAATGCCTTGTAATGATGGCGATGCAAGGGCCGCTCGCGTTCATTTGTCGGCACAGCGACGGGAACCCGGTGCGTTAAAAGGTTATACATCACTGCTGCTATGCCACCAATACCAAAACAAAAAATCAGGCTTTCGATATCAAACCCTGTGCGTAAAGCCAAATCAAACAGGCTGGGTGGGCTCCAGTATTCTGGTACAAATAATGGTTCACTCAAGCCAAAAGGAGTGGTGAATAAGCTTGCCCATAACATGGCGTGCCGATGTGCTGGAAAACTGATATAGATTATTGCCCATGGCACTAAAAAAGCACTTGACCATAAAAGCCATACATATTGATCACTCATTTCCACAAAACCCCATTTTTGAAAAAAATGACTTTTCCTCCACTATCCTGGTTGATTGCCAGGGTATAAAAAAGAAACCGACAGCCCTCAAAGTTTTACTTTAAAGTTTTTTCGACAAAACATTATCGACCTTTTGGTATTTGAAATACCGCACCTGCTATCAACATAAGTAGGGTGGGCACGTTGTTTGTGCCCACGAGTTGCGGGAAACCTTTACGGAGTTACCGCGTGGGCAAAAAAACATGCCCACCCTACATAAATATCACCCACCATTAGAGGATACTTTGATAAGGCTGTGTTGCCAGGGTTTTCACTCATAATATTTTTTACTTACCATTCGGGCTATTTACTTCAAACACACACACCCGGTAAAAATTGGAGAAACAGTGAAATTCATCCACTAGCTTGAGTGTTTTGTTATGTGCCTTTGCATGACGACGTAACATGACAAATAGGTTCCTGTGCCAAAAGTCACCCAAAAAAGGTTCCAGGCGTAATAATAAAATACGTGTTGGCCAAAACCGGCATAAAAAATGCTGGCGAGGGTATTGACCATATTCAGTAATCACAAGGCGTCCACCAGGCTGCAACACACGTAGCGTTTCATTAAGCGTGTGTTCCCGTGCGCTAGGCGGTAGTTCATGTAACAGAAAGAACATCAGAATAGTGGAAAATGCATCGTCACAATAGGCAAGATGTTCCGCATTCATACGCGCTGCCAATAACCGGTTTTTCTCTTTATCGTTGAGTTTTTGGCGTGTCGCTTCCAACTGTACGTCTGCAACATCCATCAGGTAAAGATCATCATTTTTCATTAACTTGATTAATGAGGGTGTAAGACTCCCATACACACAGGTCAACTGTAACAAACGGCCCTTTGGCCGGTTTGTCATGCAGGCTTGCAATGCCTGCTTTTTAAGGGGTTGATATTGCCCGAACAGAATGGCATTGATGATAGGTTGATGATCAAAAAACCATACACCAAACCGCCATAAATAGGCCCACCAATAATGCCGCGCTAAATATTCCGGGTGCGCATCAAGAAAATGATGCCAAATATTTGTAAATTTGTTTCTTTTTACCCTGTAATTTTCACGGTATCCCGGTGACATATTGCCTCCCTCTGATAACTCAATTTTTTTCTTGCCCACCTCGCAGCGTAACAAAATTATATACCGGAACCCAAATCAACGCGAAAAACCAGCCATAACCGTAGGCTTCTATCAATCCCAGAAAAAAACTTTTCCAGCTGAGCCATTCAAAACCGGGTAACAGTTGTTGCCAGGTTTTGTACATGGCATGTTCGGGAAAGAGCAAATCAAAACTGATACACAGTGCAAAGCTTATTGCCAGAAGAAAACTGGTAGCATGACCAACACCTAATAATGAAATCCCCTGTTTTTGATAACGATTTGTCATCGTATTAGTGGTCATTGTGGCTTTCCTCCATCAAGGCTCGTTGTTTGTTGATATAACGCTCTGGTTCATTGTCAAACTTGTCCAGGCAACTCCTGGAACAAAAACGATAGAGTATACCCTGGTACATCTTTCCATAACCCTGCTCGTTTTCAACTTCCATATCACAAACGGGATCAACATATTTTCTTGTCCTATCATCGTGACCAGAAGTATTACCCTTGGAGTGATCATGACCACCATGCCCGTGTGTCATGTGTGAACCACAACCGAAGCGCATCATGAAATAAAAAAGCGCGGCAAACAGTAAAAACGAACCCAGGCCTTCCATATGTCACCTCCTGTTCTAATAATAACTACGACGTTTCTTCATCCGGAACGTTCACCGTTAAAAATGCCTTCCACTGATTCAAGCGTGGAAAAAAGGCGGGTGTTTTACGGACGTATTCGTTGTACTCCACGCCAAACTCCACCTCGGCTCGCCGCTCTTCCACTCTGGCCAGATGGACATAAGCAAACAAAAGGGCGGGTGCCATTATTACGGTAAGTATCGTAGGCCACTGCACCAAAAAGCCGATGATCACCAAAAAAAGTCCGGTGTATTGTGGATGACGGGCATAGCTATAAATACCATCAGTCACCAAACCGCCACGAGCGGCATGGATTTGTGTCCAGCCTTTTGACAGCAGCGTGTAACCCATGAGCATTAATGTCAGACTCAAAGCCATCACCACTGCCCAGGCTAGAGTTGATCCTCCAAGCACCACGACCCACAAATGTCCGAGTTTATGGCTGAAGGGTTCCAGTGCAGGATAGGTGTCACCTAACCAGCCGGTCAGCAAATAGATCGTTAACGGAAAGCCGTACATTTCGGCAAACAGAGCAACAAAAAAGGCCGTTACCACGCTCATGCTGCGCCATTCCTGACTGCCCCGTGGTTTCAGAAAACTCAGGGTAAAAAAGAGGAACAGACCAACGTTAAACGCTACCACTACCCACATGCCATATGCATACCCAACACTATGCATTTTGAATTCCTCGTTTTTAGTGACTCTTGAACTCCTGACTTTCTGCCAAAACGTATAAAATCCTTCTTTCTACATCTGGTTTATAAACGTAAATTCTTCAGTCGTAGAGCATTCATGATCACCGACACCGAACTGAAACTCATGGCCGCTGCGGCGATCATAGGTGATAACAAGATACCGAAGAAAGGATAAAGCAACCCCGCCGCAACCGGTACGCCTAATGAATTATAGATAAAGGCAAAGAACAGGTTTTGACGAATATTGCGCATGGTGGCTCGGGACAGGTGCCGTGCCCGCACAATACCACGCAGGTCACCTTTCACCAGGGTCACTCCGGCGCTTTCCATAGCGACATCGGTACCCGTTCCCATGGCAATACCCACATGGGCCTGTGCCAAGGCCGGAGCATCATTAATGCCATCACCTGCCATAGCAACGATACGTCCTTCATCCTGAAGCTGTTTGACGACAGCCGCTTTCTGGTCGGGCAATACTTCGGCTTGCACTTGATCGATGTCCAGTTTGGCAGCCACTGCCTCGGCCGTTTTCCGACTGTCACCGGTCAGCATAACCACTTTAATACCCTCTGCATGCAAGTCACGAATCGCTTCGGGTGTGGTTTCCTTAATTGGGTCGGCGACACCAATCAATCCGGCGGCTTTGCCATCGATGGCAAAGAACATCACCGTCTGGCCCTCGGCCCGTTGTGTATCGGCTTGTTGAGGCAGATCTCCGGCATCGATACCCAGGTCTTGTAATAATTTGATGTTACCCATGGCGACGCTGTGTCCATCCACATCGCCTGTTACCCCCTTGCCAGTGACTGACTGGAAGTTGTCAGCTTTCAGCAAGGTCAGTTTGCGCTCTTCCGCACCCTGTACAATGGCCTCGGCCAGAGGATGTTCACTGGCACGTTCTAAGCTGGCAATCAGTCGCAGAGCTTCATTTTCAGTAAAATCACCGACAGAGCGTACAGCGACCAATTTTGGTTTGCCTTCAGTGAGCGTACCGGTTTTGTCTACCACCAGTGTGTCTACTTTTCTCAGCACTTCCAGTGCTTCGGCATTTTTGAACAGCACACCCATCATCGCACCTTTGCCGGTACCTACCATGATGGACATGGGCGTTGCCAGCCCCAGCGCACAGGGACAGGCGATGATCAACACCGCCACCGCATTAATCACGGCGTAAGCAATAGCCGGTTCCGGTCCCCACAGACTCCAGACGATAAAGGTAATAATGGCGATCACCACCACCACGGGTACAAAGTAGCCAGCGACAAGATCAACCAGTCTTTGAATGGGCGCTCGTGAACGCTGGGCATCAGCAACCATTTGCACGATTTGTGACAACAGGGTATCTGCACCCACTTTTTCAGCCCGCATTAACAGACCACCGGTACCGTTGACCGTGGCACCGATGAGGCGCTCACCTTTGTTTTTTCCTACCGGCAGCGGTTCACCGGTGACCATGGATTCATCGACATTGCTTTCGCCCTCAATGACCGTGCCATCCACTGGCACTTTTTCACCCGGACGTACCCGCAGGATATCGCCGACCTGCACATGTTCCATGGGGATATCTTCTTCGGTGCCATCCTCGCGCACGATACGTGCAGTTTTAGGTGCCAGACCTAACAGCAACTTGATGGCAGCATTGGTTTGGCTGCGTGCCCGCAGTTCCAGTACCTGCCCTAGCAGGATTAACGCAGTGATAACGGCCGCTGCTTCGAAATAGACTGGGACAACACCAACGTCATTAAAGACCGCTTCAGGAAAAATACCGGGGGCAACGGTGGCAATAACACTATAGGTAAAGGCAACCGATACGCCGAGCCCGATAAGGGTAAACATATTCAGGTTGAGTGTGACCACAGACTGGATAGCGCGCACATAAAATATCCAGCCACCCCAAATAATGACCGGGGCTGACACAATCATTTCCAGCCATTGCCGCAGACTGGGGTCAATCAATTTCGCCATACCTTCAGGCCAGAATTCAGCAAGCATGGCACTGAATAACACGGGAATGGCCAATGCGGCACTAACCCAGAAACGTTTGCTCATGTACTCCAATTCACTGGTATCTTCTTCCGCTTCTACAGTAACGGCTTCCAGTGCCATGCCACACTTGGGACAACTGCCAGGATGATCCTGAATAATCTCTGGGTGCATAGGGCAGGTGTATTTTGTTTTGATCGCCGTCAGAGGTACATTTTTTGGCTCCAATGCCATACCGCATTTGGGGCAGGCACCCGGCCCCTGTTGCTCGACCTCGGGGTGCATAGGGCAGGTGTAAACTGCCGATTCATCAACGGGCTGCTGGCGGACATCGTTTTTGTGCTCATGGTTGCAAGCAGTGCTTTCCTGTTCGTGTAAATACTGTTGCGGATTTTTTTCAAACTTGTGCTGGCAGTTTTCACTACAGAAATAATAACTTTCCCCTTTATGTCCCAAGTGAAAATCAGAATCAGTGGTAACATCCATACCACACACGGGATCTTTAAGCTGGCTATCTTTTACATATGAAGCTGGGGTATCTTCAAACGTGTGTTGACAATTTTCACTACAAAAATAGTAGGTATCCCCTGCATATTCTGAGTGATGCCCGGATGTTTCGGCGACATCCATTCCACATACTGGATCCTTGATCATTGTCTCACTCCTGCTGCCTGCTTTTATTGTTACAAATTGCTGAACATAACGATAACGAAGCAATTATTTCTTTGTATCCATCATCATGGATTGCTGTTTGAGCATCTGCTCCATCATGCCCTGCATCATGTCCATACGTGTTGACATCATTTTCTGATGTTGTTCCATATTCATAGTGTCTGGCATGTTATGGCTCATCATACCCTTCATATTACCCATCATGTCTTGCATCTTTTTCATGTGTTTGCGCATCATTTCATGGCGTTTGTCCATGTCCTTTGTCGTATGGGCCTCTTCCATTATTTTCGACATTTCACCCATTTGACCTTGCATTTCATCCATATTCATCATTTGCGAATTGTGCTGCCCGGACATGCCGTTCATACCTTTGTTATGCTGCTCTCCTGCATACAGCAGTGGAGTTGCCAACAATGCCATCAGCAAAATAGAGGTACCTAAAACCGGTTTCATTGTGAATTTCATGACCAATCTCCTTTAGGACTTATTTGAAAACAACGAATTTGCTTTCTGCTAATAAGTGTAGAACCTGTGCGCTGCTCATAGGTCAAGCTTTTGGATTCAATAACGTTACCGATTCGATCAAATGACAAACCGAGTCTCCATCAGGCTGTCCATTGGGTATGTTTTCCCAAAGTAACAAGGCATCTTCCATGCGTTTTTGTAAGGCATTCAACGCATCCAGTTTAGTTTTATTTTCAACAACCCGGCGTTGCATCAGCTCACGTACCTGGGGACAGGGAGATCCTCCTGCCATGGAGTGATTAAGAATTTCACCAATTTCTGCCAGGGTGAAGCCCAGGCTTTGCGCCTGACGAATGAAGCGCAGCTTGGTAACATCCTCACCAGTAAATAACTTATAACCGTTATGAGGGTTACGCTCGGGCTTCAGCATCCCAATATGCACATAATGACGCACCGTATCCGGTGTGACATCTGTTCGTTTCGCCAATTCACTAACTGTAAACATGGGTAACTCCTATTTGTTGTCCTATTGATTGTTTGAACGAATAACCATCTGATGTGCTACACCTTTACCCAAGTCGATTTTATTTTCGACTTGTAGGGTTTGTGCGTTGAGCACCCAGGTTTCTGGTATTTTCCGGCTGAAAACATAAAGTTTGTGCGGCCCGGTAATACATATATGCAACATGGACTTGTCAGCACCACTAAACATAATTCCCTCATCTACTGAAACACTTATCTGAGAATTTAAGCCTATGGATTCCAGATAAAAACCAGTAACAAAGAGCCAACAGAATGATTTATCCCTTAATTCACATTTGAGATTCAGGTGCTAAGTGTGGCGTCAGCACACTGCACCCATAACCATTCAAAACCAGAATCGAAGACCTGCTACGGCGCGTGTTTCACCCGTATCGAGTCCCGCTGCACGAGCATAATCAGCCGTACCGTTATATGTGCCTGCCCATTCAATACCGGCATAAGGTGCAAATTCCCGTCGAATTTCATAACGTAAACGAAGTCCTATAGAAAGTTCAGATAACCCGGAACCAATACCCCGCTTGACATCATCTTTACCGTAAACACTCGCTTCTATGCGTGGCGTTAAAATCAGTTTTTGCGTAAACAATATTTCATACTCTGCTTCCAGACCCAGCGCTGTGCGGCCTTCTTCACCGACATAGCCTGTAATGTCCAGCTCAAACCAATAAGGTGCCAAACCCTGCATACCAAATGCTACCCAGGTGCGACCAGGGTCTTCACCGCTGTCGTAGCGAAGACCTAATTGTCCATCCCAATAAGTTGCCAAGGCGTGGCTCCATAACAATTCGGTGCTGGCTTCCTCTATTTTCCCATTGTCCACATTGCCTTCGGCCTTGAGCACTAGGCGATCATAATCACGCCCATACCACGCTTGCAGGTCATACGTTATCGAGCGGTTATCTGAAGTGCGCACCGTTTCCAGTCGATCAACCAGCAGTGATGCAAAATTATATTCATCCGCCAGTTTTAATATCCGTGGTCCTGGTAAAGCATATTTACCAGATCCAATGGAATAGCCGCCTGAATAGGCATGTGGATCACGGGCATTCGCCGGTGCCGATCCACCCTGCGCCCTACCCTGCATAGCGCTCGGTTGTTCACTGGCGCTTTGTTTATCGCTATGGTTCATCCCCGGCATAGCACTGTGATCCATATTTTCCATAGGCATTGCACCCATGGTCTGCCCATCCTGTGCAGTGTTATTGGTAGTACTGTTAGGAGTACCGTTAGTAATAGCGTTAGGAGCGCCGTTAGCAGTGTCATTGTCTGCCCAGACCGGGAAAACACCGCTACTCAACAAAAACACGCAGCTTAATGTCAATCGTTTGCTCATTGCCGTCACCTTTTCCTTCATCACCACGCTCACGTCACTATCACTTCGCGAAACATGCCCGCATCCATGTGATAAAGCAGATGGCAGTGCCAGGCCCAACGCCCGAGAGCATCCGCAGTCACCCGAAAACTGACACGCTGCGCCGGTTGCACGCTAATGGTGTGTCGGCGTGCCAGGAATTCTCCGTCAGCGTCTTCCATATCACTCCACATACCGTGCAAATGCATGGGATGGGTCATCATCGTGTCGTTATGCAAAATCACTCGCAGACGCTCACCATGGCGGAAATGTATTGGCGTAGACTTACCAAATTCCAGACCATCAAGCGACCAGGTATAACGCTCCATATTTCCCGTTAGATGTAATTCAATGTCCCGACCAGGATCACGTGGATCAACAGGTTCTCCAGGCGTTTTTATATCCGCGTAAGTCAGCACTCGTCGGCCGTTGTTACGCAGACCGATACCCGGGTCATCCAGATTGGTACGCGGCATATCGACACGCATGTCCACACTTGGTCCGTATTCTGTTTTAGCGTGACGTACCGGTGTGGCATTTTTATTCATGCTGCCTGACATGCTATGACCATTGTGATTCATGCCACCCATTCCACCCATGGCTCCCCCCTGAGCCATCGCTCCCATCATATCGCTCATGCTCAACCATTCGGGTTCATCCAATTCCGGAATGGGTGCAGTGAGATCCGCACGGGTCGCGAGCGTGCCACGCGCATAGCCGGTACGATCCATTGATTGCGCAAAAATAGTGTAGGCATCGTCCTGAGGAGTCACCAGCACGTCATAGGTTTCACCCGGCCCGCAGCGGAATTCATCCACGGTGACCGGCTCGATATCCTGACCATCCACATGCACTACGGTCATTTTCAGACCAGGAATACGCACATCAAAAAAACTCTGCGTTCCACTACTGATAAAGCGCAAACGTACCCGCTCACCGGGATTAAACAGCCCGGTCCAGTTACCCGCCGGTGTCGTGCCATTCATGAGATAAGTATAGGAATGGGCAGAAATATCGGCCAAGTCCGTGGGACTCATACGCATTTGGTTCCACATCCGCCGTCTCTCCATGGCTTTTCCCAGGCCACGGTCGGAAGCATCGCGGAAAAAATCCATCGCCGTCGGTGCATTAAAATTATAGTAGTCACTTTGTTTTTTTAATTTTGCAAATACCTGCATGGGATCTTCGTCAGTCCAGTCCGATAACTGCACGACATAATCACGATCCGCACGAATATGTTCACCATCTCTTGGTTCAACAATAATGGTGCCGTACATCCCCGTTTGTTCCTGAAAACCACTGTGAGAGTGATACCAATAGGTGCCTGCCTGTTCTACCTTAAAACGGTAAGTGAAGGTTTCGCCAGGAGGAATACCGGCAAAGCTGATTCCGGGAACGCCATCCATTTGATAAGGCAAAATAATGCCATGCCAATGAATAGAGGTTGAGGTGTTCAAACGATTAGTGACACGAATGGTTACCGTGTCACCCTCACGCCAACGAAGAATGGGGGATGGAATGGAACCATTGATTGTGGTTGCCATACGCGGGCTGCCCGTATAATTGACCGCAGTCTCTGCAACAATCAGATCAAATTCCGTACCACTGAGTACCGGGGCCATACCTGTAGCCGTAGTGGTCACCTGACCTGCCCAACCCGCTTTGGTCCAGGGTGACAACCCCATCAATACGCCACCAGCAGCAAGTCCCTGTAGAAACCGGCGACGTGAGGGATCGGGAATGACGCGAGTATTTGAGGGAGCTTTTCTCATGCTCTTTAGTCCTTTTGCAAGAGTGTGTTCAATTCAAATCATACTGACATCAAAACTATAGCCAACTTTCCCTGTCCCTAAGCTGACTAGAGCATTACAATCTTGTAATGATTCCGTCATGTTATCGACAGTGTATTGCGAATAAAGTACACAAGGTAAAATGCAAAAACGCACGACTCAAAACAATCAGACAGCATTATCAGGATTCAGGTATACCGGCAGGTTATGAATGAAAATACTCATCGTCGAAGACGAAACCAAAATCGGGGACTATCTCAAACAAGGGCTCAGTGAAGCTGGCTTTGTAACAGACCTCGCCCGCAACGGACTGGATGGTCATCACTTTGCCATGACTGAGCCCTACGACCTGATCATTCTCGATGTCATGCTGCCGGATGTAGACGGCTGGCGTATCCTGCAATCACTGCGTGAAGCAGGTAGAACAGTGCCAGTATTATTTCTTACTGCACGAGATAGCGTGGAAGATCGTGTCAAAGGCCTGGAACTGGGCGCGGATGACTATCTGGTTAAACCTTTTGCCTTTGCAGAATTGTTGGCACGGGTGCGCACACTGCTACGACGCGGTGCTGCAATAGCAACGGAAACCACACTCAAAGTCGCCGACCTGGAACTGGATCTTATGCGTCGCCGGGTTATCCGTAACGGCCAACGCATCACACTCACCGCCAAAGAGTTTGCTTTACTGGAATTATTGATGCGTCGCCAGGGAGAGGTACTGCCCCGCTCACTGATCGCCTCCCAGGTATGGGATATGAATTTCGACAGTGACACCAATGTTATTGATGTTGCTATTCGCCGGGTACGGGCTAAAATTGATGATGATTTTGACACCCGACTAATCCACACAGTACGCGGCATGGGTTATATGCTCGACGTGTCAGATGAAAACTGAAAAAACCGATGCGTCAACCCCCTTCACTAACGTTACGCCTGACCCTGTTATTTGCAATTGCTGCGGCTATCGTTTTGACCGGCTTTGGTTGGATCATCGAGCGTTCCATTGAGCGCCACTTTGCCATTGAAGATAGTGCCGAACTTGAAAGTGTCGCCCATGCCGTTTCACAAACACTCACCAACTACGATGAAACAAGCAACCCCATAGCGCTGGAACAAAGATTTAATGACGTGCTGGTGGGACATCATGGCACCGTACTGCACATCACCCGTTCAGACGGGCATATTTTATTCATCAGTCCTGGCGGACCTGATCTCTCCTCTCTCAACCAAACCGCTTTCGACAATAATAAAAATGATAATGATAATGATAATGATAATGATAATGATAATGATAATGATAATGATAATGATAATGAAAAAATACGCTACTGGAGCGATGACAAACACACTTACCGTGTATTAACCCAACGCCTTGCGGAGAACACAACGACTCAACATTATTATACGATGTCCGTGGCTGTGGCCATCAACAGCCACTTGCGCTTTCTTGACCACTTTCGCCTCACCCTCTGGTTAATGGTTGCCAGCGGCACTGTACTCATGGGCCTGATGGGCTGGATAGCGGTACGGCGAGGACATGCTCCATTACACAATATTGTCACGCAAATCCATCGTATCAGTGCCAACGAACTGAACACCCGCTTATCCCCCGAGACCGTACCCCGGGAACTCACCGATTTGGCAAACTCCTTCAACGACATGCTCGCACGCATGGAAGAAGCATTTCAGCGCTTATCAAATTTTTCTGCCGACATCGCACACGAACTCCGCACACCGGTCACCAGCCTGCTGACTCAGACCCAGGTTGCCCTGTCTCAATCGCGCAGCAACGATGAATACCGAGAAATCCTCTATTCTAATATCGAAGAATATGAACGCATGGCACAAATGATCGGTGACATGCTGTTCCTTGCCAAAGCAGATAATGGGCAGTATCAATTGAACCGCACGGATGTTGATCTCGCCAAGGAAGTACAGGATCTTTTTGAATACTACGAGGCATGGGCAGAAGAACGTGGTGTTACGCTGGTCCTGCACGGTAATGTCACGATACCCGCAGACCGGCTTATGTTGCGACGCGTGCTAAGTAACCTGCTATCCAATGCCATTCGTCATACCCCATCGGGCAACACCGTGCATGTCCAACTTGAACAATTGCCCGAACAGACGGTATCCATCAGTGTGGAAAACCCCGGCCCGGTTATTCCGGCTGAACACATTCCACGACTGTTCAACCGCTTTCATCGTGTTGATGCCTCACGGCATCGCAGTGACGAAGGTGCCGGACTGGGACTGTCCATCGCTAAATCCATTATCGATATTCACGGTGGCACAATCGAAATTGAATCTACAGAAAAATGTACCCGGTTTCGGGTTGTATTGCATAACCTGAATTAGCGAACTCTCCTCGTTCACACAGAGACCGTGGGAACCAAAAAATAGGTACATCCTTGTACCTATTGAGTTGCTATTTAGAATGCCATATCGACACCAAATGCCAACACGTTTTCCAGATTGGAGGCCGGGTGTTCCTGGCCTGAGAATCCCACAACTCTGCCGTTCGTATCCGGCAGCGTTGAAGATGAACTCATGTTGATGTGTGCTCGTGTATACAGAGCAATATTGGGGCTAGGGTAATATTTAAGAATAGGACTGATCATTTGCACTGTGGCATTGATCGCATCATTGGCACTGCCTGTTGCCGTTGCCACTGTTGGCAGACGTTTCAAACCACCAGCATCCATCTGATCATAACGCACACCGAACATCCAATTGGCATGAAATCGCCAGTCGGCTTCCAAAGAAAAACCCGTTGCAGTATCTTCCCATTGCGAAGTTGCCAATCCACCCATAAATACAGGCGTATCAATACTGTCCTGAGTGTAGGCAAAATAAACATCTACTGTTTCCCATTGTGCACGCGCACCGATACCCACTCGAGTGATATCAGTAGGATCGGCAGCATACACAATACTATTGTCCGCAGGGTCATTCATGAGAGGCATAATATTGACCAGCGTTGCCCGTGCCGCATCGGGAGCGTTGTACCAGAAGCCTGAAATTTGAGCATCAGCACCTGCTGCCTGAAAGTCAAAACGCAACATGGCATAGACATCGGTACGTTGATCCCTGGTGCCATCAGCCTTGTCATTAAGGGCAAGACCCACTTGATACAACAGTGGACTACCATCACCGCCCGGGCGACCATGCACCGAAATACCATTTTGAACTGGCGCATTATAAAGTGTCGGTGCAAACGGCAACATAGCAAAACCTTCGTTGAAACCACCATCGATAGAGCTACCAGCAGTAGCAGAACTATTACTCAAGCCAAACATTTTACTGGAAAACGCATATGGCAACATAGGAATCCGCTGGATTGCGGGTGGATAAGTACCAGTGTCTGCAATCGGCAGAATCGGATTCAATTGTTGACGATGAGTCGGGAATGAAAATAGTGATGAAGGGTCAAAATTACCGACTTTCAGATTCGCAACACCTTGCGCACCACCAAGGTTGCTAAATTGCATAACAACCCGTTCAAATTTCACAGAAGGTTCATTACTTTCCATGGTGTTGTATTCAGACTCGATAAAATAACTAATATTTTCCGCGACAGTACCACCAAAGAAGAAATTGACAATCTTGGGCATTTCAATGGCCCAGCGATCATCGACACCATTGCCCGGTTCCTCTTTAAACGAGGCCTTTTGAATATCACCCCGCAAACGCACAGCCATCATGTTCGATAATGTGTCCAGAGTCACCGGACCCTGAGCACCATCCAATTTTATTTTGGCAGTGTCACCACCATCCATTGTACCCGGAAACTGATAACCATTAGCCAGAAACTGCTGACCGAAAGGTGCAAGCCGGGGTACATTGGTATGGCACAAAGCACAGTTCGCCTGAAATTTTCGTGCAAAAGCCGGTACAGCTTCTGCGGCACCGATATCAACCAAGAACATACTTATCGCCACTATCGGAAGCATAAACATTGCTCCCACACGACAAAAACACGTAGACATCTTCATATTGATCTTCTTCATTTGTGTTGCCCCCAGGTTTGATTTAGATCGCAGGCACGCTCCAATTTAGAGCAGAGCAACACGCCCCCCGGTACATAGTTAAAGCTTGTGTTAATTACAAGTTTCCCCTTAACTTTAAACATCTTTGCATTATATCTTTTCATTACGTTACCTCTAATAATGAATATTTTAATGGCCCGTTTAATAAACAAACAGACCGCCAACCAATCTGCGACAGAAATTTTCATCGCGGCAATGCTTCAAGCGATTAAGTTTTACGCATCCTCGATATATAACGGAGGCTGTATTCACAACTTAAGGAGCGCTTTGCGCATTAATTTTTTGCAGAATGATTATATTTTCTTACAAACAGATACGCTGTGATATCTAGGAAGTGGGGGGTCTGAGAGGTGGAGCCATAACAACGCTGTATAGTGGGCAACCCCATTTAACGTTATACGATTCCGTTGGTGTAAATACTAAAATCTCTTGCATTAAAACAGGGGTAGTAACAATCGGCGTACATTGGCAGCTATCACAATCCCCTTTGTGCCCATTTCTTTTTCCACACCGGCTGCTTTGCAAATATGTTTTCTGTGACCGGGAAGAGAGGTGCGCCATATTTGACAAGCCATCTTTTCTGTTGAATTTAACAACGTGTTGAAATTTCGCAATCATAGCTGATGATAGAAAAACAGAAGTCATCATTGTTTCATGGGAAATATCATGCATGTGCCGCGCAGCAAACGCCTGCGATATGGGCATCATTCCAACCTGGAAAACCAGGAAAAATAATAAAAATGTCTTCAATGCTCGAAACATGTATGCGCAGTATAACTTAATAATATTCACCCGTATAATTGAAGAATTGATTAACTTATAAACAATCCAGCTAATAAGCTAATCCTTTGTGCTACACACAACCAGCCGATTTTTCAAAGAAGAGAATCAAAAATATCGATAATACTCAATAAATTACAATAACAGTTAAACTAAAAACATGAATATGAAGTGTTACAATTACACTGCTATACTCAAGCACCAACCGAAACACACCGATAAATATTTTTCTGGGAAGCCATCACATGCGATACCCTCTTTTCAGTGTCCCGTTGCTCGCCTCAATCCTGATACTCTTTTCACTGGAGCCTTTTGCCGCCCCCAAAAAAGGGGAATTTTTTGGGGGAATTGAAACTGACTACCCCGCCTGGTTTAAAGATAGCTTTCTCGATTTTCCGGAAGACCTCACAGAAGCGACCAGCGAAGGGAAACGACTGGTGGCCTTTTTCCATCAGGATGGCTGCCCTTACTGCAATGCGCTGGTACAGCGTAACTTCTCACAAAAGGAAATCACGGAAAAAGCGCAGAAAAACTTCGATATTATTGCCATTAATATGTGGGGAGACCGTCCGGTCACTCACTTTGATGGCCAACAGTACACGGAAAAAACCTTTGCGGAAAAACTCAGAGTGCAATTTACACCGACGATCATTTTTTTTGATGAGCAAGGTAAAGTCGCGCTACGCATCAACGGTTACCGCTCACCACAACGTTTCAGCCTGGATCTGGACTATGTCGCGCTACGCAAGGAGAAAGAGATTAGCTACCGGGATTTCATTCAAGCCAATCTCCCAGCCAGCAAAGCGAGCAAAACACTTAATACAGAACCTTTCTTCAGCAAGCCACCCTTTGACTTTTCAGCAAAGGTAAGGGGAAACAAGCAACCTTTCGCGGTATTTTTTGAGCAAAAAGACTGTCCGAATTGTGATTTTTTGCACAAAAAAATCCTGCCTGATACCGAGCTGCTGAACATCATCAAGCAGTTTGATGTCGTCCAACTGGACATGTGGTCAAAAACCCCCGTTATCACCCCCGAAGGCGAAAAAATGACTGCGCGGGAATGGGCCAAAAAACTCAACGTAGAATACGCACCCTCCATTCTGGTTTTTAATCCACAGGGTAAAGAGATTATTCGTACCGAAGCCTTTTTCAAGGTCTTTCACACCCAGGGAATACTGAGTTATGTGCTCAGCGGAAGTTATAAAAAACAACCCAGCTTTCAGCGTTACCTGACGGATTACGCGGATCATTTCAGAGAGCTGGGACAGGATGTGGATATCTGGCGTTATGCTGATGAAGAAATTGGTGAAAACAAACCCTGATGATTGCGAACGCTGTGTTCAATACGCAATATTTTTCGTTCTCACGGGGTCTATACCCGTAGCGATTGAGACTTAGATCGTGTGCACGCCCTATTTACCCCATGGCTGCGTTGAAATTCCTTGCAATAGAACGACTATTCCGCGTCATTTCGCCTTGCCATGGAGAAAATATGACGCACACTTAAACCTAAATCCCAAACGCTACGGGTATATTCACCACAGTCAGTACACGGCTAAAAAACGTCAGTTGCTGGATTGTAAAATGGTTTTTTTCAACTGTGCTGATTCTACCTGCGCTTTACGCAAATCCACCGCCGTTAGTTCGGCTCTGATCACATCACGTTTTTGTTGCGCTGACTCAAAACCCTGCGCCGCAGCAACATCAAACCACGCATAGGCCGTCACCAGACTCCGCTCAACCCCCTGACCTTTTTCATACAGCCATGCCAGATTGTTTTGAGCCTGAACATGCCCTTGTTTCGCTGCTTTTTGGTACCAATTGGCCGCTTTTTGAAAACTTTTGCCAGTGCCACGACCCCGCTCGATCATCACACCAAGATCATATTGTGCAGCACTAACACCCTGCTCCGCCGCACGTCGGAACCAGCGAACAGCCTCCCGATAGTTTTGTGGAACTCCAGTACCGGAATCAAACGAAACAGCCAGATTGTATTGTGCATACGGATCACCCTGTTTCGCTCCCTCGCGATAATAACCCACCGATCTGGCCAGATCCTGAGGCACACCTTTGCCTAGTTCATACATCATGCCCAACAGGTTTTTTGCAGCAGGATTACCTTGGCTGGCCAATGGCAGTGTAAAGGTATAAGCGGCCTTGTAGTCGCCCGCATTGTACGCAGCAAGACCTTTATCATACAGCTTCGTATCTGCCGCTGCCGCACTCACCAGCCCTGCCAGACCGCCACTAAAAGCTAAAACCGAGACAGCTGACAACACACCCCGAATAGTTGAACGCATTTCTCTTCCTCCCTAAGATAAAAATGCAATTTTCCGAGTGTAACGAATAAAACACTGTTTTCAAATCTGGGATCCTGCTGAATATCGCTCGATAAATCAGTGATAATGCTATATTTTTTCATGCCTGCTTCCTGTCCATAAGCAGAATCACGTAAAATACACCCGATGAACCTGATTGATACCCATGCACATATTGATGTTGCCGCATTTGATGCTGATCGCAACACCGTGCTTGAACAATGTCTACACGTCGGGGTTTCACATATCGTCGTGCCCGGCATTATGGCGAATACCTGGGATAAACTACGGGAAACCTGCGCATCAAGCCCTGCCCTGTACGCCAGCTTCGGCCTGCATCCAATCTACCTGGAACAACATGCCCCCGATGATATCGACACGTTAACCGCATACGTCAAACGATACCGCCCCATCGCTGTGGGTGAAATCGGTCTGGACTTTTATTGCCAAACATTGGATCAAAACCGCCAGAGAACCCTGTTTGAAGCGCAACTTGCCGTGGCCGCCAATGCGGCACTCCCGGTATTGCTGCATGTACGAAAATCACATGACGCGGTACTTGCCTGCTTGCACAAAACAACCGTTACCGGCGGTATTTGTCATGCCTTCAACGGCAGCCTGCAACAGGCATATCAATACATCGACTTGGGTTTTAAACTGGGATTCGGTGGCATGTTAAGCTTTGAGCGTTCACATAAACTGCATCGTCTGGCCCAACAATTACCGTTGGAAGCCATCGTACTGGAAACCGATGCACCGGATATGGCAGGTGCCAGTCATCACGGGCAACGCAACAGTCCCGAATATTTACCCGAATATCTTCAGGCATTAGCAAAACTACGCACCGAAGACATCAGTAAAATCGCCGCACAAACAACGGCCAATGCCGAAGCTGTGCTGGATTTCTCCCGGACAAATACATGACAAAAAATCAGGATTTTGCCGAACGCTTTGGCGGCATTCAACGCCTTTACGGACAAGCTGCTGCGGATGTGATTCAGCAAATGCATGTCTGTGTTATCGGCTTGGGCGGTGTGGGCTCCTGGGCGGTGGAAACACTGGCGCGCACAGGTGTCGGTCAGCTGACACTCATCGATTACGATACCGTGAGCAAAGGCAATATCAACCGGCAATTACCCGCGCTGGACACCACTCTGGATGAAAAAAAATCTGCCGTTTTGCAACAACGTATTGCCGGTATCAATCCCCATTGTGATTGCAGGATCATTGATGATTTTTTGACAACAAGAAACATCCGAGATTACCTGTCACCTGAGCGCCAGTATGATTATGTGATCGATGCCATCGATAGCATCAAGTTCAAGTCTGCCATCATTTATCATTGCCGACGCAATAAAATTCCAGTCATCACCACCGGGGGTGCGGGTGGGCTCACCGACCCACTGGCGATTCAGGTCAAGGATTTATCGCGCACTTACAATGACCCACTCGCCGCCAAAGTCCGGGCACAGTTGCGTAGCGAATATCATTTTCCACGCAACTGCAAACGCAGCTTTCGTATTGAATGTGTATTTTCCAGCCAGCAGCCGGTGTACCCGAAGCCCGATGGCAGCGTCAGCCATGCCAAGCCCGGCATTCACGGTATTTCACTGGACTGCTCACTGGGATATGGATCGACCACTGCCGTCACAGCAACGTTTGGAAATGTGGCGGCATCACGGGTCATTAATAAAACGCTGGCGAAATTAAAAAAAATAGGCTAAAAATTAAGGACGCTGTTGGCGTGAGTCAAAGAAACAATACGATATGGCAACATCAGCCACGCTCTTCCCGACTATGCCAAACCCGGACAATGAGAATAATGTGTTGGTCAACACGGTAGCGGATGGTATAGCCTCCTTGACCAAATGGAACGTATAAATCCCTGAACATGTCACAGGCTTCATCGAGGCCAGGCATCCCGACTTCTGGGTTTTTAAGCAGGATTTTCACCGCACTCAACAAACGTTGACTGGCTTTTTTGGCAGCAAGGGGATTGTCTTTCCTGATGAATTCTCGTAATCGGGCCACATCCCAGGCAGCATCCGGCAACCATTCTATTTGATAACCGGGCACGCTTTCTCCTCATCTTCACCCCAGGATTCCAGCCAGTCCACCATGGCATCATGCCCGATGGTTTCCCCACCCTGTTCATAGGCTTCCCAGCGCTCCAGAGTCTCCTGCCGCCGCCGTTCCTGACTCTCCTGCCGGTCGATGTAATCTCGCAGAGCCTCTTTAGCCAGGTAACTTTTTGAGCGTTTGGTCTTTTTTGCCAGCACCGCTAGGCGGTGTTCCAGCTCAGGATCTAATCGGACACCTAACATGGTTGTTACTCCATCCTTTGCTACTGTTTAACATTGTTTAACAATAGCACCGTCATCCCTTTTAAGCACCTTTCATTGGCTTTTTTGTTTTTCCGGATATCATTCAGTATCGATATCAACACACAGGTAAATGATTTTTGCTTTGTTCCCTACAAGGTTTGCCTGAGCATTTCACGATGCTCTGTTTCAGCACTACGCCCATGTTTGAACACTCAATGCTTCATGCGCTTTCCTGATTTCCGAACCAGGGTTTCTCGCTCCAATCAACCGATTGCTGTGAGCCAAAGAAACAATACGATATAGTACGCATTCTTTCACTAAAGCGATGTATAACCGGGGCAATCAATGGAATTCAACCCACAGCAATTTCTCTCGACGGAACACAAGCGAATCACTCTGCTGGGCATGTCCGGCGTGGGTAAAACACGTCTGGCGTCCATTCTCAGGAAGAGTGACTGGTTTCACTATTCTGCGGATTATCGCATTGGCACGCATTACCTGGATGAAGCCATCCTCGATAATATTAAAATACAGGCCATGCAGGTGCCATTTTTACGTGACCTTTTACAGTCAGATTCCATTTATATCTGTAACAATATCACTGTGGATCACTTGAAACCGGTGGCCAGTTTCATGGGAAAGCTGGGTAACCCGGAGCAGGATGGTTTGAGTCTGAATGAGTTTAAACGTCGCCAGCACTTGCACAGGGACGCCGAAATTGCCGCGATGAACGATGTACCAACATTCATTCAAAAGGCACAGGATATTTATGGTTACAAACACTTTATCAATGACGCGGGTGGCAGCGCCTGTGAACTTGATGACCCCACCGTCATTGAAACCCTGGCCAGACACACGCTTATTCTTTACATTCAAGCCAGCAAACAGGATGAAAAAAAGCTGATTCAGCGTGCCGAAAATGACCCCAAACCGCTTTATTACCGTGAGACTTTTCTTGATGAGCAGCTTGAAATATACATGTCAGAAAATAATCTGCCGTATATTGCCCTGATTAACCCGGATGAATTTGTGCGCTGGGTTTTCCCCCGCTTGTTTCATTCGCGTATTCCGCGTTATGAAGCTATCGCAAAAGAATACGGCTATACCATCAGCACGGATGAGCTGGCGAAAGTTCAAACAGAGAATGACTTCATCAATTTGATCGCTACTGCCATTGCTCGAAAAAACAATTCCATTAAATAACTCAAGCAAATAACCCGGAAACCTCCATGCCGCTGGTCGCCAACTCATCATTGCCAACGTTTACCCGCCTTCGTAAAGAGGGAGACTCTGTGCTGGACCCAGCCCGTGCCCGACAACAGGATATTCGGGAAATGCATATCGGCCTGCTGAACATGATGCCGGATGCGGCACTTGAAGCGACCGAACGGCAGTTTTTGCGCATTGTCAGCGAGAGCAATCAAATCGCACAATTTTATATTCACCTGTTCACCCTGCCGCAATTACCGCGAGGTGAAAAGGCGGCTACGCACATCAGTCAATATTATGAAACATTTGACGCCATCAAGGCAGAGGGACTGGACGCACTCATTATCACCGGAGCCAACGTCACTCAACCCAATCTGGCGGATGAGGCATTTTGGGAGCCCCTGATTGAGGTCATCGACTGGGGCTATAACAATGTCACATCCATACTGTGTTCCTGTCTGGCCACCCATGCCGTTGTACAATTCCGGCATCAGCAAAAACGGAAAAAACTGGCTGAAAAATGCTGGGGTGTATTTCAGCACGAGGTCATTGATCGCTCTCATCCACTGGTCAACGATATCAACACACGTTTTGATGTACCCCATTCCCGCTATAACGAAATTACGCAGCAACAGTTTGAAGAGGCCGGTTTACGTGTGCTGGTTGCAAGCCCTGATGCAGGCGTACATCTTGCGGTCAGTGAAGACCTGTTTCGTATTGTTTATTTTCAGGGGCACCCGGAATACGATATCAACAGTCTGTTAAAGGAATACAAACGGGAAGTTCTGTTGTTTATCGATGATAAACGGGACAGTTACCCCCCCTTCCCCAACAATTATTTCAGCCAGCAGGTGCAAGCCATTCTGCTTGAGCATAAGTCCCGGCTGGTCGCAGCAAAAACACGCAAGGAATCGTTGCCCATATTTCCGGAAGAACTGATCCGCTCACATCTTCACAATACCTGGCATGACACTGGGGAAGCGATGATCAACAACTGGATAGGTCGTGTTTACCAAACCACAAATAGCGACCGCAAAAAACGTTTCATGGACGGTATTGATCCCGATGATCCTTTAGGCATTCGATTGTAGTGGTACCGATAAGTGGCGTGTTATAAACGCAGAGGACGCAGAGAAAAATACTGAAAACTTGGTGTCTTTGCGTAACAAACACCCTGTTTCTTGTCCCCACATTCTTATGTGTACACACTGAATACCCGAGCATCATCAAAAATCACGACTGACACCAAATTCAAAATACCCATGACGGCTTGGCGCAGGCTCGAAGTAACGCCCTGCATTGGCGTTCAGGCGCACGTTAGAATAATAGCTCTCATCAAAAAGGTTATTAATACCGCCGGAAATATTAACCCGCCAGCCACCCACAAAATGCGGGTAACTCAGACGCAGGCCACTATTGATGGATGAAGCAATCTTGACGGTGTTGAGATTATCCGCGTAATAGCGACCGGTATAACGCGCTTCAAAAACCACATAAACCCCGGAAGAATAACGATACCGTGATTCCAGATTAAATAAGTGCATAGGCACGCCAGGGAAGTTATTACCATCCAGCGCCACACTGTTTTTATCGGTGAATGTGATAAAACGGAAATCCGAGTAAGTATACGCCAGTTTCAATCCCCATCCGGTGTATTTGCCCAGGGAGAGCGCCGTCTCCAAACCGCGATTACGCGAACGACCTGCATTTTCAAAAGCAAAGCGACCCGGTGAGCTGGCAATTTCAAAAGGAATCAGTTGATCGTCTATATCGATCTGAAACACTGCGGCTTCGATATGTACATCGGGCACAGGCATAATACGAGCACCCAGCTCATAGTTTACGGACGTTGCCGGGTCTAAGGTATTATTGAAACCGCCATTGCCATCAATACGGGCAAGTTCGGTCGTAGTGGGTGTTTCAAAGCCGGTTGCAATACGGGCGTACAGCTGGGTTGCGCTGTCGCGTTGCACGAGTAATGCGATGCTCGGGCTCCAGTGTGCAAAACTGACGGCATCGGAATCATCCCCATTATTTAAAAAGCGATCATCGGCGGCAATATGCAGACGGTCATAACGTAAGCCGGTGTCCAGACGCAGTTGTTGTGTCAGTTGCTGTTCGTGAGTGATAAAAATTCCGCTGTTCATCACGCGCTCGCGTTGATCAAAGCGCAAGTCACCTGCGACACCATCCAGGTTTGCGCGACGACGGCGTTCATCACTTTGATAATCAACATCAACACCCAGTAGCAACCGCCCAAATACACCTGCCCACTGTGTTCCACGCTGGTATTCCACACCAACACCACCAAAACGCCGATCAAGTTCGATCATATTGAATGGCAGGCGATTGGCAAAGTCGCGCTGCACAAAGTAACCGCTTAAGCGCAATTCAGCGCCACCGGCAAGAGGATGACGAGTGTGCAAACCAAAGCGCTGTTGGCGCACGGACTCGCCGGTATCAAAACGCAGATTAATCGGCGCAGCCTGACGCGGATCAGCGCGGACTTGTTCGGCGGTGAGCCCACCCGGATCTTGTGCCAGTGGCGCGTCGAGTGATGCAAACGTCGTCGTCAGTTCACCACCATTTTTGAGATCATAGTCAATCCGGCCATTAAATAACTCCCTTTCCGCTGCGGATTGCGCGCGATAACCTGCTATGCGGAAGCGGGATACATTGAGTGCATACCCCAGATTTCCATGCGTATTACCACCTTCAAAACGAACAGCATCAACGCCGTAGGCTCCACGTTTGATGCTGCTTTCGACATATGGGGTGGTCATACTTTGACGAGTTTCCAGACTCAGCACGCCACCTGAAGAAGGACCATAAAGCGCACCGGCGGGACCACGGATAATCTCGATGCGTTTCAGGCTATCGAGGTCGATATCATCGACGCTGGATTGACCATCCGGTGTCGTCGCTGGAATACCGTCGATCAGAATGCGCACACCCCGAATACCAAAGTTAGCGCGAGCACCAAAACCACGAATAGACAGACGCAGATCCTGTGCGAAATTATAACGATTAACGGCGAAAACACCGGGGACACCCGCAAGCACTTCATCCAGGCCAAGTTGCTGACGCCCACCATGGAGTGCATCATCGGTCAACACACTGGCTGCTGCTGGCGTTTCCGCCAATGTGTTATCGAGTCGCCCCGCAGTGATCGTAATACGCAGTGGCTCTTCCGAGAGTATTGGTGTTTGTGCAACCGCAATACAGGGCAAACAAACAGCGGACAACACGGCATAACATGTACGCCTTGACGTCATCCTACTTCGCAGGCTCCAGTCTGACCAACTTGCCATTGTCGGCATCGATAAGCAGATAAAGGTAACCGTCGGCTCCCGTTTTAACATCACGGATGCGCCCTAATTTGCCTTTCAGGATATGTTCTTCCTTTATCACTTTTTCACCATCAATTTCTAGCCGCACCAGCATTTGATCGCGCAATGCACCGAGGAACAGGTCACCCTGCCAGTCAGGAAATTGGTCACCTTTATAAAAAGTCATCCCCGAAGGTGCAATGGATTTGGGTACCCAATAATGAATGGGTTGAGCCATGCCTTTTTTCGCGGTGCCTTCGCCAATCCGGGTACCCCAGCCATAGTTCACACCATAAGTGATCACCGGCCAGCCGTAGTTTACCCCCGGCTGCAACACATTGACTTCATCACCGCCCTGGGGGCCGTGTTCATGCATCCAGATTGCCTTGGTCCAGGGGTTTTGGGTGATTCCCTGTACGTTACGATTTCCATACGTATAGATTTCCGCTTTGGCATTACGATGGAGACGAAAAGGATTATCGGCAGGTATGCTGCCGTCATCGTGCAAACGAACGACAGTCCCCAGATGATCACTTAATTGCTGTGCGCGTTCTTTGTTACCACGATCACCCAGCGTGATATAAAGATAGCCTTGCTCGTCAAACAACAGTCGCGAACCAAAGTGGCGTCCCCCCGGCAGTTTGGGCTCCATACGAAAAATATGCTGAAAATCTTTGAGGCGATAACCATCAAGCCGGAAACGTGCCACTTCAGTACCGTTACCGTGTTTGTTTGATGCTACATAGGAAAGATAAAGCCAACCATTTTTCGCATAATCCGGATGGAGAGCAATATCCAGCAGACCACCCTGACCACCCACCTCAATTTGAGGCAAACCTGCTATGGGCTTGGGATCAAGCACACCATTTGCAGCAATGAGACGCAAACGCCCTGCACGCTCCGTCACCAACATGCGGCCATCCGGTAAAAATGCGAGTCCCCACGGATGCTTCAGGCCTGTGGTCAACGTATTTATTCGCAGCGAATAATCATCGGTTTTAACCGTGTCCACACTAAACGCACTAAAAGGTATCAATGCCACTGTAATCACCACAGTGGCTAGCAAACCTTTTACACGATGAATGAACATGTTTATGTTCCTCTGGCACATCAATGTGAATGACAAAACTGCCCAAAAAATCATTGATTTACATTCGGTGAAACGGGCTGTTCCTCAACCACGAATCACAGACTCATAAAACCTAACGCAAAGGCGCGAAGACGCAGAGAAAGCAGAGATTCACAGCATTTGAGATTTTTTTATATCTTTTGCTCGTTATCCTCTAACTCTTTGCGCTCTCTGCGTCTTCGCGCCTTTGCGTTGGATTTTTATTATTCAGACCCAGCCAGCACACAAATGAAGATACCCCTCAAAAATTGGGGCTGCCTGGAAATCTGCCGCTTTGCCAAATCTGATGCTTGTAAACACAGAGGTCACAGAGGCGCAAAGACACAGAGAAAAACACTAAAAACTCTGCGCCTCTGTGTCTCTGCGACCTCTGCGTAACAGACACTGTATTTTTTGTTTCCACATTCTGTAGTACACACTGAATCTCTAAACCTTATTTTTCACAAAGCCAATCTTTTACAAAAAAAGCTCTTGAGCAAACGCCCAGGATAGAGGGAAAACAAAAACTATTGCATCATCGCCTTAAGCTTGGCTTTATCCTGCTTGGTAGGACGGTGATCCAGGCTTAGCACAATGCTGGCCAATTCACGTTCATGGACTGTTGCTTTTTTATCAGCAATAACGGCTTCCAGTTTTGGAACATCACTGCTGACCACTTTATGTTGTAAATTCAGCATTGCCGTTGCAATGGTGCGCTCGTTTGCCGTTGTGTTCGCAGCTTGTGTGATTTTGTTCAACACCTCCTTACCCGCAGGGCTGGGGTAATGTTTTAAACGGTGCATGATTTCTGCCATTTGATAAGTGGCCGACTTTTCATGATCACTTCCTGCAAAAACAGCAACACTGCTCAATAGTCCCAATGCAACAATTCCCAGCACAAAGATTCGTAGTGTAGACATGAATGTAGACATGGTAATTTTCCTCCCTGGTTGATACAGCAGAGTCAGACATAAATTAACCGCTATAAATTATCGCCGTCATAAAAAAACCGAGCCCGCTAACGATATACCGGGCCCGGCCTTTATGCAATTCATCGGTTTTCAGGATTTCAGGCGATCCTGGATTGCTTTAACCACCTCATCAGTCACCGTCGCTTCGACGGACATCAACAATCCTTCCTCTTTGTAATACCCTATCAACGGTGCTGTTTTTTCATTATAGGTTTCCAGACGACGACTAATGGCTTCTTCCGTTTCATCTTCACGTTGCACCACCTTACTGCCACACTTGTCACAAATACCTTCAATTTTTGTCGGGCTGCTTATTGTGTTGTAAATCGCCTGACAAGCCGAATTTTCGCAAGTCCGACGTGTTGTCAGACGATTCAGAATTTCTTCGCACGGGACTTCAAGGCTGACCGCCATATCCAGGGCAATCCCCAAATCACCCAACAGGGTCTTCAAAGCCTCCGCCTGTGGAATAGTACGAGGAAAACCATCCAGTAAAAAACCTTTTTTGCAATCCGGTTCCTGTAAACGGTTTTTCATAATATCCATGATCAACTCATCCGGCACTAAATCCCCTGCTTTCATGAATGCATCAGCCTTCTTACCCAGCTCGGTGCCTGCCTGCACCGCACCGCGCAGAATATCACCCGTTGAAATTTGCACGGAACCATCCAGTTCCGTCAAAACTTTTGCCACCGTTCCTTTACCCGCCCCTGGGGCACCCAACAAAATAATTTTCATGAAAACTCTCCCCCTCTCTCTTTTTTAATATAATTTTTCTGGCACTACTTTTTTATGCTGCAATGTCGATAGTGAATTAAATGCTAAAAACACTCTTTTAAAAATCATCGGGTATTTAACACAGCAGTCACAGAGGGCGCAGAATTTTTAGTGTTTTTCTCTGCGTTCTCTGCGCCTCTGCGACCTCTGCGACCTCTGCGTTTATAACACGCCACTTGTCAGTACCACCACAACATAAGTTCCCAATGTGCTGGAACGATTATCCAAGGATGTAACCCTCTGGATTCCGGCTAACAACATGCCGGAATAACGGCATTCTCAGTAAAAAACATTTAATTCACATTTAAGTGTCAATAAATACTAAGTCACAACCCGGTAACACGGTGTATATTTTTTACCCGGCAATTTCATGCGTTCCTGTTCAACAAATGAGGCGAGTAATGCATCCAGTGATTTCATCATATTTGCATCACCCTTGATCTCAAAATGGCCATGTTTTTCGATAGTACGAATACCTTCATCTTTCACATTGCCTGCAACGATGCCGGAAAAAGCACGACGCAAATTTGCGGCCAATAAATGCACAGGCTGGCCTTTATGCAGTTCCAATGCCGACATATTTTTATGTGTTGGCAAAAAGGGTTGCTGAAAGGCCAGATCAATATGCAGCAACCAGTTAAAATAAAAGGCATCCCCGGTTTTTTTACGGAATTTACGCACTTTTTCCAGACCTGCGGCCATTTCACGCGCTACCTGCGTCGGGTCATCAATAATAACGGTATAACGTTGCTGTGCTTCAATCCCCAGCGTATCCGCAATAAACTGATTAATGCCCACGAAATAATCTTTCGCGCATTCCGGGCCCGTCAAAATCAAAGGAAAAGGAATATGCTTGTTTTTTGGGTGCAACAATATACCCAGAATGTAAAGAATCTCTTCCGCTGTACCCGCACCACCAGGAAACACAACAATCCCATGCCCCGCCCGCACAAAAGCCTCCAGGCGTTTTTCAATGTCCGGCATAATCACCAGATCATTTACAATCGGATTCGGTGATTCGGCGGCAATAATTCCGGGCTCACTAATACCCAGATACTGCCCCCCCGTAATACGTTGCTTGGCATGGCCAATGGTCGCCCCCTTCATGGGTCCTTTCATTGCGCCGGGGCCACAGCCGGTACAAATATCCATTCCCCGCAGCCCCATTTCATGTCCGACTTCTTTTGTATAGTCGTATTCTTTGCGCTTAATGGAATGCCCTCCCCAGCACACCACCATATTGGGTGGTTTCATGGGCAATAAAATTTTTGAATTGCGCAAGATATGAAAGACAGCGGTTGTTATTCCTTCCGAGGTATCAAGATCAAATTTTGGATTGTCGTTAATTTCATTATTGACATATACAACATCCCGCAACACGGCAAATAGATGTTCATTGATGCCCTTGATCATCACGCCATCAACAAAAGCGTTTTCCGGTGCATTTTTAACCTCAAGTTTAATTCCACGTTCCTGCTGAATCACACTAATATCAAACGAGCTATAACGTTCCAGCAGCTCTTTTCCATCATCCATGCTATTGCCACAGTTCAGCACAGCCAGAGAACAGTTTCTGAAAATTTTGTATAAATCACCCTGGCTGGTATCCAGCAGCTTGCTGACCTCAAACCGGGAGAGCACATCGAGACGCCCTTCGGGTGAAATACGTGCATCGACCACCTCAACTGATTGCTTCATTTATTGATTGTCCTTACTGACATGTGGATGATTTGAAAACCAGGCAGCCTGTAACGATGTCAGTCTGTCATTACGGGAAAAATGTGTGCTTGAAATTTCTTTATACGACTTTTTGTAAAATGTGCGTAATGTTTTTTTCAAGTGTAACGTCGCCTCTTTTACGGGAATATTTTTTAATGCGCAAAATATCGCCAAAGCATAACTCATATCATACTGTGACAAGAACGACTCCCGCTCCACAGCAGGGCCACTGCAACTGCCACAGGAACGAATTTTCTGTGTATTTGCCGTATTGGCCATAATGACACCAAAACCCATCATGGTTGCCAGTATTTCGGCAACATGTGGCCAGTTTTCGTTCCCGCCCGGTGGCGGGTTATGGGCTGAAGAAACAATATGATAGGCGATTTGATGTACAAAAGAGGCAATTAACACTTCGGGGTTATTCAGCGTATCCGTGTGATAGGTAAATATCCATTTTTTACTGTCTGGCACCATCGGCAATTCAGCCAAGCCTGGTTCAAATGGCACAGTATGGCTAACACCTGTTTCATTCTGTAAGTCACAAGGTAATGCAGCAATACCCGCATAGGATTTAACCTGTGCAAAAATCAATGCCGCCATGCCTTCCACGCTGCTTTCTTTTCCTGGAAAACAGTCATTATTGGGATAAATCAGCTTTGTTTCGGCCTGTAATTTCCGGCTATCAAAATTAACCAATACCCAGTCAAAAACATCCAGCATCCAACACACAGATTCATCATCCAGTAATGCCGTCTGCCGATTAAAACCGAACATTATAAAATCCCTTTAACCCGGACACTTTTATTGCTTGAAAACAACAGCGGCACCAATACCACGCGTATCACTGGCGGCCGTCACTTTATTTTTATGTTTGTCCCACACAATACCTTGCATATTGCCGTAATGACCAAAACCACCACCATAAGGCGACATTTGTTTTTTCAACACATGCCCGCGTAATGCAAGATCCTGTTCCACTTTTTCGGAAAACGCATCATCTTCAAACATCACGATATCGGGCATGTATTGATGATGAAAGCGGGGGAGCTGCACAATGGATGTCGCATCTGCACCCTCTGCATATTGCAAGGCCGCCAACAAAACCATGCTGATGATGCGGCTGCCACCGGGCGTGCCAATAATGGCAATCCCGCGCTTGTCTTCCAGAAATGTCGGAGACATGCTCGACAAGGGGCGTTTGCCCGGTTCGATGGCATTGGCTTCTGCACCGATCAAACCATATGCATTAGCAACACCGGGCTTGGCCGAAAAATCATCCATTTCATCATTGAGCAAAAAACCGGTGCCCGGCACCACAAAACAGGAACCAAAAAGATAATTAACGCTCAAGGTTGCCGCGACACGATTACCTTCTTTGTCCAGTATGGAAAAATGTGTGGTATCAGTGCCCGCCCCGCCCGGCTTGCCCACGGGCCGTAATTCTGCGCTGGGCATGGCATCATCCATTTGAATTCCCTTCACCAGCTCTTTGGCATAGGCCGTGCTGGTCAAACGCGCAACAGGCACATCGACAAAATCACTATCGCCCAAATACTCTGCTCTGTCGCGGTATGCACGGCGCATAATCTCAATGATCAGATGCGCCCGGTCAGTATCTGACATTTTGTGCAAATCGTATTGCTGTAACATCTGCAACATACTGGCCAGCGTAATACCGCCCGATGAAGGCAGCGCTGCGGAAATTAATTTCATGCCGCGATATTCTGTACGAACCGGCTCCCGTTCAACAATCCTGTAATTTTTCAAATCATCCAGTGACCAGATGCCACCCGCTTTTTTGACGGCATCTACCAGACGTTTGGCCAAAGCACCCCGGTAAAAATCCGACTCACCGTGTTGTGCGATAGATTCCAGGGTATTAGCCAGGTCTTCCTGCTTTAACCGGTACCCTAATGGCGGCACCGTATTGTCATGCAAAAACAGCTTTGCCGTCTCCGGGAAACGCTGCAAGGTTTTCAGGCGCATTTCAGCGTAACGCCGGTATTGCTTATCCACCTTGAAACCATCCCGCGCCAATCGAATGGCAGGTGCCAGATTTTTCGCCAGCGACAGACGACCATATTTTTTCGCGATATGCACCATGGCTGCCGGGACACCGGGAATACCAGCCGCCAATGGCCCATCGATGGACGCACCGGGTATCACCTCCCCTTTGTCATCGAGGTACATATCACGGCGTGCCGCCATGGGTGCTTTTTCGCGACCATCCACCATCACCTGAAAATTGTCGGCATTCCTGTGCAACAACCAAAAACCACCTCCACCCAGGCCAGACCCGTAAGGCTCCACCACGCCCAGCACAGCAGTAACAGCCACCGCAGCATCAAAGGCGTTTCCACCGGAATTAAGAATTTCCTGACCAGCCTGGGTCGCCAATGGGTGTGCTGTTGCAATAGCGGCCTGCGGGGGGTTATCACTGGCATTCGCCAGCAAAGCAAACAATAATAAAAACGGAGAGAGACAGTTTAGAAGGGCCGTACGATTTTTCATTGGTTACCCACAGCGTATGAATGGAACAGCGTTTATACCCGCAGACTAGGCACAAATCCAGATATACATCTTGCTTTTCGTAAAAGAGGAATCGATTTCTGATACCGAAAAATTATCCCGGCTGGAACGAAGATTCCACCCATTGGAATTATCAACCTGACTTGGGGCCATACTCCATTTTGTGTAGAAAGCGACATAATTCGTGACACATAGTACAGTAGTTGGTGAGAGTGGCGTACACAGGCGATGTCGGATTTTTTTACGCTTTTGCTGAACAGAGCATACAGATCGAATCAATATGCTTTAAAAACAATTACTTACAAATATGGCATGAAAAATGCTTTATTAGAGGTGATTGACTCATTGAGTGCTTGCAAAGCTATTCCACTGTAATGAGAAACCGACAGCTTACGAGAAAAATATGCCGTAAGCCATTGATTTTCAGTGTTTTATTTAGGCTTTGCATAAAGGCTCAGCTGTAAATTTGCTTTAAGCTATAAAAAAGGAACATACAATGAAGAACTTTATTAGGGGCGCAGGCCTTTTATTGCTAGCGATGGGAAGCAGCGCAGTTATGGCTGTACCGATTACTGGTGTTATTTCGTTTTCAGGCACAGCGACTGATAATGGTAGCGCTCTTGCCTTCGAGGACGTTATCGTAGGCTTTGCGGGGGCTACCGGAACCTTTGCTGCCGAAAGTGTGGTGTTTTCTGATTCAGTAGCTTTCACTGACTTTGACTATACTCCAGGTTCGTTTACGCCCGTTAACCCCCTTTGGGCAGTGGGTGGTTTCACGTTCGATCTGGCAACAGTTACAATTATATCGCAAACACCAGGGTTTCTATCGTTGTCTGGCTCAGGCACCTTGATGCACGTAAGCTACGATAATACTGCATATGACTGGACATACAGTAGCAACCCCTTTGGCAATACATCGTTCGAATTTTTCTCCGCCGCCTCTGCGCCAGAGATATCATCAATACCAGAACCAGGCTCACTGGCCCTGTTAGGGTTGGGACTGGTCGGATTTGCTGTTACAGGCTATAAACGCCGTCGCACACAAGCCTAAGTATATTTAGTCTATGCGATAAAAAAGCCCGTCTCTGACGGGTTTTTTTTGGCCTGATTTTACGCAAAGTTCACTCAGCCCCATAAAAGAAGGAAAGCCCCTCCACAACCGCAAATCAACCGAACTTAACCTCGCGGCGCACCACAACAAAACGCATATACCTGATCACCCGTCCCCTGCCCTATGTATAACTATCGTACCTCAGCCAATATCAACTGCTCCCTTATCAGCGCTTGCAGGAGCTGTTTCAAATCAGACTGAGCCAAGGGACACTCAACAATATTCTAAACCGGGGCCATCAGCAGCTCGAACCCTTTGAAAATTCTGTCAAGGCGATGTTGAAAACAAGCGGGGTGGTTCACTTCGACGAAAGCGGCAGATTTCCGGGTTTTCTTTATTCCGGGTTGATCCACAGACGTGAGCAAACGTGCTTAACTTAAAGTTACCTGATTACCCATGAAGCTCAGCCATAAAGCAGAAAATCTAACATCAATAAATTCAACTAGTTATAAATAAATTTTCGAATACTTAACTTTACCTGATTACCCATAATCCTCAGCCAGAGTTAACAGCCTCATTGGCATAGGCGGTGTCCTTGCAGCAATATAGCCAAAACGTGGCAGCATATCCTCAAGCTTAAAGCGCCGATTAAACCGATAACAAAACTCAGCTAGGTAGCGAGGAACATGTTTAGCGTTAATCGCGTGATACGCGCCATTGATCGACCTTTTCACGTTGCCAATGGCCGTATTCACCCAGGTAAAACTTTCCAAGGTAACACTCGCCGGACCACCGCCAGTCACGATGCGCGTATGCTGGCAATGAGCCTGCTTGACCGCTGAAAAACAAGCCAATCCATCTGAGAACACATGACTATCAGGACTAAGGTGGCGCTTAGCCCAGCGTGCAATGTCTCTGCGACGAAACCCATTGACAACATTCATATTCATGGCAATCGGGTGGCCTTGATTATCGACGGATACGGCGGCGACAAAAGGGGTTTTATTGGGAGATCCTCGGCCTCGTTTACCTCCTCGGCATTCACCGCCCCAGTACACATCATCCAGCTGAACAATACCCGACAGACGCTTGCTGTCATCTCGTTCCTTCATCACCTGCATCAACTTATGCTTGATATTCCAGGCGGTGTTGTAAGAAACACCAAGCTGGCGATGTAACGCCAGTGCAGAGAGTCCTGTTTTAGCTTGCGTTAATAGGTGAATAGCAAGAAACCAGAGAGTAAGAGGTAGTTTTGTTGACGCGAAAATAGTGCCGCTCTTTAGCGTGTGCTGATGATGGCAACGATTGCACTGAAAAACAGGACGTACCTTTAATGTACAGTAGCTTTTGCCACCACATTCGGGGCATTGGTAGCCGTGAGGCCATCGCCATTTAAACAAGGCATTTTGACATTGTTCTTCAGCTCCATAACCCCTCATGAACTCAACCAAGCTATAGCCTTTTTGAAATTGGACTTTATTTTTCATGACGTTATCCTCGCTCATGGCTCACTAACTCAAGTAGTGTCCTCGCTCAGAGAATGGCTGCGTTTCATGGGTAATCAGGTAATGTTAAGCTAAAACCCCTGCTTATTGTAGGTTGCTAGCATTGGGATGCGACCCAATGTCAAGGACAGGATTACTCTCATATATCCGGCCTGTTAATGAAGATTGCCACGGCATTGGTTTTTATCATCGGCGATGCCAACAATTTTAAGAATGGACGGGAGCTCTCTGCCTGACTGGGGCTGGTGCCAAAACAATATTCAACCGGTGGTCAACAGCGATTGCTGGGCATTAGGCTTTGCTGGCTCAGGGCGCGTTATCGGCCATCACACGATGCAAGGGCCGATCAGATAGCCAATTGGGCTAGGCAATTGCAAGACCTGTGTAAGACCTCATCGGCGGCATCAAAGCGTAATTCCTTAGGTCTCACGTACACCACCACACGGATATACTATTGATATATCCCTTCAAGCCGATACAATCGTATATACCACAAGGATATACCTGGAGATTATAATGACATCAATCCATACGACCGTATTCAAGAGCAACAAAACTCAGGCAGTACGACTCCCCAAACCAGTCGCATTGCCAGACACCATAAAAAATGTGGATATTGTTGCCGTCGGCAATACTCGTATCATTACCCCTGCTGGAGAGTCCTGGGATCAGTGGTTCGATGCTCTTGGTGTATCCGATGATTTTATGCTCGACCGTGATCAACCCGCTGACCAAGAGCGCGAGGTACTTTAAGCATGTTGAAATTCATGCTGGATACCAACATCGTCATCTACACCATCAAAAATCGTCCTAAGCAAGTTCGTGAAGCTTTTAAGCAACACGAAAACCAGATGTGCATTTCAGCCATCACAAAAGGCGAGTTGATCTATGGCGCTGAGCGATCATCTCAACCCGAACGAAATCTTGCCGATATCGAGGGATTGATTGCGCGCCTGGAAGCGGCCCCTTTTGAAGACCACGCATCGGAACATTTCGGTCAATTAAGAGCCGAGTTATATCGTATCGGTCAGCCGATTGGCCCCTACGACATGATGATTGCTGGCCACGCAAGAGCCATGGGGTTAATTCTGGTCACCAACAATATAAAAGAGTTTGAGCGAGCACCAGGACTTCGGATTGAAAACTGGGTGTGAGTGAAACAACCGCTCTTTCAGATAATGCCCGTCAGATGTGACGGCTTGCCATAGGCAGGCTTCAAAACCTTTCAGCTTCAATTACGGGCCGTTCAATGTCGGTCGTCTGATCACTGATTTGGGAAAGTTTCTGTTAAGGAGACTCCGCTGGAACAGTATGAGGAAGGCCGGTATTCTGAACCCTAC
Organism: Gammaproteobacteria bacterium; assembly: GCA_021647705.1. Taxonomy (GTDB): domain Bacteria; phylum Pseudomonadota; class Gammaproteobacteria; order SZUA-152; family SZUA-152; genus SZUA-152. The sequence goes on along the minus strand of JAKIUF010000017.1, from coordinate 36,905 downwards.
CGAAGAGAAGGAATCACTGCCCTGTGTATTCGCTGGCGCCTCTTCTCCATGCAGCTTTTAGAGTCTTGATTAGCGAATCATAACTTGTCTTGAGCAGCTTAAGTGAACCGGAATCAAGCAAATCGGGGCAAGACCCTAAGCTAATTACAGCGCCAGCCACGGTCGAGGTCTTTAGTTTGTCTCACTTTCTTAGCTCTTCCCCGTACACCTTGGCGCGATCAGGGCTATTTTCCCAAAAATACATACCTGCCCCAAGCCAGTCATAGGCATTTTTGCTGTTACCACAAATATCAGTCACTCCTAATATTTCTAAAATTACCCAAGGGCCGCACAAACTGTGGCACGTCTTAAAAGGAAAGGAAATCATATATTCGCTGCTGTTCGGCGACAGCTCATAAACTGAGCTTAACGCGGTGGCAGTTGAATCATTCGCGGCTTATTTGTGAGCGGATGGAATATTCCGTAAAAAGTCCGTAAATATTTCAGACAAAAAAAAAGGTTTACATCTGATTGATGTAAACCTTTGCTTTATAACGCTAAATATGGCGTCCCCAAGGGGATTCGAACCCCTGTCGCCGCCGTGAAAGGGCAGTGTCCTAGGCCTCTAGACGATGGGGACATCGACTGGTGTACTCAAGCAAATTATTAATGCTGAAGTACTGACGCTTTTGCTTTCCGCAATTGGTGGAGCTAGGCGGGATCGAACCGCCGACCCCTTGCATGCCATGCAAGTGCTCTCCCAGCTGAGCTATAGCCCCGAAAAGCGAAGCGCCATTCTAGTGAAATCCAGGGCTGTGTCAACCCGCTTGAGCCGCTTGTTTCTCTATTTTTGCCCAGGAATCACGCAAAGTGACCGTTCTGTTGAAAACAGGTGAGTTATCAGCTGTAACAATCTGATCTTTACAGAAGTACCCTTCCCGTTCAAATTGGAAATATTCACCCTCTTCGGCTTCATCCAGCGTGGGTTCCAGCACACAGCGAGTCAGCGTGAGCACGGACCCCGGGTTGAGGTGGGCGGTGTAGTCCAAACCATCTTTGGCAGCATCGGGCGCGGGATGGTTAAACAGACGATCATAAAGACGCACTTCGGCAGAGATACCGTGCGCGGCAGAGACCCAGTGAATCACACCTTTCACCTTACGGCCTTCGGGACTGGCTCCCAGAGTGGCAGGATCGTAACTACAGCGTAATTCAATAATGTCACCCTGCTCATTTTTAATCATTTCATCACAGCGAATCACATAGCCGTTACGCAACCGTACTTCACCACCATGCACCAACCGTTTGAATTTTTTATTGGGCGCAACTTCCAGAAAGTCATCCTGATCAATAACAATTTCCCGAGACATGGGAATCTCACGGGTTCCCATCGTTTCATTCTGTGGATGATTGGCCACAGTAAGCTGCTCCACCTGCCCTTCAGGGTAATTTGTAATAATAACCCTGAGCGGGTTAAGTACGGCCATGCGCCGTGGCGCATGCTCGTTAAGGTTTTCGCGCACACAATTTTCCAGCACGCCCATTTCCACCGTGTTGTCGGATTTGGTTACGCCGATGCGAACACAAAAATCACGGATCGCCGCTGCGGGATAACCGCGCCGGCGCATACCCGCAATTGTCGGCATGCGTGGATCATCCCAACCTTCCACATGACCATCTTCCACCAACGAAGTCAGCTTGCGTTTGCTGGTAATAGTGTACTGCAAAGACAGGCGTGAAAACTCAATCTGCTGCGGATGACAAGGTGCTTCCAGCGTATCCAAAAACCAGTCATACAAAGGCCGGTGATCCGCAAACTCCAGCGTACATAACGAATGGGTAATGCCTTCCAGCGAGTCCGACAGGCAATGCGTATAATCGTACATAGGGTAAATGCACCATGATTCACCGGTTTGATGATGCACCACGCCATGACGAATGCGGTAAATCGTCGGGTCACGCAAATTAATATTAGGCGATGCCATGTCGATTTTGGCACGCAATACTTTACTGCCATCCGCAAATTCACCGGCGCGCATTTTGGCAAACAGCTCCCGGTTTTCTTCCACAGAACGATTACGATATGGACTGTCTTTACCCGGCTCAGTCAGTGTGCCCCGGTATTCACGCATTTCTTCTGCGTTCAAATCACAGACATAAGCCTGGCCTTTTTCGATCAGTTGCACGGCAAAATCATACAACTGCTCAAAGTAGTCCGAGGCAAAAAAATGTTGCTTGCCCCAGTCATAACCCAGCCAGCGCACATCGTCCTGAATGGATTGTACAAATTCAGCATTTTCTTTATGCGGGTTAGTATCATCAAAACGCAGATTACAGGTACCGTTATAGTCTTCGGCGATACCAAAATTCAGGCAAATGGATTTGGCATGGCCGATGTGTAAATAGCCGTTAGGCTCCGGTGGGAAACGGGTGACTACTTTGCCATTGTTTTTGTTGGCTGCAATATCGTCATCAATAATATGACGAATAAAATTACCGGGTGTTGTCGTTGTTAAGGTTGTTTCGTTGTCACTCATAGCGTCATTTTTATCCTGTGCTCGCAGCACGTTTTTCAATAAGGGCCAACGCCTTGTCAAGGCGTCGCAGGCAAGCATCTTTGCCAATCAATTGCAGGGTGACATCAATACCGGGTGACGCAGCACGTCCCACCACCGCAACTCTCAAAGGCTGTGCAACCTTACCCATCTTCAATTCAAGTGCCTCGGAAACCGTTTCCACAGTTTGATGCAGGCTTTCTGCCGTCCAGTCACTTAATGCCGACAAAGCCTCGCGCATTTTTTCCAACGGCTCTTTGGCTACCGGGCGCAGATGTTTTTTTGCCGCCTTCTCATCGTATTCATCAAAGTCCTGATAAATGAAACAGCTGATTTCCGCCATTTCCACCAGCGTCTGAGCGCGCTCCTGTTGCGCCTTGACCACTTCCAGAATATCCGGCCCTTCAGTGGGATCAATGCCCAACTTGCCCAGATGAATGCCGAGGTGGTGGGCAATATGCTCCGGCGCAGCATTAATAATGTACTGCTGATTCAGCCACAACAGTTTTTCACGATTGAACATGGAGGCCGCCGCATTGACATCCTTGATATCAAACAACTCGATCATTTCATCAATGGAAAACACTTCCTGATCACCGTGAGACCAGCCCAAGCGCACCAGATAATTCAACAGCGCTTCGGGCAAAATGCCATCTTCACGGTATTGCATCACACTCACTGCCCCGTGGCGTTTGGACAGCCGCTTGCCATCATCGCCCAGAATCATTGGCGCATGCGCATAAATCGGTGGTTCAACCCCAAGGGCACGCAACAGATTGATTTGTCGTGGCGTATTATTGAGATGGTCATCGCCGCGAATAACATGACTGACCTCCATATCCCAGTCGTCCACCACAACGGTGAGATTGTAGGTGGGCGTACCGTCACTGCGGGCGATGATCAAATCATCCAGCTCACTGTTTTGGATGACGACCTTGCCTTTGATCAGATCATTGATAACCACCGCACCTTCGGTGGGATTCTTAAACCGGATCACCGGCTCAACCCCTTCAGGAACATCACTGCGCATGCGGCAGCGCCCGTTGTAGCGCGGCTTTTCCTTCTTCGCCATGGCCTCTTCGCGCATGGTGTCCAGCTCCTCACGGGAGCAATAACAATGGTACGCCAGCCCCTTATCCAGCAGCTGTTGAATAACCTCCCTGTACCGGTCAAAACGCTGTGTCTGGTAAAACGGCCCCTCGTCGTATTCCAGCCCCAGCCAGGTCATGCCCTCCAAAATGGCATTCACTGAAGCCTCGGTGGAACGCTCGCGGTCCGTATCTTCGATACGCAACACAAACCGCCCGCCATGTTTGCGGGCATACAACCAGGAATAAAGCGCGGTACGAGCACCGCCGATGTGAAGATAGCCTGTAGGGCTGGGAGCAAAACGGGTACGCATTACGGTCAGGTTTTCCTTGGCCCACAAGGGGCTTGGCGGTAAAAAAGGGGAGGTATTGTACCAAGCTCCGGCAAAAAGGGGAGCTGCTGTTCTCTGTATCGGAAATTTGACCTAGCTGCATCCAACTCGTAGAATCTGCGCCCTCTTTTCGGAAAACTATTTTCAAAACGGTTTTTTCCAGAACAAGGGCGATTAGCTCAGCGGGAGAGCACTGCCTTCACACGGCAGGGGTCGCTGGTTCGAACCCAGCATCGCCCACCATTTAAATCAAAAAATTACACTTGTTCTGGTTCAGAATAATTTCACACTGAAGCACAACCCCAGCTTCTCTTTACAGGCAGGAAGTACCACTCCACACGTTTCACCCGCTCACAAAAAAGCCTCGTCGAAACGAGGCCTTCAGGTTACATTATCATGGCATTGGGTCAAAACATTTGCCCCGTTATCTTGCTGAGTTTTGTATCGGTTTAATCGCCGGTTTCATCTTGAAGATATGCTGCTACGGTTTGTATATGTTGCGTTGCGAACCCCGCCAATACCGAATAGGCTGCTAAAACTGGCTGAAAGTTGTGGGTAATCAGGAAATAATTTGAAAAAAGACCACACCATTCGGGTGCGGTCCTCGCAATATGAAGACACTACACCGGTGCCTTCACTCCTCTTCACCTCCCTTGTGTCATTTTTCCTCTGAAAAATTACCTCATATACAGTGTTCGTGAATACACAGGCTGTACAGGGCGGGCATTCTCTCCAACAACCCGCAAAAACTGCTTTATTTGCTCATCAGAAACTTCAACAGGGGTTTTCAGCACGATCCATTCAATACCTTCACTACAGGGCGGTATGGTAATCGAGCCTTTGAAACTATAGTAACTCCGATCAGTTGGCAGCAGGTCAGCAGCATTGATACTCACCGATGCCACCTGCTTCCTGTCGCCTGATTGCTGTGGCATATGATTCCAGACTTTGTCCAGCACGGCGTTTTTCGCGCCAATTCCAGTAAACACGCCAAGCACCATGATTTTACCTTTGGCACTTTTATGCACCAGATGAATGTCCATGGGAAAGGTCTTACCATCGACGGTGTTTTCGCCAGGACTATGAAAGTGAAACTGTAACAATTCATATTTTTCCCCAGCGACGCTAATACTGCTGCCTTTGGCAGGTTTTATCAGAACAGTGTGACCATTATGAATAATTTCCAGGCTGCCAGGTTTGTAATCAAACTGAATAGCGGGGAGATTTGCGCTCTTTGCTCCACTAATGTTGATAGGTGATTGTTCTTTACCACTGCCGCAAAGCTTAAATTCCTGGCTCATATTAGCCCAATGCTCGGGACCATTAGGGCCAGTGTAACTCCAGGGAATATTACCTGCGATGACAGCCATGGGTACAGAAACAATGGTGGCAGCAAAAAAAGCGGCCATTGTTATGTTTTTCGTCATTTATTCTCTCCTTGATTCATTGACGGCTTAACAAACAAAAACCCTCCTCTGCTTACAAGCTTACAAGCTTACAAGCTTACAATGAAGCTTAAAAAGTCCAGAGGGTTCTGTATATTTATACACATCATAGAAATATCCCAAAGACTGAATGATATCAATTGGGACAAGCCCCAGGAAAAACACATATAAATCCTGAAGCGACAAAGAAAACTAAAAGCAATAACTTCCAGAAACAAACAACCCCGCAGCAGGCTGAAAAGGGTATTAACATCAATACAAAATAGAGGAAAACCGTCTTTTCATCCCGAAAACAAACTCCGGGTTATCAGCCGATCATACCGGGGAATACACCAGAATAAGAAAATGCCGCTCGTGTGATATTCAGGGCATGGAAGCCCAGGAAAGGAAAAGGAATATGTGTTACATCATTTTCTAAATTTTATTTGTGGTAACACTCTCAATCAGTGCGCAACGGGTATCATCCGTTTCACTCACCCGACATTGTGCGAGCAAACTCTCCAGCGCACCGTGCATGGCATTCAGGTCAGTAATTCGTTCCTCGATTTTTTTCAGCTTGACCTGCGCCAATTGTTGTACCTGCTGGCAATGGCCATCCCCCAGTTCAAGTAATTCCTGGATCTCCTTAAGCGTAAAACCCAATTGCTGGGCTCGTTTGATAAAGCGCACACGCAAAACATCTTCTGCGGGATAATGCCGATACCCCAGGTCTGGTTTAGGCGGCTCGATGACAAGTTTCAGGCGTTGATAATACCGAATAGTCTCGACGTTCACTTCCGCCGCTGCCGCCAGTTTACCAATCGTGAATGTTGTCGATGTCATTGGCTAATGTTTCTATTTGTTTGTTTATTGTTGTTTATCTACAGCCGGGTTTATCTGCGCTAACCGGCACAGCAGGAAAGCTGAGCGATATCTTTGCTGAAGGTTTGCGCACAAAGCTTCAGCCCTTCTACCATGGTCAGATAGGGAAACAGTTGCCCGGCCAGCGCCTGAATGCTCATGCCATTGCGTATCGCCAGTGCTGCGCTCTGGATAATTTCACCACCTTCAGCTGCCAGCACCTGACAACCCAAAATACGACCCGTGTGTTTTTCCGCCACCAGTGTGATAAAACCATTTTTTAACGCGGATTTATTCATATTGATCAGGGCGCGCGGCACATTTTCCAGACCTAATGTGCGGCTTTCCACCACCAGACCCTGTGCTGTCGCCTGCTGCACGTTGAGTCCCACAGTGCCCACTTGAGGGTGGGTAAAAACCACGGCAGGCATGACGGATAAATCCAGAGTCTCACTGCCACCCATCATGTTGCGTGCAGCGCAGGTACCCGCCGCCGCCGCAACATACACAAATTGCGGTTGATGAGCGCAGTCACCTGCGGCATAAATATTTTTTACATTCGTACGCATATAATCATCAGTAACGATAGCACCCTGTGCATTGATTTCCACACCGGCCTTGTCCAGCGCCAGCGCTGTCGTGTTAGCCTCACGCCCTGTTGCAACCAGTAACTGATCCGCACAAAACTCGCCATTATTCGTCGCTAACATGAATTGCTGACCGTTATGACGCACAGTATTTGTCACGGTATTTAACACAACATTAATGCCTTCATCGACAAAAGTCTGTTGCAAGCCTGCGCCAATTTCCGGCGCTTCTTTTGACAAGAGTGTACTGCGGGCAAGTATGCTCACTTCGCTCCCCAAATAACAAAAGGCTTGCGCCAGTTCCAGCGCAATCACCGATCCACCCAATACAATCAAGTGTGATGGAATGCGCCTGGCCAGCAAGGCTTCCGTGGATGTCCAGAATGGGGTGTCAACCAGCCCCGTGATATCAGGTACGGCAGCACGGGCACCCACCGCCAGCAAAATACGATCAGCCCGCACAACCTGTTCATAGCCATCGGAGCACGTGACGAGTAAAGTATTGGCATCCTGAAAACGGGCCATACCACGCAACAACGTAATGCCGGGATTATTTTCCAGGATGTTTTCGTATTTGGCGTGCCGCAGTTTTTCAACCCATTCCTGTTGCTGACTCACCATGGCCGGACGATCAATATCCGGTACGTTGGGCGCAACACCTGCCAGCGCATGATGGCCTTGCAGGTGTGCAATATGCGCACCCTGGATGAATATCTTTGACGGCACGCACCCGGTGTTGACACATGTACCGCCGATGACTTCGCCACCCTCAATGAGGGTGATTTGCGCACCGGCCTCCACCGCTTTAATAGCCGCCGAAAAAGCAGCGGAACCGCTGCCCACAATAGCGATGTGCAAACTCTTGTCCCCGGCACTCATTGTTTGCGCCGTGAGGGATAACCTGCCTGCTCTGTGGCGAAGATCAAATTTTCTATTTTTACTTGAGTGGAATCATAGGTAACCGTCGCCCAGCCCATGCCGTCACCCTCATATTTGGCACTGACTTCACTCACACCCTGGATTTTGCGCAAGGCCTTTTTCACCGTGATGGGGCACATGTTACATGTCATTTTGTCCACTGACAGGGTGACTGTTTTCAGTTCACCCGCCAGTGCCGCAGTGGACGTCACCAGCATGCCGGCAACCGCCAGCAGGAAGATAAAAAAAACCGTACGCATCGCTTATATCCTCAATTAAAGAAATTAATTACAAAGACTTAACACGGAAACTTAAACTTATATCTTTAAAGCCAACCAGCCCCCCGTTAAAGCCATAAATTACAAAGAGTTAGCAGGTAAACCTCATTTAATACCTCTTATCTTCGTAACGTTTAATCTAATAACCAGGGTCCATACCAGGGGAAACTCATCATTGCCAAAACGAAAATGCTGACAAGCCAGAGGAGGATGCGTTGCTTGCGCAGGTTATCAGGCCGGGCACAGGGCTTGTCCACGGCACAGGCCTGCGGACGCCGGTACAGTTTACGAAAAGCTAGGCCAAGAAAAATCAAGGTAATGCCAACAAAGACCGGCCGGTACGCTTCCATGGCACTGAGATTACCGATCCACGAACCGCTGACACCCAGCGCCAGCAATACCAACGGACCGAGACAGCAAGCGGAAGCCGCAATACCGGTAACAACACTGCCAATCATCGTGGTAACGGGTGAAGTGCGCACTGATTGCTCCATCATTATTAACCTTGATGAAAGCAGCATAGACTCCGTACCCTGCAACGGAGTCAAGCAGTATTCAGAATCTGTTAGGTAACAAAACGCACCCCGAAAATTATGTGATTTTCGTACAGCGCTGCAATGGATTCTGGCGATAGAATAATCGCAATTGATCGTATAGATCGGGGTGATCATGGTACAGCTGTGCTGGCCGCAAAAAAAATGCTTCGCTGATCACAGCAAAAAACTCGGCCGGATTTTCCGCTCCATAGGGATCAATGTCCGTACGGAGTTGCTCTTCAATTCCTATGCATAGCTGTTCATAGGCATGGTTAAAAATGCGCGTCCAGTCATGCCGGTCCATATCGGCGTGCAAGGGTGGCATGCCATTGGCCGCACCATTGAGCATATCCAGTTTATGGGCAAACTCATGCAGAATCACACTGGAATTTCCACTGTGCGCCAGGGCACTCGGTTGCGCATCCTCCCAAGCGAGAATCAGCGGCCCCCTGTCCCAGGCTTCGCCGCCCAGCACCGCACGCCGTTTATGCAGCAGACCAATAGCATCAGGCTGTTCACGCTCAACCACAAAAGAACCGGGATAAACAATAATCTCCAACCAGCCATCAAAATACTCAAGGTCGAGATTAAGGATTAACAAACAAGCCTCAACCGCAATCAATGCACGTATTTTGTCGTCCAACACCAACCCACCTGCGCTGCTAAAACTTTTGCGCTGAAGAAACAGACTTGCCAATTCGCGCAGTCGGTGTAATTCGTGTGGACTCAAATGAAAACGGGCAAGCGCTTCGTTGCTGACCTGTGCCCACAAGTCGATGGGAATACGCTCGTGGCGCAACAGCCTCTGCTTGCGCCAGCGATGAAAACGGTCAAGCCAGTTCATTTATTCATCCTGCTTAACCATTCCGGCCGTTCAAAATCCTTTTTTTGAGTATATGGCACATATCTCAATCGTTGCAGATATGATTCTGGGAAAACCAGAACGCAACCAACACCATTCTCTCTTGCTTGGTGACGACTGCCGACATCAGGAACGTGTATGAAACATACTTCTCAAAAATCAAAGCAGTTGGGTTTCATTCGATTTTGTTTGCGCCTTAGTCATCACATCCTCGGTAATACTACTCAAAAAACCTGAAAACTTTTTACCTAAGTTCTTTTTTTCAACGTGTTTGACGCTGTAAATATCCGCTTGAGAAACACGATCCAGCAAATAATCATCACTGGTTTTCAACTCATCCACCAGAGCCAGCTCTTTTGCACGAATACCAAACCAGTATTCACCGGTTGATATCTTTTCAATATCCACAATGGGTCTCTCTTGTTTGACGAAATTTTTAAACAGGTCATGCACATCATCTATATCTTCTTTAAATTTATTCCTCGCTTGCTCAGTATTTTCACCGAACAGAGTCAAAGTACGTTTATATTCACCTGCTGTGATCATTTCAAAATCAATATCATGTTTTTTAAGTAATCGATTAAAATTGGGCATTTGCGCAACTACGCCAATTGAACCCACTATCGCGAAAGGTGCGGCCAGAATATGGTCCGCAACACAAGCCATCATATAGCCACCACTTGCGGCAACTTTGTCCACAGAAATAGTCAGGGTGATCTCTTTATCCTTGATTCGCTTGAGCTGAGATGCTGCCAGTCCGTATGTGTTGACCATGCCCCCCGCACTACTGACCCGAACAAATACTTCATCATTTTTTTCTGCCACCATTAAAATGGCAGTAATTTCCTGGCGCAGTGATGTCACGGCAGAGGCTTTGATATCACCATCAAAATCCAAAACAAAGACCCGTTTTTTATCTGGATCTTGCGGTGTTTTTTTCTCTTTTTTGATTTTTGCTTTTTTCTCTTTTTCCAGTTTTTTTATTTCATCGTCGTTAAGCAGTACACTTTTCATCGTCATACTGATGTCATCATAGCGGTCATTTAACCGGGTGATTTTTATACGTTCGTCAGATTTATCTTTATTTTTTGCTATTACTGAGACAACCACAATAACAACCACCAGAACCGCCAACACAATAGTGAACGCCTTGGCGGCAAACATCCCGTACTCTGCTAAAAATTCCACCGACTACCCCTTTATATTCAATTTTTATACGTCTGGCTCACCTGAAGCCCGCAAGTGCGCGCACCTACAGGATTCAGGTTTAATTTATTGCTGTAAATTGTACCATCATAGTGCTGGCACTGCCCTGGGGGCTGACTTTGATTTATTCAAACGGAGAGCCGCCCGCCAAGGGCCGAGAGCATGGCCGTTGTAATGAAAACCTTCATTAATCCATCGTTTGAGAGTGATAATAATAGAACGAATGCAAGATCATGGTGGAACCGCTGCGCTTGTTCCACCCTACCCCACTTGGGGCTGACTTTGATTTACCCAAACGAATAGCCACCCGCCAGGGGCCGAGAGCATGGCCGTTGTAATGAAAGCCTTCATTAATTCGTCGTTTGAGAGTCATAATAATAGAACGAATGCAAGATCATGGTGGAACCGCTGCGCTTGTTCCACCCTGCTCCACTATCAATATACCAGCTCCATCATCGACTTTGGGTAGGGTGGAACAAGCACAGCGGTTCCACCAAACGACGACTTTACTCTGTGTTGAATAGAGCGGAACAAAAACCGATGAACACCCTAACCCTACCCGGGTAGGGCTTAACCTGACGGCTATGGCGTCGAGAGCGAACAGCCGAAGATTCAACGAAAGAAATTCGTCGATGTTTCATTGCAATAAAACGATGCAGACACAGTTGTTGGAAGCGGCTCAGGATATACCCGCGCGCGCTGACCGAACTCACCATCTCCGTTTAACCGTCGGACAACCTGTACGATTAAAACAGTTTATTCGGCCCCAATAGCCAGAGACCGATTTCACCTTTTCGTGCGTGTACGACATAGCCTTTGAGGTCTTCGCTCTGGAAACGCTTTTGTTGCTTTTCTGGCAGCCCCACTTCCACCAGTGTACCGGGTGGAAATGGCATGTCATCAAGCCACGCAGCTATTCCTTCCCGGCTGACGTCACGCACTTGTGCATTGACACTGCCATGGCGGGGATTACTGAGGGTGACATTAAAACTATCATTATTTCGGGGATAACACCGATGTTCCATGTCCAGCCTCCCCTGACTCAATCAGGCGATCTACCAATACTTCGGCTTCCAGCCAGTCATCAACGGGTGAATTGTTAACGAAGCCATGGCGCTCGGCAATATAATAGGATGCCTCCGCAATCATACGACGACGATAGTCCTGATCGATTCTTTGCGCGGATGCACTGTCGGCCGCTTGTTGTGCTGTGGGTGTTTTGTCTGCCGCTTTTTTGGCGTTCGTCGCCGATTTTTTGCTGGTGGATTTTTTACCTCTGCTTTTCTTGCTTATCGCCTTTCCCGCATTAGCCATACCCCTGCTCCTTTGCGTTATCTTGCTCAAGGAAAATATAGATTCCCATTTTGCAACTTACAAGCTCTATGGCATAAATAATTTATAAAAAGTGTTTTCGGCAAGCAAAAAAAATGTTAAGGGCGCTTATTCAGCGTTAGATGCTGACTTGGGATTGGCCTGTCCGGCGCGCCGATAAAGGGTGAGATATTCCTGTGCGCTGGTCCGCCAGGAAAAATCCTGTTGCATTCCGGTAGTTTGCAACTGCTGCCATTGTGCTTTGTTACGATAGCGCCGCAAAGCACGTTTGATTGTTTTCAATAATGCCAGACGGTCATCCGTATTAACGATAAAACCATTGGCCGTACCGTTGGCCAGTGTTTTGGCGCTGGTATCGATCACCGTATCTGCCAACCCACCCACATTGCGCACGATGGGTACCGTGCCATAACGCAGGCTGTACATCTGGTTAAGGCCACAGGGCTCGAAACGGGAAGGCATCAGGTACATATCGGCACTCGCTTCGATACGATGCGCCAGCGCTTCGTCGTAACCAATACTAACAGCCAGTTTATTGGGGTGTTGTTTGGCCAGTGTTATCAGGCGGGCTTCCAGAGCCCGGTCTCCGCTGCCCAGCAGCACGAGTTGCAGCGGTAGTTTTACGAGGCTGGGTATTGCATCAAGAATGATGTCGATACCTTTTTGGCTCACCAGTCGGCTCACCAGACCAATCAATGGTGTCCTCGGTTTTTGTGGCAAACCCAATGCGGTTTGTAGTGCCTGCTTGTTCGAGAGTTTGCCGGACAAATTATTGGTATCGTAATGATATTCCAGCAGTGGATCAGTGGCCGGGTTCCATTCTTTTGTGTCGATACCATTGAGGATACCGCTCAATACGGCGCTGCGATGACGCAACAAACCCTCCAGTCCATTGCCAAATTCAGTCGTTTGTATTTCACGGGCATAGCTCGGGCTGACGGTGTTAATACGATCCGCAAAAACCAGCCCTCCCTTGATAAACGAGAGCTGCCCGTGGAACTCCAGAACGTGATGACTCCACCAACTGGCAGGCAAACCCAGTTTCTGCACGTTCTCTGCGGGAAACAAACCCTGATAAGCAAGATTGTGTATGGTAAATACCGTAGCAGGACGCTGTGCCGACAGTTCCAACAAAGCGGGCACCAGTCCTGTTTGCCAGTCATTGCAATGCACAATGTCCGGCATCCAATCCAACCCGGCCTGATTCAGGGCCAGACGGGTGACAATACGGCTGAACAATGCAAAACGTTCAGCGTTATCCACCCAGGGTTGAGCATTGCTGTCGAGATAAGGGTTGCCAGGACGATCAAAATAACCGGGCGCATCCACCAGCCAGATTTTTAATGGGCTGTCAGGCAGTAACCCTTCACGCAGAGAAACGGTGTCAGTACCTTCGGAAAATTGCGCGAGAATTTTCGTTTCATTCAACTGCCCGACGGCCACCGCATAGGCCGGCATAATCAGACGCACATCAAGTTGCAGGTCCAGCAATGCACGCGGCAGGCTGCCCGCCACATCACCCAGACCACCGGTTTTGATCAGAGGGTAAGCTTCACTACTGACAAACAGAATACGCAAGCTCAGTTTACCCAATACGACGTGGCTGCAACACCACAGCTGCCAATGGCGGCAAGTCCAGCAACACTGAATGGGGACGCCCCATCCAGGGAGTCGCCTCGGCGGCAATACCACCGGCATTGCCTGTATTGCTGCCACCATAATGCCCGGAGTCCGAATTGAGCACTTCTTCATAAAAAGCAGCATCGGGTACGCCGATGCGGTAACCACTGCGAGGTACGGGCGTAAAATTAAGAATCACGATCACATGCTCATCACCATCACGGCGTAAAAACGAGAGAATGGACTGATCGGCATCATGGCAATCGATCCACTCAAACCCTTCCGTTTCAAATTCGTGCTGATACAACGCAGACGTGTCCCGGTATAAATGATTCAAATCACCAATCAACTGCTGTACGCCCTGATGCAGGGGATAATCGGTAACATACCAGTCCAGCGTCTGATCAAAATTCCATTCATCGCCCTGGGCGAATTCATTGCCCATGAATAACAGTTTTTTGCCGGGATAAAGAAACATGTAGGTGTACAATAGTCGCAAATTGGCGAAACGCTGCCATTCATCACCAGGCATTTTGTACAGCATGGATTTTTTACCATGCACGACTTCGTCGTGGGAAAACGGCAACATGAAGTTTTCACTGAACAGGTACAACAAACCGAAGGTCAGTCGGTCATGATGATAGTGCCGATGCACCGGGTCTTTACTCAGATAATCCAGCGTGTCATGCATCCAGCCCATGTTCCATTTCATGCTGAAACCCAGACCGCCCAGCCAGGTGGGTCGGGTTACCTGCGGCCAGGCGGTGGATTCTTCGGCAATGATCATGGTGCCGGGCTGGCGTTCATGGGCAACAATGTTCAGCTCGCGTAAAAACTCGATGGCTTCCAGGTTTTCGTTGCCACCATAGATATTGGGCACCCAGTCATCGGCTTCGCGGGAATAATCCAGATACAACATGGAGGCCACGGCATCCACCCGTAAACCATCGATGTGAAATTCCTCTAACCAGAACAGGGCACTGGCCAGCAGGAAGTTTTTCACTTCGTTACGGCCAAAGTTATAAATCAGCGTGCCCCAGTCACGGTGCTCACCACGACGCGGGTCTTCATGTTCATAAAGCGCGCTGCCATCGAAACGGGCCAGTGCAAAATCATCTTTGGGAAAATGTGCCGGTACCCAGTCCAGCAATACACCAATGCCCTGCTGATGACAAAGATCAACAAAATAACGGAAATCATCTGCCTGCCCGAAACGGCGGGTCGGCGCAAAATAACCGGTGGCCTGATAACCCCAGGAGGCATCCAGCGGATGCTCGGTAATGGGCAGCAGCTCAATATGGGTAAAACCCAGCCGGGTGACATAACTGACCAGTTGATGTGCCAGCTCCCGATAATTGAGAAACTGACCGGCATCATCACGCTGCCAGGAACCCAAATGCACTTCGTATACGGAAATGGGCCGATGCAACCAGTCGGCCGATTGCCGTTGCTGCTGCCAGTCTGAGTCCTGCCAGTCATAATTTGTTTTACCGCGCACAACAGCAGCAGTATCAGGACGCAATTCATATTGTTGCGCATAGGGATCGGTTTTGGTGAGCAGCTGGCCACTGTCCCGGTTGCGCAGTTCAAACTTGTACAGGGCACCGGCTTGTAATTCGGGAATAAACAATTCCCAAACGCCACTGCCACCACGGGATCGCATGGGATGGCAACGTCCGTCCCATTGATTAAAATCACCCACCACACTGACCCGCTCCGCATTGGGAGCCCAAGTCGCAAATAAAATACCCCGGATGCCCTCTACTTCATGTTCATGCGCGCCCAGCACCCGATACAAATGCCAGTGGCGACCTTCCCCAAACAAATGCAGATCAAATTCGGCTAATTGTGGCTCGAAACTGTAAGGATCATGTTTGACATGCGACAGACCATGACTATCTTTCCAGTGCAGAGAATAAAAACGGGGAATCGTTTCTGCCGGACCGCTCCAACTGAACAGATCCGTCTTGCCCCGTCGTTGCATGAGCGGCCCCTCCGCACCCAGGCGCATTTCCTGACAATGCGGCTGGAACACACGGATGGTTTCCTGTTGGTCTTTATCAGACTGCCCGGAGTGATGCCTCCCTAACACCATGAAGGGATCATGGTGTCGGGCTTCGATGATTTTTTTCTCATCGGCAGACAACAAAGAGGCAGCCGTTTTATCAAGCGTGTGTGTCATAGTTTTATTGTACGTCAGTTAAGGAGTAGTCACGCATTATTGAACGGTTAGTTAAATGATGCCCCCTGGTCGTCATCAGAACTGCTACGCTTGAAGTGTAGGTACCGGTGACACAATATCCAGTGAATCCTGAAGTGTTTTTATCAATGCCACACTTCTACCACACTGAGTGTATCGCCCGGATGTTGAGTCTGCACTGTTAATTAACAAAATCCGTTCAAGGAGAATTCACAGTACCATGAGTCATTCCCCCCGTTTTGTCAGTCGCCTGACACGAGATACATTGGCCCTTATTCTGGCAGGTGGACGCGGTTCACGCCTAAAACAGTTAACCGAATGGCGTGCCAAACCGGCAGTACCGTTTGGTGGAAAATTCCGAATTATCGACTTCCCGCTTTCCAACTGCATCAACTCCGGTATTCGACGCATCGGGGTACTGACCCAATACAAAGCGCATTCACTGATTCTGCATATCCAGCAAGGCTGGGGACACTGGCGCGGTGAATTTGGCGAATATGTGGAATTGTTACCTGCCCAGCAGCGCATTGCCGATTCCTGGTATGCGGGCACAGCCGATGCCATTTATCAAAACCTGGACATCATCCGGGCCCATAACCCCAGTTATGTGCTGGTGCTCGCAGGTGATCATATTTACAAAATGGATTACGGGCCAATGCTAGCGGCGCACGCGGAAAACGAAGCAGACCTCACTATCGGGTGTATCGAAACCGACCTAAAAACGGCACAAGCTTTTGGTGTGATGGGTGTGGACAGTGATCATCGCATCCGTAATTTTACCGAAAAACCCGAAAATCCCGCACCCATGCCCGGCAAGCCGGACAAGGCGCTGGCCTCCATGGGCATCTATATTTTCAATAAAGCTTTTTTGTTTGAGCAATTAATCAAAGACGCTGACCTGACAAAATCCGCTCATGATTTTGGCAACAACATCATCCCTTCACTCATCGACAAATACCGGGTATTTGCCTACCCCTTCATAGATGCACAAAGTGGCACGCAAGCCTACTGGCGGGATGTAGGCACCGTCGATGCCTTCTGGGAAGCCAACCTGGAGTTGATTGGCGTGGTACCGGACCTGAACCTGTACGATGCTGACTGGCCTATCTGGACGTATCAGGAACAGGCACCGCCTGCCAAATTTGTCTTCGATGACGAAGACCGGCGAGGCATGGCCGTTGATTCCATGGTTTCCGGTGGTTGCATTGTCTCCGGTGCCGAAGTGCGCCACTCGCTGCTATTTTCCCATGTGCATGTAGAGTCCTATAGCAAAATCGAAGATTCAGTCATACTGCCGCATGTAAAAATCGGTGAAAACTGCCGTATTCGTCGAGCGGTACTGGACAAGGGTTGCCGTATTCCGGCGGGCACGTCTATCGGTTACAACGCAGTGGAAGATGCCAAACGGTATCATGTTTCGCCCAACGGCATCGTGCTGGTAACACCTGACATGCTCGGGCAGGAATTACACCGGGTGCGTTGAAAAAAGCATAGCCGTCAGGCCAAGCCCCGGAAGAGAATTGAGTCGAGGTGTCTCTATTCAACACAGCATAAAATTGTAGGGTGGAACAAGCGCAGCGGTTCCACCAGCAGGCTAAAGAAACAACCTGCAACAAACAGGAAAATAGGCTTAACTTAATGGCAGTGACCCTACAGATAAACAAACTGAAAACCACCGGGCATACGTTAGCATGCCCCGTGATTCATCATTAGTTCGCCAAACTGGAACCACCCATCGTGCCAAACAAACAAAAACTCAAAGTCGTGCTGTACTGGCATATGCACCAGCCGGAATACCGTGACCAGCGCAATGGTGAATATTATCTGCCCTGGACTTACCTGCACGCCATCAAAGACTACGTTGACATGGCCGCCCACCTCGAAGCGGTCCCCGAAGCACGCGCCGTCATAAACTTTGTCCCCACCCTGCTGGAACAGATAGATGACTACGCCCAACAGGTGCAACATTTTCTGCACAACACCGGCAGCATCAAAGACCCCTTGCTGACCGCCCTCGCCGAACCGGTGCTGGTCTCTGCGACTGACCATCGCCTGCGCCTGATCAAGGAATGCCTGCGCGCCAATCGCCAGCACATGATTGACCGCTTTCCGGCCTATGCACAACTTGCCACCATTGCCGACTGGTTACTCAACCACCCGGAAGCCATGGTATACACCAGCGAGCAATTCTTCTTTGATCTGTTGATGTGGTACCACCTTTCCTGGATGGGAGAAACCGTGCGCCGCAGTGACCCGCGCGTCAAACGACTGCTGGAGCAACAATCAACCTACAGCCTGCATGACCGACATGAACTGCTGGGTATTATCGGTGAACTGTTATCCACCCTCATTGGCCGTTACCGCACACTGGCAGAACGCAACCAGGTGGAATTATCCGTCACACCTTACGCCCACCCCATCATGCCGCTTTTACTGGATATTCAATCAGCCCGGGAAGCCATACCCGATGTCACCCTGCCCTCCCTGCAAACCTACCCCGGTGGTGATGAGCGGGTACGCTGGCACCTGACGCACGGACTGGAAGTCTTCAAACATTATTTTGGTTATCTCCCGCGAGGCTGCTGGCCCTCAGAAGGCAGCCTGAGTGAATCCACCCTGCAACTGCTCGATGAATATTCGTTCGACTGGACCGCCAGCGGTGAATCCGTATTACGCAACAGCCTGCACAAACCCGCTGAAAACAACGACCTGTGCGGCACCGAAAGCGTCCACCACGCCTACCGGTTGCACGATACAAAAACAACGATCTTTTTTCGTGACGACGGCCTCTCAGACCTGATCGGATTTACCTATGCCGACTGGAAAGCCGATGACGCCGTGGCCAACCTGGTGCATCATCTCGAAAACATTGCCGCCGCCTGCAAAGATCAACCCGACAGCATGGCATCCATCATCCTCGATGGTGAAAACGCCTGGGAATACTATCCCGAGAATGGTTATTATTTTTTACGTGCCTTATATGAAAGACTGTCCACCCACCCCGACCTGGAATTAACCACCTTCTCGGACTGTCTCGACGCCAACATCACCCCCACCGAACTGCCCCATCTGGTCGCCGGTAGCTGGGTCTACGGCACCCTCTCCACCTGGATTGGCGACACCGACAAAAATACCGGCTGGAACATGCTGGGCGATGCCAAACAAGCCTTCGACCGGGTACTGGCCAGTGGCAAACTGGATACAGAACGACAAGCCCAGGCCGAACACCAGCTGGCGATTTGTGAAGGCTCAGACTGGTTCTGGTGGTTTGGTGACTACAACTCGGCTGAATCCGTCGAATGTTTTGAATACCTGTACCGCAGCCACCTCGCCAACCTCTACCACCTGTTAGGCGAAGCACCACCCTCTTATCTGTCACAGGTATTTTCCCACGGCAGCGGCCAACCCGCCATGGGCGGCACCATGCGCCCCGGTCAGGCAACGGACTGAACACCACAGGGAACATATTTTATGTTAGACAAGAAAACGTCATCAGACGACGGAGCATTTCAACACCGTCGATGCAGCGGCTTGTTATTACACCCCACCTCCCTCCCCGGCGAACTCAGTGCAGGCGACATGGGCCATAATGCCTATCGTTTTATTGAATTCCTCGCCGCCAGCGGCATACAACTTTGGCAAATGCTGCCCCTGGGACCAACCCACGAAGACGGCTCCCCCTATCAATGCCTCTCGGTACATGCAGGCAACCCCCAGCTCATCAGCCTGGACTGGCTGGTGGATCGCGGCTGGCTGCACAAACCCCGCAGCCCGGCCAATGTCAACATCAACACCAGCGAAACGTATCGCCTAGATTGCCTGCACCTCGCCCGTCGCGGTTTTGAAACCGCCACCGACACCACCACACAACAAGCCTATGCCGCCTTTCAGGCCGAACATGCCCACTGGCTGGAAGACTACGCCCTGTACATCGCCCTGCGCCGGGAACACCACCAGCAAGCCTGGTGGGACTGGTCCGCAGAAGAACGAGACCGCAACCCCGTCGCCCTGCAAAAAGCAAAACAGCGACTGTCACAAGACATTGCCCAGGTACTGTTTGAACAATTTGTCTTTTTTAGCCAATGGCACGCACTCAAAAACTACGCCCACCAACATAATGTTGCACTGTTTGGCGACGTCCCCATCTTCGTCGCCCACGACAGCGCCGACGTCTGGGCACAACGCGAATATTTTTCCGTTGACGCCCAGGGAAAAGCACAAACCGTCGCCGGTGTACCACCGGATTATTTTTCCGAAACCGGACAATACTGGGGAAATCCCCAGTATCGCTGGGACCGCCTGCAAGAAGCAGGTTTTAGCTGGTGGATTGAACGCCTGCGCACCCAGCTCGCCCTGTTTGACCTACTGCGCATCGACCACTTCCGTGGCTTCGAAGCCTTCTGGGAAATCCCCGCCGGCGCAGAAACCGCCATAGAAGGTCACTGGGTCAAAGCACCCGGCGAAGCATTATTACAGGCACTGCACACCGCCTTTCACCCCCTGCCACTGGTGGCCGAAGACCTCGGCATCATCACCCCGGAAGTCGAGCAACTGCGGCACGCATTCAAACTGCCCGGCATGAAAATTCTACAATTTGCCTTTGATGGCAATGCCGACAACCCGTACCTCCCGCACAACCACCAAACCCACAGCGTGGTCTACACCGGCACCCATGACAACGACACCAGCCTCTCCTGGTATCAGGGATTATCACTGGATGAACGTCAACGACTGAGGGACTATCTGGGGTTTGATGTAGAAGCCAACATGCCCTGGCCCTTAATACGCTGCGCCCTCGCCTCAGTGGCAGACACAGCAATCCTGCCCATGCAGGATGTATTGGGGCTGGGTGAAGGAAACCGCATGAACCTGCCCGGCACTATCGATAATAACTGGCGCTGGCGTTTTCAGTGGGCACAATTGCCCACCACACTGGCTGCGCAACTGCATCACCTGAATGTGCTTTATGGCCGGTGTGAACATACAGGGTGAATGTGTATTTCCGTATGAGAATTGCACTAAACCTTTTCAGCGCAACTCAAGCAGGGTGCATTTCATGCACCGTTTCAACGTGGGTTCTTAAATATAAATTAAGCGCCAAATCACTCCGTTAGCACTTTTTATTGAAACACAGTCATTCCGGCATGTTTTTAGCCGGAATCCAGGTGTTAAAGCCACCGGACAAGCACCTCATTAGTAGTACATCAGGAGGCTAAGGCATGGCGAATTAATCATAAGAAACAGTTTCTGTATAGCATCGACCGTTTGAATGCATTGCCAGTTTTTTGGTCTGAATTCTCGCCCTCATTTTCCAGGAACCGGAGGCTGGTTCGGGAGTCTGTGTGAGCAACGTTTGATCAGAATGAGTCTGAGTATACTGCTCTGCCCGTTTTACATACCAACGACAGGAGCCTCCCTTGACACCTTGTTTTCGAAGGAACTCAATGTATCAATCCTGGAGTCTGGTGGTAGCGTTGTCTGTTTTTGATTTGTTGTTATTCATATGTTAGCGTCCCTGCCATGTATGTGGCCTTCATTTCACAATATGCTGCTTTTTTATACAAAAACGGGAAGTTCGTAATTATGGTGCTATACAGAATCTGTATAGCACCATAATTAGTGATTCTGTATATTGGACTGTTATGTGTAGGAGAAAACTATGCACCATGAAAAGCCTCGAAATATTACTGCTAATCAATTTGACGATGGAGGCACCCAGTCGATGTCAATTGAAGCTCCAACAACTATTACGGTCAACCAACTTGCAGAAGGTGATTTGCAATCAGTATCAATCATTGTTGGTGACGTGTATGAAGCAATAAAAGATATCGGTTCGGAACTGGAGCAGAAACAGATTGCTCGCTGGTTTAAAGAAAACTTTGAAGAGGAAGAAGTATTCGAAAACCTGAAAGAGGCCTTAGACAGTATAAATAATTCCGTAACAAACCTTGTTTCAAATGAAACTTTGCAGCAAATTATAGAAATTGTAAGAAATTTATTTTAAGGGTGTTTTCAGCGTCTATCCGGGTTTCTCAAAGGAATTAAAACCAAACGCGAAGTTTTGGGGTCAGGCCGTGCAATCAGGCATGCCACAGATACTTGACTGCAAAACCTTTTCCCCTTCCGCACAAAAACCCGCTCCGCTTTACGGTCCGTTGATGTGAGGCGTTTATGTAATATTTTATCAAAAAAATGGAGATTCACATGACCGAAAGTAAAGAAGTTTTAACTCTTGAAAAATTTCATGAAGCATTGCATAAAGATATTGATAAGCCAGTTAAAGAATTTCGGAAAGAGTGGAATCAGGCACACCATCGACATATGAGAGTGCATACAGGAGCACATAGAGCGCTATGGGCTAAAGCAATTATATTTTTGGAAAAAAAATAATAATAGTTCACGTTAATTTAAACTTTAAGCAAAACGGTATTTCCGATGCTGATTATGAAAAACTAAAATACCTTGCTCGTATCGGGATTGACAAATACTGGTCACGCCGCATCAATGTGGCTGGCACTAGTTTTATGGTTCGGGTAAAAGCAGAACATAACTATCAAAACGCAATTCCTGTAGACCTTTATGTGGAAACCGATAAGCATAATTATGCGAGGTCAATGAATCCCGCAATATTAGGAATAGATGCCAGCTTTATTTATAATAAAGGATATTATGGAACAAGTGAGGAAGATGATGCAGATTTTATGTTAATCGCCGCCCATGAGTTTGGGCATTCAGTACTAATGTATGCGGGCGGACTTTCGCTATCATGGAGCCACAAAGGCTCTACAAATATAGTAACTCAATCCATAAAATCTTCTACGCCTGGATACCCCAAAAAAGGATCGATAGATTTGATGAAATATTATGACCATGAGAAAGTAAGAGCTAATTTATTCAGACGAGTCAGCGATTCCTCAGCGATGGCTATCGATGTTAAAAGGCTTATCTGGGGGGCGCAGATAAAATGGTCAAAATAACATTAAGCGGTTTATTTTTTGTCAGGTCGGCGCTCCTTGCAATTATTTTTTTAATCACTCCCTCTTGTAGTTCTCTTCACGCGGTCTCTATAAAAAACAGTACGGTTGAAACAATACAGTTTCGCGGTCAATTTGAAACTAAACCTCACCCTCCCCACAACTTAGATTTTATGCTACAACCCGGAGCTGGTGATTCGTGGATGTATGAAATTGGTTTCTTTGAGAAAAAAATATTAGACGAGGGATTAAAAAGGATAATTTTAACAACTGATAAGGGATGTAAAGTTATATTGGAGCGAGAAACTTTGGAAAAAATAGCGGTAAAAAATGGTGCATGGAAAATAAATATCGATCAGGAAATGATGGCCTGCAATTAATATGAGCCACCCATATAGCGTATAAAACCAAACGAAAATTGACTAAATAGAACCCAAACGGGGTCAGACCTTACATTTTTCATTCTCAAGCCTCTTGACCGCCCGGCTCACTGTCGCATAACTTACGCTAAAATAGTCACCAACTTCCGTTAACGTATAATGCCCACTCAAATAAGCATTCGCCATCGCACAAAAGGATATCCATCTTAAGAAAAATACAACCCATTACCTGAAAGTCCCCACTCTAGTTAGAGCATTTTGAAAATTTTTTTAAGGAAATGTCCGTATATGAGCCTAAACGGTAACAATCAGGAATCAGGATCACAGACAACTCTCAGCAACCAGCGGATCAACATTCCAGTCTGTTGGTGTTTAACTTTTGTTAACCGGGAAAATACTGTTTGCAGCGACTCAACAAGTTTAGAAAATCATTCCGGCCATCGTCGCAAAGATAGCCCTAAATAGGACACCCACTGTAACTACACTTTAATTATGCCTGTCAGGACACCCTTGGCTTTACCCGCCTTCAGGCGGCAAGACGACGCCCAACAAAACCAACACCATTGAGGTCAGCGAGGATTCGGTTGGCCCGGACGGCGGATCCGATCAGGGTCAGTTGGCTCGAGATAGAAATACTCGACCGGCGGTGGCTGATTTCGGCGATGTAGGATCAAACGCTCGCCATCTAGGCCACTGATCTCGAAATCACCGAAGTCGATCTCACCGACCGGAACCCCTTCCGGATGTGTATACTTATACCTCCCGCTATAAAGGTGTGTGCGGTCACGCGCTTCTCCCCGGATCACACCCGGCGGATCGTTAGAATCGCGATAAAAATAACCCCACGCTGGCCAGTCGAGCCCACCAATGAACACAAGATGCTCGGGCAGAGGTTCACCCCAGATCTGGTTCATCTCTTCGACATCGTCCGAAAAGGGCTTGAATTCGGCCGCCCAATCAGTTGTTTGCAGAATACTCATTTTATCTCCCCCACTTTGTAGATCGACCTCCAAATAAGTGATCACGCCCCAGACAACGGCAACAATCAGTCCCAAAACAGCGAAGATGGATCTTCTCGTCACTAAGGCCTCCGTGGCGGTGAAAATCCACTCGGCACTGTGCCGTCCCTCCCGGCGCTAAAGGGCGTATAGGACTGTTGCAGCACCTGAATCTGACGGGACGGCAGTTCGACAGCCAAATCATCAGGCGCATCGACACGAGTTCCGATCCGGCTGATCAGGATAACCTCCAGATCGGGGGCCGAAGAGACATTCGCGCTGGCACCGCCCGCATTAGCAACTTCGGTGGAAAAGGTAAAACAATGATTGTTGCTGATATCATAGGCAAGGGCCGTGCGGCTATTCACTGCGAGCGTACGTTGCTGCGCGAACTCCTTCATCCGCTCGAACGCCCCATCTGCCAGTTTAATATAGGCAGCCTCGAAGCCATAGGGTCCGCCATTAGTTCGCGTCAGATCCCGAGCCAGATTGTCAAGCGATTCCGGGGTTGGATTGCACTCATTGCCCATCTGAACATTCGCCACCGTACGTTCCCGCACGGCCCCGTAGTTTCCACCATAACGACCATATTCATAGTATTTAGTCTCTCCAGTCTCACCGTTGATAATCGCCACACCTGCATGGCCAAGCCCTGCGACCTTCACATAGTCATCTGTCTCACTCACTATCCTTAGCGGAGGATCGGTGTCGGCCCGCGTGAAGGTTGACCGGACGGAACTTTGTACACTTAGCGCTAGCCGTTGCATCGTGGTCATACCGTCGGAGATCGCTGAGAATGGGACGGTGATCGGTTGTTGTGGGTACACAATCGGGATCACGGCGTCGAACAGCAACTCCTCACACGCCGTCACTAACTGGGCCGGAGTTTCGGAACCGGAAGGAGATCGTTCCGCATCGTCGCGCGCCCGCATGAGCACGGATGCCGGTCTCTCTGGACTATCCATCTGAGCGTTCCTCAGCCTAGACTCATTAAAGCATCGGCCCTTTCTTCGGGGGGCCCAGTTCGTTCCGACAACCGTTTCGAGACTGAGCGCGTCCCAAAGAGAAATGTGCAGTCCATTACAAACATCAGATGTCGCTCTTCCTTGAAGCCGTGCGCTAGTGCAAATTCGAACAAGTCTCTCAGAAGCTGCTTCCGTGGCTGGAACTCGATGTTGGCGTTCACGAAACCGACACGGCACTGGTGTTCGTGCGCACGTTGCAGAAAAGAAACAATTCTTTGCTCACGTAGATCGCGCATCTGTGATTGAGAGAAACTCAGCATGCTACGGACCTCTCGGCTTTATCTCAGTCGCTATAGTTAATTTCATATGACTTCATACTAAGGAAACCCGGGTCAGAGAGCAATACTTACTAATATTAGTAAGTATTGCTCTCTGACCTAGTTTTAAAAAAAATTAATAATTGATTACCAAAGGAGGATCAAACACTCTTTTTTTGTTGCTGTTCAATTAGCAATTATTTTCATTTCACTCATATACACGCTCCTTTTGTATTTGGCTTATTTATACATATAACCACTTATATAAAGGACATAGTTGCGCCATAACATGCCCAGCGTTTGTCTTTTTAAAAACATGCGTTAAAGCAATTCCTTTTTTGATTATTCATTTCCATGGGGATTAAGGGTTATATTTTTAGAATTCAATGTGATAAAACTGCCTGCCTGGGCCGTTGGGAGCCATAAGCTCAGTTGAGCCAGTATTTCGTGAATTGGACGATGAGTGCGTCGAGCTGCTGCGATGGCGCACTCCAGAAGAGTGCGTGTTTTAGCCTTTGCCGAAAGCAAGGAATAGAATTGCCAGTCGGTCACTTCCTGACACGAAACATGATAATGATGCCTTTTGATGCAGATGTAACTGATGCCAGTCTCAGGCGATTCAGTGAGGGTATTGCCATCAAGCAAGGTTTGAAACGCGCTCAACGGGTGATGTGCAATCACGAGATGAGTGGTCGCAGGAAGAACGATCTCAATGTTTCCACCGAGCAACAGGTTAAAAGGATCGGCAGCTTTAAAGTCATTGTTTTCGATACCGGTTGCCCGTAATGAAGCGGCTATGGCTTGCTCGATCTGTGCCAGTTCAAGAGGAAAACTCAGTTTTCCATCGTCTACATATTTTACAGAGGCACTTTGAGAACGGCGAAGAAACCGGGAAAATCCGTCACCGAGATCATATAGTGAAAAGCTGCGGGATGGATGATTGGTTAAATATGCACGGGCAAAAAACTCGAAAAGCGGCTCGCCAAGCAGGCGTTGCAAAGACGGGTAATCGGCCTTCAGGCAGGCAAACAAACGCAACCAGTACCCCTGGGCGTAAATATCGAGGCGGCTGTGGGGAGAAATACCCGGTGGAGCTATGATAATGTCCTCAATCGTCTGGTTATATGCCTTCAGGGCTTGTGCCAAACCTTCCGGAAGTCCCCCTGGGGCGGTAATTGCCGCAATCATCCAGCGTTGAGTGGAGGCGAGATCAGAAGAATCAGTGGAGTTACTTGTTTCCACTGTCTGCAATTGAATGTGCTTCATTGGAAATATGGGTTAATTGGAAATCAATAGGTGTGGAAAGTACCGTGTGTTGCTCATCTGATATTATGGGTTCGGGTACAGGTGCTTCAGGCACGACACCGGACGACATTAAACGACGGGCCTTGTCTAGTTCGGCGAGAAGCTCCGGGTAATCGGGTATCTGGGCGTCCCATTCGAGAAGGGTGGAAACGCCTCCCGTCAATTCCTGGGCAAGCGAATAAAGCTCCCAAACACGAGCCGGAACCGGTGCATCGTGAGTGTCGATCATATATTCTCCGCAGTAAGCGGGTCCCGCCAGATGGATTTGCACCACATGGTTATGAGGTATCGAGCGAATGTAATGTTCCGCATCGAAACGGTGATTATGGGCGCTGACATAAACGTTGTTCACATCGAGTAATAGCCCGCACTGGGTTGCCTCAACCAGTTCTGTGATGAATTCCCATTCAGTCATAGTGGAAGAACGGAACTGAACATAGCTGCTGGGGTTTTCTATGATCAGCGGACGCTCAAGAATTTCCTGGACCTCCTGCACTCGCTGCGTTACATGTTTCAATGATTCTTCATTAAGCGGGAGTGGTAAAAGGTCGTGAGAGTTGTGGCTGCCGAGCCCTGTCCAACATAGATGGTCAGATATCCAAACGGCATTGACACGCCTGGCAAGCTTTTTCAATTTGTCGAGGTAGTCCCGGTTCAAGGGGGATTCGCTACCAATCGAGAGGGACACGCCGTGCATCACAATCGGAATGTCTTCTGATAGCCGGTCAACGACGTTGCTGGTATAGCCTGAGTGTTCCATGAAGTTTTCAGAAATGATTTCGAACCAGTCCACACGTGCCCCCTCGGACAAAATGTCCGGGAGGTGTTGCGTGCGCAGTCCGACGCCAAAGCCCAGGTTGGGCAAACCTAACCTGGGCTCCTTGCACTCTTGCTTTACAGACATGTCCGTCCTTAGGTTGAAGGTGGAAGGGCTGTGCGCAATGCGTTGGTTGAGGGTGGTTTCCCCGGGTCTTTTTTATTGGCTTTCATAACCGTGGAATATGCCGTCCAGGCAGTGTCATATACCGAATCTCCCACTTTAAACTGGATATCAGCCAATGGCTGCGTTGCCCCGCCGAGAACATCGTCAAGCTCCATAGTTCCATTCTCTGGATAGAGTTGTGACGCGGAAATCGGCACAGCGCAGCCACCAAAACTGCCGCATTTGTTGTCGTTTGGTGCCGTGTATTTATCGTTTTTGATTGGGTTACCACATCCTGCATGAAGTTTAGCGTTTGTTGTTCGCATGCTGCCACAACCGCCGCCACCTCCAGTGGATTGGGCAAAGCCACAACCGCCCTGCGCCTTGCAGGAATTTGAACCACGACAGGTGTGATACACCCCCAGATCGATGCTGGGGTCATCAGGTTCCGTATAATTAAGCGACTGACAGGCATGATAGAGCTTTTTAGGATGTAGTTTAGGGAGACCTTTGGAAATGTCGGGAGCTTCGCCAAATACCGCCCAATAGAAAGACATACGGTCTCCCGAACCGGCCATGGAAGGATATGGAAAATCAACTTTTGCATCACCCCATGATTGGGTCAGTACGGAGTTGATACCGGCAATGGCCCCAGTGACAACTTGACTCAGTTCCGATTTGGAGGAAGTCGTCAAATCATTAAGGGCGCTGGCGACGTCCTGCGGGGACGGGATGTTTTGGGGTGCCGTTGTGGGGTCGTAGTCCGAATTTGTAAGATCAGACGCCTTCCAGGTATTGCCGGCGGCAAACCATTGAGACCAGGTTGTCAGATTTGGCAGGAGAGAGTTAAGCTTGTCAAAGCGTTCCCAGTGAGTCACCTTGTCGCCTTTGGAGCGGGCATCGCCATCGGCCGAGTCGCCTGTTGCCTGCCCGCTGGCATTGTATGAGGGGTAGTCCGCCTGGAGAGCTGCCGCATCAGGTTGGAATACGATTTGAACGTCATTGGCATTGCTTGCAGCTTTTGCGAGCTTATCAGAAAAATGTTCTTTTATATGATTGCGAACAAGATGGATAAGATTACCCACACCACCTTCGCCTTGATCGATAATGCCTTCGACGATATCGATAGCCTCAAGTAATGCCCAAAATGCGTCCTTTGATTTAATTTCTGCGAACATCAGTGGGTATTCCGCCTTGGGGTGACTAGGACTACAAACATTGAAGAGATCGCGTTGTTTACTGATATTTGCAGGGTCGAACATTTTTTGCCACAGGATTTCTCCGTCGGTGTATTCGATAGTCAGATATTTGAGCAGGCTGTTGTACATCCAGCCAATGCTACCAAACAGTGGCAGATCAGCCTCTGTACTATTTTTTGTCCATCCGGCAAAAGGAACAGCAGGGAAATATTTATCCAGCTTATCTGGCTTAATGTTCTGGCGGGCTAAGTCGTGAGGCTGTTCAATGGCCATGAAAAGGGTTACCTGGTCGTTGTTCAGTTCGTCAAGGTTTACCTTCACTGACGTGGCATTTTTCGTGTCCTGTAGGTCAATGACATGAGGAATGACTGTGTTGCTCGGCCCATAGCACTCCCAGCCACCTTCGAGATTTTCCAGTGTGGTGCCATTGAAAAATTTTGGCGTAACACCCAGAACAGCAGTAAGATTTGCCGCCAGTTGCAGGTGTAACATCTCTTGAATAAATACGCTGAAGATATCGTTGTATGCTTGTTGGTTGGGCGTGAGGATCGCTCCAGGCGTCGTAGACATACCCGGCCAGACGCGGCCTTTGTAATAGTCTGTATCCTTGGAATTAATCTCATGAGTTCCCTGCAATGAAGATATCGCGCACATATATATAGGGATGGTAAACATCTCAACGTTTGTGGCACCTTGACCGAGAGCAGCGACTGCCGCTATGTCGGCATCAAGGTTCGAGAGGTCGCGGTCCGTGATAGGCGCAAATTCCTCAGGGATAATACCTTTAAGCGAAGTTTCAGACATGTGTAAGGTCCTTTTAAAAGAAATTAATCATTGATTACGAAAGGAGATTCAAATACTCCTTTTTCTTTTTTGTTACTGTTTAATCAGTTAGCTGTTAGTCAGTAATGTAACCATCTGCAATGCATTACGAACGAGTAAGTCATCTTTAATTTCTAACCCGGTTATCGGAAGATTGATGATAATCCCATCACCAAGGAATTCCGGGGCATATCCAGTACGCAATTCACTCATTTATACTCTCCTTTTGTATTTAGCTTGTTTGCGTATAATTCGGGTATATAAAAAGGGCATAATTGCGTCATAGCATGCCCAACAGTTGTCTTTTTGAAAGCCAGTGTTTTGATTCAATATTTAACCGATTAAGAATAGAGGGTATGTTTTCTGGAATAGCCCCCCGCTTATCTTCTCGAAGTATTTGGCTCGTCCAATCAACCAATTCAAGGTAATCCGTTAACCAAAAAGTGCTTAGAGAATAGCATTCCTGAGAATAATTGGTGCCACTGACGAATAATATCTTCCTGATTCCAGCTTTCAACCTTTTCCCTGTCAGCATAGAACACTACATGGCAGTAATTCGACATAATGGCATAAGCACAAATATCTAAGGCAAAGATACCGACTAACTCTAGCAGCTTATCTTCAAACCATTGCCTTCGGTGCTCATAGCTATTGCCGGATAATTGATCACTTCCACATAAAAAAGCACGTCGAACACAACGAGAGACACAATGATAATAAGGGGTAGCCTCAAGAGAGACTTGAGCAAAACGGGGTTTGGGCACGGTTAACTCCTTTAACTATTTTGATTCCTTAAGGTGAGGATGTTGTGCTTTATTGAATTTGATGTCAATGCGTGAAATGGATGTCCGATTAGCCTTTCCGATTAGCCGGCCAAGCGGCAGTGAGTGAACGCACCCTTTTGAAGTGACTGGCCTTTCTGGAAAGCAAAGGCAAAATACCGGTCTGTGAAACCTGCGGGCTGTGCTGGCAAAGGCTCATCAGAAGACCAAGTCTTTACTTATAGTATTTAATCGATTTCCCATTTTCATGACTGTGGGACGACTCGGCGAAATTAATGACTAATTACCATAAGTAAAGACTTGAGCCTCCTTCCATTTATTTTGTTGCAACCGCAGCAGCTGACTAGTCCCCGTCAATTGTTGAATATTGTGATATCCGTATGTTGATTAATCACCTCCACCCCCGCAGCCTCCTCCCCCTGAATCACCAGAACTATCGGAGGAACCAGCAGAACGGTCGGAGAAACCACCTGACCTATTTGACGAACTGCCAGAATCACCTGCACAACCAGCTACGCAACCAATATGTCCGGCACAATACCTATTTCCGTACCCAAGAGATGACTTGACCTGGCAATTCAAAGAATATTTAAATCCATCCTCTATCTTGAGCTTGCTGTCAATTGCGAAAAGTAATGGTAGTCGAGAGGGAGTAGCCGGGCTCATCTTTTCCTTTGCACACGCTAGTCTCCACGTTCTTTTTATTCCTTCTTGAGCTAACGTTGGACTCTCCATTGCCTCTGTTGGAGTATGATGAAGAAAACGACCAATAGCCCTGTTACAAAAACTTTGGTAATTTCGGGTGAATAGAATGAACTCATGCCAGGCCAAATCGACAACTTGTGACGGCATGGAGACTACCCGCGTCTTCCCTATGTTACAAATATGGAAATAATCTCTCAGCGCATCAAAGACAATTTTCACATCCTCATCATTCAGATGTGGATACTCTTCCTTAATTCTTAGCGCTATTTTTTTTGGGAATGTGTAGTTTCTGATATATGCGAGCTGTTTAACTTTCCTTCCTTTAAGTACAATGAAACCCAAGGTTAATATAACTACAGAAAAAGCAGCTAATTCGATTCCCATTTATACCTCTGACTCTCTGTTCAGTTAATGGACCCCAAACCGGGGAATAACCGCACCTCAAAGCCCGGCGGTTTATTTGCCGATGACTCTCGATTTCGCCAAATACTCCAATAAACCCGGAAAATAGTCAATGACTTGTCACCGGTATGATTGAAATGGGCAAACAAAATATTCGTTAAAGGAGGGTCGGAGTGATTTTTATTTTATCAGTCGATGAAATTGGTTATTATAGAATCACTTCTACCCCTTTCTTCTGACTCCAGTTTTCCGCCTTGTCCTGGTCAACACAAAACACCACATGGTAATGGTCGGACATAATGGCATAGGCACAGATATCCAATACAAAGATACTGTACTGGCCAGCTCCAGTAATTTATCTTCAATCCACTGTCTGCGATGCTCATAACTGTTGCCAGATATTTGATCAGTTCCACAGAGAAAGGCCCTGCGGAAAACCTGCCCCACGAAGTGCTTTGGCTACACAGCGGGACACACAATGATAATAAGGGGTGGCCTCAAGCAGACTTGAGCATAACGGGGTTTTGGCACGGTTAACTCCTTTAACCACTGCGATTCCTTGGGCACATGACGCTGTGCCTGGTTGGTCGGATTGTCAACAAGTAGATGGGTGTCCATTTAATTTAAAATTTAATAAATCAGAGCAGGATGAAATCCATTTTCTCCGAGCTATACTAAATGTAAAACACAGGCCAATAAATAAGGCAGATTTTAAGTTGCCAACTTTTACAGAAATAATGGCGTATTTAAACAAAGTCAATAAAATAAAAATGAACTGGCTAATCACCAATGACTATACTTTAATTAACAAAAATCCTTAACAATCACATCAACGCAGACATTATAAGCGTTGCTTGAAACCGACACTTATAATTGCTGGTTATGTAGGCGTTAGGTGGCTGTATTTCATATATTGAATTATTTTCAAACTTTGGAGAATAATATGAATATATTAAGGATGATTTCTACTTTATGGCTAGTAATGTTTTCATTAATATCATTTGCTAATGGAGAAGCGCAATCATATATCGCTAATGTTGGCGTACAGTCGAATTTAGAGGGATTAAAGCGAGTAAAACAAAACTTGGTGGCACCGCCTTTCCTACCAGAGCATCAACAAAAGTATTCTGGTAAACCTAGAATCATTGAAATGGAAATGGTAATTGAGGAAAAAGAAATAGAAATAGAGCCTGGTGTTTTTGTTCAAGCAATGACTTTTGATGGGACAAATCCCGGCCCAATGATGGTGGTTCATGAAGGTGATTACGTTGAATTAACCCTCAAAAATCCCAAAACCAATTTCTTGTTACACAATATTGATTTTCATGCCGCAACTGGAGCATTAGGTGGTGGTGCTTTAACAAAAATAGCGCCAGGCGAACAGGTAACGTTACGTTTCAAAGCCGATAAACCAGGAACTTATGTTTATCATTGTGCACCAGGCGGGTTGATGGTTCCTTATCATGTAGTATCTGGTATGTATGGTGCGATTATGATATTGCCAAAAGATGGGCTTAAGAATAATAAAGGTAATTCTGTTTCTTATGATAGGGCTTATTATATTGGTGAGCAGGGCTGGTATATACCACGAGATAATAACGGCAAATACAAACGTTATCCGAATGCAATTGTTTCTATGAACGACACTCTGGAGGTTATGCGGGGGTTGGTACCAACTCATGTGACTTATAATGGCAAAAAGGGAGCTCTGACAGGTGCAAATGCCATGAAAGCTAAAGTGGGTGAAACAGTGTTGTTTATTCACTCACAAGCCAATGAAGATTCCCGTATTCATCTAATAGGTGGGCATGGCGATTTAGTTTGGCCAGGAGGGTCATTTAGAAACACGCCAATGGTTGATAGAGAAACCTGGCATGTCAGTGGCGGTGAGGCCGTGTCTGCTATCTATACCTTTAAACAACCTGGCCTCTATGCCTATCTTAATCATAATTTAATTCAAGCGT
The DNA here is from genome assembly GCA_021647705.1 of Gammaproteobacteria bacterium. Classification (GTDB taxonomy): domain Bacteria; phylum Pseudomonadota; class Gammaproteobacteria; order SZUA-152; family SZUA-152; genus SZUA-152. Next base: position 3,392 of record JAKIUF010000017.1, on the reverse strand, counting down.
TTATGCTTGGTGGTGCAGCTCATGTGCAAGTCAATGGTCAGTGGAATAATGACTTAATGGAGCAAGTCAGTAAACCAAGACCTATTAAACACTAAAACCACCTAACAAATAGCTCCAGTGGACAATTTAAAGCGGCACTGAGAAAGGCGTTAGATCAATAGTTGAAAAAACAAAACAAAGGGGTTCAAATCTTTACTTATAGTAATTAATTCTCATAAAACCATATCCTCAAAGCAAAGCATCGGAAGGGGCAATAAAATACTATAAGTAAAGACTCTTATAACTTTTTAATCTGTCCGTCATGCTGTTTATGGTGTAATTGTAAAGCGGTGTGTTGCTCTACTGGTAATGTTAATAACGCCATCTCTAAACTCCCCATCTATCGTTCCATAACGAAAACGTCTCATTTTCATTACAAGTAGACAGTCATCATCTCGCTCTTCGAGCGAGCCAGCGGGTATGAGGTGTTCCCCGGTATCAGGGTTAATATCAGAATAACCTAAATTCATGAGATAAAAAGGTTGTGTCGAAGAAACGTCCTGATCACATCGTGTAGATATACTGGTCGAGTCTCCGGCATCACCCTTTACCCAGGCCAGATGAATATCAGACGTACGAGATATTGCCATATTCTCCAAAGGTTGAATAATCAGCGGAGGTGGGGGAACGATAATAACGGTCGAAGGCGCATCCGTTTGAGACTGACGTTCCGCAGCGATGCGTAAATTTGCTCCACCAGGAAATGGTGGAAACATGCCCTCATAAGAGTATTGCCTTTTAGTGGTGTAAGGGAAAAGAGGCACACTTTCGACTTCATTCAGTTTATACCTCACACCATCAGCATATAAATAAACACGATCATCAGATTCCAATAAGATCGTATTAAAAATAGCGTCTCCCGAGTCATAGTGAAAACGGACCGTCACGTTCGTTTCCTCATTCGTCATTCCTATAGAAGCACGAATCTCCAGATCAGAAGAGGAAATATCAGCAGCAAGCTTCTTTGCTGGGCAAAGAGAGCCGCACCACTACCTGAGCCAGATTACAGCTCAGGCCAGACGCTTAACACCGATAATGCACTCCGATGCGCCATCGTGCATACATTGGGTCTCATTAATGGCAAAACGCTCATCAAAGTGCTCGCCCAACCCCCGAACAATGCCCTTGACGACGTCGCAAAGCTGACGCTGTGAACGATAATGGATTTCTAAAAAATCATCAGATTCACGATGCGCAGTGAGAGTCGGGGGTTTTCTATCGGGGTTGTGGCGATGTATAGCGTGGTGAATGGAGCCTCCTGCTTTTTCGATGACGCCAAACGTGTCATGCACCCCATCCGTGTACATGTGGTAAAAACTTAAGAGCTTTCCTGCGGTATATGCACCGAAGTCCTCCAAAACAACGGGTAGAGGCAGATCCAGAGCCTGCGAAGCAGCCTGTGCCAGAGCAACAATCTGCTCATCGGGATATTCGAGGGTTGGAAAAAAATCTTGTGGTTACTGTGCCCGTTAGCGCCCAGCAAAGCATTCCACGTGTCTATCCCGCCATGCCGCTCAATTGTGTAATCGCGGAGAAAATCAAAGATGACGCCATACATCTGCGTGCTCCTTTCAAAAGCCGGTTTGATAAACATAATCCCAGTTGAGACAATAATCAATCCCATATACGAATTCATTGCACGCAGTTAACCAGTACAACCTCGCACGCACTTTAGAGTACCCAGGACAAATAAAAGCCCTTTTTGTTACTGTTGTGGTCAATTAATGCCGGACACTTTGTCAAGACCCTTTCCACAATCCACCGCCACCCTGATTGATCGTGGTAACGGCATGATCTATGACCCGAATCAGAATATCACCAGGCAGCAGAAGGCATATTGTCTGGAAGCAGGTGCCAATGAGATTTTGGTGAAGCCTCTTGGCGCTACGGAGTTGAAAGAAAAGCTGGAGGAGTGTTCCGGTAAGCGCTCAACAAACCCCATGGGGTTTACAGCCCCCCTAATTCATTGAAATCAATTGTTATTTTGTGGGGATACCTCAGACTCCACCCCCTTTTCTCAGTCGCTGAAGCGGCGGCTGATTGAAGCGTTAGATGCAAAAGTTACAGGGTAACATGAAAGTAAATGCAAACCTAAGTAGAATGGATCTAATTTGGATGAATCTTTATGTTGCATGGAGATCTCCAAGCAATTTGTCATTCGTCCTATTTATATGGTTTGGTATGAGTGGTATGTACTTTATATAGGAAAGGATTGTCTCAAAGCACATCACAGACCGTGGCACAGTTGCTACACAATGCAGGAATAGCTGTGGCGGCTGCAGTTTCTATGACTTTACTAACTATTATTCTTACTATTTTATCTTCAATAAAGAAGGCGGGAGTGTTAGGTGAACACAAGTACTTTCTGAAAGAAAATGGCTTACTGAAAATCACTGAAGCGAATGAAACGCTTGTAAAATGGAATAGTATCAAATCAATTATAAAAACAAATAAATTTGTTTTGGTCCAAATTAACTGGTATTTGTTTCATACAAATACCGGCTAGGTGTTTTTCAAGCAAGGAATAATTTGACGAGTTTTTCGAAAACTACAACAAAAATCAATTGCATGTAACAATGGCAATTGAGAGGGACAAACCTCCGCGGTGCTAACGTTATACAATCAATCTAAAATGGAAAACATATGAAATTATTTATTCGCATTATACTCTTGGTCTCTATATTACCGGCATTGAGCTATGGAGAGGAAAAACTTAAACACAAAGAACATGAAAGTGCTTCTGAAGTAGAAGCACTTTCTGATGATTTACGTAATCTACTTTCGCAAGAAATGCAAGCATTGCAAAACGGAATGATGTCTATCATCCCCGCATATGTTTCTGGAAACTGGAAAGAAATCGAAACTATCGCAGGAAAAATAAAAAATAGCTATATATTGAAACAAAGCCTAACAGAAAGCCAAGCAAAAGAGTTGCATTCAGTATTACCACATGAGTTTATTGAAAAAGATCAGAGATTTCATTATTTGGCAGGCATGCTTGAACATGCCGCAAAAAATAGAAAACCAGAACTAATAAATTTTTATTTTTCCGAAATGAATGAGTCGTGTGTTAGTTGTCATGTGGTTTTTGCAACGCATAAATTTCCGGCATTAATACCAAAGACAGAAGGAAAGCATACGCATTAAAATGTATAACCGGGATAGGAAAGGGCTCCCTCCCAATGCCATTAAGTTACATGCCTCTGCATTTGACTCAGGCCACTACTATACTGATAGTGTAAACAGTCAGTCATTGGAGGTTTCTCATGAAAGTGGAAAAAATAAGCTTTTTCGAGTGGCAATCGCGTTTCCAGACAGAGCAGGATTGCTTAATTTATCTCCAGAAATTGAAG
>JAKIUF010000070.1 GCA_021647705.1 Gammaproteobacteria bacterium | reverse complement strand
GCCATCTCGTATCCCTTTTTTAGTGTGTTGGTAATCTGCTAATCATCATCCTTTTTGCACGTCTTCATTTGATCAAAGTATAAACAATTCTTTTCATTTTCATAGTGTTAAATGTGACAAAGTAGAAATAGAGCGATACAAAAAAATGATAAATGCCCCAACCGCACCCTCCATCCGGGTAGGGTGGAACAAGCGCAGCGGTTCCACCGCCATGACTTCATGATACAACTAAAATCAGGGTGTCCATAAATAGGGCACCCACAAGGGGTGCCCCTACGAGTGATTTTGCCGCCAGTCGGTACTGCATTGCCGCTTTTTGACCTAAAGCGATTTAAAAACTCTTTCCCTAAAATGTATAACTCTTTGTATTCCAACTAAAAAAACGTTATGGCACGGCCTTTGCTCTGTTTTTGGTGAGAATCAATAAACCAAAACGGAGTAACACATGCAGTTCGGCCTGGACAAGTTTTTTGGTATCAGCCAGCAGGCGTTGAAGATTCATTCACGTCGTGCAGAAGTATTGGCAGGAAACTTGGCTAATGCAGATACTCCGGGATACAAGGCACGTGACATTGATTTTAAAGCAGCATTGCAACAGGTTAAAAATGGTATGGGTGATGTCTCGCTGCGCACAACCAATCCGAATCACATAAATTCTGCAGGTACATCACCGGGCCGTATCGATGATGTGTTGGGTGAAATGAAATATCGCATACCGAACCAGCCATCGTTGGATGGTAATACGGTTGACTCACTCAAAGAGAAAGCCGCGTTCATGGAAAATGCATTGTTGTATCAGACAAATCTGCAATTTCTGGGTGGCAAGATCAAACATTTGAAATCAGCTCTAAAGGGCGAGTGATTATTTAACACAACTCGTTTAATGCGACTTATTTGACATAACGAAAGGTTTAACAATGTCTCTGTTTAATATTCTTGATATCGCGGGTTCTGGTATGAGCGCACAGGCACTGCGTTTGAATACCACTGCCAGCAATTTGGCCAATGCGGAAAGTGTCAGCAGTAATAGTGCGGACGTTTATCGGGCTCGTCAGCCGGTATTTTCAGCAGTGATGAAGGCGCTGGGTGAATCACCCGCAGGTGTTGGTGTTCAAGTTAATGGCATTGTGGAAAGCCAGGCACCCGTGCGCAAACAATATGAACCAGGGCATCCCATGGCAAATGGTGATGGTTATATTTTTCTACCCAATGTCAGCATGGTGGAAGAAATGGCCAATATGATTTCCGCTTCACGTTCGTATCAAACTAATTCTGAAGTGGCGAAAACAACGAAGCAGTTATTTATGCGGACGTTGAGTCTGGGCCAGTAAAGTAAAAATACATTAGGAAAATACCATGGCACATATTGATAACAATTTAAACAACGCCATTAATGAACTGGGCCTGAATGCATCAACAACAAAACCTAAAAAATCACCTGATCAATTAGGACAGGCAGAATTTTTGGATTTGATGATTACCCAATTAAAAAACCAGGACCCTTTTGCGCCGATGGAGAATGGTGATTTTATCTCACAGATGGCTCAGTTCAGCAGTGTCACGGGGCTTGCCGAATTGCAACAGTCCTTTGACAAGCTGGCAACCTCATTGCAGTCGAATCAAGCTTTGCAAGCATCCAGCCTGGTAGGTCGTACCGTGCTGGTGCCATCTTCCACGGGTACTTTATCTTCTGGTGGAAGTGTCCGTGGTGCGCTTGAACTATCGGCATCCAGTGGTGCGGTAGGCATCAATATTCAGGATGCTTCTGGACAGGTGATACGGCGGTTGGAGCTGGGGCCACAATCTGCTGGTAGTGTGTATTTCAATTGGGACGGTCTTGCCGATAATGGTCAGCCTGCACCAGAAGGCCGGTATTTTGTGAGTGCTGATGCCGAAATTAATGGTAGCACCGTAGCGCTTGAAACATTGATGAGTGCTTCGGTGGACAGTGTCACCCTGGGTCAAGGAGGGCAGGGACTACGGCTTAATTTAACGGATGGAAATGTTGTGGATTTTTCCAGTGTACGAGAAATTCAATAGCGGTAACAGATGTGAAACTTGATGAGTTTCATTGTGATTGATGAATACATTTATTAAACAGATAAAACTGTACGGGTAAGGAGAAACGTTATGCCATTTCGTATTGCTTTAAGTGGGTTGAACGCAGCACAAACTGATCTTTCGGTCACAGGTAACAATATTGCTAATGCTAGCACTGCCGGTTTTAAAGGTGCGCGCACAGAGTTTTCAGATGTGTACGCCGTCGCTTTTGAAGGTATCAGCAGCCTGGCCACGGGTAATGGTGTCGGAGTCACTGGCATTACGCAGAATTTTTCACAAGGTAATATTGATTTCACTGAACGTAATCTGGATCTTGCCGTAAGTGGCCAGGGGTTTTTTGTGGTGAATGATGCATCCGGGCAATCATTCACCCGTGCAGGGGCATTTAATGTTGACCGTGATGGTTATATTGTGAATCAGTCTGCACAAAGATTACAGGTGTTTCCTGCCATTACCGGAGGGGGTTTTAATACCGGTGTTTTAAGTGACGTGCAATTATCCACATCGGATGGTCCTCCCCAGTCAACAACATCAATAACGGCAACATTGAATTTGAGTTCATCTGATTCAGTTCCATCCACGGTACCTTTTGATCCTGCGGACCCTACCAGTTTTAATAATTCCACTTCCACAGTGATTTATGACTCTTTGGGTTCACCCCATACATCGACGCTGTATTATGTGAAATCTACGGTGGCGAATCAGTGGGATACCTATCAATACATTGATGGCAACGTGGTTGCCAGCGGTGGTGCTTCACCAGTCAGTATTACGTTTAATTCCGATGGTACGCTTTCGGGACCCGCGAATATTGCGTATGACGCCGTGCCTTCCGGTACAGGAGCGTTACCCATTCAGATAGGTGTTAATTACAGCAACACCACTCAGTTTGGTAGTGCATTTGCGGTGAACGGTTTATCGCAGGATGGTTTTTCTACAGGACGTTTGAGTGGTATCGATATTGATGATGAGGGTGTGATTTTTGCCCGCTTCACCAATGGCCAATCGAATGCCCTGGGTAAAGTTGCCCTGGCAGGTTTTCCTAATGTGGGCGGGTTGCGCCAACAAGGTAATACCGCCTGGGCACAAAGTTTTGAATCCGGTGACCTGATTCTGGGTGAAGCTAATACTGCTAGCTTCGGTCTGGTTCAGTCAGGTGCACTGGAAGCTTCTAATGTGGATATTGCCGCCAGCCTGGTGAATCTCATCACGGCGCAACGAAACTTCCAGGCCAATGCACAGGTTATTAGTGCGGCTGATACCGTGACGCAAACTATCATCAATATCTAGTTAGACTTTATCGCGTATCGCCATAGGAGATAACCATGGATCGCATGCTTTATGTCGCAATGTCGGGTGCCAGACAAACCATGCTGGCACAAACGGCAAACAGCCATAACATGGCCAATGCCAATACGGACGGATTCCGTGCCGATTTGGCCGCATTTCGCAGCATGCCGGTTTATGGCGCAGGTGAAGCAACGCGGGTATATGCGATGACCGAAAGTGTCGGTGTTGATACCAGCAGTGGTGCGATTAATCCTACGGGGCGTGAACTGGATATCGCCGTTAAAGGTGAAGGCTGGATTGCAGCGCAAGCCCCGGATGGTAGCGAAGTCTATACCCGCACTGGCAATTTGCGTATTGGGGATGGCGGTATTCTTCAGACAGCTTCAGGGCTTGCTGTGTTGGGTAATGGTGGGCCTGTTGCCATACCGCCATCAGACAAAATTGAAATTGGTGCGGATGGCACAGTGTCGATTCTGGGTATCGGTCAAGCCCCTAATGCACTGACAGTATTGGATCGTATCAAGCTGGTAAAAGTTGATGGCGCATCGTTAGTCAAGGGGGAAGATGGCTTGCTAAGAACCCGGGACGGCAGCGGTGTGGCACCGGATGCAACAGTAAACATTATTTCGGGCGCATTGGAAACCAGTAATGTGAATACCGTGGAAGCCATGGTGAACTTGATCAGTCTGGCGCGACAATACGAAACACAAGTGAAGATGATGAAAACGGCTGAAGAGACAGACAATGCGGCAACACAATTATTAAGTCTGTCAAACTGATTGCTAGAAATGATAATTAAGGAGTACATCACATGAATTCAGCATTATGGGTGGCAAAGACGGGACTGGATGCACAGCAAACCCGGTTGTCAGTGATATCCAATAATCTGGCTAATGCCAATACAATGGGTTTCAAAAGCGGCCGGGCGGTTTTTGAAGATTTGCTGTATCAGAATGTTCGTCAGGTTGGCGCACAATCTTCGGAAGGGACACAGCTGCCATCTGGTTTAATGATTGGTACCGGTGTGCGCACTGTTGCCACAGAAAAAAGTCATGCCCAGGGAAATCTGGTGCAAACAGAAGGCTCACTGGATCTGGCCATTCAGGGGCGTGGGTTTTTTCAGGTATTACGTCCTGATGGTTCGTTAGCCTATACCCGCGACGGTTCTTTTCAATTAAGCGCAACCGGTGAAATTGTTACCGCAGGTGGTTATCTTGTACAGCCCGCAATTACGGTGCCGACCAACGCACAAAGTGTCACTGTTGGTTCCGATGGTATTGTTTCTGTTATTACGCCCGGCTCTGGGACACCAACGCAGATCGGCAATATTCAATTAGCCGATTTTGCCAACCCCACCGGTTTGCAACCCATTGGTGAAAACCAGTTTCGTGAAAGTGGCGCAAGTGGTTCACCCACCACAGGTACTCCGGGATTAAGCAGCATTGGTTCTTTGGTACAGGGTGCGTTGGAGTCATCGAATGTGAACTCTGTTAGAGAGCTTGTTTCACTGATTGAAACACAGCGTGCCTACGAAATGAATTCAAAGGCAATATCAACAGCAGACCAAATGTTGCAATACCTGAATAACAACTTGTGATCATTATCATGAAAAAATGTCATTTTCGTTTTTTATGTCTTGTTGTGGTGCTGTTATTGGTCTCGGGTTGTAGCACGACACATCAAGCTGTTTCTGATCCTGAATATGCCCCTGTACGGCCGGTAAATGTGCGCCCATTACCTGTCAGTGATGGTGCAATTTATAAAGCCGGATTTTCCCTGGCATTATTTGAAGATACAAAAGCACATCGTGTGGGTGACATTATTACGGTGATTTTGCAGGAAAAAACCAATGCCAGTAAAAAAGCTAGCACTAACACGGCAAAAGATGCTGCCGTTACCATTGCAGCACCTACCTTGTTTGGCCGAGGAGTTTCGTATGGGGGCGACGCTGTGCTGAGTGCAACCATCGATGCGGAGCGTGATTTTCAAGGAGAGGGTGACAGTACACAAAGTAACAGTCTGTCGGGTGAAATTACCGTCACGGTTGCCGAGGTATATGTGAATGGCAATATGTTAATTCGTGGTGAAAAACTGCTGACCTTGAATCAGGGCTCGGAACATGTACGTATTTCCGGGATTATTCGCCCGATTGATATCACGCCCTCAAATACAGTGCTTTCTTCACAAGTTGCCAATGCAAAGATTATTTATGGCGGGCAGGGTGTGTTGGCAGATGCCAATACCAAGGGGTGGTTGCAGCGTGTTTTTGATAGTAACTGGTGGCCTTTTTGACCACATGATTTTTTGGAAGGCTTATAACGTTTTTAAATGAAAAAACAGTGAAATAATTATGCACCGAATCTGCATGGGATTATCAAATGGGAACGCTAAAAAATACAGTATTACGCTGTTATTTTTGATATGTATTATTTTATCAATTAACGCGCAAGCAGAGCGCTTAAAAGATATTACTTCAATCGCTGGCGTGCGTAGCAATCAATTGGTGGGTTATGGCTTGATAGTCGGTCTGGATGGCACCGGAGATCAAACCAGTCAGGCACCTTACGCGGTGCAAAGCTTGAAAAGCATGTTGTCACAATTTGGTATTACCGTTCCTGAAGGCGTGAACCCAAAACTTAAAAATGTTGCGGCGGTTTCGCTACATGCAGAATTACCCCCTTTTGCAAAACCCGGTTTATCGATTGATGTCACTGTGTCTTCCATCGCAAACTCCAAAAGCCTGAGAGGAGGTACCTTGTTAATGGCCCCCCTTAAAGGGGCGGACGGGAAAATTTATGCGATTGCACAAGGTAATGTTGTTGTCGGTGGTTTTGGTGTGGGTGCAGATGGTTCGAGTATCACTGTCAATGTTCCCAGTGTGGGGAGAATTGCCAATGGCGCAATGGTCGAGCGTAGTGTTACCACCGCTTTTTTACAGGGTAATTCGTTGACGCTAAATCTTCACGCCCCGGATTTTACCACGGCAAATCGCGTTGCCCGTGTCATCAACAAAAATATCGGTGACGGGACGGCACAGGCTATTGATGCTATTTCCATTAAGGTTAATGCACCGCGTGATCCGGCACAAAGAGTTGCCTTTATGTCTTTGCTGGAGCAGTTTGAAGTGATACCAGGCGTGGCAGCCGCAAAAATTGTGGTCAACTCAAGAACGGGTACGATTATTATCGGCCAGCATGTCAGGGTAATGCCAGCGGCAATTACACACGGTAGCCTGACGGTGACCATTGCTGCCCGACCGGAAGTCAGCCAGCCTGCACCATTGTCAGAAGGTGAAACCGTAGTGGTGCCTCGAACGGATATTATCGTGAGCGAAGAAGCCAAGCCTATGTTTTTGTTTCAGCCTGGGGTATCGCTCAATGATATTGTACAGGCCATTAATGAAGTGGGGGCAACCCCAAGTGATTTGATTGCCATTCTGGAAGCGCTGAAAGAGTCGGGTGCATTACGTGCAACCCTGCTGGTTATCTGATACTGGGTGATGTAGTGAAATTGTCATGACAATCCCTTTGCAAACAGCACCTGTTTATACGGATATTCAAGCACTGAATAAACTGAAGTATGCTTCCGATGAAAACTCACCGGAAACGTTGCGTCTCGTTGCTGAGCAGTTTGAAGCGATATTTTTACAAATGATGTTAAAAAGTGCGCATGGTGAAGGTAGTGAAGATGATTTGTTTAATGATCAGCAAACGGAGTTTTATCAGGATTGGCATGATAAACAGCTGGCAATTAATCTTGCGGCGGGACAAGGCATTGGTATTGCCGATATGCTGGTCAAGCAATTGCAAATGAGTGGAGCCGGCGAACAGAAATCTGAGAAAGCTGAGAGAAGTAAACAGTCGTTTTCGGTTGATCATATTATTCGTCAAGCACCGGCTGCGGTCGTGCCTCTATCCGAACAGAAAACATCTGCACCAGTGACGTCGTTACCCGCAGTGTCGTTACTAACAGCATCGATGAATACGCCTCAGGAATTTGTCCAGCAACTGTGGCCCCATGCCAAAGCCGCTTCAGAAAAACTGGGGGTGGCACCCGCAGTCATTTTAGCGCAAGCCGCATTGGAAACAGGCTGGGGGAAAAAAGTCAATAAACACGCATCAGGTGAAAGCAGTTACAACTTGTTTAACATCAAGGCTGATGGGCGTTGGCAAGGTGAGAGTGTGTCGGTCGGTACTCTGGAATTCCGGCAGGGTGTGGCGGTGCGAGAAACGGCAAAATTCCGGGCTTATGCTTCTTATGAGGAAAGTTTTGCAGACTTTGTTAACTTTATAAAAACCAGTCCACGTTATCAGCCAGCTTTGGCTGTGGCCGATGATGCACAGTCATTCACCCGGGAACTGTCGGCAGCGGGTTATGCCACAGACCCGGAATATGCAAATAAAATCATGCGTATAGCAACAGGTGAACCATTACAGAAGGCATTGGCACTGATTAAGATTTAAACAAATCAGACGATAAATTTATCAGGTGGACTTTTATCAGGTGTAACGTAAAAAATTGCGCCTGCCCTGACTACCAGTGGAATTGACACTATGGCAAATACAGGCAACATGTTGAGCACCGCAGTTTCCGGGCTTCAGGCTTTTCAGCGGAATCTGGTGACCATCGGAAATAATATCAGTAATGTGAATACCGAAGGCTATAGTCGGCAGTCGGTGGAGCTTTCTGCCCGTGCGCCGAATGCCGCCAGCGGTGGTTTTATTGGTACCGGGGTTGATGTTACAGCGATTCGACGTGTTTATGATCAGTTTTTAGTGGATCAGGTTGTTTCCCGAAACTCTGCCTTTAATCAGCTTGATACGCTACAGACCATGGCATCCAGTATTGATGAGCTGTTAGCCAATGATGACGTGGGTTTGAACCCGGCTGTGCAGAAATTTTTTAATGCCTTGCAGGATGTGGCTAATAACCCGACATCTATTCCGGCGCGTCAGGTACTGATTTCAGAAGCGGCGACATTGAGCGAGCGATTTCAATCGTTTGATCAGCGCTTTGAAACTTTAAATGACTCTGTTAATAATCAGCTAATAGTGACAACGGCAGAAGTCAGTAGTATTGCTTCTTCTATTGCGGAGTTGAATAAAAATATTGTTTTGCAAAAAAATCTGTCGGGAGGTCAGTCTCCTAACAGTTTATTGGACCATCGTGATCGTCTTGTTAATCAGTTGTCTGAGCTGGTATCGGTTAATACCAATGAAACCAGCGATGGCTCTCTCAGTGTATTTATTGGTAATGGGCAAACACTGGTGCTGGGTGGCGAGGCTCGCACTTTATCGACGACACCCAATGAATTTGATTTAAGCCGGTTGGACGTGAGTTTTGAGTCGGGCACAATCAGTTTTTCCATTAACGGGCAATTGAATGGCGGCAAAATTGGTGGGCTGTTAGCTTTTCGGGAGAACGTACTGGACCCGGTGCAGGATTCCATGGGACGCATTGCCATTGGCCTGACGTCGAGTATTAATGCCCAGCATCAATTGGGTGATGATATTAATGGAAATCCTGGTGGCCTGTTTTTTAATGACATTATTTCCACCAGTCCGGAGGTGCTTGCCAGTACCGGGAACAATCCCGCCAGCGGTACGGTGAGTGTGGCAATTAATGACAGCAATCTGATCCAGGCCAGTGAGTATCGTCTCAATTATGATGGCGCAACTTTTTCGTTGACACGACTTAGCGATAATACGGTTGTTGACAGTGGTTTCACGGTAACTGATTTTCCACGCACGGTGGCTTCCGATGGTATTAGCCTGAATCTGGCAGGCGGTGTTTCTGCGGGTGACAGTTTTTTGATTCGTCCCGTTAGAAACGGAGCAGGTGACATCGGTGTTGCCCTTTCCTCTGCCGCAGAGTTTGCCGGTGCAGCATCTGGAAATGCACTGGGTGATAACAGCAATGCGCTGGCATTAGCTGGCTTGCAAGCGCAGAAGCTGATGGGGGGTAGCACAGAAAGTTTTCAGTCAGCCTATGCCAAACTGGTATCGGAAGTGGGCGTGGGTACTCGCGAAGCCAAAGTCAATGCCAACGCGCAGCGTGCATTACTGGACCGTGCCGTTGAATCACAACAAGCGGTATCCGGTGTTAATCTTGATGAAGAAGCCGCGAATTTATTGAAATTTCAGCAGGCTTATCAAGCTGCTGCACAGGTGATTCGCATATCGGACGATATTTTCCAGACCTTGATCAGCGTTACCGGGCGTTAATGATGGCGCACACTTTATAGAGATAATCATATGCGAATTTCAACCGCACAAATGCAGGATCGTGGTGTTACTGCCATGCTGGAGCGACAGTCGGAGTTGAGTAAAACTCAGCAACAGGTGGCCACAGGAAAACGTATTCTGGTGCCATCGGATGATGTGTTGGGGTCAACACAGATATTGGCCTTTAATAAGGTTATCGAAACATACAAACAATTCCAGGAAAACGCGGATGCTGCTGAAAATCGAGTCAATCAGGAGGAGGCCGCGCTCACACAAACAATTAACATGTTGCAACGTATGCGGGAGCTGGCTGTGCAGGGCAACAGCACAAGCCTGGGAGCAAACGAGCGTGCGCTTATCGCCGTTGAAGTGCGTGCGATTCTGGGTGAAATGATTTCAGTCGCCAATACAGCGGACAGCAACGGGGAATATATTTTTGCCGGGTTTAATGTGAATACCGCACCGGTGGCTGTTACAGAAGTTCCGCCTGCCAGCGGGTTGTTCACCTATTCTTACACGGGTGACCTGGGGCAGCGTAATGTGCAAATTGGTGAAACCCGTTTTATTGCCACCGAAGACAATGGGCAGGATGTGTTTATGGATGTACCTGTTTCGGGGGGTGGCACACAAAATATTTTTGAAACATTGGAGCAGTTTGCATTAGCGCTTGAAGGCAATACATCAACGGCTAACGTGCCGGATGATCTTTCGCTGGCGATGGAAAACCTGGGGGTTTTCCGTGCGCAAACCGGGGCCCGCCTGAATGCTATTGACAGTCACCGGGCGTTGAATGAAGAGATTGTTCTCCAGGGACAAAAGGCTCTGTCTTCCATTGAAGATCTGGATTTTGCCGAGGCGGTCAGCCGTCTGAATTTACAACTTACGGGCTTGCAGGCAGCACAACAAAGCTTTGCACGGATTCAGAATCTTTCTTTGTTTAATTTTTTGTAGCTTTTTTATTGCTTTGTCGGCCGGAAGGAAAATACGGGGCATCTATAGATGCCCCGTGTTTTTACGGCGTGGGTGCTGGCAGGGGAATGTTTGTGTTATTTATGGTGATGATGTATTGCACCTGGCTACCGGTCGGGTTTTGACATAGATTGGTCATTTGCACTATGCCAATTTCTGGGACAACAAATATAGTGCCATTGTGTGTAATGGTGTCAGCATTGGTACCGCAGGCATTGCGGATGTCGCCCAAAACTGAAACAGTTGATGCGCCATCTGCTGTGCTCCCACCGGAAAAATTTATCTCAAATGGGTTTGAAAACTTACCAAGATTGGTGGTTACCTCTGTTGTATCACCCACAATGTCAAAGCCGTCATTGAATGTATATACTTCTGATGCACATGATCCTGAGGTACAGCCTTCCATTACGGTAAAGCGCACTGGAGAATCGAAGGAAGTATTGGGAGGGGAGCCTATCGCTATGGGGGAGTCAAAGATGACAGGTGTACTGATGTTCGCGGACAAATTTCCGGCATCGTCTAGGTCATGCAACCAATAGAGCGGGACAGTCCCGTCATCGATGGCATAAAGTGTGATATTTCCATCGGCGTTCTGACTGATGTAGCGGATGACTATAACATCAGCCTCGATACTGTTTTCCTCGTAGGTGAGAGTTGTTGTTTCTTTTAGTACCTGATACTGGGTATTGTTATCAATGGGATCCAGCAAATCAGCCGTTGCATCCCATTCTATCCGTAATGTGCCTCGGCTGGGGGTGTCGGAGTCCGTGAGCGCAGTCACATTGTATACAATAAAATCGTCCGGTTGATAGATGCGTAATTTTTCGGTTGTGCGCTTGATGGTTTCGACATCCTTTTGCTTTATATGGCAACTACTGAGCAAAGCGCTAATGCTTGCGACCAGAAAAATCATCCCCAGTTTTTTTAACATACAAACATCCTCTTCTGTTACCTGATACAAAGCTGACAAATTAGACGCCCAGTTTGCCGTTTTGTTCGCCACGAATCAAAGGCTGTCACAAATGGTATGCTGTGGGCCCAAAAAATTTGCCGTGAAGTTGAGTGTACATGATAAATAAAAGCCCTATTTTTGACCTGGATTGCCGCCAATGTCCTCGATTGAGCGATTTTCTGGATGAAAACCGGGAGCAATACCCGGACTACCACGCACGCCCCGTTGCCCCCTTTGGGGTGAAAAACCCCAAATTACTCATTGTGGGGCTGGCACCGGGTATGCATGGTGCTAATGCCACTGGGCGGCCCTTTACCGGGGATCATGCAGGCATTCTGCTGTATCAGACCCTGTTTGATACCGGCTTCAGCTCGGCTCCCACTTCAGATTCGGCCGATGATGGCTTGCGCCTCAAACAGTGCCGCATCACCAATGCCGTGAAGTGCCTGCCACCACAAAATAAGCCCACCGGAGAGGAAATTCGTACCTGTAACCAATTTCTGAAAGCGGAGCTGGACGCATTGCGCGGAGGAGCCTGTGTCCTGGCATTAGGCACCATTGCACATGCGGCGGTGTTGCGTGCCTTGGGAGTAAAGTTAAAAGATTATCCCTTTGGACACAACCAGTTACATGAATTGCCGCATAACGATTTGTCGAAGAAAAAGCCCAAAGGTCTTTTTCTGTTGGATTCTTACCATTGCAGCCGCTACAACACCCAGACCCGCCGTCTGACAACACCTATGTTTCAAGCGGTATTTGAGCGGGCACGCGAACTGGTTGACGCCAAGAATTAACGTATGTCTGTGGATGATTCAGGCACCAGCCAACCTGACGTTTTTGACGCCAAGGAATATCTGAAAACGCTCACCAGCCGTCCCGGTGTTTACCACATGCTGGATGCCAGCGGCACGGTGCTGTATGTGGGCAAAGCGCGCAATCTGAAAAAGCGCGTGACCAGCTATTTCACCCGCGCCACCCAAACGGCGAAAACCCGGACCATGGTGGCGCAGGTGCAAGGAGTGGAAGTCACCGTCACGCACACCGAAAGTGAAGCGTTGCTGCTGGAAAGCAATCTCATTAAGGAGCTGAAACCGCGTTACAACATCCTGCTGCGGGACGATAAAAGTTTCCCCTACATTTTTCTTTCCGAAAATGATGATTTCCTCCGGCTCTCGTATCACCGAGGAGCAAAGCGTGCCAAAGGGCGGTATTTCGGTCCCTATCCCAGTGCAGGAGCAGTGCGGGAGAGCCTGAATCTATTACAAAAACTGTTTCGAGTACGTCAGTGTGACGATAATTTTTTTCGCAACCGTTCGCGGCCTTGTCTGCAATACCAAATTCAGCGCTGCACAGCCCCCTGCGTGGGTTTGATCGACAAACAGCGTTATGCCGCAGATCTCCGCCATACCACAATGTTTCTGGAAGGCAAAAGCGCCAAAGTCATTAACGAGCTGGTGGAACAAATGGAGCAGGCCTCGGCAGCGCTGAAATTTGAAGAAGCGGCGCAAATTCGAGATCTCATCGGCAGCCTGCGGCGAGTGCAGGAATCCCAGTATGTGAATGGTGAGAGCGGTAATCTGGATGTGATCGCCGTGATGCTCGGCGGCGGCCTAGCCTGTGTGCAAGTGTTTTTTGTGCGCGATGGTCGCAACCTCGGCAACAAAACCTTTTTTCCGCGCCACATTGAAGGAGCTGGCCCCGACGAAGTGCTAGCGGCATTCATCGCCCAGTATTATCTGGTGGGCCACGCCGGACGCACCGTGCCCACAGAAATTCTTGTGAATACAGCCCTGGGTGATGAAGGAGAACTATTGCAAACCGTATTGAGCGAAGAGAGCGGTCACCGGGTACGCATCACTCACAAACTGCGTGGTGAGCGCGCACGCTGGGTGACAATGGCCGTGACCAACGCAGAAAACGCACTCAATGCGCAAATTGCCACCAAAAGTACCGTATTGCGCCGCTTCGAAGCGTTGCAGGACGTGCTGCAACTGGACAGCCCACCGCAACGGCTAGAGTGTTTTGACATCAGCCACACCATGGGCGAGGCCACAGTAGCCTCCTGCGTGGTGCTGGATACCACAGGACCGGTAAAGTCCGACTACCGGCGCTTCAATATCGACAACATCACCCCCGGTGATGATTACGCCGCCATGCGACAAGCGCTGTTGCGGCGTTATACACGACTGAAAAAAGGCGAAGGCAAGCTACCGGACATTTTGCTCATCGATGGTGGTAAAGGGCAGGTGAGTGAAGCCGAGTCAGTGATGGAGGAATTACAAATTACCGGCGTCACCCTGCTGGGGGTGTCCAAAGGGCCCGCGCGGCGGCCGGGAGAAGAACAACTGATCTTGTCCGCAGCGCTGTCACCGGGCAAAGAATTGTTGCGGGAGGACGCGCCCCGTATACTGCCCGCAGATTCACCCGCGCTGCACCTCATTCAGCAGATACGTGACGAAGCGCATCGTTTTGCCATCACCGGCCATCGACAGCGCCGCGCCAAAGCGCGTAATACCTCGGTACTGGAAGGTATCAGCGGCCTTGGCCCCAAACGTCGCCAAACCCTGCTGAAACAGTTTGGCGGTTTGCAGGAAGTGGCGCGTGCTGGCGTGGAAGACCTTGCCAGAGTGCCCGGTATCAGCAAGCAACTGGCGCAGCGGGTGTATGATGTGTTTCATGTGGATGAATAATACGAATACCTGAGTAAACATGAGCTTTAATATACCCAACCTGTTGACCCTGCTGCGCATTGCGCTGATTCCCGTTTTTGCCGTGCTGTTTTACCTGCCGGTGGAATGGTCCCATATTGCCGTTACTGCGGTATTTGCCGTGGCCGCCTGGACAGACTGGCTGGATGGCTATCTGGCGCGCCGCATGCAGCTCACCTCGGCCTTCGGCGCTTTTCTTGACCCGGTGGCCGACAAACTCATGGTTGCTGTGGCACTGGTAATGCTGGTGGACATGAACCCCACACCCTTCCCCGGCGTATTTCTGGCCTTGCCTGCCGCCGTGATTATTGGTCGGGAGATTGTTATTTCCGCACTGCGGGAATGGATGGCCGAACTGGGTGAACGCGCACAGGTGGCCGTATCGGTCATCGGCAAAATCAAAACCGCCACACAAATGCTGGCACTGGTGTTACTGCTATACCGCGAACCCATTGGTGATTTCCCCACAGCAGAAACCGGATTTGTTTTTTTGTACATTTCTGCGGGCCTCACACTGTGGTCCATGGTCATTTATATTCGCTCTGCATGGCCATCACTGCAAAAAGAGGACAAATAGACAGACATTTATTGCTCAGACGCTTGACAGTGAAAGCGCCGCCAGTACAATACACCGGCTTGAAGCGCAGGCGGGAATAGCTCAGCTGGTAGAGCACAACCTTGCCAAGGTTGGGGTCGCGAGTTCGAATCTCGTTTCCCGCTCCATTCCTCTTTTTGATTGAAAAAGAGACAGGGTGGCGCAAGAATGCAAAACCTCGATCCTGCGGTCGGGGTTTTTTGGTTTACGGCTCTTCGATTAAAACGTGGTTAAAGTTTGAGTACGACGAAGGCTGATGTTTGGCGGAATGGCAGAGTGGCTATGCAGCGGATTGCAAATCCGTGTACCTCGGTTCGACTCCGGGTTCCGCCTCCATATTTTACTTTTTTTACTTTATAACGAGGTTTGGTTCCCAATTTCCTGGGACAGACGGTACAATCGACACCGTCATCAAGCACGACCCGCCCGGGTGGTGAAACTGGTAGACACAAGGGACTTAAAATCCCTCGACTTAACGGTCGTGCCGGTTCGATTCCGGCCCCGGGCACCATTTACTTTTTGTCGTATTCGGCTTTATCCAACTATTTCTTATTATTCAATGAGTTAGCCTTGGCTTCTGGGGGTTATGATTTAATATATCAAGCCATAACCCGTCATATTTCGTGTAATTTTACGAGTAAATTACGAACTCATGCGTGAGAACCCATAATGGGGGAGAGACTAATGGCTACGATACGAAAGCTCAAGAGTAAGAGGTTTTTTACCGAGGTTAGAAGACTCGGACAATACAAATCCAAAACTTTTACTACCAAAGTACAGGCTATGTCATGGGCAGCAGAGACAGAACAAAGCCTCTCATCTGATACGCTGGTGCGTGGAAAAACTCTATCTGATATATTTGAACGCTATCGTGATGAAATAACACCTCATAAAAAAAGCAGGCGGACAGAGCATAATCGCCTGAATAAATTCATGCGTCATTCTCTTTCAGTTCCTCCACTGGCTGATATAAAACAATCCCATTTCCATGACTGGATTACAGCTGCTCTAACAAATTTTAAAAGCAGTAGTGTTAATCGGTAGGACATCGTGATCCACGCTCTCTGATGATTTATTACAATGCTACGGCAGAAGAAATTGCTCAGAGATTGGGATAAGAGGTTAGGGTGATGATAGATGAGTTAAAAATTCTGAATTCAAGGAAATAATCACTCAGAGAAACAGTATCTCGATACCAAGTATCAAGATACCCAGATAATTTTTACGGTGATAAAATAGCTACTGCAATTCAGTCCAAATTATTATTTTTGGTCGAGTCGGGATTGGATACAGGGGTTTTAATCCCATTGATTTTTCGTAACTACTCAGCCTGATCTCCCTCAAATTATTGAATAACAAATGAATTTTGATGTAAGCTCCATAGCCATGCAATCACTGCCCAATCTAAAAAATCTCAGCGACACAGAAAAAGATGAGTTGATCA
>JAKIUF010000069.1 GCA_021647705.1 Gammaproteobacteria bacterium | reverse complement strand
CAATTGCGATCAGCAAACGCTGATCGCCCATGGTTTCTACATCATGATGATGATCATGCCCCATTATTTACACTTTCCTCATATCACTGAATTTCCCTTTGGAGAACCAGGCAAAAAGCGTTGGCAATACAAACAGGGTTAAAAATGTTGCTGTCAGTAATCCTCCGACAATGACTGTCGCCAGGGGTTTCTGGATTTCCGCTCCGACGCCGGTTGACATTAACATGGGTATTAAACCCAGTGCAGAGGTAATCGCTGTCATCAACACCGGGCGCAGGCGTGACGTTGCTCCGTTAAATATGGCTTCATCCATGGAAAGTCCATCAGCAATACGCTGGTTGATACTTTCTACCATCACAACACCGTTGAGCACGGCAACACCAAACAGGGTAATAAAACCAATGGAGCTGGGTACTGAAAGGTATTGCCCGGAAAGGTACAGTGAAAATACACCGCCAATGACCGCCAGCGGTACATTGACCAGAATCAGCATCGCCTGCCCTACTGACCTGAAAGCAAAATATAACAACAAGGCAATCAGAGCGAGTGATAGGGGAACGACCATGCTCAGGCGTTTTTGCGCGCGTTGCTGATTTTCGAACTGTCCACCAATGTCTACGGAATACCCTGCTGGCAGGGATACTTGCGTATCAATGGCGGATCGAATATCGGCAACAACGCTGCCCATGTCTCGTCCCTGTACATTGGCCTGGATCACTACGCGCCGTTGCACATCGTCTCGCCGCACTTGAGGCGGCCCCGATTCAATGCTGATTTGCGCGACATCACCCAGACGAACCCATTGCCCGGTGGGCGATTGCAGGCGTAAATTACCAATCGCTGTTGAGTCGGTACGATAGATCTCGGCCAGACGGACATAGATATCATAACGTTCATTACCGTTGATAATTTGCCCGGCTGCACGCCCACCCAGGCCATCGCGCACAACGGCCATCACATCACCCACTGCCAGACCATAACGTGACAGTTGATTTCTGTCCGGGCGTACCACCAGTTGTGCTTCTCCGGAAATTTGCTCCATGGCCACATCCCTCGCGCCATCAATGCCTTGTATCACTTTTTCGATAGCCTGTCCTTTTTCTGCGAGGACGGCCAGATCCGGCCCGAAAAGTTTAATAGCAAGTTGCGCTTTAACGCCTGATAACAATTCATCAACTCGCGTGGCAATGGGCTGAGAAAAGTTCAGCAACAAGCCGGGGTGCTGTTCCAGTTTTTGTTCCATCAAACCTTGCAGCTCTTGCCGGTTAGTTGCACTGGTCCATTCGTTGACGGGTTTCAGGCCAATGTAGATTTCGATGTTATTGACAGGTTCTGGATCACCGCCAATTTCTGGTCGCCCTACCCGGCTCAGCGCATAAATCACTTCAGGAAATTCCAATAACATGGCTTCCAGTTTAGGCGATACGGTAAGCGCTGTTTCCAGACTTGCCGTGGGAGCCAGAGTGACCCGCAGATTGATGGTGCCTTCTTCCAGCTCGGGAACAAACTCTGTACCCAGCAGAGGGACCACTGCCAATGCGCCAATCAACAATACAACCGCAAAGCCAACAACGACTTTGGTTTTTCGCAAGGCCCAGCGCAAACCATGACGATAAAGCGTATCGAGTGGTTTTAAAAAAGGGCTTTCTTTTTCACGTATCCCGTGTCGAAACAGGTAGGTCGCCAATGCAGGCACAATAATGAGTGCGACGAATACGGCGGCGACAATGGCTAACATAATGCTGATGGCCATGGGCTGAAACAGTTTTGCTTCTACCCCTTCAAAACTGAACAAGGGTAAAAACACGACGAGGATAATCGAGGTCGCAAAAAATATGGGACGCACCACTTCCTTGCCAGCAATTTGCAGCCGTAAAGCGATACCGGTTTGATCATGCACAACATCATGCGGATCAACATCATCCCCACTGAGCTGTGCTCTGCGTTCTTTGTCATGTTCAGCATCGGGATGAGAAAGATGTTTGAACATGTTGTCCACCATCACCACCGAGCCATCCACCAACATGCCAATGGCAACGGCTATTCCTCCCAATGACATGAGGTTGGCGGACAAACCGAACCAGGCCATGATCATCAGCGCGATACCGATGGAAATCGGGATGGATATCAAGACCAGAAACGTCGCGCTCAGGTTCATTAAAAACAGCGCCAGTACCACAACGATGAAAACAAATGCCAGCAACAAGGCATTGACCACCGTTTTGACCGCTTGCGTAATCAAATCAGACTGATCATAAAACGCTTCAAAGCGGACACCGTCCGGCAAGGCTTGTTGTATCAGTGCGATGCGACTGTTGATACCATCGATGGTGCTCTTGGTGTTCGAGCCCATACGTTTTAAAACAATGCCTGCGACTACTTCGCCTAACGCTTCCGGTTTCCCCTGAGCATCACGGCGCGTCATAGTCACGGCACCCTGGCGTATTTCACTGCCCAGCTCCACGGTGGCAACCTGCGCGACCGTTACAACGGTACCATCCACGGTTTTCAATGGAATCTGGCGCAATTCTTCCAGGCCTTTTTCATCATGGCTCAACCAGCCTACGCCACGAATAACCAATTGCTCCTGACCACGGTCCATATACCAGCCACCCGCGTTGGAGTTATTGTTTTCCAGGGCGTCAATGACATCCTGCTGACGTAAACCGTAGGCGAGTAATCGGGAAGGATTCAAGTTCACCTGATACTGTCTGACATCACCACCGAAGGATAAAACATCGGTCACGCCGTCTACTGGCATCAGTAACAGCTTGACCACCCAGTCATTCAGGCTGCGCAATGCCATAGCATCAAGACCGGACTCTGCATCAGCCACCATCAGATATTGATAGACCTGTCCCAGCCCGGAGGTATTCGGGCCGATCTCTGGCGTACCGACACCTTCGGGTATCAGTTCTTTGGCCGATTGCAAACGTTCAAAAACCAGCTGCCGGGCAAAATAAATATCTTTCCCTTCCTTGAAGACCACGGTGATACCCGATAAACCCGTTTTCGATATGGAGCGAACCTGCTCCACATCCGGCAACGCATACATTACCGCCTCAATGGGAAAGGTAATTAATTGCTCAACTTCTTCTGCGCCCAGACCGGGGGCTTCGGTGTTAATGGATACCTGCACATTGGTTACATCTGGAAATGCATCCAGGTTCAGTTTCGGTATAATAAGTGTCGCCGACGCCATTAACGCCAGCAGGCCAATCACAACCAGTAAACGGTTGGCAACTGACCAGTCAATTAAACGATTTAACATGATGTTTATTCTCCTTGAGTCGGCGGATTAATGGTTGTGCGGATCAAACCCGCCCTTGGCCATTTCGGACTGCACGAAGAATGCACCTTTGCTCACGATGGTGGTGCCTTCAGCAACACCTTCAATTAACATCTGGTCACCCAGGGTACTTAACACCGTTACCTCTTTTGGTTCAAAACGTCCCGGTGCGGTTTCCACAAACACTTGCCAGTCACCATCAGAGCCGCGTAATACCGCTTCTACCGGCACAGCAATACCTTGCTGTTTTTTATTGCCTTCAATAAAAACGTTAACAAACTGACCGGGGTGAACGGCTTCATTGCGGTTGGCAATTTCGACATGCACTGCCAGCGTACGTGTTGTTTCGTCAAGTGTATGGTTAGCCTGCGCAACCTTACCTGCAATCCAGAGTTTACCCACTTGAATGCGAGCAACCGCTCCTAACACCGTGCGCGCGGCATCTTCAGGGGTCAATCGAGCCTCGATCCAAAGCACCGATTCATCACTGATGGTCATTAACACATACCCCGGATCAATCAATTCACCCACAACAAAATCATCACTGATTACCGTGCCATCCTGTAACGAAACCAGATGAAATTCACCCGTCGCACGAGTGGCATCCCCGGTTTTCAGTAAAGACTGAATTTGCTTTTTCGCCATGCCGTAAGCACTGACTCTGGCATACGCGAGCTGGTAGGCAATTTGTGCCGCTACAAAGCGTTTTTCAGAAACCACTTTTCGCCCCAGTTTTGTGACGCGACGCAGTTCTACATTGGCTTCCATCAGCGCACCTTGCGCCTCGGCCATTTCCACACTGGAAAGCGTTATCAACCGCTGACCTTTTTTCACATGATCACCCAGTCGTACATGGCGCTCTGTCACCTGAGAAGGCGTGCGTGGTGTGACTCTGGTGGTACGGTAGGCGTTGAGCATTGCCTCCCCAGGCGCGGTGATTTCATCACCCAGTGACTGGTGTTTTACGACCATGGTCTCAACACCCGCTAATCGGCGTTGGACATCACTCAATTCAGCAGCGCTTGCGGCTTCGCCATGGCCGTGACCATCGTCACCTTCATCATGACCACCTTCGTCATGACCGTGACCATCATCACCTTCGTCATGACTGCTCTCATCATGACCGCTCTCGTCATGACCAGCATGGTCATGTCCTTTTTCCTCATGGCCATCATCTTCATGCCCGTGGCCTTCTTTTTTATGCTGGTGACCTTCATCACCGTGACTTCCGTGGCCATCATCCATTTCAATGCCCGAAAAATCGTCAAGATCGTCATGATCCCCTTCAGCTAAAACAACGCTGGACATCGCCAGACTGGATAACAACAAACAATAAACAGCATGCTGCAAAAATAATGTGCGTTTCATTTTGATTCTCCGGAATTCGTTTCGATATCGTGCTGTGCCAGACCCAACCAGTGTTCAACCTGATTGGAGGCCGCCAGCCAGGCGAAATGCGCCTGCCGGGCCTCACCCAGCAAACGGGTTGCCGCCTCTTGCGTATCGATATTTTGTTTGGCCTGAATGAGATAATCCGTGACACTTAATTCACCCACCTGCCACAGTTGATCCAGCAAACTCATTTGCTCGCGCAGAGCCTGTTGGCCTCCTGCCAGCCAGACACTCCAGGCACGACTGGTATTTTGATAACGCGCAAGCGCACCGGCAAAATAGGCTCTGGCACGTCGCCAGGCATCACGGTAGACCTGCTCTTCAGCGACAGCTTCATGAGAGGCCGCACGCGCCTCTGCCTTGAAGCTGTTGCGCACAAAAAGCGGGATTTCCAGACTCAGCCCCAACAGCGTTTCACTGTCTTCCCGACCGGCCCGAATACCTAATGTAGGATCACTGCGCCCTGCTTTTTGTGCCAGATTGACCCGCGCTCTGGCCACTTCCATACGACTGCGCAACATGGCCAGCTTTGGCAGGGTTTCAAATGTCGTGCTTTCTGTTTGTTGTGCAGAAGGTAACGCGAGCGCACTGGGCAATGATGGCCATTGTGGCGACGATGGTGACGCTGATTGCATCAAACCACTGACCGCCTGCAAGGCCGCCTCGGCTTCACTCAATGTGCTTTCCGCCTCCGCCTGCGTCATCAATGCCTCGCTGTACGCCACTTGAGCCAATATCACATCCAGTGCCTGCATATCGCCTGCCGCCTGACGTTGTGTTGCCGTGTCCACCAGTGTCTGCATCAATTGCATGCGATGCTTCGCCAGTTTCTGCATTTCACGGGCAGTGGAAAAATCCACTAACGCAGTGAGTGCCTCCAGTGCCGTACTGCGCCGAACTTCCTGAAAAGCAGCCTGAATAGCCTGCTGCTCCTGTTTGGCAATAGTGACCAATGCACCCTGCTTGTCACTCCAGTCCAGTGTCTGGGTCAAACCAATGGTGCCGGTATTGATATTGGTACGCTCAGCATCCAGCCCCAGTGACGGATTGTGCAACGGCCTGCCTGCCCCATCGCGACGGGCCTGCGCAGCCTCTATGGCTGCCTGAGCCCCTTGCACAGCGGGGCTTTCTGCCCAGACCTGTTTGATAAATGCAGGCAGTGCCGGATCGATTTTATCCGCCCCTGTGGTACTGCTAGTGGTGGTGCTAGTGGTGCTGTCAGTAATACGACTAACACCGGGAGAAATGCCAACATCCGCTACTGTTGCCGTGGGCAATAGCCAACAAATGCAAACACCCATATAAAAAATACGTGTAAACAACATAAGAATAATCCTTCAAAAACCTTTTACAAAAAAAGCACGCATCGCCGCAACAAGCACAGCCATGCACGAAAAAAAGACAAAAGGATTAAACGATAGGAGGTCGAAGTAGCGGAGAGATATACAGGGAAGGAAAAGAAACCACCGCAACAGCACGGTAGCTATGGTCGATATTCAGCGCTTTCAGCGAAGCGTCATAAAAAATCCCCACCAGATGCGCCGCCCCATGACTGCAATGGTCATCAGGATAGGATCCGTTTTGGGAGAAATCATCAGAATGATCATGATTAGCAGTCATATCCATAGCAACAGCCACCCCATGATTTGACATCGATGCAGGGTGCTTATCCCAGGCAAAGGCCGACCCGGAGCACAGGCTCATCAGTACTAATATGGAGATCAGAAATTTTCGCATCGGTGTCGATTCTGCTGTAAGCATGCTCTGTAGTCAACTGCTCGTCTGTACTGTATCGGCAATTCAGGCAACAGGTTTACGTTTTTCTCAGAAAGATAACCCTTCAGGTTTCTCTGATATCTCATTCTTACCTTTTGTGAGTGAAAACAAGGATAAATTTTTCCACCTTGCTGGAGTGTCATGCATTTGCATTCGACACCAGATGACAAAACCTCCATAAATTTTCTATTGGCAGTAGCTCCCGGTTTTAGTAGGGTATTACCATCTTTCTACGTTAGGAAAATACGATGACAACAGGGATAGTACAATCTGTAGGTATCAATGGGGTTAATCAAAGAAAAGATGTTCGTATTATACAAGTATATTTGAGCTCCTTTGGGGCATGGAAAAAAATGGAACCGCTCAAAATCAAATAAATCTCATTAATGGTGACCATAGATGAACAGATTATTTTTTTGTTTATTATTGACCTTGCCTATTGCTTGTAGCGCAGAAAATATAAGCTGTAAATATAGTTCATCATTTATTGAAGAAACTATTCCAACAGACAGCAATATCCAACGTTTTGAATGGAAAAAACAGCGCGACCCTGATAGTGACGAACATGTAACCAAGCTAGAAATAATATACAAAAACCATAATACTGCTGTGATTGAACACAAATATTGTGATATGTATAATTTTGGGTACACATACTCTGTCAATAAAAACTCAGACGCATTAAGCAAAACAAATATTGTTAAATATATTGTTGAAGGATTTGAACAATCAAAACTAAAGCCAAAATTTAAAACCAGTCTGAATAAAATAATTCTACACGCACTAAATCAGCACAAATATAATGCCAATAACTCTCTTTCGATTGGATTACCTATAGATCAAATAATATACAACGATAACGTGGAATATGGCATTGAATATATCCCGCATAAAAATGGACCAGCCGCCGCAACCCTGATTTTTTATATGTCAATTGGTGGCGAATAATTTTAATCCGGCAAAAAATATTGCCTGGATAATATATGGCAGCCCTTTCAAAGCGATAGATTCTGATCCGCGTGGGCAAAAAAACATGCCCACCCTACTGATAACCAATGTTCCGTTTATGGCACACAAAAATATAGCATACCGTTATTGACCAATAAGCTTATTTTTTTCCCGAAGGTACTTCTTCTGTTTCATGGGGTTTGAACTTGCTTTGTGTGCGAATTCGGTAAAGCTGTTCAACCGGTAACACTGCAATAATACCATCACCTTCCAGGCCAACATGTGCGGCTTCCATAATGGCTTCGGCAATTTCTTCCGCTTTGGAGATTTCGGTAAATATCTCAATACGTGCATGACTCACCAGCCAGTCATTACTGTAAAGGTCAGCATATTCACCATAACCTTTTACTTTGCTGATACTAAAACCATGTACACCAAGTTTTTGTAACTTTTTCTCAACTTTTTTACAGGATTCACAACGGATAATTGCCGTTACTTTTCTAAAGTTCATGGGCTTCTCCTGAAAATACAAAGTGTCAGGCAGCTTATTTTTGGGCTGCCTGACACTCATGTGATATTTTCTTAATAATAAATTCCGGCTTTATGTTTTTGACCATTTTTGGTTTTAAAGAGAATCATCATTTGATGTTTTCCTTCATGCCCAAGGTCATAACCTGCCATATACCAGTCACCCATTTTCATGACCTTTTTACTTTCTTCTTTGCCGTTGGGGTGTACCACTTTGGTGTTCATGGCAATATTATTGAGTGCCTGGCCATTTTTTTCCACCTTGATCATGAAGTCATGGCTGCCACCCATTTCCTTACCGGCTTTGGCTTTCATGATGTGGAAACTGACATCGTAACCATCAACCTCTTTTTTCACTAGAAACATCTCATCTTTTTTGTGTGACATGCCTTTTTCATCATGACCGGCTGAGCCATGGTTATCATGATTGTCATCATGTTTCATTCCGCTCATATTGCTGTGACCGTCATCATGGCCATGGTCGTGATCATGACCTTCCGATGCTTGAACAACAGCACTCATGGAAACCAGAAAAGTGGTAAGAACCGGAATCAGTGTCAATTTTTTCATCTTTCATTCTCCTGTTGATAGGTAATATTAATATTCCGTCTTTCCTCATCAAGAGGAAAAGGGATAAGCCATATAATTGCAGTTATTTATAATATTCAGGCCACATTGTTTTTTTCAATTTGTCGTCGCAGTTGCCGTTCCTGAAACTGTAACACCAGACCATAAATGACCGGCAGTACCAGCAAACTCAAGATGGTCACCGTGGCCATGCCACCCACCATGGGTGCCGCAATACGCTGCATGACGCTGGAGCCTGTGCCACTGCCCCACATGATGGGTAGCAAGCCAGCGATGATGGCAGTGGCAGTCATCACGATAGGACGCACACGCTCCGAGGTTCCTGCGTGTACTGCCTCCATGATTTCTTTTGCATTCAAATGCCCTCCTTTGTCACGACGGCGACGTGCGATTTCATGATCGATAAAAGTCAGCACCAACACACCGATTTCTGCCGCCACGCCCGCCAGAGCGATGAAGCCAACGGCTACCGCGACTGACATGTTGAAACCCAGCCAGTAGATCAGCCAGAAACCACCGATCAACCCAAAAGGAATGGACAACATGACCACCAACGGCTCCGAGACATTGCGGAAGTTAAAAAATAACAATAGGAAGATCACCAGTAATGTCACTGGCACCACGATGCGCAGACGCTCGGCGGCACGTTCCATGTATTCAAATTGCCCGGACCATACCAGGGTGTAACCTGCTGGAATCTTCACCTGGGCCTTCACAACTTCCTTGGCATCAGCGACATAACCACCAATATCCGAGGTCTTGATGTCCACATAAACCCAGGCATTGGGCCGCGAGTTTTCACTCTTGATGGCGGGTGGGCCACGTCGCAACTTCAGCTCGGCTACCAGCGCCAGCGGAATTTGCGTTCCTGTAGGCGTGGGAATCAATACCCGCTTTAATTGTTCCATGTTGTCACGCAGCTCGCGCGGATATCGCACGTTGACCGGATAACGCTCCAGTCCTTCTACCGTTTGCGTGACGTTCATACCACCGATAGCACTTTGGATAATATCCTGCACATCACCCACGGTAAGACCGTAACGCGACGCTGCAACACGGTCGATGTCAAAGTCCAGGTAATAACCACCCGCTGCTTTGTCACCAAAGGCTGACAAGGTATCGGGCATGGTTTTCAAGGCTCGTTCAATGTCACCTGCCACTGCCTCCAGTACATTAAGGTCTGGTCCGCTGACCTTGATGCCAATCGGCGTTTTGATGCCGGTGGACAACATGTCGATACGGGTTTTGATGGGCATGGTCCAGGCATTGGCAACACCGGGGAACTTGATGGCGGCATCCATCTCTGCCATCAACTCCTTGGTGGTTTTATCCGGGTTCGGCCAGTCCGAGCGAGGTTTAAGTCGCACTGTAGTCTCGATCATCGCCAGTGGTGCCGGATCAGTGGCCGTTTCGGCACGCCCCACTTTGCCGAAGACTTGATGGACTTCGGGGAAGGTGTAAAGGATTTTATCCGTCTGTTGCAGAATTTCCTTCGCCTTGGTGATCGATAACCCCGGATAGGTGGTGGGCATATACAGAATGTCACCTTCATCCAGCGGCGGCATGAATTCACTGCCGAGTTTGTTCACCGGCCAGGCCGTTACCAGCAATAATGTCCCTGCTATAAGCAGTGTCAACCAACGCCAGTGAATGGCCTTTTGCAGTACCGGTGCATGGATGGCGTGCAGAAAACGATTCACTGGGTTTTTGGCTTCGGGCATGATTCTGCCACGAATAAAATAGCCCATTAATACCGGCACCAGAGTAATGGCAAGAATGGCTGCTGCTGCCATGGCATAGGTTTTGGTGAACGCCAGCGGTGCAAACAAACGACCTTCCTGGGCCTGAAGCGTAAAGACCGGTAGGAAGGATACTGTGATAATCAACAGTGAGAAAAACAACGCGGGCCCGACTTCGCGTGAGGCCGAGGCTATCGCTTCCCAACGTTCGGGCAGAGTCAGCTCCCGACCTTTTTTATTGCCCGCGTGTTCCAGGTGTTTATGGGCGTTTTCAATCATTACGATAGCGCCGTCTACCATGGCTCCGATGGCAATAGCGATACCCCCCAGCGACATGATATTGGCATTGATACCCTGCCACTTCATGACCATAAACGCCATCAGAATACCCACAGGCAAGCTAATAACAGCCACCAGTGCCGAACGGACATGCAACAAAAACAGGATGCAGATAAGACTCACTACAATGGATTCTTCGATGAGTTTCTCAGCCAAATTATTCACGGCGCGTTCGATGAGATCGCCACGGTCATAGACCGGCACAATCTCCACGCCTTCCGGCAAACCCATTTTTAGTTCTTCCAGTTTTTCACGTACACGCTCGATGGTGGCCAGGGCATTTTCACCGTAACGCATAATCACCACGCCACCGACCACTTCACCTTCACCATTCAACTCTGCTACACCACGCCGTAATTCGGGGCCAATCTGAATATTGGCCACATCCATCAGGCGTATCGGAGTGCCGTTGGCATCAACCCCCACCGGAATGACTTCCAGGTCTGCAATGGAGCGAATGTAGCCTTTACCGCGCACCATGTATTCGGTCTCGGCCATCTCTACCAGTTTGCCACCTACGTCATTATTAGAACGTTGAATAGCATATTTTACTTTGGACAACGGAATGCCATAGGCCAGCAAAGCATTGGGATCAACTTCTACCTGATATTGTTTGACGTAACCGCCCACCGAGGCAACTTCGGCAACACCTTTTACTGTTTGCAGGGGATAACGTAAATACCAGTCCTGCAAGGACCGCAGTTGTGCCAGATCATGATTGCCTGTGCGATCTACCAGAGCATATTCGTAAATCCAGCCAACACCTGTGGCATCCGGCCCCAGCGAAGGTGACAGTCCACTGGGCAGTCGAGAGCTAACATAGTTTAGATACTCCAGCACCCGTGAGCGGGCCCAGTACATATCGGTACCATCTTCAAAAATAATATAAACAAAGGAAAAGCCAAAGAAAGAATAACCACGCACTACTTTAGCGTTGGGTACCGCCAGCATTGCTGTGGTCAAAGGATAAGTCACTTGATCCTCCACCACTTGTGGTGCCTGCCCTGGGTATTCGGTAAACACAATTACCTGCACATCGGAAAGATCCGGAATGGCATCCAGTGGTGTGTTTTTGACAGCGAAGATACCGGCCACCACTATAAGCGCAGTGGCAATCAGTACCAGAAATTTGTCACGCAACGAGGCATTAATAATATTCTGAATCATTATATTCCCCTATTTCGCTTTTTCCGGCGACATATCATCCATAGACATATCATCCATAGACATATCATCCATAGACATATCATCCATAGACATATCATCCATAGACATGTCATCGGATACAGTGGCAGAGCGGTTAACACTCTGCCCTGCGTTCAATGTCTCCAGCATTTTCGCCGTCGCTTCACGCAACTTAGACTCTGAATCAATGAGGAACTGAGCTGAGGTCACCACTTCTTCACCGACTTTCAGGCCGCTCAGCACCTGGGTGACGCCGTCGGTAGTAATGCCGAGTTTGATTTCACGCGGCTCAAATTTTCCGGCACCACGTACTACAAATACTTGTTCGCGAGTCCCTGAGCGCACCACAGCCTCGGCGGGCACGACCACGGCATCAATCTGCCGACTCGCAGCAATACTCACCTCGGCAAACATATCGGGTTTCAATAACAGTTCCTTGTTATCGAAAACCAGACGCACTCTGACCGTGCGGGTTTTGGCTTCGGCATAGGGATAGATATACGCAAGACGGCCTGTAAAAGTCCTGCCGGGCACACCGGTCAATTCCATCTCAACCTGATCACCCACCGTAATCCAGGGCAGCTCATATTCGTAAACATCAACATACACCCACACTTTGGACAGGTCGGCCAACATATATAATTCCGTTTTTGGGGTAACATATTGTCCTTCACGAGCCCCTACCTTCATTGCGATACCGTTGAAGGGTGAATGAATATGCAGATATTTTTTGATCTCGTGTGTGCGCTCCAGTTCACGAATCTGATGCTCTGCCACATCCAGTAATTCCAAACGTTCCCGTGCCGTTTTCGCCAAATCAATGGCCCCCTGACGAATTTCTTCGAAAGGACTGTCCGCCAAGACTCGCTTGTTTTTTATTGCCAACAGATATTCCTCTTGGCTGGCCACCAATTGCGGCGCATAAATACTTAACAGAATGTCATCCTTTTTAACCGGTGAACCGGTTTTGTCGATGCGCAGTTCTTTGATCCAACCCTCGGTCTTGGGATGCAGACGGGATAAGCGTTCCTCGTTATATGCGATCCGGCCCACGGCACGAATATGCCGACTTAAAGTACGTTGCTCTGCGATGGCCGTACGCACACCAATGTTTTGTACGGTAACCGGGTCAATTCTCACTGTGCCTGCCGGGGCATCACCGGCATTGTCGGCATCGGCATAGACCGGAATATAATCCATACCCATCTCGTCCTGAGCAGGCACTGGCGACGTAATGGCCGGGTTCATGGGGTTTCGATAAAACAGGGGTTTACGATTCTCTTCAGCATTCCCCGCCATATTCACCGCATCAGCAGCCATACGTGATGCAAACCAATATCCACCACCGCCACCCACGGCTAATGCAACCAGTATTGCTACCATCACAGTTTGATTGTTCATGAACTCACCTCAAGATTTTGTGCTAATCAATTAGCATTAAAAACACTAATTCCAGTTATTTTTTTCATCACCATCAAACAAACTTTGCTTGCCAACGGCCGCAGTTAATCGTGCCAGCGCTTGATTACCCTGGGATAGCGCCTTCCAGTAACGGGTCTCGTAATTGAATAAGGTAATCTGCGCACGCACCAGATTCAGAAAATCCACTTTGTTCACCTGATAAGCCGCCAACATAGAGGCAACGGTCTGCGCGGCCTGAGGGATAATGCCCTGTTTAAACAAACTGGCCTGTTCACGGGATTGCTGATAGTCGGCCAATGCGCGCGATACCTCGGCCGCTACCTCGCTGCGGACATCATCCAGTTCATACCGGTTTTGCAACACCTGAGAAGTACGCTGGTCCACCGCTTTGTCTTGCCGGGTTCCAGCATAGAGGGGCAGATTCATACTGAACATCACAGAAAGAAAATCATCGCGACTACTGCCATCCACATTTTCTCCACCACGGTAGCCATACGCAGCACCTAACGTGAAATCCGGGGAATAACTCTTTTTTGCCAAACCCAGGCGGGCACGGGCTGCATCAATTTTACTTTGAGCAGCAGCCAGCACAGGACGGTTTTTTGCGGCATAGCTCAGTAAGCCCTGCTCATCAGTAATCTCCGCCAGCGTTTCCGTTATTCTCTGGGGTAATTGCAATGGGCTATTGGAGGGCTGATCTAACAAAGTATTCAGTTGAGTAACTTGATTGCGTCGTAAACCACGCAAATTAATGCGCTGATCATACAACTTGGACAACTCCAGTTGCGCTAGCAGAACATCCTGTTGCAGCCCCTTGCCCACCTTATATTTAGTTTGTGCAACATCGACAAACTGCCGCAACAACACCCTGTTTCGGGCCACGATTTCCAGCGCACGATCTGTGAAATACAGGTTCCACCACACTGTTTTCACATCACGCACCAGCTTCAAGCGTAATTCTTCAACCTGCCAGCGGGCCGCTGTACTTTCATGTTCGGCAACGGCCTCGCGTAATCCAAGCTTGCCAGGAAATGGCAGCATCTGACTGAGCCCGACCTGCAACTGAGTCATACCTTCCTGGTTAAAGTCAAAACTATCGATAGGTAAATTCAGCATGTTGACTGACAAGTGAGGATCCGGCAGCGAACCTTGCTGTGAAGGTACTGCGGCAAGCGCCTCGGCACGGGCTTTCATCGCCGCCAGCCCTGGGTGATCCAGCAGTGCTATGGCGACCGCATCCGTCAATAACAGTTGCTTTGGCTCTGATTCTGCGACTACAACGTTGACGCTGCTGACAAACAGCAAACCGCAAACCGTCAATAGAGAAAATAATTGCTTAAACGGCATACCACTCTCCTTCCCTGAAGCAGATAAGACTCACAATATGGTGAAATACTGTGGGCAATCCTGAAAATAATGTAATGCCAGCCATTTTCTGACCGGAAGTTTCCAAATGGAACAGAATCATCAGATTCTCCTGAAATATTCATAACACGCACGCGCAAGCGCAGCCATGCGGGCAAAACCCGCCGGTCGAAAATCAGAAGTAACGTGGAGGCCGGTAATCCGGTAAGAGATCAGCGCTATAGAGCGAAACGCCTGAAACAGTGAGTTGAATTTGTGTGCTCAGCTCAGCATGTTTTGACAGAACCTGAGGAATTCCCAGCGACACAGGACAACTGCTGCAATGATTGACATCCTGGCAGTTGCTGCATTTCCCCTGCGTGTTGCAAGCATCATCCAGCATTTTCATCGCATCACGTTGGGTAATATCACCGATTGTGGCTGCCTCTGCGCTCATTGCGCTCATCGAGAGAGCCATCGAGTCAGCAGCATGCACGGCAAACACGGGCTGTACAGGTGACAGCACAATGGCAATGATCAGCAATAGACGGAAGTGTTGTATAAAGATAGCCATGATTAGAGACAAAGTGTAGGTGCCAATATGTGATTTTGTCAACAATTGCCCATACATAATGCAGCTGGGTATTGCGGTTCGACCTGATCACATAATGTAAGTTCCTTTCTATGTGTAACGTGCTATGTGTAACATGCACTCAACCCATCAAATGCATCGCATACAAAATCAATTTGACGATATAATACACGCAAACAACCCCACTTTTTTAATATTACAAAAAGGTAATGATGATGAAATTCCGGTTTTTATTTTATAGCCTGCTGACATTGGCAATTTTATCGTTGGCTCCCCTGTCGGGCGTGATCGCTGCCAATAAATATTCCATTGATAACCCGCCAAAAGTGCCCGAAAAATATGTAGCCGGCATGGAAAAATTCAAAGACCTGTGTTCCAGCTGTCACGGAAAATGGGGCAACGGCACTCCTCAGGGTCCGCCGTTAATGCACGGATTTTACAAGCCGTCACACCATGCTGATCCGACATTTTACCGGGCCGTGCTCAAAGGTGTACAAGCTCATCACTGGCACTTCGGCGACATGCCACCGGTGCCAGGCGCAACACAAAAAGATGTTGATGTTCTTTTACCCT
Source organism: Gammaproteobacteria bacterium (assembly GCA_021647705.1). GTDB lineage: Bacteria > Pseudomonadota > Gammaproteobacteria > SZUA-152 > SZUA-152 > SZUA-152. The sequence goes on along the minus strand of JAKIUF010000069.1, from coordinate 964 downwards.
TTATTCGTTGGCTACAGCGTGAAAATGGTATTTATTAATGTCGTTGTGTAAGGAAGTTTCAAATATGTTTTTAAAAATCATACGGTATCCTGCATATGTGACTTTATTATGTATGGCCGTATTATGTATGGCTGTTGTTTCACCAATGGTTGCACAAGCAGAAAACACCAAAAATGATCAGCTCAAACGGGGTGAACTCGTCTATAAACGTTTTTGCTCATTGTGTCACGGAGCCAACCTTGAAGGGCAGAAAAACTGGCGCATACGAAAGCCCAACGGCAGATTACCTGCCCCACCCCATGATGAAACTGGGCATACTTGGCATCACGCTGACGAACTTCTGTTTGGCATCACCAAACTGGGGATGATACCTCCCTATGCGCCAGCAGATTACAAAAGTGACATGCCCGCCTGGGGAGATACCCTCAGTGACGATGATATCTGGGCGGTTATTGCCTACATAAAAAGCCGCTGGCCTGAAGAAACACGAAAAATTCAGGCGGATATCAACAATGAAGCCCTACAACGCCAACGCGAATAACTGCCGGTAGATAACGTGTGGCAGCACGATTGATAAAACCCGGCATTGTCATTGCGTGGAACAGGTGTTTTGTATTATCAGGTTTATTTACGTTCATCTTCCCGGCTTGCCGGGGCATTATTATTCAGCTGAACATCTTCCTCCCCGTTTTTTGTCATTTCATGACTATTGGTCACTCTTGCGATATCAGCGGATATAATACTTTCTACACGCTCAACCAATAAAATATCAGCATCAGTCCTTTTGATATTTTTATACGGTCCGGCACTGTACTTATGAAACCACTCTTCTTTTTTTGTAACTACTCAGCCTGATTTCACAGGTGTTAGCTTTTTTTCTTCAGAAGGAATCAGCGCAGCACCCTCAAACGTATCACACAATGCACTGAAGACATTATGCCCCTGCTTTTTAACGGTGGAGATG
>JAKIUF010000068.1 GCA_021647705.1 Gammaproteobacteria bacterium | reverse complement strand
AATACAACAAGCTCATCATTTTTTAGTAAAAAATCTTTCATGGTCATGAAGGATAATCAATAACACTTTATTTTTCAAGAAAATGGAATGTGGTTTAAGCCTAATTCTCAATCGCTATGGGTATAGATGGGCGTTTCCGCCTAAACATTTATCACCAAGGAGTCCCCATGAAACGGAGAACATTTATCAAAGCCGCTGCTGCCGCGACAGCTTCATTAAGTTTGACTCATTTAAGTGCTTGTAAATTGTCATCAAAGGTTGATGTCGTTGTTATCGGGGCCGGTTTATCCGGATTGAGTGCTGCACGTGAACTTGTAAAAAATGATGTGTCGGTACTGATTGTCGAAGCCAGATCACGGGTAGGCGGGCGTACTTATAATCAGCCGGCTAATACATCCGGTGCCATCATTGACGGTGGTGGACAATGGATAGGGCCAACACAAAGCGAAATACTTGCTTTGGCACAAGAATTGGAAATTAATATTTTTGATACCTGGAACGAGGATGAGGCCGTTGGTTTATTCGAAGGCCAACGTTTGGTTGGTGCGGAGCTGGACTCTGATCCTGAAACGGTTGAAGATTTGGAGCGTGTAATTACTCTTATTAATGAAATGGCAGTAACTGTGCCTTTACAGGCACCCTGGGACGCGGTAAATGCCAATAGCTGGGATGCGCAGTACCTGGGTGACTGGCTTGATGCAAATGTACAGATGCAAGGTGCAAGAGATGAATTGGAAGCAGGAGTCGCCTCGATATTGGATGCCCCCTCCTCTCAAATATCATTGTTGTGGTTTTTATTTTATGTGCGTTCTGCTGGAAGTTATCAGATATTGCAATCGGTTGAAGGGGGAGCACAACAATATCGTTTTGTTGAGGGCGCGCAACAAATCAGTATCCGCATGGCACAGGAATTGGGAAAACGACGCATTATTTTGGGTGAACCTGTGCAGCAGGTCGCGTCGAATCAGAAGCATGTTTATATTCAACTCAACAGCGGGGTCGTGGAAGCAAAACAGGTTATTGTTGCGATGATGCCAGCGGATGCTGAAAAAATTACTTTTTCCCCACCTTTGCCTCAGGCACGCTCAAGCTTACAAAAAAACTGGGCGACCAGTTCCGGGTTTAAAATACATATTGTCTATCCATCAGCCTTTTGGCGTGCGGCCGGGTTAAGCGGACAAGCAACCACAGATACGGGTGTTAGTAGTGTTTTTGATAACTCCCCAGCATCTGGAACCTCCGGGATATTGATTGTTTTTGCAGAAGCCGGGCAATTGCCGAATGATAAAGTACAGCGTATGCAACAAGTCGTTGGCACATTGGTACAGCTCTTTGGCAATGAAGCTGCAACTCCTGTTGAATACATCGAAATGGACTGGGCTAAAGAAACGTTCACCGAGGGATGTGAATCACCGCTTTCAATAAATGTGTTAACTCGCTATGGGCATACATTGCGTCTCTCTACAGGGCGTGTTCATTGGGCAGGTACTGAGGCTGCATTGGTTTGGAATGGTTATATGGAGGGTGCGATACGGGCTGGAAAACAAGCTGCGACTAACGTGATCGCTGAATTGTAATATGAATTAAGGAATGGAACACAATAACTTATATAAGTGGCGCTCTGATTTAATTCGTATTCGTTCGTTCTGATTGAAGAACGGGCTGAAGTAGAGATGCCAATTGTATGAGTTATTGTGTTCCATTCCTGAGTGCTAAACACACTCTGTTTTTTTAAACGTCATCGGATATTTAACACAAGGGTTATCGATGATGACTGGTATTGAGGATGTGAAGAGTTGCGGCAGGGGAGCAACGAGCCAAAGGGGCGGGGTTCAACGTTTAAACCATAGGGCTTGCGTGGCCGCCAAAAAAAGAACGCAGTCGCTGGAACAACGAAGCACCAAGCTTGCGCCCTTCTTCATCCTGGATTTCAGCGACCTGATGTCGTATTGCCAATTCCGGTTGCAGTAACAGTTTTTTCTGATAGCGCAAAGCTGACAACAGGTAAATTTTTAACAAACCCAGATTGACAGGCTTAATGAGGTAGCGATAAATTTGCCCTTCATTGATCAAACCAATCACACGGTGTGAGTCTGCTTCTTCCGTAATGACCACTGAAAGGATTTGTGGATAATTGGCCTTGGTTACCTTGACGAAGGCCAAGTCTTCCTTGAGATTGTCACTTGAATTTGTGATCACGATATTGACATTGTGAGTGGCAAGATAGTCCATGGCATCGATTGGCGAAATCACTGAAACAATCTGTGCCTTTCTGCCAATGACACCTTCCAGGGTGGGCTTCAGACTGGCACTGGAATCCAGAGTCAGGATAGTCGAGATCTCGTTATCATTACTGGTTTCCGATTTGTTCTCTGGTACAACCTTGACATCAAACAACTTGAGCGAAATATCTGCTGCCTGCTTGACTGTTTTGAACAACTCATCGTTATTCCAGGGTTTGGTAATATAACGGAAAATTTCACCCTCATTGACCGAGTTCACTACCGCCGATAAGTCCGAATAACCGGTGAGAAGAACGCGCGTGGTGTTGGGCGACAGTTGTTTTACTTTGGATAGCAATTCAACACCCGTCATCTCGGGCATACGTTGATCCGAAATAATGACGTGAATACGATTATTGCGCAGGATGTCCAGAGCCTCTTCACCACTGTTGGCAAGAAAGGTCTGGTAATGGGGGCGCATTAAACGACCCAGAGTACGAATAATTCTCGACTCATCGTCAACAATCAGGATGTTTGTTTGCATTTCCATAACCATCTTCACCGGGTTTCATTGATTTTACGGTTATTTATTCTTGCGGTTTTTTCTTCACTGGCAGTACGAAGACAAAGTTGGTGCCTTTTCCGGGAATGGACTTGAGCAACACTTTGCCACCATGTTTGGTCACGATACGGCGCACAATAGCCAAGCCCAAGCCGGTTCCCTTGCCTACATCCTTGGTGGTAAAGAACGGTTCGAAAATTTTGCGGCGGGTTTCTTCATCAATTCCTTCGCCGTTATCCATGATGCTGACCATAACCTGCTCCTTTTCAAGCGAGGTACGAATCTTGATCAGGCCATCGGCACGACCAGTTGATTCAATCGCATGGGCTGCATTATTGATAAGATTAATCAACACCTGATTCATTTCTGCGGGAGAACCAAAAGTCTCTGGTACCTCCTTGAGATCCAACTGCACTTTTGTTCCCGAGGTGATTTCCTTCTTCGCCATTTTGAGTGCGCTTTCTACACATTGCTTGATGTCAAACCAGTCTTCATCCGAACGGTCCTTGCGACTGAAGTCACCCAGGTCTTTGATCACATGCTGAATCTGCTCAATGCCACCTTCCATATCATCGACAATTTCGGGCAGTTCATCCAGCATTGCTTCATCCTGGGTGTTCTGAACAAGTATTGAGAAGTTGTCGATACGCGCACTGACTTGATCACTATTGTCCATGCGGCCCAGATCATTTTTCAGTGTGGAAAATTCATTCATCAACGTCTGCATTTTTTCCATACCGTTGTGGAGAACCTGCAAATTACTCCCCAAATACCCTAGTGGAGTATTGATTTCATGGGCAACGGTAGCCACCATACGCCCCATTCCTGCCATGCTTTGATCCAGGTTTTTGTCCACCATTGAACCACTGGCTTCGGCAGACGCATGCTCATAAACTTCTGTTTTCGCGGCAATGCCCTGTTCAAGTTTTTCAGTAAACTCCTGACTTTGGCGGAACAACATAACCGCACCTATTATTGCTGCAATTGCCAGCAAAAGCGCTGCAATGAGACTAAAAATAAAGTGAATAAATTGCTCATCGTACTGCGTCGCCAGAGTATCAGTATAATAAGCCTTATACTGTGTAATCAGTTCATCACCAATCTTGTTTGTCTTCAAGCTGACCACTCGTTCAATACTGGAGTCTAACTGAATTTTGCGCTCCACCAGCACCCGGGCATGTGATATAAAGTTGCCCAGTGGATTGGCAATACTTTCCGGAAAATCCATTAGAACTTCATCTTTCTTGTTCAGATCCATCAACAAACTTTCCCGGGTTCCTTCATCCGGTCTTTGCAAAAAAGCATTGGTTCGTTCATACAGATCATTGATGCTCGCGGCATGTTTCTTGTCATCCATCTTGCGCAGTTTCGTGTTCAGGGCGCGTGATGCCAGTGGTAAAAACTTCAGTGAATTGCGTATCACCGCAAAGTTGGATTTGAAGTGTTCAATGGATTCTTCTTTGCTCTCGATCATCAACAGGAAACGCATCAATTTGTTTTTGAGTGAGTCTGGTACATCACCTGTTGCCAGGTCACTGATGCTCAGTGTTTCCCGCAGTTCTCGAACACGAGGCAGATATGCCGCCACCTCGTCAAAATCCGAATTCGGTGTGGAATATGTATACAGGGCTGCCAGTGACCAAGCGGCATCTAGCGCCTGAAGTTTCTGGATATTCTCGATATTGTCCGCGAAAGCGATATCCTGCTGAACAGGCATCGTTTTGACAAGGTAGAATCCAAGCGCACCACTGAAGGCAATTGCCCCTACAAGAAGAAAAATACTGGATACCTTCTTCATTTTTTCATCTCCGGGTGTTCACCTGCCAAGGTTTTAAGAAATTCGACTATAGCCTCTTTATCCTTTTTCGGGGCTTTACGGCCAAGCTGAAATTTGAACATGACATCCTCTACATCCAGCATTGTCTTTGCTGTACCGTCATGCAAATAAGGAGGAGTAAGGGCAACCATGCGCAAACTGGGAACCTTGAAGACATGTTTGTCTTCCGGGTTGCCTGTAACATTGAAGCGCCCCATATCCGCCTCGGTAATATTCCCGCGCACTTTGAAATAGGAGTTTATTGCACCGAAAACCTGGAACATATTGCCACCCACGGCGACTCCCTGGTGACAGGAAATACAGCCATAACGCTTAAACAGCATGTAGCCGCGTTTTTCCTTGGCCGTAATAGCATTTGCATCGCCACGCAGATATTGATCGAAACGGGAGTTGGGTGTAATCAGGCTGCGTTCAAACTCGGCAATGGCATTTTTGACGTTTTCACGGGTAATGCCGTCATCATAGATAGCCTTGAACATGCCCGGATATTTGTTATCATCGTAAAGCTTGGCCAATACATCCGGCCATTGACTGCCCATTTCGACCGGGTTTTGTACCGGCCAATCGATCTGGTCTTCCAGTGTTTCTGCACGACCGTCCCAGAATTGCCGAAACAGCAGGCCACTGTTATAAACAGTCGGGCTATTGATGATGCCTTTTCTACCTTTTATTCCAATGGAAACCTTGGTGAGGTCAACACCCCCTGTTTTCAGGTTGTGACACGTTGCACAGGACACCGTATTGTCCCCAGAGAGTCGGGGTTCATGAAAAAGCAGACGCCCCAGCGCCACTTTTTTCGGGTCCACATCGACCGTCAATGGAATTGGCTTGATCGGCTCATCCAGCAATGGTTCGCCCGCTAAAATTTGCGATGAGCATATCACTGCCACGCCAAGAAGGCATAGCTTGATATTACGCACAAATTGCCAGGAAAAATGCTTACTGTTTTTCAGGATGTGTTTTGTTGTTAGCATCATCTGGATAATTTCACTTGGTTGACTAAAAAGGTGAATTTTGGAGTACCCAATTTTTTGTATTCGCATCTGCCGCATCTCAGACTATATTGCGGTCTTGCATTTCAATCCTTTAGCTGTGTAATGCAAGTATTCAACAATCACTGGTCCTCGGTGTTAGGGGCATTGTCGCTTCGGTTGAAATGATAGAGGCCAGCTTTCCGAGGTGGAACGTTGCCAATATGACCGCAGACTGGCGAAGAAAGACAAAAGCGTAGGTTTGGAAATAGCTATATAGAAGATGTGATACGGGTAGAAAATTTTCTTCCTCGAAAGCGTCCGCATTGCGTATGTTTGTCCAGTGGTGTGCTTTGTTCATGCTGGAGTAGACCGTGCCAATGTTGACATCGCTATCATAAGAGGCAAGTGCGCCTTTATCTGGGGTTAGCAAGCTGAGGGAGGTGGGTGACGTTGCGCAGGGCGTATCGAAAATACGATGGATGAGGATTTAAAAGGTAATGAAATTATGCGATATCAAGCAATGCATCCTTTGATGCACACCTGTCACTACGCACTAATCTGCCGAACAGGTACCATTGTTGTGCCTTCCCATTTCATCAACGTTAGCGGTTGTCGTTCGGCCAACAAAATGAAATGTTCCAATGACTTGATGCGTTGAATATCATCAACGGATGTTACGCGAGCCACAAATGTGAATTAAACGCCAAAAATATCTGTTTCAATAATCACCGGGTATTTAACGCAGAGGTCGCAGAGGCGCAAAGGACGCAGAGAAAAACACTAAAAACTTTTGTGTCCTTTGCGTCCTCTGCGTTTATAACACACCATTTGTTAATACCACGACAACATAACCCCCCAATAGACTGGAGCGACTCTCCGAGAACTTCTGATATTGCGCAGGCTTCAGTCAGCATGCGAGTTGTCACACCATGTAAAAATCGTCTGCCATTGATTCATTATTCGGGCGTTATTGCGCCTGTCCCGGCGATGTAAACACATGGCGTGTCACCCATAAAAGGAATCGGTAACTCCCGCTAACAACCGTTGCTCTGTATTGACAGGATGCTGATTGTTAACGGGAAACGTTGCTTAAATGTCGCATTCATCCGCAAACCACTCCGCCAGTGATTCCGCACCACCCACATAATCACCGTTGATGAACACCTGCGGTACACTGTCGATACCGGCTACGGCGCGCAGGGTGCGGCTGGTGTAATCGCGGTTTAATACCAGTTCTTCGTAGGCGATACCACGCTGCTGCAACAGATCCTTGGCCTGGGCGCAATATTCGCAGCCGGGGCGGGTGAAAATGCTTACGTCCAGCGGCCGTTTGGCGTCGGGAGCGATATGGTCGAGCATGGTGTCGGCATCGGAGACACCGTAGGGGTCGCCGGGCACGTTGGGTTCGATGAACTGCTTTTCGATCACACCATCTTTCACCAGCATGGAATAACGCCAGGAGCGTTTGCCGAAACCGAGCTCTTCTTTATTCACCAACAGGCCCATGCCGTCGGTGAAATCACCGTTACCATCTGGCAGGAAAGTGATGTTTTCTGCTTTTTGGTCAGCTGCCCATTCGTTCATTACAAAGGCATCGTTGACAGACATGCAAATGATCTCGTCCACGCCGTGCTCTTTGAACACAGGGGCCAGTTGGTTGAAACGTGGCACATGTGATGACGAACAGGTGGGTGTGAAGGCACCTGGCAAGGAGAATACGATCACTGTTTTGCTTGCGAAAATATCTTCGCTGGTGAGATCCACCCAGTCATGATCGCGACGGGTGTGCAGGGTAACGTTGGGTACGCGTTGGCCTTCTTTGCTGGGGAATGTTTTTTTGCTCATGATGGGTGTCCTTGTGTTTGCGCTTTTGTTTACAAATAGGGTTTGGTGGTTAATGTTAAAAAACAGGTTTTGGTAAAACTTGGGGACATTGTAGTGTTGCTCTGGCGATTGGTAAAATAGAATATTTATATGATTGCGATCTGATTTATAGAACGATGGAGCGTGCAGGAATAAGGCAGGTAAAGAAAGCGAGGCAGAGGAGCTGGCTTTTATCGGGAGCGTCAATAAAGCTTACATTTATCACTGCAAATGGGTATATTACGCAAAAAATACGCTTCTGCTGAGAGTGGTATGTTCGGAGGCTAAGACGGTTTGTTCAGTGGTGTCGGGCTGGGCCTGATTTGTCACATTTTTTTAATTTAACAAAAACGATAAACCTGCCGGATTACCCATTCAGTTGGTACCGAAGGCAATATACCCGTAAACCCGATAAATATGCGGCTATGGCCAGGCTTGAGGGTTTCTTCATGGCTGAGTTTCATCTCGTAATCAGGTAGACCTGTTATCACATGACCCTTTTACTGATTGTTCTTATCCCGTTACTGGGTGCCCTGCTGGTGCCTGTAGCGGGTGCCCGTGGCCGCATGGCGGCAGCATTAATGGCGGGGGCATTAACAGCCACTGCACTGGGCTTGTTGTTAAGCCTTGCGCCACAGGTGTTTGCCGGCGAGGTTTTGGTGAGCAGTTGGGCCTGGATGGCGGATTTCGGCCTTTATTTCTCTTTCCGGCTCGATGGGCTGGGCTTGTTGTTTGCCTTGCTGATTCTCGGTATCGGCCTGTTGGTGATTCTCTACGCCACGTATTACCTGTCGCCCAAAGATTCCATGTCCAAATTTTTTGCCTTCATGATGCTTTTCATGGGGGCGATGTTGGGTGTGGTGCTGTCAGAAAACCTGATTTTGTTGCTGATTTTCTGGGAGCTGACCAGTCTCACCTCATTCCTGCTGGTCAGCTTTTGGCGTCATCGTGCGGATGCCCGTCAGGGAGCACGTATCGCGCTGGCGATAACCGGTGGAGGTGGCCTCTGTTTGCTGGCCGGTATTTTGTTGCTGGGTGAGATTGTTGGCAGTTATGAGTTGTCGGTGGTGTTGGCCTCGGCGGATTTGATTCAAAGCCATGATTTGTTCGCACCTGCCCTGATTCTGATTCTGTTGGGGGCGTTTACCAAGTCTGCACAATTCCCCTTCCATTTCTGGTTGCCACACGCCATGGCAGCACCGACACCGGTCAGTGCCTACCTGCACTCGGCAACGATGGTGAAAGCAGGTGTTTTTCTGTTAGCTCGCATGCATCCGGCCCTGTCCGGCGGCGATTTATGGTTTTATCTGGTGACTACTGCCGGATTGGTTACTTTGGTGTTTGCCGCCTATGTTGCGCTGTTTCGACATGACCTCAAGGGACTGCTGGCCTATTCGACCATTAGCCACCTGGGGCTGATTACCCTGTTGTTTGGTTTTGGCACACCGCTGGCGGCGGTGGCTGGGGTGTTTCACATTATCAATCATGCCACTTTCAAGGCATCGCTGTTTATGGCAGCGGGCATTATTGACCATGAGGCAGGAACGCGGGATATGCGCCGCCTCAATGGATTATTCAAATACATGCCTTATACGGCGATGTTGGCGATGGTGGCGGCGGCGGCGATGGCCGGTGTGCCGTTGCTCAATGGCTTCCTCAGTAAAGAGATGTTCTTCGTTGAGACTCTGGCGTTGCAGCGCCTTGATGATTGGGCGTGGCTGATTCCCGCGCTGGCAACCCTGGGTGGGGTGTTTGCAGTGGCCTATTCGCTGCGCTTTATTCACGATGTCTTTTTCAATGGCGAACCCAAGAATCTGCCCAAAGTGCCACATGAGCCGCCCCGCTGGATGAAGATACCCGTTGAGGTGTTGGTGACCCTGTGTCTACTGGTGGGTATATTTCCTGCCTTTACGGTTGGCCCGTTGCTGGCCACAGCTGCTGCCGGGGTGTTGCAGGCACCCTTGCCTGAGTACAGTCTGGCCATCTGGCATGGTTTTAATATCGCACTGATGATGAGTTTTGTCGCTTTGGTGGGGGGTATTCTGTTTTATCTGCTGCGCCATCGCCTGTTTGCCTTGCACGCCCGTCTGTTGCCGGGCGAATTTGGTGCCAAACAAATTTTCGACAAGATGATCATAGGATTACTGGATATTTCCCGCTGGCTGACCCATCTGTTGGAAAACGGCTCCTTGCAACGCTATATGGCGCTTCTGGTGGGAGCAGCGGTAACGGTGGGCCTTTATGCGGCGGCTCAGCATGGTGCGATCAATTTCTCGATGGCGGGCTCCTCTATTCCGTTTAACGGGGTGGCGATTGCGATATTGATCGGCCTGATTTTAGCCGGGGTTGGCACCGTGCTCCTTCATCGCCATCGTCTGCCCGCGCTGGTGATGCTCGGTGTGGTGGGTTTGTGTCTCTCGTTACTTTTTGTTTATTTCTCCGCACCTGATCTGGCACTGACCCAGCTCTCGGTGGAAGTGGTGACTATTATCCTGTTACTGCTCGCCTTGCACTTTATGCCTCAGGAAGCAGCGGCGGATTCCGGCAATGCCCGACGCTGGCGGGATGCGGCGCTGGCAGGGGGAGCGGGCATTGGCGTGGCGGGTTTGACCTGGGCCGTATTGACCTCACCGTTTGAGACGCTCTCCGGTTTTTATCTGGAGCAGAGCGTGCCCGGCGGTGGTGGCAGCAATGTGGTGAATGTGATTCTGGTGGATTTCCGTGGTTTTGATACCTTTGGCGAAATCACCGTGTTGGCGATTGCCGCCATTGGTATTCATGCACTGCTGCAAAATCTGGTGATCAAACCCAATGATCCGGGCCGCTATGGCTGGGCACCCGCCAAACCCCCGTTGTTGCTGGAGGTGGTGTCGCGACCACTGTTACCACTGGCGTTGATGGTGGCACTCTATCTGATGTTGCGGGGACACAATGCACCGGGCGGCGGGTTTATTGCAGGGCTGGTGGTAGGCATCGCACTGATACTGCAATATCTGGCCAGTGGTGTTGAATGGACGCAGGCGCGACTGCGCATCAACTACTTCAAAGTGATTGCCGTCGGCCTGATTTTATCCCTGCTGACCGGTGTGGCCAGTTGGGTCGTGGGTTATCCGTTTATGACCACTACCTTCACCTACCTGTACTGGCCGGTGGTGGGCAAGTTTGAAGTGGCAAGCGCAATGGTCTTTGATCTGGGGGTATTTTTGACGGTGGTGGGCATTACCATGGTTATCCTCGCTGAGCTGGGCAAATTAAGCGGGCCACTGGCACCACGACCGGTACCGAATAAAGAGGAGAGTCGTTGATGGAAGTTCTGATTTCGACGGCAATTGGTTTTTTGGTCGCCTGCGGGATTTATCTCATGTTGCGCGCGCGCACCATGGATGTAGTGATCGGCCTGACCCTGTTGTCCTATGGGGTTAACCTGTTCCTGTTTGCCTCGGGACGACTGGTCAGTAATGCGGCGGCGCTGATTTCGCCGGATGCAGCCGCTTATGCCGACCCGTTACCGCAGGCACTGGTATTGACCGCGATTGTGATCGGTTTTGGTATGACTGCCTTTCTGGTGGTGCTGGCGATTCGTGCCTTTGGTGACCTGGGTAATGATCATGTAGACGGGAAGGCGGGTAAATGATGGGTCATTGGTTAATCATGCCCGTGTTGCTGCCCATGGCGGCAGCAATTCTGATGTTGCTGACTGCTCACATGGGGCGAACGGTGAAGCGAGGTATCAGCCTGCTGGCCATGCTGGGTCTGGTGCTGGTTGCCGTTGTTTTGCTGAACGCCACCCTGTCGGGTGATTATCAGGTCTATGCAGTGGGAAACTGGGTCGCACCGTTTGGTATTGTGCTGGTGCTGGACCGGCTAAGTGCGCTGATGGTGTTACTGACCTCGGTGCTGGCGTTATTCAGCCTGTTATACGCCTGTAATGGACAAGACCGGGATGGCCGTCATTTTCATGTGTTGTTCCACATGCAGTTGATGGGGCTTAACGGAGCCTTCCTCACCGGGGATCTGTTTAATCTGTTTGTCTTCTTCGAAATTCTGTTGATCGCCTCATACGGTTTGTTGTTGCACGGCGGTGGACCGATGCGCAGCCGGGCCGGGCTTCACTACGTCATTCTCAACCTTGCTGGTTCGGGACTGTTTTTGATTGCCGTCGGCACCCTCTACGGCGTACTTGGCACCCTTAACATGGCCGATCTGGCCGTCAAGGTTGCCCAGGCAAACCCTGAACAGTTACGGTTGATACATATTTCAGCACTGCTGTTGATGGTCGTGTTCGGATTGAAGGCAGCGCTGTTACCACTCTATTTCTGGTTGCCCAATGCCTACGGTGTAGCATCGGCACCCGTGGCCGCCCTGTTTGCGATTATGACCAAGGTGGGTGTTTATTCGATTATCCGTGTCTTCATGCTGGTGTTTGGTATCGAAGCCGGGGCGTTGGCCAATTTGGCGCAACCTTGGTTGCTACCGCTGGGATTGGTGACACTGGCCCTTGGAGCCTTTGGCGTGCTGGCATCGCGTTGCCTGCGGAAACAGGTGGCGTATCTGGTGGTGGTATCGGTAGGCACCCTGATCGCCGGTGTGGGACTGTTGTCAGTGGAATCCATGGCCGCATCACTTTATTACTTAATGCACTCCACCCTGATCACTGGCGGGTTATTTTTACTGGCGGATATCATCGTCCGTCAACGAGGCGATGTGGGCAGTGAACTGCGTACCGGACCGACGGTGACCCAACCATTGCTGTTATCCACCATGTTTTTCATCGGCGCGCTGGCCGTGGTGGGCTTGCCGCCACTGAGCGGCTTTATTGGCAAACTGCTACTGCTACAGTCGGCAGCGCAACAGCCCGGTGTGGCCTGGTTCTGGTCGGTCATATTAATTGCCAGCTTTTTTGCCCTGATCGCCCTGAGTCGAACGGGCAGTACGCTGTTTTTAAAAACCGACGACACAGCAATAACCGGTGTGCGTATGGAAAAAGTTTCACTGTTCGCCGTCACGGCGTTATTGTTAAGCAGCCCATTGTTAGCTATTTATGGTGATGCCGTGAGCGGATTTACCACCGCAACCGCAGAACAGCTGATGCAGCCCATGCAATATATTGAAGGTGTACTGGGACCGCAGCAAGCGCCAACAGCGGCGATGACGGAGGGCGGGTAGTGAAAATTGTAAAACGCTTATTGCCTCACCCCATCTTCAGTCTGGTGTTGCTGGTGGTGTGGTTGCTATTAAACAACACACTATCCGCAGGGCACATCCTGCTAGGTTCCGTTATCGCACTGGTATTGCCCTGGGCCACGGCTGGCTTTTGGGCAGATCAACTTCATTTACATAAACCGGGACTGGCGCTGAGCTTCCTGCTGCTGGTGCTGTGGGATATTACCGTGGCCAATATTCAGGTGGCAAAACTGATCCTGAGCCCCCACCGGAAACTGCGCCCGGCATTTGTTCATTACCCCCTGGACATGGACAATGATTTTGCCATCACCGTATTGGCAGCCACCATATCTCTGACACCAGGGACTGTCTCCATTGATGTGAGCAGTGACCACCGTACATTGTTAGTGCATGGACTGGACGTGGATGATGAGGCCGCCCTGATTGCCGAAATCAAATCGCGCTACGAAGCGCCCATCAAGGAGATCTTCGGGTGTTAGCAACCGCTATTTTGATTGCCATGGCGATGATCGTCCTGGCACTGGTGCTGAATATCTGGCGGGTAGTGATTGGCCCGGATGTTACCGACCGTATTCTGGCGCTGGACACGTTATATATAAACTCCATCGCACTGCTGCTGCTGCTGGGTATTCACATGTCCAGTTCAGCCTACTTTGAAGCAGCGCTGCTGATTGCGATGATCGGCTTTATTGGCACCATTGCGTTGTGCAAATACCTGTTGCGCGGCGACATTATCGAATAGGCAGAGAATAAAATGCTGGATATTATTATTTCGATTTTCCTGATTCTGGGTGCCGGTTTTGCGCTGATAGGCTCCATTGGCCTGATAAGGCTGCCGGATTTTTACACCCGGCTGCATGGCCCCACCAAAGCCACAACCTTGGGCCTGGGTGCGTTGTTGATTGCCTCGATGATTTATTTCAGCAGTCGGGGGGAAGTTAGCCTGCATGAATTGCTGGTTACCCTGTTTTTGTTCATGACTGCCCCCGTTAGTGCCCATCTTTTGTCTAAGGCCGCTTTGCACCTGAGGGTGCGCTCCGAAGTGGATTTGCCCGGGGACGATTTGAACAAACCATGATGGTGGTGCGCTGTTAGCGTTTGCTGTGAGTAATTGAGTTGAGACATAAAAGGGTAGCGCTCCCCCCTTTTTTTTTGCCGGACTAATAATCTCAAGCCTCAACGGTTATTTCATGGTTAAATATACTGTTTGTTTATCCAGTTTATTTTTGATGTGTCAAATATTTTGCTCACTTTGCAGTGCTTGGCAGTTCGCTTTTTCATCATGTGGCTTTATAAAATCCAATAAATACAATGGGTTGGGTAAGTTTAATGGTAGATATTGAGCCCCATCTATAGAAATAGGGTGCATGCTCACTTTGCAATGGCGTGAATCTAAGGTATGTTGGCTAAAGTTTTATAAAATCATAAGCTTACGGTAGCACTCAAAAAATAACCTGAACTGCAAAGTGAGCGTGCTCAATATACAAATGTTAGCTCCCAATAAAATATCGAGAATTAAAATAATTCAGGAAGTATATGAAAGTTGAAAAAATGAAGAAAAATGAGCTTGATGAGTATTGTGAGTCATTAGGTATCGATATTAAAAAGAAGAAAAAATCTGACCTTATTGAAGCTATTTATGAGCATGAAAGAGATATTATTGATCAGGCAATAGAATCTGGTAACTGCCTAGAATTATTGAAAGAAAAAATAGGGAGCCTTGCTGATGAGTATGCAGGTAACTTAAATAGTAAAATAATCGCTAGAAAAGAAGAAATGAAAGGTGATGACAATTCGCACTATCTGATATATAGAGTTCTAGGAATTTCACATGAAGACGGTGCGTTGATTGACGAATATCAAAATACTGGACGATTCTTATACAAGTATGCGGGCTCGTTTTTGGAAGAAGCCGCAACCTTATGTATGTTTTTTTCAAACAGCGAAGGTGGAAAAACTTTAGTCGAGAATACAATAGGAACTAAACCTAAAACATTTGAGATAGACTTTCTTAATGGTAATGACGCTGTAGAGTTGAAATGGCGAGATGCAACCACAGATGGAGACCATATAACTAAAGAACATACCCGTGTAAAAGCTATAAAATCACACGATTATACACCTGTGAGAGTCATGTTTTACTATCCTCAGAGAGCGTAAGCTATTAAAATACAGGAAACACTGAAAACTATCTACGCAGGAGTGGGTGGTGAATACTATGCAGGTGACGATGCTTGGGATTATCTGAAAAAAGTTAGTGGATATGACTTAAAGGCCATCTTAACTGAAATTGCATGTAGACGAGATAAAGAAGCAAGTGATGACTAATGAAATTTTATTTGGTGACTGTTTAGATAAAATGAGGTCTATTGAGCTTTGCTCAATAGACCTCATTTATCTAGACCCTCCATTTTTCACTGAAAGAAAACATACCTTAAAGAACCGAGAGAGAACTAAAGAGTTCAGCTATCGATGATAGCTGGGGAAGTAATAAAGGTTACGCTGAATTTTTAAAAGAGCGCATAGAGGTAATGCGTACTTTATTGAAAGATACCGGATCGATTTTTATACATTGTGATAAAAGCGGAGAACATATCGTTCGAGCCATACTAGATCAAGTCTTTGGCGCAAGCAATTTTCAGTCGGAAATTATTTGGACTTATAAAAGATGGTCAAATTCTAAAAAAGGCCTACTTCCAAGCCACCAAAATATTTATTTTTATTCTAAAAGTAAAAATTTTAAATTTAATACAATATTTACATCTTACTCCGAAACAACAAATATTGATCAAATACTCCAACGAAGAACTAGAGATGAACATAATAAGTCTGTATACGACAAAGATAGTTCTGGAAATATCAAAAATGGTGATAAAAAAAAGGGAGTTCCATTAAGTGATGTCTGGGATATACCCTATCTCAACCCAAAAGCAAAGGAAAGAGTCGGGTACCCAACTCAAAAACCGATTTTATTGTTAGAGCGGATACTTAAATTAGTAACTAACGAAGGGGATTTAGTTCTTGATCCTTTTTGTGGTAGTGGTACCACTTGCGTTTCAGCAAAACTACTTAATAGAAATTATATCGGTATTGATAAATCATCAGAAGCAGTAGAGCTAACTCATGAACGACTTGTAAACCCTATTAAGACAGAATCTAACCTCTTAAAAAAGGGTAGAGATTCATATGTTAATGTTGACAAGGATGCTTTAAGTTATTTAAATGGTATCGAATATAACCCAGTACAACGAAACAAAGGAATTGATGCAATATTGCTAGAGCAATATGAAAATAGTCCGATCTTAGTTCGAGTTCAAAAAGATGGTGAGCCACTTGATCAAGCGGCTTCTCTTCTTGCTAAAGCAATGAAAATTAAAAAGTCTAAAAAATCAATTTTGATACAAAGAGCAATTGAAAATAATTTATTTGAAAATATGATTGATTTTAAAGGAATGAAAATCGTTTTGTCTCCAGCTTTACAAATATCGCATTTAATCAAAAAGAGCTAATCGGGTAGCCAAGGGTCTCTAACCCTCAGCCCCCACAGCACCTTTCTATTACCCGTAAGTTTACGTGACTAAATTAGTTCCGACTACTTTCCTTGAATATTCTGATGTTAAGATTGAAAATAGTTTCTGTAATATCTCGATACTTTCTATAGTTTAAAATCAATTTTCTCACTTCTTTTATCCTACTGTCTGATACATAGACAGTTTGTGTCTTTTGGTTATTGTCTTTATAGGTAGTCTATGTGCCACGATGCCTTTTGGTTCTAGGCAAACACACTTTGCGCGGCTGCACGCCATACATACGCTAGTAAGGCTGCCTTTGACGAAGTAACTATATTTCGCCAGCCGCTCCATTAATATCTCTCTCTAAAAAATCGATGGGGTCAGACTCGATTGATTTATAAAATCGATGGGGTCATATATGGACACGCCCGCTAAATCAATAAAAAGGTTGTTTTAATTTACAATCTCATAAACTTCTTCTCTGAAGAAAGCATTGACACAAAACAAGAAAGATTAGCCGTCATATATTCGGCCCC
>JAKIUF010000067.1 GCA_021647705.1 Gammaproteobacteria bacterium | reverse complement strand
GTTGGCAGGATTGAATAAACGTATTAATCGTGAGATGACCGGTTTGACGACATCTGATCTCGCCGGTCTGGACAAAGCCATGCAGGCTGTTGGAGAGGGAAAATAATGGTGACAAACACAAATATTCTCAGTGGCGAAATTGCCCTGGTGACCGGTGCCAGCAGAGGCATTGGCCAAAGTATTGCGTTAGCGTTGGGGCAGCAGGGGGCGACGATTGTCGGTACTGCGACCTCGGACAAAGGTGCGGAATCGATCAGTGCTTATCTGGCTGAAAACGGTATCACCGGACAGGGCATGGCTCTGAATGTCACTGATGCCGATTCCATTAAACAAATGCTGGCGGGCATGACCGAGACTTTCGGTGCCCCTGGCATTCTGATCAACAATGCCGGTATTACCCGTGATAATCTGCTGATGCGCATGAAAGAAGAAGAATGGGATGACATTATTAATACCAACCTGACTTCAGTGTATCGCATGTCCAAGGCTTGCCTACGAGCGATGACCAAAGCACGCAAGGGCCGTATTATCAGTATCAGTTCAGTGGTGGGTGCCGCAGGCAATGCCGGTCAGGCCAACTATGCGGCAGCCAAAGCAGGCTTGATTGGTTTCAGTAAATCCTTGGCACGAGAAGTGGGTGTGCGCGGCATCACGGTGAATACTGTTGCTCCCGGATTTATCGATACTGACATGACCCGTGCGTTACCGGATGCTCAGAAAGAAACGCTGCTGGGTGAAATTCCCCTGAATCGCCTCGGTCAGCCAGAGGAAATTGCGGCGGCTGTTGCCTTTCTAGCTTCACCCGGTGCGGCCTATATCACTGGTGAGACATTGCATGTAAACGGTGGAATGTACATGGCATAAGTCATTTTTTATTCTTTTGAAAATTAATTGTTATAAAAAACAATAATATATGGTATCTTTGTAAAGGTTTTTATCGCTTGTAACCGAGCGGGCTTTTTACTAGAATACCGCCACGCGGCTCGGGGCTGTTTTATAAACTTATCAGGTTTTATAAAAACAAAGAGAAAGTCAGGGCTGCTTCGAAATTACTTTGGAGGGTTAATCCGAAATGAGCACCATTGAGGAACGAGTCAAGAAAATCGTTGTTGAGCAACTTGGCGTGAAGGAAGAAGAAGTCAGCAGCGAATCATCTTTTGTTGACGATTTGGGTGCCGATTCCCTGGATACAGTGGAACTGGTAATGGCATTGGAAGAGGAATTCGAAACTGAAATTCCTGATGAAGATGCGGAAAAAATTACCACCGTGCAACAAGCAACGGATTACGTTACCGCGCATTCCAGCTGATTTTGTTGGGCACAGGAAACGGTTTGGTTTCCTGTGTCGCAAACGAAGGACTGTCAAACAGAATTACGTTGTCGAGGCCGCAGAACCACCCGGTGGATTGCGGCCTTTTTCGTTGGTGAAAAGAGGTGTAGCAAAATAATCGAAACACCTCGTGTGCCCAGGTTGTTTTGTTCATCTCTAACATTCTAAACGTTTGTTGTTGCGCCGGTATATCAGGCCGAATACACAGGGTTATAAAGTAACCAGACTATTTAACAGGTATTTTTTGTGACTAAGCGACGCGTAGTGATTACTGGTTTGGGCATGGTTTCCCCGGTAGGATTGAATGTGACAGATGCCTGGACAAATGTGCTGGCAGGTAAAAGCGGTATTGCGCCACTCACACATTTTGATGTCAGCGAATATTCCGTGCGTTTTGGCGGTTCCGTGCGTGACTTTGAGA
The DNA here is from genome assembly GCA_021647705.1 of Gammaproteobacteria bacterium. Taxonomy (GTDB): domain Bacteria; phylum Pseudomonadota; class Gammaproteobacteria; order SZUA-152; family SZUA-152; genus SZUA-152. The sequence goes on along the minus strand of JAKIUF010000067.1, from coordinate 15,851 downwards.
TCACTGATTACATCGCAGCTAAAGATGCGAAAAAGATGGATCTGTTCATTCACTACGGTATTGCCGCGGGTATTCAGGCTGTGCGTGACGCCGGTCTGGAAGTGACAGAAGAAAATGCAGAACGTATTGGTGTGGCCATCGGCTCCGGCATTGGTGGTCTTACCGGCATCGAAAAAGGACACAACGCTTTTCTCAAAGGCGGGCCGCGCAAGATTTCCCCATTTTTTGTACCCAGCAATATTATCAACATGATCTCCGGCAACCTGTCGATTATCTATGGCATGAAAGGCCCCAACTATGCCATTACCACTGCGTGCGCAACAGCGACACATTGCATTGGTGATGCAGCGCGCTTCATCCAATACGGTGATGCAGATGTAATGGTGGCCGGTGGTTCGGAAATGTCCACCTCAACCACCGGGCTGGGTGGTTTCGCTGCCGCCCGTGCGCTATCTACACGCAACGATGACCCACAAGCAGCCAGTCGCCCCTGGGATAGAGACCGTGATGGCTTTGTGCTCAGTGATGGTGCTGGTGTGGTCGTGCTGGAAGAATATGAATTTGCCAAAGCGCGTGGGGCGAAAATCTATGCGGAAGTTATTGGTTTTGGTATGAGTGGTGATGCTTATCACATGACTTCTCCATCACAAGGTGGAGAAGGTGCAGCGCGCTGCATGAAGCTGGCGTTGAAAAATGCTGGTATTAATCCGGAAGAAGTGGATTACATTAATGCTCACGGCACCTCCACACCGGCGGGCGACGTGGGTGAAGCCCATGCGATGAAAACCGCCTTTGGTGATCATGCGTACAAGGTAGCGATCAGTTCCACTAAATCCATGACTGGTCACCTACTGGGTGCTGCGGGCGGTATCGAAGCCGTGTTCTCGGCGCTGGCAATTCGTGATCAAGTGGCACCGCCAACTATCAATCTGGACAACCCAGACCCTGAGTGTGACCTGGATTTTGTACCGGGTACTGCGCGTGAAATGGACATCGACATTGTGATGTCCAACTCCTTTGGTTTTGGTGGCACCAACGGCACGTTGGTTTTCCGTAAACCGAGCTAGCTGATGTACTGACAAGTGGTGTGTTATCGACGCAGAGGACGCAACGTTTTTAGTGTTTGTCTCTGCCTCTTTTGTGTCCTCTGCGTAAAATACCCGGCGATTCTTAAAAGCAGATGTTTTTAGTACTTAATCCACATTTGAGATCTGTGTAACATCAGCGGTTAGTCTGTTTCTTTGATGGACATCCGGTCATTTTCATTGGTGTGTTTCCTGATCGCTGTCGCGCACGCAGGCTTTCTGCCACAGTCCGCGTAAACAAGCGTCGAAATCCTGAGCAAAGCCCACCGTATCGCAAAGTGCTGAATCTTGTAGAGTGGTGCGCAGGTTTTGGCGTAACTGCGCCAAATCATCGGGGTTATCTGCCAGCTCACAGGCAATGCGAGCGTAATCGGCGATGTCGCGAGCGATGAATTGTTCCAGTCCGGTGTGGTTCAGCAGGCTGACGCCCACTCGTGCAGCGTGGCAGTCACCCACCAGGGTGATGACGGGTACTCCCATCCACAGCGCTTCGCAGGTGGTGGTGGTGCCGTTGTAAGGGAAGGGGTCCAGGGCGATGTCGATACGCTGATAGAAGGCGAAGTGTTCAGCCCGTGAGGGAGTCTGACCGCAAAGCACTAGGCGTGCTTCATCAATATTCTGCGCCGCAAATAGTGAGCGTACCCGCGTGCAAAGGTTTGTATCAGCCAGTTGTGCGGCTTTGAGTATAAGCTGACTGTTGGGCACCGCAGCAAGAATTTCCGCCCACAATTGTAGCGCTGTCGGCGTGAGCTTGGAGAAATTATTCAAACAACCGAAGGTGACGCGTCCATTCAGCTGCATTGGCAGCGGCGATATCACGGGCATGGTCTCCAACGGCTGGAAGCTTAAAAAGCTCCGGGGCATGCGGAGCAAATGCTCGGTGTAGTGAGCGTCAGTTTTTCTTTTTTCTTCTGGATCGGCGAAGGCATCGGTGAGTCGATAATCCATGTTCGTCAGCCCGGTGGTATTAGGGTAACCCAGCCAGGTGAGTTGCAGTGGTGCAGGGCGCAGGCCGAACACTGGCAGTCGATTGCCCTCAGTGTGACCCGCGCAGTCGATAAGAATATCGATATGATCGAAACGAATTTGTTCAGCCAGTTCCTGGTCACTAAGTCGGGTGGTATCGCACCAGTGTGACGCCAGGCTGCGGAAGCGTTGGGTGACAGTGTCCGGTCGCATGACTTCGGCATAGGCATGAATTTCCACTTGCTTCCCCGACAGATGTTCAAACAGCGGCAACAAAAAACAGGCACAGGAGTGGGTACGAAAATCCGGTGATACAAAGCCCAGTCGCAGGCGACGCTCCGGGTCATAATCATTGCTTGATGGGCCTGTTTTCAGATCCTGTTCGGCAATACGAGTCTGTAACGCGGTACCGAAATGCTGATGCTGGGCGGCAATGACCTGCGGGGAAAGGTGGTCAGTATAATTGAGTGTACACAGTAGACAGGCAAAACGGATGTGATCAAAATCACCAACGTCACAGCTTTGAAGCAGCCAGTCGATGGCTTCACGCAGCTCACCTTGTTCACGCAAAGTGTTTCCTAGACCCGTAAGGGCAGGAGCACAGCGAGGGTCCAGGGTCAACGCACGGCGGAAGCAGTCAGCGGATTGCGTGTAACTGTGGCGTTTGGCTTCCACCATGCCGAGATTGCTCCAAAGCTCTGCCTGATCCGGGTTGAGATCTGTCGCTTGCCGACAGTGCTGGATGGCCTCATCCAGTCGGCCCTGTTCGCGCAGCAGTACGCCGAGATTGGAGTGTGCCTCGGCATAGCGGGGGGCGAGGGTGATGGCGCGTCGGAAGCCGTTTTCAGCATCCTGCGGGCGGTTTCGCTGCCGGTAGACAGTGCCAAGACTGTTATAGGTGAGAGCGTCGTTGGGGTTGATGTGCAGCGCGGCTTCAAATTGTACGATAGCTTCGTCAAGTCGACCCTGTTCCATATGCACTGAGCCCAGGTTGGCAGCCGCCTGCCAGTAGCGAGGCTCCAACTGTAAAGCGTGGTGGAAAGCCCGTACCGCCAGCTCGGGTCGCTTGTGATCCTTTTGTACTTTACCCAAATTGAAAGAGTAAAGGGGATTGTTGGGGCTGAGGGTGATTGCCTGCTCAATGAGTGTTACCGCTGTCTCGAAATCTTGTTGCTGGTAGTGAACCAAACCCAGCAGATGCAGTGCATCCGCACAACGTGGCACTTCTTTCAGTGCCTTTCGGTAACCGCGTGCAGCCGTGGCCAGATCATTTTGCTGATGCGCAGTTGATGCTTTGCGCATGAGAGTATCGAGTTTCTGTTGTTTTTTGGGGGTAAGTGGGGAAGTGTTTGCCATGTGTATAGGATACACCCGATAAGGGTTGGATTTAGGTGTTTAATTTTGGTAAACCGTCCCAGCTAAATTGATGGCTTCAACGGGCCTGGCAACGACTGCATTGATAGACGTTATGGCTTTTAAATACACAAAAACCACTCCACTGGATCCAGGTTCCAAATAAGCGACGCCACAGCAATTATGGAGAATTTAATCCATAGAGATTAAAAAAGAGACTGCTCGCACTGATTTTCGGTACCATATTCGCCGAATAATTCTCAGAGCTATGATGACGATAATAATGCAAAAAATGTGGATGAAAAAAAATGCTGACGGAAAGCAGAGTTATGACAGATGCATTAACACAAATGGCTTCGCAACAGAATGACACACATCCGTCACGTCGAACACGTTGTTGATCTGTTAGCCCTGCATCGCGTCAATCCCCAGCGCTACCCCTATCTGCTGCAATCCATGGCACAAAGCGATGCACCGGGTGGAGGGCAGGCTCGCTTCGACATTCTTTTTGCCTTTCCTGGCGATCATATTCGTTTGGATGTCGCAGATACTTCGATGGACTTTCTCCAGCAGCTTGATACCCACTGGCAGGCCGCTGCGAAAACCATCAAGCCCTTAGAGATTGCCTCCGGTTTTTCTCCGCTGCCATTTACCGGTGGCTGGTTTCTGTTTCTGGCTTACGAACTGGCGGGACAGATTGAGCCCAGCCTTTCCTTGCCAAGGGCTCATGATGGCTTGCCTGTGGCTTATGCTGCCCGTATACCCGCAGCCATCATTGTTGATCATGCAGAGCAGCAGACTTTTCTTGTGGCCGAGCCAGACCATGCAAATCTGCTCGACATGTTTGATGAAGATATCAGGCAGATATCGACGGTGGATACGATATCGCCAAATATTGTCATGTCAGAAGCAGAAACGCCGGGTTATTTGCAGGACGTTGAGGCCATCAAAAATTACATTGTTGAAGGCGATGTATTTCAGGTGAATCTGGCGCGAGTCTGGCGTGGCCAAAGCTGCAACGCTTTGCAGCCCGCAGATATCTATCAGCGTTTGTGTCAAAACAACCCCGCGCCGTTCGCTGGTCTGGCGCTGATCGATGGTGCCGCGATTATCAGCTCTTCCCCGGAACGTCTGGTGAAGGTCAACAAACGGCGGATTGAAACCCGGCCCATTGCCGGCACCCGCCCGCGCGGCACACAGGTGCGGGGTGATCACGCCCTAAAAGAAGAGTTGCTCGCGCATCCTAAAGAGCGTGCGGAACACGTTATGCTCATTGATCTGGAGCGTAACGATCTTGGCCGGGTGTGCGTGCCGGGCAGCGTGAAAGTAGACGAGTTGATGGTGCTGGAAAGTTATGCCCATGTGCATCACATCGTTTCCAATGTGTGCGGACAATTGCGTGACGGGGTGACGCCGGGTGAGGTGATTCGTGCGGTGTTTCCCGGTGGCACCATCACTGGCTGCCCCAAAGTGCGCTGCATGGAAATTATCGCCGAGCTGGAAGGTGAGGGGCGCGGTGCCTATACCGGTGCCATGGGTTATCTCAATCACAATGGTGATATGGATCTGAACATCCTGATTCGCACGATCACTCAGACAGGGCAACAACTACAGTTGCGTGCAGGTGGTGGCATTGTTATCGATTCAGACCCCCATAAAGAACTATATGAAACACGGGCCAAGGCGCGGGGGATGTTGCTGGCACTGATTGACAATTGATGGTGAACAAGCAGGGCAGAGCGAAGTCTGGCTGTGGTATGCTCCCATGCTTACCTGCGTGCTGTCGCAGTTTGTCCATAACAAGAAACTGTTATTTCCAGTGGATCGATTTCATTGCCAGCAATTTTGATTAACGGCCAGTCGGCGGAACATATTTCCGTGCTGGATCGTGGTTTCCAGTACGGCGATGGATTGTTTGAAACCCTGCGAGTATCAGCAGGTAAACCACGTCGCTGGGCGCAACACATGGCCCGTTTGGCAACAGGTTGTCAGAGACTGCGTATTGCCATGCCTGAACCGACATTGCTGTTGTCAGAGGCGATGAGTTTGTGCGCGGGAGAAGTGAATGGCGTACTGAAAATCATTGTGACACGGGGAACGGGAGAACGGGGTTATGCACCGCCAGCGCAAGCAGTCACGACGCGGGTGCTGTCGCTGTCGTCTGCGGTGATTTTCCCCGCAGAGTACTACCGTGATGGCGTGTCAGTGAGAGTCTGTGACACACGCTTGGCTGACAACCCGGCATTGGCGGGTATCAAGCACCTCAATCGGCTGGAGCAGGTGTTGGCGCGCGCAGAGTGGCAGGACAAGGGGGAGAGTATGCAGGCCGTTGAAGGTCTGATGCTGGATAATAATAATAACGTCATTGAGGGAATCATGAGTAATTTGTTTTGTGTGCAGGAAGGTGGGAGCGGGCCGGTACTGAAAACACCCCTGCTGACTCATTGTGGCGTAAAGGGTATCACCCGGGAAAACATCATCAACGTGGCTGAGGCGGCGGGTATTTCTGTGCAGGAAACAACGCTGAGGCTAACTGACTTGTATCGCTCAGAGGAACTGTTTCTTTGCAATACGCTCATGGGCATCTGGCCGGTGCGTCAGCTGGAGGAGCAGCATTTCGCCGTGGGACCGATGACCCGTCAGCTGAGTCAGGCATTGGAGTCTTTGCATGATTAAAGCGAGGAGCAGATCCGGACGGGAAGCATTGTTCAAGCTCGTAGGCTTGCTCATCCTGCTGGGCAGCCTTTATGGTGCCTGGGTGGCCATGGATTATCGTTCATTTGTGAGTTCACCAGTGACGTTGAGCGATACAGGGATGCGTTATGAAATCAAATCCGGCAAAACGCTCACTCATGTTTCCAAAGATCTGGCACGGCGTGGCGTGATTAAGTCCGCTTCATATCTGGTGTGGCTGGGCAAGTTCGAGGGCACAGCGGACAATATCAAAGCAGGGGAGTATTACTTTGACAGCGGCATTACTCCTGCGCGCCTGTTGGAACAGATCGTCAATGGTGAAATGCTGCAATATTCCCTCACCATCGTCGAGGGCTGGAATTTCCGCCAGCTTATGGACGCAGTACACAGTAACGAGTTCCTGTTACACACGTTGTCTGACTACAGTGACGCGGAAATCATGGAGCAAATAGGTCACCCAGGAGAGCATCCTGAAGGGCGCTTTTTACCGGATACCTACCACTTTCCTCGCCTGACCACGGACGTGGCTTTTTTGCAGCGGGCCTACAATGCCATGCAACAGTTGCTCGACAAAAACTGGCCGGATCGTGCGGCCGATGTGGAATATAAAACGCCCTACGAAGCGCTGATTATGGCCTCCATTGTTGAAAAAGAGACCGCGCTGCCCAGCGAACGCAGACAGATTGCCGGCGTGTTCAATCGGCGTTTGCAAAAACGCATGCGCCTGCAAACGGACCCCACGGTGATTTACGGTCTGGGACGTGCGTTTGATGGCAATATCCGTCGCCGTGATCTACGCAAAGAGACACCTTACAATACCTATTTGCACCGGGGGCTTCCTCCCACCCCCATTGCCATGCCGGGACGTGAAGCAGTGCTGGCGGCACTGCACCCCCTGGAGGGTAAAGAGCTGTATTTTGTTGCCCGGGGAGATGGTGGACACCAGTTTTCGGCAACCCTGAAAGAGCATAATGCGGCGGTGGTAAAATATCAGCTGGGTGGTCGGGCGAAGCCATTTTCCTCCTCCAAATAGTCAGTATTAACTTTAACTAATCAGCATTAGAAAAAACCCATAATTTATTGAAATAAATGAAAAAAGGTTTATTTATAACTCTCGAAGGTGGTGAAGGTGCTGGCAAAAGCACGCAAATAACCTTCGTACAACAACGTCTGCAAGATGGCTTGCAAGCAGCGGGCAAAAACCTGCAAGTGACCCGGGAACCGGGTGGCACTGCGCTGGGTGAACAGATTCGAGAGCTGTTGCTGGATCACCGGCAAACGGTGATGGACAGTGACACTGAACTACTGCTGATGTTCGCCGCACGAGCACAACATCTGGCGGAATTGATCCGTCCCACACTGGCAGCGGGCGACTGGGTGTTGTGTGACCGGTTTACGGATGCCACTTACGCCTACCAAGGGGGAGGACGTGGCATTGCACTGAAGCGCATCGCTGCACTGGAAAATTGGGTACAGGGTGAGTTGCGCCCAGACCTTACTCTGCTGCTGGATCTACCCGTGGAAGTGGGTATGGCGCGTGCCGGTGAACGGGGTGAACTGGATCGTTTTGAACGTGAACAACAGGTATTTTTTGAGCGGGTACGACAAACTTACCGGGAACGGGCTGTTGCGGAACCGGGTCGTTATCGTATTATTGATGCCGCACAAAACATCGAACAGGTGCAGGCACAAATTGACCGTGCATTAACCCCTCTGCTGGCTGAACTGACATGATGAAAATACCACTGCCCTGGCAAACGTCGCTTTGGAATAGCTTGGTCGCCAGGGTGCGTACTGACAACCTGCCACATGCTCTGTTGTTCACCGGCAGTGTAGGTTATGGCAAATCGGTATTAGCCGAGGCGCTGATCCACGGACTATTGTGTCAGTCTCCTGCGGATAGCGGTACGGCCTGTGGCCAGTGCCAAAGCTGCCGTTTGCTGGCGGCTGGCACGCATCCAGACTTGATCTGGCTGGAGCCCGAAGAAGCAGGCAAGGCGATACCCGTGGATCGTATCCGTGCCACGAGCCAGTTTTTTGCATTAAAGGGTCAGTACGGCAGACGCCAGATCGTCTTCATTAATCCAGCTGAGGCAATGAACCGACATGCTGCCAACAGTCTGCTGAAAACCCTGGAAGAGCCCACCGAAGATGCGTTGCTGATATTGATTAGTAGTCAGCCCTCGTTATTATTGCCAACGATTCGCAGTCGCTGTCAGCAAGTGGTTTTCCTGCGACCAGAGGCGCAGGCCAGCGAAGCCTGGTTGCAGACGCAACTCAACGAGGTAAAAGAATCCGCAACGATTAAAAATTTGCTGGCGCTGAGCAACGGTGCTCCGCTGGCTGCCCAGGCTTTACATGAAACAGGAGGGCTGGCAGTGCGCCACGATCTGGCCAGTCAATGGATCGGCGTGGCAGAGGGCAACACGGATCCGTTAGTCTGTGCAAAACAGTGGTCTGAACTGGGGCTGCCCAAAGCCACTCGATGGCTCAGTAGCTGGGTGATGGATTTGATCCGTCTCAAGTCAGGGGCTGACCCGGTCGTTATTACCAATGGTGACCTGAGTCCGCAATTGCTAAAACTGGTGGCCGGACTGGAACTGAAGCGGCTGTTTGCCTATTTGGAACAGATCACCGAAACTGCTCGCTGGAGCAATAGCCAGTTAAATGCACAACTGGCTATGGAAGACTTGATGGTAAGTTGGAGTCGTCAGCGTCTTGGTTTACGATAAATGGCTTTATAAGATAAAACAGTATCAGGAGTCAGTACATACATGAGCGGTGATTTTCGACAAGGCGGTATTCTCTCGTTGGCCATCAAGGACAAAAGCTCCTTGTACGCAGCGTACATGCCTTTTGTGAAACACGGCGGACTGTTTATTCCCACCAACAAAAAATACAAATTGGGCGATGAAGTTTTTATGTTGCTCACCCTCATGGAAGAAACAGAGAAATTGCCGGTTGCCGGTAAAATTATCTGGGTGACACCGGCGGGTGCCCAAGGGGCGCGCATTGCCGGTATCGGTGTGCAATTCAGCAATCAGGATAACGGTGCTGTACGCAATAAAATTGAAACCTACCTCGCTGGTGCATTGAAGTCTGATCGTCAGACGCATACCATGTAGTCTCATTGTTACACGCAGCTTGTTTCATTCCTCAAATGTGAAACTCCACATTTAAAACCGGAAAGAAAATGAAAACCCAACGCGGAGACGCAAAGGGCGCAGAGTTTTTTTAGGTATGGTGCATATGCGTTGTTACAACAAATGAATACCCCAAAACAGCTGATTGTTTAAACATAAAATATTTTCTCTGCGCCCTTTGCGTCTCCGCGCCTTTGCGTTAGATTTTCCTGGGTTTTGCGGACAGGCAGGATGCATTCACATTTAACACTTCTCATTTTTCCAACAGGACGTTTTCCCATGTCTGTTTTTTTGCCTGAAAATACCCCGTTAGTGGACTCACATTGCCATCTGGATCGTCTGGAGCTTTCACCGTGGAACGGCGAATTGCAGGGCGCACTGGACAATGCAGCGGCACAAGGTGTCGGGCATTTTTTATGCGTTTCCATTGACCTGGAACATTACCCAACCTTGTTGGCGATGGCCAAAGCCCATACACAAATTTCGGTTTCGGTTGGCGTGCATCCCACAGCGCAGGGAGGAGAAGAGCCCACCAGCGAAAAATTGATCAATTTAGCCGCCGAACCCGAGGTAGTGGCCATTGGTGAAACCGGGCTGGATTATTTTCGTTGCACAGAAGGAGAAGAGGGCGACCTGGAATGGCAGCGCGAACGTTTTCGTACCCATATCACCGCATCAAAAGCGACAAAAAAACCACTGATTATTCACATGCGGGAAGCAACGGAAGATACCTTGCGTATTTTGAAAGAAGAGGGTGCCGATGAAGTCGGTGGTGTAATGCATTGTTTTGTGGAAAACTGGGATGTGGCCAAACGGGCACTGGACTTGAACTTTGATATTTCCTTTTCCGGTATTGTGACTTTTAACTCCGCAAAAGAATTAAAAGAAGTCGCCAAAAAAATACCGGGGGAACGTATGCTGGTGGAGACGGACTCTCCATATCTTGCGCCGATGCCACATCGTGGTAAACCGAATCAGCCTGCCTATGTACGACACGTTGCCGAGTGTATTGCCGGGTTACGTGATACTCGATGGGAAACCGTTGCCACGCAAACAACAGAAAATTATTTTCGGCGGTTTACGACACCTGCGTAGCAACGGTAAGGGCATGCAGAATTTTTTCTTTTGGCGTATAAAAATGCGGTGAAAAACGAACCCCTCCCCCGCGTTGTGCGCACATCACCCCATTTTCGGTTAACTGTGAAAAAAGCGCCTCATTATCCACCGTGCGATGACGAAAGGTCACAATACCACTGTAACGCCCTTCAGTTGTATTGCTCAACAAAATCAATTGTTCAGCATTGTTGATCTGCTCAAACAGATAACGTGTATTGTCCAGAATGCGGGCTTCTACATTGTCCATTCCAAACGCCAACAACACCGACAGACTGGCCGAAAGCGCATGAATGCCAAGCATGTTGGGACTGCCACATTCAAACCGGCGGGCGGTACCAACAGGCTGCCATTCATCGTTGTCAAAATTGGTGAATGCATCAGTCATATGCCAGCCATATTGGTGCAATGTTAATTTTTCAAGCAGTTCTTCACGGCAGTAAAACACTGCCAGTCCCTCGGGCCCCAGCATCCATTTATGGCCATCGGCCATGACAAAATCTGCCTGTATTGCTTGTACATCAAACTGCAATGCTCCGATAGTTTGGATGGCATCGACACAAAACAGGATATTATTTTTTTTACAAAACTCACCGATGCGGGCAAGGTCAAGCTGAAAACCGGCAGCATATTGCACTGAACTGACCGCAATAAGACGAGTGTGTTTATCGACAAGCGCGAACAAATCCTGTTCGGGATTGGTAGCGTCAATACTGGCAAGGCGTAACTCAACACCTTTGGGTTTTAAAGCCTGCCATACCACCCGGTTTGAAGGAAATTCTCCCTTGATGCTGACAATGTTATCGCCAGCCTGCCAGGGTAAACCGAATGCAACAACAGACAAGGCTTCGGAAGTATTTTTGAGCAGAGCAATTTCATTGACTGACTTGGCATTGATCAGTTGCTGTAACTGCTTGCGCAGCGTTGCTTCCGTGTTGAGCCATTGAAGATAGTGTTTTGACCCTTGTGTGGCATTTTCCTGTGAAAAACCAGTTACGGCATCGGCCGTTCGAATTGGCCACGGGGAAACAGCAGCATGATTCAGGTAATGGATTGAATCCAGCAACGGGAATTCTTGTTGCAGGTTAATTTCTGAAGATGTGTGAGCTGATGACATATTGCCCATGTTCATGCCAAAACCGTTACAGGTCAAGTGGTGACAGTCAGTCAGGGTGGCGTTATGTATTGGCTTTCAAATAAGTCGAAAGCACCTCATAAAAATGACTGAAATCCAGAGGTTTTGTCAGGTAGTTATCAGCACCTGCTGCAAGGCAACTGTTTTTGTCTTCCTGCATTGCGTTAGCTGTTATGCTGATAATGGGCACCGTATACCCTTGAGCACGCAATTTTTGTATTGCTTCTAAGCCACTCATTACGGGCATTTGCATATCCATCAGCACCAGGTTGTAGTTACCTGACAGCGCTTTTTCCACGCCCGCTTTACCATTTTCAACCGTATCGACAGTTAAACCAATTTTACGAATTGATTTTGTAATCAGCCGTTGATTCTCAGGATTATCTTCCACCAATAATAGATGCCCAACCAGCTGGATATGCTGATGAGCGGATTGATTGTTGAGAAGAGGCTCCTGAGCCGGTGTTGTATTAATCATCTCCAGTTTATTTTTTTCAATGCATACATCAATAGTGATGGTGAATTCACTGCCCATTCCCGTTTCGCTCGTTACAGTAATATCGCCCCCCAGCGTCTTGGCCAATTGTTTGGAAATACATAAGCCAAGCCCGGTTCCACCATAAATGCGTGTAGTGGAATTATCCGCTTGAGTGAAAGGAGAGAATATTTTCTTTTGTTCCTGCTCAGAAATCCCAATACCGGTATCGGCCACAGTGATTTGCATTTGGTTTGAATCTGAAAGATATTGAATTGAAATGCTGATACTGCCTTCTCGGGTGAATTTTATGGCATTGCCACAAAGATTAAGAAGAATTTGTTTTAAGCGGGTAGGGTCAGTACGAATGATTCCCGGGATAGGGAAGTGGTACTCCATATCAAATGATAATCCCTTCTCACTGACCTGAGAGCCCAGAATAGCATCAAGCTCATCCATGAAAATGGTGAGCGAAACATCTTGGTATTCGACGATGAGCTGCCCAGCTTCAATTTTTGATAAATCAAGAATGTCATTGATGATTTGCTGAAGATGTTTTCCGCTGGTGATAATAGAGTTGATTTCATGTTCCATCTCTTCTTCTGACTGGTCATCATCCAGCAACATTTCAGAATACCCCAGAATGGCCGTCAATGGTGTACGAATTTCATGGCTCATATTTGCCAAGAAAGCCGTTTTTGCGTGATTTGCGGCTTCGGCTTCATCTTTGGATTGCTGCAACTCATCCTCGATAATAATTTGTTCCATGGTCACGCTGATCCATTTTCCCAACAGATTGACAAAATCCATGTCAGTTTGTGTAAAGGATTTTTCCATAGGCTGCCGGTTAGAAAAATTGACAGTCCCAAACTTTTTATCATGCACATAAATAGTTGTGCCTATATAGGCCTCCATACCCAGAAATTCTGCGGCAGGGTGGTCTTTGTAGGAGGATTTACTGACGTGTTGTATGGCAATGGGTCCATCCGCTGAAAAAGTAATATTGCAAAATGTTTTATCTAACGGAAGAATTAACCCACGTTTTGCAGGAAGCTCAGGCGGGGCAACGGTATTGAGAAATACAGATTCATTCTTTTCCGGGAATTGGCGACCCAGTTTGCCTATTTCCATTCCCAGTACACGACAGCCTAATTTCAAGGTTTCGGTAATACGGTCATCAAGACTGATGCCAGATCTTGATGTTGCCTCATACAGCCACTGAATTCGCTCACCCTGCGCAATTAATGCCTCTTCCGTACTTTCCGTACGTTTAAGGATATAAATAGTAAAAATACCGAGAAAAATAGAAATTCCACCGAGTAAATAAACAAAAAAATAAGTGGTGGCAATTTTGTGTGTTGCTTCGTTAATAATATCATCTACGCTATTTCCAGCTCCATTTAACAGGTTTTTGTTAAGCAAGGCTGAAAGTTCATTCATTAAGCGGTCTTGTAAAGGGGAAATATTATTTATCAAGTGCTCATATGCGGTTGCATGCTCTCCATTTTCATGAAGACCGGCTGATATTTTTTCAATATTGTGGCGCTGGATAAACTGTTGTTGTATTGAATGCCAGGACTCTGCCGCCTCGCTGTTAAATTCAACAGCATCGAGTTCTGCGTAAATGCTGGATAATATTTTGCTAAAAGCCAAATATTGTGCGTAGCCGGTTTCTTTTGTTGTTGTGTCTTGCGTTTTGTTTATTTGATTCAATATTACCGTTTGCTGATGTACAGTATTGAATAACTTTGTAATCAACCCAGTTTGAACCGTTATGCTGGCCATGCTGGACAGCAGATGTTTGTTGTCAGAAAGGCTTTTGCTCCAAAACCCAATCAGTAAAATCATCAATACCAATATGCTGGAAAATCCTGCTACTATAAGCGGTTTGGCATTATTAACTTGGTTTTTTTGAGGGGATTGGGCCATTTTTTGTACATTTTGGTGTGTTAAGGAAAGCGTATTATAACAACGTTGTCCTGTTAACTTTTCATAGTTATGCCCGATACCGGGTTAACGCAAAGAGGTTATTAAACGCATAATCTCACCAGTACACTCGTCATACTCTTAGCTCCGTATCCCGCATATTGACTGTCTGCGCCAGAGCAAAACCCTGTCATCGGGGTAGCATTAACAGGATGACGAGAGATATTTTATTCCGTGGTGATTTATGCGACTCGAAATTATGGCAGAAAAATCGAAAAGCAGCCACCTTTGAGTCCAGAGCTGGAATGGGTGGCATTTGTAATCTGAACATAACCACATTTTTGTTTATTTTTATGTAATTCGGCAACTTGCGAAGAAAAATAAAGCCCCAGCCCAGTGCTCCCCGTACCAAAATTACTGGTGGTTTTAGGCGATGATCGTTCATATAGCATATGTGGCGGGTAACCTTTTCCATTGTCAGCAATGCTCAGCTGAATAAAACCATTGATAGATTCAGCACTTACCCGTATTTTATCGTGCGCATACTGATACGCATTATTAATGATTGTTTTTAATACGCCGGAAACGAGCTCCGCGTCAAAAAAACCGCTTAACGTCGCATCACATTGCAGGGAAATATCGATCTCTCGCTCATTAAGCAGGTATTTGTATTCCAGTATTATTTCTTCCAGGTAGTCATAAACATTAACTTCTTCAATATTAAGGTAACATTGAGAGTGATCAATTTTATACAGTGTCAATAATTGAATAAGATCACGATTAACCCGTTGACCTTCGTGCCGGATACGTGAAAGTTCTTTTTTAATTGAGCAATTTCCGTCTGTACATTCCGATGAAATATCTGCAAGTGACCCTAGTAACATGGCAAGTGAATTTTTCATATCATGAACACTGCCTGCTAATATAGTAGAGAAATCTAGTTTTTCGATATTGTTTTTCATGATAATGCCAGGTTGTAATTAGGGTTTTTTAGCCAATATTTTCCGCTAGGTTTTGCCAGGATGCTGTTAGTATTTTATATTTTTCACTGGGTTTTCCAGTAAATTTTACTTTATCAAGGTATTTTTTTGTTTCATCTATTAATGTTTCTGTTGCGCCGGATTTATTCATATGCATGATAAGTGACTGTGCCGTATTTAAGTTAATAACATGATTTTCCGGCATTGCCATCGCGGCCTCAACGAACAGAGATATGGACTCGGAAATTTTCCCTGTAGTCGCCAATTTTACCCCGCGATTATTGATTTCAATAACTTCGTCGCGTGATTTTAACAAGGCATTGATTTCTTTATTAGAGAGTCCAATTCCGGTAAGCAGTGAAATTATTTCATCGATAGTTTCCTGGTTGTCATGATTATTTTTAATAGCGTATTGGATAAACTTGTTTCCATCATCTTTTCGGTCATGGGAATAACAAAGCTTAGCCAGCTCAATGGAGTCAACGCTGGTGACGGTTCCTGGGTCTTTTGAAAAAATAGAGATTATTTTATCAATGCGTTCATTCGTTTCTTTTTCTCGTTGCAATCGATCATATAAAAAAGCCTCGTTGATATGTGATTTCATGTTTTTTAAAGGGTCTGCACTGCTGAATTCCTTTCGCATATCAGATATGGTATCGAGCGCATCAGAAACTCTGTCTTTTTCCAAATAAACTTCCGCTAGGCCAAAATAGTCATTAGGATTCAAATAATACGAATTTTTTCCAGTGCGGGTAATCCGCTTATATGATTTTTCTGAAGTATCATAATCTTTGTTTTCAAAAGAAATTTCAGCAAGAGTTTGTTGTCGCTTTATGGCTTTGGGAGATTTTATGGTGGCTTTTTCAAGAATTTTTTGGGCTTCAGCGTAGTTCTGGTTGGTTCGGTGTAATTTGGCAAGCCAGTCATGTGCAAATAAATAATTAGTATGATCCTCAATTAAGTCTTCAAAAATAAATCGAG
>JAKIUF010000080.1 GCA_021647705.1 Gammaproteobacteria bacterium | reverse complement strand
CTTCCTGTGTTTCACGTTTGGTATTCCAAAACACCAGAGCAGATTCGGGACAATGCGCCAACAACAGCAAGCGCAGGGCATCCATGCGTTGCTCGTCACCGCTTAATTGATAAAAATGTTGCTCAATGCTGGTCTCATCATGTGTCGAAGCTACTTGCACTATCACGGGATCAGTCATGATCTGCTTCGCAATGGTTTGTATTTGCTCAGGGTAAGTCGCGCTGAATAACAGCGTCTGACGTTTGCGAGGCATATGCGCGATGATGGCATCCAGCGTTACCTGAAAGCCCATATCCAGCATGCGATCAGCCTCATCGAGCACAAAAACCGTCAGGTGTTGTAAATCCAGAGTACCTTTGCGCAGATGCTCCTCAATACGCCCCGGTGTACCAACGATAATATGAGCCCCATGTTCCAGCGAACCGATTTGCGGACCAAAAGGCATGCCGCCACAAAGCGTCAGTATTTTAATATTATGGACTTTGCGCGCCAGCTTACGCAGCTCTTTTGCCACCTGATCAGCCAGTTCCCGGGTTGGGCAAAGTACCAGTGATTGTACGCAAAAACGCTTTACCTCCAGTTTTTCCAGCAAACCCAGCCCAAAAGCCGCCGTTTTTCCTGAACCGGTTTTACCCTGCGCAATAACATCTTTTCCCGCCAAAATAGGTGGAAGACTTTTTGCCTGTATAGGTGTCATCGTCAAATAATTCAGCGATGTAAGGTTTTCAAGCAGCTCCGCGCGCAACTTGAGAGATGAAAAACAAGAATGACTCATCATGAATAACCGATGTGATGTAATAAAAAATAAAACAACAAAAATTCAATTCGCATTTTTGTTACGCAGGTATTCTTCATAAGTACCATGAATATCGACAATGCCAGTGGGCGTTAATTCGATAATACGTGTCGCAATGGAAGAGACAAATTCACGATCATGACTGACAAAAATCAATGTGCCAGGATAGTTTTCCAACGCCAGGTTAAGTGATTCAATAGATTCCATATCCAAATGGTTAGTAGGCTCGTCCAATAACAAAATATTAGAGCGTTGCAGCATCAACTTACCAAACAACATGCGTCCCTGCTCACCACCGGAAATGATATCAACGGTCTTATTGATATCATTT
Organism: Gammaproteobacteria bacterium; assembly: GCA_021647705.1. GTDB lineage: Bacteria > Pseudomonadota > Gammaproteobacteria > SZUA-152 > SZUA-152 > SZUA-152. Next base: position 1,970 of record JAKIUF010000080.1, on the reverse strand, counting down.
TGTGAAAATAACATACGTCCCAGAGTGCCACGAATAACCTGCTCGTCATCACTCTCTTTTCCCCACTGATCCATCCAGTCATATAAATTTTTGCGTTCTTCAAAATCAGCAGCATGATCCTGCGCGTAATAACCAATATTTGCATTTTCCGACCACTTCACTTTCCCGGTAGTGGGTTCCAGATCACCGACCAGACATTTCAATAACGTTGATTTACCAATACCATTGGGGCCGATTATTGCAATACGTTCACCCACTTCTACAGTGAGATTGAGCCCCGCAAACAGATCTTCATCAAAATGTTTACTAAGGCTTTCCACCTCCAGCGCCAAGCGATGAAGCTTTTTATCCTGCTCAAAACGAATAAAAGGACTTTGCCGACTGGAAGGCTTTACTTCTGTTAATTGAATTTTATCAATTTGTTTAGCACGTGATGTCGCCTGTTTTGATTTTGACGCATTGGCTGAAAATCGACTGACAAAAGCTTTAAGCTCAGCAATCTGTGCGCTCTTCTTGGCATTGTCTGAGGTCAGTTGTTCACTGGCCTGTGTCGCTGCCGTCATATATTCATCATAAGAGCCAGGATAAATACGCAGCTCACCGTAATCCAGGTCGGCCATATGTGTGCAGACGCTGTTCAAAAAATGACGGTCATGAGAAATAATAATCATCGTACAATTGCGCTCGTTTAACACCCCTTCCAGCCAGCCAATAGTATTGATATCCAGATTGTTGGTGGGCTCATCCAATAACATGATGTCCGGCTCGGAAAACAAAACCTGTGTCAGCAATACCCGCAGCTTCCAACCCGGAGCCACTTCACTCATAGGGCCGAAATGCTGCTCAACAGGGATACCCACACCCAGCAATAGTTCACCGGCCCGTGCCTCGGCGGTATAACCATCCATCTCGGCAAAATCATGTTCAAGATCAGCAGCCCGCATGCCATCCTCTTCGCTCATTTCCGGGTTGGCATAAATCGCATCACGCTCAGATTTCACCTTCCACAACTCTTCGTGACCCATGATCACCGTATCAATGACGCTAAATTCCTCGTATGCAAACTGATTCTGTTTCAGCTTGCCAATACGTTCGTTGGAATCTTTTGAAATATTGCCCGCAGAAGGCTCCAGGTCACCGCCTAAAATTTTCATTAGTGTGGACTTGCCGCAACCGTTGGCACCGATCAGCCCATAACGATTACCATCACTAAACTTAACGGAAATGTCTTCAAACAACGGCTTGGCACCAAATTGCATAGTAATATTTGCAGTGGATAACACGATATTCTTCCTGTAAAAATAATTGAGTGACGTGTACAAATAACTCTGTACACGGTAGTAATTTTCCCGGTGGAGGAAATAGACGCATACTAAAAATAGCATGCGCCGGCATATTTAAAATAATCTCAGTGGTCTCAGTGCCGGTATTGACACCATTTTTGACAGAGAGTCCAACAATGGAGTGGATTTAAGTACATATAAAACAACAGGTTAAATAGACTTTGTGGCAATTTATGGACAAAATGCCTTTTCCGCTGAAAGTGATTATACGCGAGCATCACTTTTTATAAAAACAGCATTATTCTGTGTAAGGATTCGGACGCTATCTTGAGTTTTCAGTCCTTTTTATATCTCGCACCCTCTCAAATCCTTCGCGCATATCAGGCGATGGCTTGAAGTATTTGATGCGACTCAGAGATTCCGCAGCCCAGGGCAGGTCTTCCATGACGGCTTTGACGCGCTCTTCCAGCTGATTGGCATCACGTTTGCCCAAACAGACCATGCCATCGAAAAAGTGTTCCGGGTAATTGCTGTAAAACCAGTGGGTAGGGGCGATGTCATTGAACAGCCAGAGATTACCCTGGCCTAAACCGTTGGCAACGGCCTTCATATCCGTAAGACCCAGGCTCAGGGTGCCAAAAGCATAGGAGGACTGCACCTGTAGAGAATCCAGTATGCAGGCAACGG
>JAKIUF010000066.1 GCA_021647705.1 Gammaproteobacteria bacterium | reverse complement strand
AAGAACCTGTGAAAGCCTGATTTGGTCATTGTCCCATTTCAGTAACAGCCGTCTGCCAGACAGGTTGACCTGGGCATTGAGTATACCCGGCATTTGGCTCAAGGAGCGTTCAATAAGCCATACACAGGCGGCACAATGAATGCCTTCCACCAATAAATGAATTTCACGTTGAACGCCCAAGCCCGTTACAAATTCGGCCTGTACTTCATCGAGATCATAAAGGGCAAGGTCTTTGGCCGTTTCGGCTGGCGGGGCAAGGCTACCTTGAGGAATGCGATGATAAAATCCGTCAAGTCCGGCGTCATATATTGCACGACATACGGCTTGACAGGCAGGGCAGCAAAACTGGCGGGTGCTGCCATTGACGGTTGTTTCAAATGTCAGTTTTTCAGGCAATGGTAAACTACAATGAAAACAGCCGTCACTTGCGTCTGCTATGTCAGCAGTCACAGTATTTTCAGTGGGCAGTGGTGGCACAGCACTCACGATATTTACGGTACTTTGTTCGTTGCAGACATAGTGGGCATATGCACAGATATCCTCCGGGTTTGGTGATACACATCGTCACCATGGGTTACTTTGAGGTTGATATCCCAAATGCCGGGTAAGGGGAAATAAAATGTTGTCTGGTAGAGTCCGGGTGCGATTTGTTCGACAGGCATCACAAAGTCAGCACTGACATCGGAAGGGCGATAGAGGGTGAATGTGACTTCTGCATCCATGATGGAGACACCGCGTGAATCCACGGCACTGAAACGGTAAATATTTGCTTTATTGATGGTAATCCGTTTCGGGATTTCCATTTTGGTTTCCCAGTTAAGGTTATTGCGTGCCGCCGACCGGGTTTCGACATTTCTTTCATGTTCCCGACCTTGTTCATAATAATCATCACTGACAAGCCCTGGATTGGTGCCGATGGCGAAGCCAATAAATATAAAATTGACAACAAGAAATACGACAATAATGCCTAAAATAGCTAAAAACCAAGGGTTTTTGGTTGCTTCTTTGTTTGCTTGTGAATAGCGGTTCTGGAAATAATTTTTCTTGTTGGCAGGAATGGTCTGTGTTTTGTTCATCGTATCGTGCCTCATATTTTAGTTGCGGGCAGGGCCAAAAAACATACTTTGATATTCGGCAAATAGTGCCGTTTGGTCAATATTTTCGACTCGAAAAATAATTGAAATACGTTCTGCATCCAGTTGATCACCGGGGATGCGCAAAAAAACAGTGTGGGCAGTCACACGTCCATGTCGGGTCATAAAAGGTTTTCCGGAGTTGATCAGTTTCATGGCATCATGGCCGCTTATGGTTAATATGAGCGGCATATCGGAATCTGTTTTATTGAGCACCTTAAGTACATATTTATTCTGGATCGAGCCATCACTCTGTAATACAAACAAAGGCTGGCGTTCATGTAATACTGTTAATTCCAATGCACCAAGGTTTGTCAGGCCATAGATAATGCCACCAATAGCGGCCAGCATAATGGCGAAGTAAATCAATACACGGGGTCGTTTATAAATTTTTACTGTAGGTTTTCCTTCGATTTCATCCAATGAGGCATAACGAATCAGCCCATGAGGGCGATGGACTTTATCCATGACTGAATCACAGGCATCGATACATAATGCGCAAGTGATACAGCCTTCTTGTTGGCCATGGCGAATATCGATCCCGGTGGGGCATACTGCGACACACTGTTTGCAATCGATGCAGTCACCTTGCTCGCCGCCTTCGGCACGGCTGCCTTTTTTTAATTTCCCCCGAGGTTCGCCGCGACTGAAGTCATAAGTGGGTAGCAGAGTTTCACAGTCATACATGACGCCCTGAATACGGGCATAAGGACAAAGCCAAAAACACACCTGTTCACGCATAAAACCTGCAAATAAATAAGTGAAAAAGACAAAAACGCCGATAGTTCCCCAGGCAAACAGCGGTGCCTGCAACGTGAGATAGGCTTTCCAAAGCTGGAAGGCATCACCAAACCAGAGCGTAAAACTAATGCCGGTGAACAGGCCAATGGCTAACCAGGCGCTGTGTTTGATAAATTTTACACGGAATTTATTAATGTCCCACGGAGCACTGTCCAGTTTACTGCGCTTGGCGGGTGGGCCTTCAAGTTTTTCTTCAATCCAGATAAAAATGTCTGTCCATACTGTTTGAAAACAAAAATATCCACAATAAACTCGTCCGGCGAGAGAGGTGATGGCGGCCAATAACAATGCGAAAAACAATAACACCAGAGCCAGCATCCACACATCTTGCGGCAGGATAGTGATGTTGAATATATGAAACTGGCGGCCGGGAATGTTGAACAGAATGGCTTGCTGACCATCCCAGCGGAGGTAGGGGCCGAAGAAAAATGCGAGCCAGATGCTCATGGTTATCCATTTTATATGGCGAAAAGTGCCTGGCATTCGCTTGGCGTGGATGGTTTCTCCGCCTGCATTGACGTGCCAGTATTCCGCCTCGTGATAGAGTTCTTCCAGATTTTTCAGATCAGTTTGAATGGGTTTTTTATTCACGTATTTTCGGGTTTTATATCAAGTATGGTGAGGCAGGAATCGGCTGCACCAAGGTGCAGCCGTCATACGTAGTATCTGCAAACTGATACTCAATCTTCCGAGTGAGTATGATTGATAAGGTAAACAACACGTATAACCAAAAAAATCATAATAGCTATAGTAATACCTACAGCGAGAATTGAACCAACGGCAACGGCATCCATGATTTGTCCTCTTGATCATTTTTCAGTGAATAAAAAATAAGACAATAAACAGATTAGTGAGACTGGCGACCTATTGACCGCCACCCAGTTTGTGTACATATATTGCCAGTTTTTTGACATCTGTTTCGCTTAACTGTTGTTGGAAAGCGGGCATTTCCGCATTGCGTGTCTCTTCTGCACCGGGAGAATTTACGCCATATTTAATGGTGTATTTAATACTTTCTAGGGTGCCGGGTGTGAAGCGCCAAATCGCATCGGTAAGATTGGCAGCTCCCATCATTTGCATGCCCTTAGCATCCATTCCGTGACAGCCGATACAGCCTTGGGAAACAAACAGCTCTTTGCCCGCAGCGTGTTCACTACCTTTACTTAGGGCAAGCATGTGTTGAGCCAAGTCATCGAGTTGTTGTTCATTCAGAGAGGTGCCAAATCCTGGCATCATGCCATTGCGCCCATTGGCGATGGATTGTTGAATGGCGTCAATATTGCCACCATAGAGCCAGTCATCATCAGCCAGTACCGGGTAACCGGGGTTGCCGGAACCACCTGTGCCATGACAGCCCGCACAACGATCACCAAACAACACCTTGGCAGAGCGCACAGCATAGTTGGATAACTCGTCATCGGCGAGAATGGCTGTGGCCGACATACCCTTGAGTTTGTTTTCATAAGGCGCGCGAATTTTTTCGATTTCCACTACGGTTTCATTGAGGCGTTTCATTTGCGTCCAGCCGAGAATACCTTTGGTGGCACCGTTAAGCAGTGGAATGGCGGGGTAGAGAATGAGATACACCACCACAAACAGACCGCTCAAATAGAGTGTGTTCATCCACCATTTTGGCGGTTGGTTGGTGAGTTCGCGTAAGTTGCCATCCCAGAGATGTCCGGTATCCGGGACTTCATTCGGATTTTTTTTATCACTCATTTCTGTTCCTCCGTTCCCGTATGTGTAGGGGAGTATTCAGGATGTCGCTTTGAAAAGCGTTCATGAAATTCCGTGTCATCATCATCCAGTGGAATGTAACGATGGGCTTCAAGCCGCTCTTTGTTGGCAGGATGAAAAATGTAGACATACAAGCCAATCATCACAAAAAACACCACAATGGTGACGCCCATGCCCAGCCAGTCATGCAGAGTCATGGCGGCCCAGTCGGTATGAAAATAATCTTTGAGGCTATTCACGATACACCACCCCGTGATCCAGTTTGGCCATGGTGCCCAACACTTGCAGATAGGCGACCATGGCATCCATTTCTGTTTTCCCCTCGACCGCAGCGGCGGTGATGGCGATGTCTTCATCGGTGTAGGGCACCCCAACGGTTTGCATGCCTTTCAGGTGTGCCGTTACCCTGGCGACATCCAGCATGTTTTCGGTGAACCAGGGATAATTGGGCATTATGGATTCCGGCACAACGGAGCGAGGTGCAATCAGGTGCTTGATGTGCCACTCATCTGAATATTTTCCGCCGACGCGAGCCAAATCAGGCCCGGTGCGCTTGGAACCCCACTGGAACGGATGGTCATAAATGGACTCCGAGGCCAGAGAGTAATGACCGTATCGTTCCTTTTCGTCTCGAAACGGCCGAATCATCTGCGAGTGACACAGGTAACAGCCTTCGCGGATATAAACGTTACGCCCCCATAACTCCAGTCCGGTATAAGGACGAATACCATCGCCCGGTTTCCAGTCTGCCAGGGTTTCACCTTCTTTGGGTTGCCAGAGTATTTCAGGACGTGCATTGTGCTCCATGGTGTCATCGAGATAATACAAAGGCACAATCTCGACAATACCGCCAACGGAAAGCACCAACATCAAGGTCAGTAATAGCGCCCAGACATTGCGCTCCATTTTGTCCTGGAACTTTGTTGAATGGATTTTATCAGCCATGGTTTTATCTCCCTCAAGCCTGTGCCGTTGCAGTGTGCATTTGGGGTTCTCTACTTGCCTGGCGAATGGTCATCACCATGTTGTAGAGCATCACAACTGCGCCACTGAAATAAATGAAACCACCGACGGTGCGCATCACGTAATAGGGGTGCATGGCGGAAACGGATTCTGCAAAGGTGTAGGTCAAAGTGCCGAACTCGTCATAGTCACGCCACATCAAGCCTTGCATAATGCCGGAAATCCACATGGCGACGATGTAAATCACAATGCCAATGGTGGCTAACCAGAAGTGCATGTTAACCAGCTTGGCAGAGTACATTTCCGTTTTCCATAAACGGGGCAGTAGATGATAAATAGCCCCTGCACCCACCATGCCGACCCAGCCTAATGCGCCGGAATGCACATGACCGATGGTCCAATCCGTGTAATGGGACAGAGCATTGACGACTTTCAATGACATCACCGGGCCTTCAAATGTAGACATTGCATAGAACGCCAGTGACATAATGAGGAAGCGTAAAACATAGTCTGTGCGTAATTTGTCCCAGGCACCACTCAAGGTCATCATGCCGTTCACTGCGCCACCCCAGGAAGGTACGATCATCGCCAGAGAAATGGCGGCAGCGAGAGAGCCTGTCCAGTCAGGCAGGGCGGTATAATGTAAATGGTGTGCGCCCAGCCAAACATAACCAAACATCAGACACCAGAAATGCAATACGGAAAGCCGGTAGGAAAAGATAGGGCGATCAGCCTGTTTGGGTACGAAGTAATACATGATGCCCAGAAAGCCAGCGGTGAGATAAAACCCCACTGCATTGTGACCCCACCACCATTGGATCATGGCGTCCTGCACACTTGAGAAGATGGAATAGGATTTAAACATTTCCACCGGAATGGCCAGACTATTGACCACATGCAGGTAAGTGATCATCACCATCATGCCGAGAAAAAACCAGTTGGACACGTAAATGTGCGAGCTTTTACGTGTAGCAATGGTCATGATGAAATTGATGGTGAAAGACACCCACACCACGGCAATTAAAATGTCGATTGGCCATTCCAGTTCGGCGTATTCCTTGCCTTGCGTGAGGCCCAGTGGCAGGGTAATCACCGCCAGAACAATGATCAGATTCCAACCCCAAAAGGTGAACCAGGCCATTTTGTTACTCCACAACTTAACCCCGCAGGTACGTTGCACGCTGTAAAAAGCGGAGGCCATGAGCACGCAGCCGCCAAAGGCAAAAATGACGGCGTTGGTGTGTAACGGTCGCAATCGACCAAAAGAAAGATAAGGACTGTCAAAATTGAATACAGGCCAAGCCAGCTGGGCTGCGATAAAGACACCGACAAAGGTGCCGAACACCAGGTAGACAACTGTCGCCACCGAAAACCACCTGACGACATTAAAATCATACTTCTGGGTTACATCCGTTGCTTCCACGGTAGATACCTCCCAACAATTTTATGATCATAAAATATTTTTGTGCAATCATCTTAAACATATATTTAAAATGATTGTTTACGCTGCAAGAATCAGACTATATCGACGCGTTGTCAACCCAGTATTTTACTTGGTTAATGTGGCGATTACTCACGCTGAGGAACCGGCGTGTTTTTGATAGGACAATGATAACCTTCGGCCTACAAAACGACCGTGAGCGGAAGTAAGGGTCAGTGTAAAAATTCAGAAATTCCATTTCTAAAATATGCTTCCTGCGCTATGGGTTTATAAAAAAACTCAAAATGAGTATAGAGCAATTTTAGCTTTTCACTTTTGGTGGAATCCTTGGCCGTGTAGCGGATAGTTTTTCTGGATGGGCATCCATAGCGATTCAGATTTAGGGCATGATAGCGAACGTGGAGAATGTGAAATTTGATTACCAGCCGCCAGCGGATACAGGATTGGATATTCTGTATGGTGATGGTGCGCTGCTGGTCGTGAATAAACCCAGCGGCTTGCTGTCAGTGCCGGGGCGGGGGGAAGATAAACAGGACTGTCTGGTTTCCCGTGTGCAAGTGGAATTTCCTGATGCTTTGATTGTGCATCGTTTGGATATGGAAACCTCGGGCCTGATGGTCTTGGCGCGGGACAAAATAACGCATCGTCAGTTGAGTGGTTTATTTCAGCAGCGTGCGGTGCAAAAGCGTTACGTCGCGGTGGTCGATGGCGTACTGCGGGATGCCGTCGGCAGTATTGATTTACCGCTGATTTGTGACTGGCCAAATCGACCGCGACAAAAGGTGGATTATCAACAAGGCAAACCCTCTTTTACTCGATTTACTGTGTTGGGGCCAGGTATTGATGCCTATAGCACAAGAGTGGAACTGATACCGGAAACGGGACGGTCGCATCAATTGCGAGTGCATATGCAATCGCTGGGGCATGCAATATTGGGGGATCGCTTTTATGCCAGTGAGCAGGCCAAGGCTAAATCTTCACGCTTGTTGCTGCACGCTGTATCGCTGGCATTTGTGCATCCGTTATCGGCTAAGCCGTTACAGTTTGTCAGTGAAGCGGTTTTTTAATGTGATAAACACGGACCCGTATTACAGGCAAAAAAATGCCCTGCGAGTGCTCAAAGAAGGGAGGAGAGCGATGTGCAGGGCCAAAATGCATTCTACAACTAGGGAAAGAGGTAGAACTTGGAACTGATTTTAGTCTAATTCCAATATTAATGCAATCTAATATTCCAGACTGAAGGGAGGGGTTTATCAAAACCGGTATCGATGATGAGTTGTTTCTGGCGGTAGACCAGGGGGGGCATGCCAGTCGGGTGGTTGTGTTTGATGCTCATGGCACACAACGGGCCAGCGCCGTGCGACAGGTGGCAATGCACCAGCCACAGCCGGACCGGGTGGAGCAGGACGCGGATGAAATTGCGCTGTCGATATGCCAAGCGTTGGACGATGTGGCCGGGCAGCTTGGTATACGCTGCCAGTATATCCGTATGGCAGGACTGGCAACACAGCGCTCCAATGTGGTGTGCTGGGATCGTGAGACGGGGGGCGCGTTGTCGCCCGCCATCAGCTGGCAGGATCGGCGTGCGCAACACTGGATGCAGTCGTTTTCAGATCAGCGGACGAAAATTCGTGACTTCACCGGCCTGTTGCCCAGCGCACACTACGGCGTCAGCAAAATATACTGGTGTCTGGAACAGCTGGCCGAAGTAAAAACGGCACGAGACAAAGGCACCCTTGCCTGCGGTCCGTTGGCAAGTTTTTTGCTGTTTCGCCTGTTAAAGGCCAATCCCTTTGTGGTGGATTCCGTCAATGCGTCGCGTACCCTGTTATGGGATTGGCGGCAGCGCCACTGGTCTGCTGATTTGCTGAACATGTTCGGGTTGGTGGATGAGTATCTGCCACAGTGTGTTGCCAACCGTTACCCGTTTGGTGATCTGGGTTTGGGGAATGTTTCTGTTCCACTGACCGTATGCACCGGTGACCAGTCGGCTGCATTGTTTGCTGGTGGAAAACCCGAAATGGGTAGCGCTTATATCAACATCGGCACGGGTGCTTTCATGCAATGCGTCACGCCGCCGACAGAAACGACAGCAGAAAATCCGGCGCAGGTAAACCTGCTGCGCAGTGTGGTTTGGGATGATGGCGATAACGCCATACAGGTATTGGAAGCCACGGTGAACGGCGCGGGCAGCGCACTGCTGGCAGTGGCCAATGAACTGGGTATTTCCGTGGAAGATGCACAGCACCAATATGCCCATTGGCTGGCAAGTACAAAAAATATTCCGCTGTACCTCAACGGCGTTGCCGGTCTGGGTTCGCCCTTTTGGCTGCCACAATTTTCCTCGCAATTTGTCGGGCCACATGCCGATGATGCACAGCCGCCAGAAAAAATGGTGGCGGTACTGGAAAGTATTGTGTTTTTATTGTGTCTTAACCTGAAAGAAATGCACTCCGCCGGTGTATCACTGCAACGCATAGTGATCAGCGGTGGTTTGTCGGTACTGGACAGCCTGTGTCAGCGACTGGCGGATATCAGCCAGTTGCCAGTGGAGCGTTCACCACACACCGAAGCGACCGCAAAGGGATTGGCATATCTGCTGGCCAGCCCCAAACAGGCGTGGGTAAATGTGCGTAAAACCACCCGTTTTGTACCGCAAAACACTGTAGCGTTGAATGAACGCTACCAGCATTGGCACCGTGCGCTACTTGAGGCCGTCAACAAAATGAATGCAGGACAAAAAACTGAGCCATGAAACTATCCACAACGCCGCCACACACCCTGGCTCATCGTCTGGTTGCTCATCGTGGTGATAGTCAGAATTACCCTGAAAACACACTCAGCGCTTTGCAGGCTGCGCTATCTGCCGGTGCGCGTTATATAGAATTTGATGTTCAGTTCAGCGCCGACAAAGTGCCCATTGTTATTCATGATGACAAGCTGCGACGCACCACTGGTGTCAAAGCCAACATTCATCAACTGACTGCCGCCGAACTGGCACCGTTACGAGCCAGCGAACCACAACGTTTTGGCAAACAGTTCAAAGATGAACCAATACCCACTTTGGAGAACGTATTGCAGTTGTTAGCACAGTGGCCTGATGCCACCGCATTCGTAGAAATTAAACAGGAAGCCGTTGCACATTTCGGCACAGAAGCAGTCGCACGACGCATGGTGGCCGCACTGGCTGCACACCAGCATAACTGTATATTGATCTCTTTTGATGCCACCGTTTTACAGGCTGCCCGAAATGCCGGTATGCAACGTATTGGCTGGGTACTCAGTAAATGGAACAATGCCGCCCGACAACAGGCCGAACAACTAGCCCCTGATATGTTGTTTTGTAACTATAAGAAGATACCTGAAAGAGATGTACTGTGGCCGGGTGTATGGTCGTGGGCGCTTTATGACATAGTAGACCCGGCAATAGCACTGCACTGGTTTACTCGTGGTGTGAAAATAATCGAAACCTGGGATGTTACTGCCATGCTACGTGACCCACGACTACAAGTCAGTGAAAGCACCGTACAAAAACCAGAAAAAAATAATGACTGAGAACACCTCCTACGACCTGGTGATTATCGGTGGCGGTATTCACGGTGTGGGCGTCGCACAGGCAGCAGCGGCGGCCGGTTATCATGTGTTGGTGCTGGAACAGGGCGAACTGGCCAGTGGCACATCAAGTCGTTCCAGCAAACTGATTCATGGCGGCCTGCGTTATCTCGAACACGGACAGTTCGCACTGGTACGCGAATGCCTGCATGAGCGCGCGTTACTGTTGAAAAATGCCCCGGAACTGGTGCATTTACAACCTTTTTTAATCCCGGTTTATGCAGACTCCGTACGCAGCCCCTGGTTACTCAGGGCAGGACTTACCCTCTATTCATTGTTAGGTGGAGCGGGGCGGGACACACGATTCCGCCGCGTGCCTCGTCATCAATGGACAGCGCTGGACGGACTGAAAACCACCGGACTGAAAACCGTATTCCAATATCAGGATGCGCAAACCGATGATGCAGCACTGACCCGCGCCGTGATGGCCTCCGCCCAAACTCTGGGCGCACAACTCAAAACACAGGCCACGTTTATCTCTGCATCCAGCCTTGGGGATGGACAGAAAGATCACTGGCAAATACGTTATCGGCAAGATGAACAGGAACACACCTGCACTGCAAAGGTTATTGTGAATGCCGCTGGCCCCTGGGCAAACGAAGTGCTGACACGCATTGCGACAACGGCAAAACCAGTGGTTGTCGAGCTGGTGCAGGGCACTCATTTAGTCTTGGAGGGTAAGCTGGAGCAAGGTATTTATTACCTGCAATCACCCCGGGATCAACGCCCCGTATTTGCAATACCCTGGCAGCTTGCCGGAGAAGCAGCAGGCAGCGCCATACTGCTTGGTACCACAGAAACCCATTTCACCGGCAACCCCGCAGAAGTGCATCCACTGCCCGCTGAACAGGAATATTTACTGGAAACCTATCGGTATTATTTTTCAGCAACGCCAAAAGTTCGTACAGCATTTGCAGGTTTGCGAGTGTTACCCATGGCTGAAGATCAGACTGAAAATAAAAACCAGTATGCAGCGCGTCAGCGCGAAACCGTATTGCAAACTGACTGCCCGGATTTTCCCCGGTTGTTGACGATTTATGGCGGAAAATTAACAGCCTATCGGGCCACCGCAGAAAAGGTGATGCACAAACTGCAAAACAGCCTGCCGGATAAAGCGCCTGTTGCTGATACCCGCACACTACCTCTGGGGCGTTCTGTTTAAATGTAAATTAATTGCTAAAAACACTCTACTTTGAAAAGTCACCGGGTATTTAACGCAAAGGTCGCAGAGACGCAGAGGACGCGGAGAAAAACACTAAAAACTCTGTGCCCTCTGCGTCTCTGCGACCTTTGCGTTTATAACACGCCACTTGTCAGAGCCACCGCAACACAATTTCCCATTGTAGCGAAATGGCCGTCAGAAAATGGTTGCGCAACAGCCAAAAATATTGGCTCAAACGACGCTACCAGTATTTTCACATCGATCAAAGCGTAGTGACGGCATACCGCTCATAGTAATTATTTTGCGCCAGCAGTCCGTGATTATACAAACACCACCAGGCAATAATGTGGCAGAATATGCGCCATGCAGCGTGCCTACGATATCCTCAATCACACTTTTGGTTATGATGAATTCCGCCATCATCAGGCCGATATTGTAGAGACCGTGATCAGTGGGCGCGATGCTCTGGTGCTGATGCCCACCGGGGGTGGCAAATCATTGTGTTATCAGATTCCGGCCTTGGTGCGCGACGGGGTAGGTATTGTGGTGTCGCCGCTCATTGCACTGATGCAGGATCAGGTGGATGCACTGCAACAGCTGGGCATTCGCGCCGCTTTTCTGAATTCCTCCATGAATGGTCAACAGCAGCAGGCTGTGGTGCAGGCGCTGTCTGCCGGTGAGTTGGATCTGTTGTATGTGGCTCCGGAGCGCTTGCTTACCGAGCATATGTTATCCCTTTTGTCACAGGCACCGCTGGCCCTGTTCGCCATTGACGAAGCACATTGTGTTTCGCAATGGGGGCATGATTTCCGTCGTGAATACCAGCAGCTTTCCATTTTGCATCAGCGTTTTCCCGATGTGCCGCGTATTGCACTGACGGCCACTGCCGATGTACGCACCCGGCAGGAAATTATTGCTCAACTGGATTTAAACGACGCAACGATTTTTATTAACAGCTTTGATCGCCCGAATATTCGGTACACGATTAGCGAGGGGCAAAATTCGCGTGATCGTTTATGGCAGTTTATTGAGCGTGAACACAGCGGCGATGCCGGGATTATTTATTGCCTGTCACGGAAAAAAGTGGAAAGTACCGCTGAATGGCTGGTGGCCAAAGGGTGTATTGCCTTGCCGTACCATGCCGGTCTGCCGGATGAAATGCGCCGTGACCATCAACAGCGGTTTTTACGCGACGAAGGCGTGATTATTGTTGCGACCATTGCCTTTGGTATGGGGATCGACAAACCCGATGTGCGTTTTGTGGCCCACCTTAACCTGCCCAAAAGCCTCGAAGCCTATTATCAGGAAACCGGTCGCGCCGGGCGTGACGGCCAGCCCGCTAATGCGTGGATGGCGTATGGCCTGCAAGATGTGATTACCTTGCGTCAAATGTTGCAGGAATCTGATGGCAATGAACAATACAAGCGTATTACCAACGCTAAACTGGATGCCATGCTGGGCTTGTGTGAGCAGGTCAGTTGTCGGCGTCAGGCATTGCTGGCCTATTTTGATGAGCAACAGGATACGCCCTGTGGTAATTGCGATACCTGTCTCGATCCGCCGGAAACCTGGGACGGTACCGAGGCGGCACAAAAAGTATTGTCCTGTGTGTATCGCAGTGGCCAGCGGTTTGGTGCGAATTATATCATTGATATCTTAACGGGCAAGGATGATGCGCGCGTTCAAAGCAATGGACATCATCAGCTCAGTACCTTTGGCATTGGTACGGATAAAACGGCGGTGGAGTGGCGGGGTATTTTTCGACAGTTGATTGCTCAGGGTTTTCTCACTGCGGATATCGAGTCATATGGTGTGCTGTACCTGACTGAAAAGGCGCGGCCCTTGTTGCGAGGCGATGTGCAATTGGCGTTACGTCATCAGCGTAAAGGCAAAAAATCGCAAAAATCAAAAGTGGTCAACACTCTGTCAGCGAGCGAGAATATAGTGTTCGATGCCTTGCGGGAACACCGGTTGAAACTGGCGCGTGAACGTAATGTACCGCCTTATGTGATTTTTCACGACAGCACCTTGCAGGAAATGGCACAGCGACAACCCGTTTCCTATGATGAGCTGCGCACCATTTCCGGTGTGGGTGATAAAAAACTCACCGAATATGGTGAGAGTTTTTTGGCGGTTATCAGGGGTGAAAATACAGAAGAAAGCGTAATCGAGTAGGATGCAGCGGAGAAAAATACCGGCATGTTCGGTGAACAGGTTATGTTGGCTATTTTGTTGATTACTCCCGAAGCCCCTTTCATTTTGTCAGTATTCATAACCTGTATTTCATAATAATCGAACTGTATTTTTCTTCTCGCGAAAATGACTGGGAGAGCATCCAAAATACTGCTTAAACGCTTTTGTGAAAGCGGGAAAATTATTATATGAACTTGACTCTGCAATACGCTGTATCGGTTTTTTACTGTATAACAGCTGTTTGGCAGAGTTTTCCAAACGTCGCCTTTTAACATACTGGTGAATTCCCTCACCGGTATGTGATTTGAAAATTCGGGAAATATGATAGTGTGAAAGGCAGGCAACACTGGCCAATGTGTCCAAATCCAGGCGAGATACCGGGTTTTCAATGTGTGCGTCAATATATTCAATAATCGTATTAACGCGTTCTTTATGGGATAGTTTTGTCGAGTTTTTATGTGGCATAATTGTGCCTTCCTTGGAAAAATCAACACTCCATTCCTGCCATTAACGATTTTCTATGCTTTCTATGTCATCTTGGAGTCTGTATGTATTTTGAGGGTTATTGTGTTTATTTATTTTCAATAGCCCCGATGACTTTCATAGATTTTTTTATCTCGGCTATTTCTTCGATAATATGACCATGTCCAACAATTATTCGCAGACAATCCAGCTTGCCTAGCGGTTTTACAGATTGTGCATAGGCTTCTTTATTTTTAATTGAGTTTTTTACCAATTTGCTTTGAGAAATTTTATTTCTTGCCCCTACAAGACTCAAAATACACTTTCTGCCTAATGGCATTGGATCTCTCATATTAAAAAACAAATCAGTAATGATGAGTGATTTTGATTGATGGCAATAAAAGACTGTTTCATCTAAAAACGGGTTTCCCAGTATGGGGAAAAATGAAATCTGGCCCTTTAGTTTTTCCGCAAGTAAATTCAGACTCAGAATTTTTTCAGATAGCCAGGGTTGTTTTTTGGTTAAGGCAGAAGGCCCATAAATATTGATTCCAGGGAAAATATTGTTGAAGTTTTTTAAATGTTTATGGTGGAGAATATTGGGGGAGACACAGTAAACCGTACTGTATTTGGTTATGATTTCCCGGATCATTTCTTGTTCGAAAGGACCGGGTGAAATCACTGCTAATTCATTTTTTTCCAGTTCTATAAAGGATGTATTCACAGGGAAATGGACGCCAGGCATGATTTTTGCGGAGTATTCATTTATAAAAATGGTTTCAGAAATTTTTTTCATGGTTTTATATCCATAGTTTTCCATCTGTTTATAGTCAATTAAAGTTGACTTGTTTTTAGTAAACCATGGTTGATCACTATGGTCAACCATGGTTTACTAAAAGCATGAAAAAATCTGATTTTGAAAAACAAAAAAATGCTTCTCTTTCACATCAGTTGATAAAAGCAGGGCGGCTGATTAATAAAAGAGGGCTTGCTGCCGCGCAAAAGTCTTTTCACTTACCTGAGCTTAAGCAGTCTCATCTGGATCTTTTTCCTTACATTGATTTTGCGGGTACGGGTATTTCAGAAATTGCTAAACGCAAAGGAGTTTCCAAGCAGTCTGTGAGCAAGCTTGTGAAAGAGATGGTTCACATGAAAATTCTTTTTCTAAAGGTAGACCCGGAAGATAATCGGTCTAAACGGGTGTTTTTTAAAACATCCGGCTCTTTTGCCATTCAAAAAGGACTTAAAGATCTCATGTCGTTTGATTGTTTACTGAAGGCGCATTTTGGAGAAAAATCCTATACATCAGTATTAAAAAAGGTTTCTGATATTGTCGATATTTTTCAAGCTGAAAATCAGAATTGAGGATATTCCAGATTAGGAAAGATTAATCAAGTAAAGCAGAGCACATGGAATGTACTCTGCTATTTATTGGGGGTGTTACCAGAATCAGTTTGTTGACGTGCATTTAACTCATGAGTCTTGAGCGGATAACCACGGTCACGATAAAAACGAAAGCGTTCCCTTCCCTGGGTTTTGGCGGAGGGATCTGTGCCCACCAGTTCAGCAACTCGCAGGAAGCGACTGAAAAAAAGCGGGACTCCTGCGGCGAGGTTGATTAATACGTCGCAGTCGGTGTCGGGGCTTTCATGGCAGCCGATCTGGATGGGGGATTCGCAGGTGACGTTTGTTTGATATTGCTCATGGGGCACGAAGCTGCCATCACGAAAGGTCCATAACAGTTCATCGATGTGTTGGGCCTGCTGTGCTGATTCAGTGTGAATGTATACACGGTTACCCAGGCTCCAGGCCTTTTCGCTGAGTTTGCACGCAATACGTTCACGGGTGCTGTTGGCGAGGATGTAAAAATCAACGTTGGTCATGGGTTATTTCTTGCTCGTACTTTTGGTTTTGCAGCGGTCGATAAGGAATTGCGTTAACAGGGGGACGGGACGACCCGTCGCGCCTTTTTTGGCCCCGCTGACCCAGGCGGTGCCGGCAATGTCCAGATGCGCCCAGTGATATTTTTTGGCAAAGCGCGCGAGAAAACAACCGGCGGTAATACTGCCAGCATCGCGTCCACTGCCGATGTTAGGGATGTCGGCAAAATTGCTTTTCAGTTGCTCGTCGTATTCAGTCCACAGTGGTAATTCCCAGGCACGGTCGCCGCTGGTTTTGCCGGCATTCAGCAATTCATGTACCAGAGGAGGGTGATTGCCCATCACGGCACTGGCATGGTGGCCGAGGGCGACGATGCAGGCTCCGGTGAGGGTGGCGACATCCACTACGGCATCGGGGTCAAAGCGTTCACTGTAGGTCAGTGCATCGCAAAGTACCAATCGGCCCTCGGCGTCGGTATTGAGCACCTCGATGGTTTGCCCGGACATGCTGGTGACGATGTCGCCGGGCTTGGTGGCGTCACCACTGGGCATGTTTTCACAGGTGGGCACAATGCCAATGACGTTGCATTTCAGTCGTAATTCAGCACAGGCGGTGAGTGTGCCCAGCACACTGGCAGCACCGCACATGTCGTACTTCATTTCGTCCATGGTGGCGGAGGGTTTGATGGAAATGCCCCCGGTATCAAAAGTGATGCCTTTGCCGACCAGCACAACAGGTTTTTCTTTGGCCTTGCCACCCTTGTATTCGGCGATGATAAATTTGGGCGCTTCGGAAGAACCGGCAGTGACCGAGAGCAGGGCTCCCATGCCCAGTTTTTCCATTTGTGCCTTTTCCAGCACCGAGACTTTGAGTGGCGTATATTTTTTCGCCATGGCACGGGCCTGTTTGGCGAGGTAGGTGGGGGTGCAAATATTGCCGGGCAGATCGCCCAGTGATTTGGCCAGCATCACACCTTCGGCAATGGCTTCACCTTCGCATACCGCAGCTTCGCCATTAGGCAGATCGCTGCGTTTGGGTACCATCAGGGTGAGTTTGCGCAAGGGACGGCGCAGGTCGTCTTTTTTGGATTTAAGCTGGTCGGTGCGGTGCAGGGCTCCGCGTGTGACTTCTACTGTATTGCGTACTTTCCAGTGCAGGTCGCGTCCCTTGACGTTGAGTTCAGTGAGGTAGTCCGTGCATTCCATGGAGCCGGTTTCGTTGAGGTGGGTAACGGCCGTGCTGATAATGCGCTGATATTCCTTGTCACCCACCTCCCGTTCTTTGCCGCAGCCGACCAGTAATACACGTTCGGCCAGTGCCTTGGGCACATGGTGCAGCAACAGGGTCTGCCCGATGTGGCCTTCGATATCGCCACGTCGTAGCAGGGCCGACAGGTGGCCGCCACTGGCTTCGTCGAGGCTTTCTGCGGCGGGACTGAGGCGTCGGGGCTCGAACACGCCGACGACGACACAGGCTGAACGTTGTTTGGTCGGGCTACCACTTTTTACGCTGAATTCCATAGTGATGATTACCTGAATGTGAATGAATGTAAGGTTGGCGGGCAATGGTCAGGCCATTGCAGATTTGTTGTCAAGTGTACTTGAAACCTGTGAGGATGACACAGGAGGCTAGTTAAGCATTAGACAACACATTCAAAGCACGGTGATATTTTTCAACTCTTACCAGGTCATCATCAGTTATCTTATTAAGTCTCGTTAGATCCAAATTGTCTTTGATATCTTCAATCTTGATTTTTTGAGCCAACTCATTTTGTAATATTCGCAATACAAAATCTCCATATTTTTCACCTTTCCGTTTAGTTAGGCACTCTAATGCATCGAGAATAACATCAGAAAATCCATCGTTCTTAAGATAATCAAGTGTAAAAAGACTATCCTCAATTACATCATGCATTACAGCCACTATCATTTCGTCTTCAGAATGAAATTTAAACATCAACCTTAGAGGATGCAAAATGTAGGGCTGGCCAGATTTATCAACTTGGCCAGCATGTGCTTTTGTGGCTATTGCTATAGCCTGATCTAAACCACTCAACCCTTTTTACCCGCTTCATATTCTTCTTTAGTTATTTCATTGCCTGACAATAAAGCATCGCTGTATAACTTATTATCATGAGGTATTAATTCAAAAGACTCTTCCTCTCCATAAAATTTTCTGTAAATAACTCCGTTTTTTTTCATACGCCTGAACATTACTTCTTCAAAGGGATAGTCTATATAAACATCTTTAGTGTTTAAGTATTCTCCTGTCTTAATTACCATAAACTGATCTCCTCACCGCGTCATAATAGGTTTTACTTTGAGCTTCAATTGCCGATCTTCCAGGATCTGTATCCGGTAAAACACGCCATTGCTCATAAAACTTATGACCTTGCCCACCGGGTATGCCAGATTTGACAGCAATAGAATTATACAAATTGTCACCGAGCAAGACTTTTGCCATTGATTCAGACTCTTTCGCGTAAATCATCGCGGGAGTATTTACTTGAACTTCCCCATAAATCCCAGTTTGGGTTTTTACAGTAGAGTTAACACCGCTATAGCCTAACGGGTCGGTCGCTCCATCAATGACCTTAACGTTAGCGCCACGCTTAGCGAGTTCACTAACTACGGAGTCAATTTTGTCAGGAGAGACAATTATCGTATTTCTTGCTAAGTCTTTAATTCGTGTAGCATCCCCACCATAATCATTCATAATTTTTTGGATTGTTCGTTCTTGAGACTTGATCGGTGCTTTTGCTATTTGACCCCCGAACATTTCGACGATTTCATCGGCCATCGCATCAATTTCTATTTTAGCTGCTGGAGCTTTAGCATAAATCTCGCCAAACTTATTTGGATCAATTTTTCCACTTGACATCGTATCCGCATTATCAATCTTCGAACATTCTTCTACCGAAGAGTTTTTGATAGCCTCATCGGTATCCGCTTTCAGCTTTGCCAGCTTTCTTTGTGCCAGTTTAGCACGGGCGTCGTCGCTCATTGCCCAATCTCCCGGTACCAATGGCGGTCATCGCAGCCTTCCATAGCTTCACGCAGTTGTTCGTCACTGACTTGATAGAAGCGTTTGATGCGGTATGCCTCCGGCTGTTTTGTTGCCTTGGCAATCTCCCGAAAGCCGGGAAAGTGATGAAAATTCGGGCCGATATGCCACATCAAGGTGACAAAATGCACTT
>JAKIUF010000016.1 GCA_021647705.1 Gammaproteobacteria bacterium | reverse complement strand
TCACCACCGTGTCCAGCTTCAGGCGTTTCAATTCATCCATGCAGCCACGCATGGCACCCACACCGGGCAATACCACCCGGTCAGCGGCCAGAATTTGTCCGGCATCGGACGTCACCACCACCTGATGATCACCCGGCACATGCTCCAGCGCCTTGGCCACCGAATGCAGGTTGCCCATGCCGTAGTCGATTACTGCAACAGTATTCATGATAACAATCGACTCTTACAGCTTGCCTTTGGTTGACGGCAGGATGTCACCCATACGGGCATCCACCTCCACTGCCATGCGCAGGGCACGACCAAAAGCCTTGAAGATGGTTTCCGCAATGTGGTGAGAATTTTTGCCGCGCAGGTTGTCCACATGCAGCGTGACCTGGGCATGATTGATAAACCCCTGAAAAAACTCCACCAGCAGATCCACGTCAAAATCACCCACGCGGGCGCGAGGATAGTCCGCATGATGTTCCAGACCGGGCCGACCGGAAAAGTCGATCACTACGCGCGACAATGCCTCGTCCAATGGCACGTAGGCGTGACCATAACGGCGGATGCCTTTTTTATCACCTACAGCTTCAGCAAAGGCTTGCCCCAGGGTAATACCCACATCTTCCACCGTGTGGTGGGCATCGATATGCAAATCGCCTTTGGCGGCGATATCCAGATCAATCATGCCGTGACGTGCCACCTGATCCAGCATGTGGTCGAGGAAAGGCACACCCGTGTCCACCGTGCAGGTGCCTTTGCCATCCAGATTAATACTGACCTTAACCTGAGTTTCCAGGGTGTCACGTTTTAGGGTGGCTTTACGATCAGCCATGGGTTTTTCTCCGGCACCGCTGGTGCTGTGTTTGTTCACTTATAGTTTGTTGAACCGCGTAGCATAACGTTTCGTGCTAGTTGATTGAAGCAGAACCTCAAAACTCTGCACGCCATGAATATCGAAATCTTGTGATTCAATATACCCTCTGGCCCCGGCCTGCCCCGGAGTGACGGTGAAAATCATTTCCAGACAAATATCAAGGTAATTACGTTAAGCCGAATTTTCTATTTGTCGTAGGTTGGTGGTGAGCTTGCGAACCCCAACGCTGCTAATATTGTTGGGGTTCGCAAGCTCACCACCAACCTACGCTACACCATTATTTGATCGCCCGAGACAACGCCCGCAAAAAGGCAGCATTTTCTTCCACTGTGCCCACGGTGACTCGCAAGCATTGGGCCAGCGGGCCGTGTTCTGCGCCCATATTTTTGATCAGCACACCCTGTTCTTTCAGTGCGGCAAACACCGCTGCGGCCTGCGGCACACGAAACAGGATGAAATTGGCACGGCTGGGAAAAGTTGTGATGCCATCCAGTGCCTGCAAGTCTGTCATCAGTTTTTCACGGTCCGCACAGATTTGTCGGGTCTGCTTATCCAGCACTGCGCGGTGAGTGAGTGCAAACTCTGCACTCACCTGTGTGAGTACATTGATGTTATACGGCAGGCGTGTTTTGTCGAATTCTTTCAGCCACTCTTGCGGCCCGGCCAGTAAACCCAGTCGCAAACCGGCCAGCCCCATTTTGGACACAGTGCGCATAACCAGCAGATTATCGTGTTTGCCCAGCTCGCCCATGAAGCTGTCATCCGCAAAGGCGTGATAAGCCTCGTCCACTACCACCAGACCGGGGCTGGCCTTGATGATCGCGTTAACGGCGGCGCGATCAAACAGATTGCCGGTGGGGTTGTTGGGGTAAGCGAGAAACACTACCGCGGGCTGGTGTTGCTCGATGGCGGCGAGCATGGCCTCCAGGTCCAGAGAAAAATCCTCCGCCAGCGGCACGCCCACGTAGTCCATGCCGGTCATGGTGGCAATCATTTTGTACATCACGAAGCCGGGCTCGGGAGCCAGAATTACCCGGCCCGGCTGTGCCAGCGCCAAGGCAATCATCTGGATCAGTTCGTCGGAGCCGTTGCCCAGCAACACTTCCTGTCCCGCCGGAACACCCATAGCCTCGCCCAGACTGGCTTTGAGTCCTGCGGGAGAGGGATCGGGATAGCGATTGAGGCTGACTTCGCGTAACACCGCGAGCCATTCCTCCACCATTGCTTGCGGCCAGTGATAGGGGTTTTCCATGGCATCCAGTTTAATGAAGTCCGCTGAGTCCGGCACATGATAGGCTGACAGATCTCTGATTTCAGAGCGAATCCAACCTGCCACTCTGGTGTTGATATTTTGGGCCATGCGTCGTTAACGCGAAGAACGCAAAGGCGCAAAGAACGCAAAGATTTTTTTATCTTTCTTTGCGCTCTTTGCGTCTTCGCGTCCTTTGCATTGCATACTCGTCACTGTAAACATTAACCTTTGATCCGGTATTCTGCCGAACGCGCATGCGCTTCGAGCCCTTCTCCGCGCGCAAGAATCGAGGCCACCTTGCCCAGTTCCGAGGCACCCTCCGTCGAGCACATAATCAGGCTGGAGCGTTTCTGGAAATCGTACACACCCAGCGGTGATGAATAGCGCGCAGTACGCGAGGTGGGCAGTACATGGTTGGGTCCGGCGCAGTAGTCACCCAGCGCCTCGGAGGTATAACGCCCCATAAAGATGGCTCCGGCGTGTTTGATGTTTTTGGCCATGGCCTCGGGGTCCGCCACGGAGAGTTCGAGATGTTCGGGCGCAATGTGATTGGTTATCGTTATGGCTTCGTCCAAGTCTTTTACCTGAATCAATGCGCCACGGCCCACAAGCGAGGCGCGGATCATCTCCGCACGCTGCATATCAGGTAACAGCTTGTCGATGCTAGTCTGTACCCGGTCAAGGTAATTAGCATCGGGACACAACAAAATGGATTGTGCGTCTTCGTCATGCTCGGCCTGGGAAAACAGGTCCATGGCAATCCAGTCCGGGTCGGTCTGGCCATCACACACGACAAGAATTTCTGACGGCCCGGCGATCATATCAATGCCCACAGCGCCAAACACATAACGCTTGGCGGTGGCCACGTAGATATTGCCGGGGCCGACGATCTTGTCCACCTGCGGTACCGTTTCAGTACCATAAGCCAGAGCGGCAATCGCCTGGGCACCGCCCACAGTAAATACGCGATCCACGCCGCAAATGGCAGCGGCAGCAAACACCAGTTCGTTGATCTCGCCGTCCGGTGTGGGCACCACCATAATCAGCTCAGTCACACCAGCCACTTTGGCGGGAATGGCGCTCATCAGTACCGATGAAGGATAAGCCGCTTTGCCACCGGGCACGTACAGACCCACGCGATCCAGTGCGGTGATCTGCTGGCCCAGCACAGTGCCATCCGCTTCGGTGTAACGCCAGGAGTCCTGTTTCTGGTAATCATGATAAACACGCACACGGTCAGCGGCCTTTTGCAAGGCTTCACGCTGATTCACAGGCAGGCCGTCCAGTGCCTGTTGCAGACGCTCTGCCGGAATTTCCAGCTCACCCATGTCGCTGACTGACATGCGGTCAAAACGGTTGGTGTATTCCACCAGCGCGGCGTCGCCACGGCTGCGGATGTCGGCAATGATGCCGGTGACAGTATCATTCACTGCCTTGTCGGAAACAGACTCCCAGGCCAATAAGGCGTCAAGGTCTTGCCAGAAACTGGCATCGCTGCTATTGAGGCGTTTAATATTCATACCTTAATCCCGTGTTTTTCACTGACTCTGTGTAATTAACGCAAAGGCCGCAAAGACGCAAAGAAAATTAAAAAAGCTTTGCGTTCTTTGCGTCTTTGCGAACTTTGCGTTTACAAACACCCATCTCAGCCATGTACATCCACAACTTCGCTGATTTGTTCAATCAGTCCCTTGACCCGAGCATGTTTCATCTTCATCGCCGCTTTGTTGACGATGAGCCGCGAGCTGATTTCAGCAATATGTTCAAAAGGCTCCAGACCATTGGCTCGTAACGTATTGCCAGTGTCCACCACATCAACGATTCGATCAGCCAAACCTACCAGCGGTGCCAGTTCCATAGAACCGTAAAGTTTGATGATTTCCACCTGTTCGCCACGGCTGGCATAAAAACGCCGCGTGCTGTTGACGAATTTGGTGGCAACACGCAGGCGTCGGCCAGGGATCACGCCCTGCTCGCCCTTGCGTCCGGCGGTCATCAGCTTGCAACAGGCAATCTTCAGATCCACCGGTTCATACAAGCCTTCGCCACCGTGTTCCATGAGCACATCCTTGCCCGCCACGCCCACATCCGCTGCACCATATTGCACATAAGTGGGCACGTCAGTGGCGCGCAGAATCAACACCTTCACGTCATCATGGTTAGTGTCGAGAATCAGTTTGCGACTGGTATCCGGGTCGTCCACCAGTTCGATGCCTGCATGTTTCAGCAGCGGCAGGGTTTCTTTGTAAATACGGCCCTTGGAAAGGGCGATAATCAGGCTGTCGGATTCACTCATATTTGCCACGTTTCAAGTAGGGTGGGCATTGCCCACCGGAATTATTCCAATGTCATCAAGTTAACAAAAAACAGCGTACCGTAGGTTGGTGGTGAGCTTGCGAACCCCAACCTACAACCAACAAAAAATTCAGTTTAACCTAATAATATCAGGGTTACTCTCAAGCTACCGCACGGTGGGCAATGCCCACTCTACGCATTATTTCACTGATGTTACGCACTCGTCGCCATAGGGTGGGCAAAAACACATGCCGATCTGCGGTATAGCCTATAGCCATCAGACCCAACCGGGTAGGGTGGAACAAGCGTAGCGGTTTCACCAAAACTTGTTCAAGGTTCGCTCAGTTATCGACGTTGACCCTGACTCGCCATTGACCGGTGAGTTTTTGTGGCATAAGCGCTTTTCTCTCCTGTTTCAGGCCATCGTTTTTTTGTTGCAAAGTGGTTTTTGTCAGTGGTCGTGAGCACAGAGGCGATTTGTTGTTCCTTATTTAGCATATCAGGTGGAACCGCTGCGCTTGTTCCACCCTACAATCGGAGGCCTGTGTAACATCAGTTATTTCAGTTCGGCACACGACGGATGGTAGCACCCAACTGCTGGAGTTTTTCCTCGATGCGCTCATAACCCCGGTCAATGTGATAAATGCGATGGACCTCGGTATCCCCCTTTGCCACCAGTCCGGCCAGCACCAGACTCGCCGAAGCGCGCAAATCGGTAGCCATGACCGGTGCGCCGGTCAAACCTTCACCGCCGGTAATAATCGCCGTATTGCCTTCCAGTCGCACATTCGCACCCATGCGTTCCAGTTCCTGCATGTGCATGAAGCGGTTTTCAAATACGGTCTCGCGAATAGTGCTGGTGCCTTCGGCGATGGCATTAAGCGCCGTGAACTGGGCCTGCATATCCGTGGGAAAGGCTGGGTACGGCGCAGTATGCACATCTACCGCTTTAGGGCGTTTGCCATGCATGTCCAGACTGATCCAGTCTTTACCCGTTTCAATGTCCGCACCGGCATCCCGTAACTTGGCCAGCACCGCATCCAACATTTCCGGGCAGGTGTCTTTAACCATGATACGTCCACCAGTAATCGCAGCAGCCACCAGATAAGTGCCCGTCTCAATACGATCCGGCAGCACGTCGTAACGCACACCGTTAAGTTTTTCCACACCTTCGATGGTAATGGCAGAGGTGCCTGCACCAGTGATTTTCGCACCCATTTTGTTCAGACAATTGGCCAGATCCACCACCTCGGGCTCGCGGGCGGCATTTTCCAGCAGTGTGGTGCCATCCGCCAGCGCAGCCGCCATCATCAGGTTTTCCGTGCCTGTCACTGTCACCAAATCCAGAACAATAGTCGTGCCTTTAAGGCGATCCGCCTGTGCCTTGATGTAACCGTTTTCCACGGTGATATCTGCGCCCATGGCTTCAAGCCCCTGAATATGCAGGTTCACCGGCCGGGCACCAATGGCGCAACCACCGGGCAGAGAAACTTCGGCCTGACCAAAACGCGCCAGCATGGGGCCCAGCACCAGAATCGAGGCACGCATGGTTTTCACCAGCTCGTAGGGGGCCGAAAACTGTTTGATGGTGGATGCATCCGTCTCAATCGCCAGCTTTTCGTCGATGACCAAGGTAATGCCCATGGCCCCCAACAACTCCATGGTGGTGGTTACATCTTGCAGGTGCGGCACATTACCGACGATCATCGGCCCGTCGGCCATAAGCGTGGCACAAAGTATTGGCAGGGCAGCATTTTTGGCCCCGGAGATACGAATCGTGCCATCCAGTGTCGTACCGCCGGTGATAATTAATTTATCCATGGTGTCTCATTTTATGTGTTCAGGGCTGCTTGCGTAAAACGCGGGCATTATTATTTGGTCAAAATAAAAAGGCCACCCGGGATGCAACAGGGTGGCCGTTGTTGCTGTGCTAATACCGCCCGTTAACCAGCGCCAACCTGTAACCTGCTGGCCTTTTCCCACTCCGCAGGAGTATGGGCCTTGATGGTAAAGGCATGCAACTCACCACTGGTGATATGCTCATTGACGGTGGCATAAACCATTTTCTGTTTGGCCACTAATGATTTTCCCTCAAAAACATCAGAGATCACTACGGCCTGAAAATGGCTGCCGTCACCGGTAACGGTGACTTGTGCGCCGGGTAAACCGGCCTCGATTAGGGTTTGAATTTCACTGCATTCCATTATTAATAACCGGTTAATTAAGTTGATGAAGTCGGGTGCGATCGCAGTCCCACTACTTTGAGCTGCGTAGAATACCGTTATTCGCGGATTTTGTAACCCTTGTGCAGCATCAACAACGCCACCGCACTCAGTCCCAGCAGAAACACTAGGGTAACGCTCAGACTGAGCATGGGGTCGGCGTCCGACTGCCCAAAAAAACCGTAACGAAAGCCATCAATCAAATAGAAAAACGGATTAAACTGCGACACGGTTTGCCATATACCCGGCAGGGAATGTATGGAATAAAACACGCCACTCAAAAACGACAGAGGCAGGATGAAGAAATTTTGAAACCCGGCCAGCTGGTCAAATTTTTCTGCCCACACTCCGGCAATCAATCCCAGCACCCCCAGCGTCGCACTGCCCAGCACAGCAAAAACCAGCACTGCCCATCCGGCCTCCAGCGGCAGATCAACAAACAAGATCGCCACCAGATATACGGCCAGTGCTACCAGCACTCCACGCACCACAGCCGCGGCGGTAAAAGCAATAAAAAACCCCAAACTGCTAATAGGCGATAACAAAACAAAGACCAAGTTGCCCATCATCTTTGACTGAATCAAGCTCGATGAACTGTTGGCAAAGGCATTCTGGATGATCGACATCATCATCAGCCCCGGAATCAGAAAGGCTGAATAAGCCACGCCCTCATAAACTTCGATATTACCTTCCAGCGCCTGACCAAACACCAGCAGGTACAGTAACGCTGTCACCACCGGCGTCAGTATGGTCTGCACAAACACTTTCATGAAACGCCATACTTCTTTGGCAAACAGGGTATAAACACCACGCAGGCTGGCCGCATTCATGAGCACGTCGTCTCTGCGGGCAGATCAGCGGTGAGTTCAAGAAACACTTCTTCCAGCCCCGATTCTTCCGTGCGTAAATCCGTCACTTCGATACCGGCTGTTTGCAGCGCTTTGAGTACGTCACCTATGTGATGATCAATTTTGTGCAGACGTAACGACAAACAATTGTCCTCTGCCTCTGTTACTAATGCCTGTAACGATTCGGGCAGGTGGTAATCGCTTTGTGCCAGTGTGAGCCGCAGGGTGCGGTAAGGGCAGCGTGCCAGCAATGCTGTTTTACTTTCCTGCGCGACGACCTGCCCGCGATTCAAAATGGCAATTTCTTCGCACAAGGCTTCGGCCTCTTCCAGATAATGGGTGGTTAACACAATGGTGCGACCGTCGGCGTGCAGACGCCGGGTAAATTGCCACAACGCCTGGCGCAGCTCTACATCCACCCCGGCGGTAGGCTCGTCCAGCACTACCACATCCGGTTTATGTACCAGCGCCTGAGCGATAAGCACACGACGTTTCATACCACCGGAGAGATCGTGCAAATTGGCATCAGCCTTGTCAGCCAGACTCAGAGTCTCGATCAGTTCGTCGATCCAGGGCTGGTTTTCCGGGCCGTGGCCAAAATAGCCTGACTGTAACCGCAATACTTCACGCACCGTGAAAAAGGGATCATAAACCAGCTCCTGGGGCACCACACCCAGCGCATGCCGGGCTTGTCGATAAGCACTCGCCACGTCGTGGCCCATTACCGACACCGTGCCCGCATCCGCTTTCATCAAACCCGACATGATATTGATCAGTGTGGATTTGCCCGCACCATTGGGGCCCAGCAAGCCAAAAAAACTGCCCTGCGGCACATCCAATGAAATATCGTTGAGGGCATGCAATTCACCGAAGTGTTTATGCACACTCCGGATGCTAACGGCGGTGGGCACTAGGAGTTTGTCCGAGAATGAAGGTCGTCGCGAGGGAAAGTCATTTTGAGGTGGGTTTTTCGTTCATTTGAGGCGAATAGTCGTTCTATATTAACGAAAATGAATGGGGAATGTGAGCAAAATGGATTTTCCGCAGCAGACTGTTCATTTTCAGACAGGCTCCTGGTTCAGTGCGAGCAGTTCATCGACGCCACTGAGACGGGCGATGGCCAGCATTTGTGAGGGGATATTCTGAAAACGAATTTTTTGTTGCTGTTGGCGGGCGGTACGCTGCCATTCGACGAGCAGGGCAACACCGGCACTGTCGGCACGTTCAACATCTTGCAGGTCAATATCAATGTCGCCAGAAATATCACGCAGGCAGTTTTGCGCCAACAGTGCCGGCACGGTTTTCATGCTCAATTCACCGGACACTAACAGGCGACCATCATCGGATTTTTTTAGCTGAGTATGCAATCGAGTCTCATCCATTATTTGGCAGTGTTTGCCGCTTTGGCAGGCTGATTACGATCAGCCAGCCGGGCGATGAGTTTTTCCAAGCCGTCTTTACGGATTTCCTTAGCAAAGGAGCTACGGTAGTTAGCCACCAGACTGATGCCATCGACACTCACATCAAAAATCTTCCAGGCTCCCTCCTTCATGTGCATTTTATAACTGATAGGAATAGGAAAACCGCCGGACTGCTGAATTTCGGTACGCACGGTGACCTGTTTGCCATCTTTTCTTTTCCGTGGGGCCAGCATATCGATTTGCTTGTCAAAGTTATCATTCAGCGCTTTTGCATAAGTGCGTACCAGCAAGGTACGAAACTCCTGTGCGAAACGCTTTTTTTCATCCGCGCTGGCCTTGCGCCAGTATTTGCCCAGCACCCAGCTGGACATGCGTTCAAAATCAAAATGCGGCGCGACGATGGTATCGACGATTTCCAACAGCCGACCGGGTTCGGCCTTGATCTTGTCCTGCTCTACTCGCAGTATGCTGGTAATTTTGTCCGTAGTTTCCTGCACCAGCACCTCCGGTGCCTGGACAGTCGCAACAGAGCTGCCCAGCAATAACATGCTCGCCAGTAATGCACCTGTATATTTCATCACACTTATTACGTTAATCATTCGAAATCTCCCGTCACCACTTGCAGCTTTGCCACATGCAGATTGTAATCGTTGACCGTTTTCAGATAATCGCTGTAAGCCTGAATATAACCCAGAAAGGCACTGATCACCTTGTCTGACTGCTCCACCCCGGCTTCAAAGTCAGCATAGCTGCTGATCATCCAGCGTCGCCCGCTACGACTGCCTTCGTAAAGTTTTTGCACCATTTCATGATGGGCATGCACGGTGTGATACTGCTCGGCCACCTGAAAAGGAATGCCTCGCTGGACAAAGGTGCGTAAAGCCAATGTCGATTCCATTTCTGCCCGCGCCTGTGCTACCTGGGCTGGTTGGCGACCACTGGCCCACTCCCACTTCAGACCTAAAATCGGTGTTGCACCCGCAGTATTAAAGGGGTCGTAGGCACTGACGCTGGTCAGGTCATCACGCAACGGACTGTAAGAGATAAGCCCCGCCACCCCGGCGTACAAATCAGGGTTGGATTCGCTCTTTTTGGCCAGCATCCATTCACGACGCGCCTGCAACCCGGCCGCTAACTGGCGCATTTCCGGCCTTTGCACTAACGCCTGGGCCTGCAAGATTTCCAACTCGCCTTCAGGCAGTTCAACCGGTCGCAGGCGTTTATCGACCAGTTCCAATTCATCGCCCGGTGCTACATTGGTCAACAAACGCAGTCCCGCCAGAGCAATGTTTTCAAAGCCGGTGGCTTCGGCAATATAACGCTGTAACAGGGCCACCCCGGTTTGCAGTGCGAACACATCGGACTGCTTGGCTTCACCTTCCTCATCTTCCAGCCAGCCTTCTACCAGTTCCAGTGCTGCTTCCATTTTTTTTACCGAGTCTTCCAGCAAAAAACGGGTGTCTCTGGCAGCCAGATAACCATTGTAGGCGCGCGTCACTTCCAGCCGGGTCTGTCCACGCCGCAAGGCAACATCCCCTTGTTTGACCTGGATATTACCCGCCGCCGCTTTGGAATAATGTTTGATCTTGCCAAAGGTATGCAACGGTTTAATAAACGAAAAATCCACGTAATACCATGGCGAAAGGCCATCGATATCAAAAGCGTTATCCGGGATGCCTACAGTTCTTTTACCCGAGCTGTCGGTGGTCTCAAACAAACCGCCGCGCAAAGTGGGCGAAAAACCAACGAAACTGTTGACGTTAAATATCCAGTCATCCGCACCCCGGGCTTCGGCCAACAGGCCGCGTGCGGCTTCTACCAGTTTTTCTTTTTCACTGATACGTGCATCGGTTTTCAACGCCCGTTCGATGGACTGTGGCAAATCCAGCACCACGGTAGCCGCCTGCACAGGGCTCAGTGCAAGCAGGAAACAAACAGCGACGATAAAATTTGTGGCTGAAAAGCGCATCCTGTTATCCAGTCCGATGGTTAAAATTCCGGTGCTATTCTTTATCCGCCTGACTTACCAGAAACTGGCCAATGATCTGTTCCAGCACAATGGCCGACTGGGTCAGTTCCAGTTCACTACCGGCTTTGAGCACCTCCTCCGCACCACCCGCCTCCAGGCCAATGTACTGCTCACCCAATAAACCCGCAGTAAAAATACTGGCGCTGCTGTCTACGGGAATATTGTCGTATTCATTTTGTATATTCAGCGTGACCACGGCTTCGTAGGAATCCTTGTCAAAACCAATGTTGGCCACCCGTCCCACAACCACACCGGCCATAGTCACTGGCGAACGCACCTTGAGACCACCGATATTTTCAAAATAGCCAGTGACTTCGAACCCTTCCGACTCGGTAAAGGCGCTAATGTTACTCACCTTCATGGAAAGCATCAGCAATGCAGCCATGCCTGCTACTACGAACAGGCCTACCCAGATTTGTACCGACCTTGAATGCATCATTGTTATTTCTCCAGACCAATGTCGTGTTTTGACGACAGATACTATTTTATATCCCTGCAATATAACGCAAGGCTCACAGAAGCGCGGGTTTAACCAAACATCAACGCCGTTAATATGAAATCCAGTCCCAATACGGCCAGCGACCCATGCACTACGGTATTTGTTGTCGCTCGGCTCACGCCCTCCGAGGTGGGCACAGCATCATAACCCTCAAATACGGCAATCCAGGTCACCACAAAACCAAACACAATACTTTTGATAACGCCGTTGAGAATATCTTCATACAAATCTACTTTGGCCTGCATCTGCGACCAGAAAGCACCCTCATCCACACCCAGCAGACCCACGGCCACAAAATAGCCGCCAATGACACCCAGCGCACTGAAAATCGCCGCCAGTAACGGCATAGCCAAAATACCCGCCATAAACCGTGGAGCCACGACTCGATGCAAGGGGTCTACCGCCATCATTTCCATGGCTGACAATTGCTCAGTGGCTTTCATCAGTCCGATTTCAGCGGTAAGCGCCGAGCCTGCACGTCCGGCAAACAATAAACCACCAACCACCGGCCCCAGTTCACGCACCAGCGCTAATGCCACCATCACACCCAGAGATTCCGTCGCGCCAAAATCCACCAATGTGTTGTAACCCTGCAAGGCCAGTACCATGCCCACAAACAAACCGGACACGGCAATAATCAACAGCGATAACACCCCCACCGAAAACAATTGGGTGATAACCATGCCAAAACGCGGCAGCAGGGCTGGAAACCCACCCAATACATGCCACAGAAACAAATGCCCACGGCCCAGCCGTTCAGCCACACCCAATGCTGTTGCACCCAGTTTTTGCAATTGGTCCAGCATCAGCTACCCCCACCAAACAGGTCATCGGCATAATCAGTTGCCGGGAAATGAAAGGGGACCGGACCATCTCTTTTGCCCTGAATAAACTGTTGCACCCAGGATGATTGTGATTGACGCAGGTCATCGGGACTGCCGTGTTCCACTACCTTGCCCGCAGAAATCACGTACACATAATCTGCAATGGACAGGCTTTCCTGCACATCGTGAGAAACCACCACCGAGGTCAGCCCCAGCGCATCGGTCAACGTGCGTAACAGCGACACCAGCACACCCATGGAGATTGGGTCCTGACCGGTAAAGGGTTCGTCGTACATGATCATCATCGGGTCCAGGGCAATAGCACGCGCCAATGCCACGCGGCGCGCCATGCCACCGGAAAGCTCACTGGGCATCAGGTCGCGCGCACCACGCAGCCCCACGGCGTGCAGTTTCATCAGCACCAGATCACGAATCATGGTTTCGTTAAGTTGTGTGTGCTCGCGCAAAGGGAAGGCGACATTGTCAAACACGTTGAGGTCCGTCAGCAGGGCACCATTCTGAAACAACATGCCCATGCGCTTGCGCAATTCATAAAGCGGCCGGTAACCTAACTCGGGCACCGATTGACCATCGACATGCACCGTACCCGCATCCGGTCGCAGCTGACCGCCGATCAAACGCAGCAGAGTGGTTTTACCGGTACCACTGGGGCCCATGATGGCCGTGAGTTTGCCGCGCGCGATGTTAATGTCCATACCATCAAAAATGGTGCGTTCACCACGGCAGTACACCAGATCACGAATCTGCACCAAGGGCTCATCAACAGGCTCACCGGCAGACTCGTAACGCTCTGTCTTTGTATCAGGATTGGTCATCAGGGATTGTAAGCAGTTATTTTCCGGGATTGATTATGCGAGAGCATTACACGAAATATCGCTACCTGCGAGTAAAACTCGCTTTTAACTCTCTTTTTATTTTGTCCGTCTCTGCTCTGACGTTACCGCCATGCCATTGGTTCAAACGGTGATTCCGTTAAACTCAAGTTAAACCCAGGTTAAATCCCTGGAATCACCAGCATGTCGCCAATCATCATCGCCGCCCGTAGTGCATCAGGCTCTGGCGACTCGTGCTCCACCATCAGCAACACCTTGCGTCTATCGCTGCTCTTGTTATCACAGCGCAGACAAGCCTCAATGGTCTCACGCCATTCTTTGGGAGTGTAGTGATTATTACCCTTTACACGGGCCACCACAAAACCGCCACCACGCCAGCCCGGTTTATCTTCGTGAGTATTCCAGCACAACTCAACCCCGTGTTGCACCAATAAGTCCCTGCCATTGTTACTGATTGTCACGCCATCCGGCAACAACACACACACTGGTGCCAGCACCGTGGCTGCATCCAGACTATGGGCAATCATCGCCAAATCTTCATCGACGCTAAGCGGACGTAACAAGATACCCTTCAAATGCGCTCCCAGCGGTTTGGCAGCTTGCGCAAACTGTGCCCAGTCAATAAACAAATCGGTGACTTCCAGATAGAACTCAAAACCCTCAACGACATCTTCCACCCAACGCTCAACTTCCAGCGGATCCACATTGGCAAACTCTGCCGCTGGCACCATCACCGCACGAAACTCATTGCTG
Organism: Gammaproteobacteria bacterium; assembly: GCA_021647705.1. Taxonomy (GTDB): domain Bacteria; phylum Pseudomonadota; class Gammaproteobacteria; order SZUA-152; family SZUA-152; genus SZUA-152. The sequence continues at coordinate 65,983 of JAKIUF010000016.1, read as the reverse complement.
TAATAAGCCAGATGCCAGTCCTCTGGCAAATCATCGGGATAAAAACTCTCGCTCCAGGCTGGATACGACCAGCCACGCGCAGCAACAGTGATGTCGGTATGTGATTTTGTTGTCATGAGAAGAATATTACATGTTCTATCATTGAGTTGCTGACAAGCGATAACGGCCCCATCATCAAATGATGTTATTGTTTGTGTAAAATATCTTTAATGGTAAACCCTGGCACGAGTTAAACTGTCCCGGGCTGTTACCAAGAACGGCAACAAACGACAAATCCTGAACACATTTTATTACACATGGCCGACATTCTTCCCTTCAAGCGTCCTGCACCCCGCAAACCCAGTGATATTCACAAGGGAAAAACCCTGTGCAAAAGCGGTTTTCACAAGTGGGAAATCTCCAAAGACAAACAATTCGACAGCCGCCAAGGCAAATTGGTGACGTTCTATGTCTGCAAACGATGCGGAGCAACCAAAAGTAAAAACCTTTGAAACGACACCCCGCCCCCCGTAGAATACGCCCTCACAATGTGGAACTTTACTCATGAAATATTTTTCTGTCATCGCGCTGTTTTTATTGAGCGTCTCAATTCAGGCAGAAACCGTTTTGGTACTGGTCGCACATCCTGATGATGAGCTTGCAGCCAATGGCACAATTCGCCACATGGTCAACACCCCCCTGGATGTGCATGTCGCCTATAGCACGTCAGGAAAATATGGAAACGATGTCAGAGGAATCATAAACACCCCAGCCGAACTGGGGCAGCAACGAGAATCAGAAGCAATAGAAGCCCTGGGGGCTTTGGGTGTAACACCGTCTAACATCCATTTCATGAGGCTGGATGACCATAGCCTCAATATTTACGCGATGGCTGGTCCCATTCAACAACTATTCGACAATATTCAGCCTGATATCGTCATTACCTTTGGTGCCGAAGGCATCTACGGCCATGAAGATCACAGAAGCATATCCGCTGCGACCTCGTATATTTTTAACAACGCCATAAGTAGCAAGATACTGCTTCACCTGGCCATATCCGAAACGAAGGACAGCGGATACGGATTTACCCATGGCCGAAGAGCCCCGGGCAATGGTGTTATTCATCGCGTCGCAGATTACGCCATTAACTACCAACTCGACGTATCTGCATACACCGAAATACAGAAAGCATCTCTTCACAAATATGTCAGCCAGTTTACTAACGACAAAATGGCGCTGATGAGCAGCTACTATGAAAATGCACAGTGCCCTGATGGCACCGTGTGTGAGCAATTCGTGCTGGCGCGGGTAAAAAACAATATCGGCAATACGACTTCAAGCCTGCTCGAGCTGATCAACTTCACGCAAGTTAATCAGCCTTAAGCGTGGGCCTCAGCGGACAGGCCAGGGTGTAAAACGCATCAAGGTCTCACCCGGATAGCGAAAGAGCACTATCTCTTTTTCGCATTCGTAACCCAGTATACCCTCTTTGCCCAACACCTAACTTTAAGGAGTCAGAGCCTGACGGCTCCCTAGCTTTGTGGATCCGCCGGAAGTCAAAAGGGGCAAGTCTTTACTTATAGTATTTAATTTTGAATTGAATTTTTCGCAACTTGCTACGGGGCAATTTATTTGCTTTTTCATATGCTTGTTTTGCAAGTATGCGACTTTAGAAAAAATGACTATAAGTAAAGACTTCCCCCCCTAACTCAGGTTAATTACCTAAAGTCTCCCTACGCAATAATTCATATTCTCTGTAGCTCATATCTTCAGCATCAGACTGTTCAACTGAAGGGTTACGACTTTGATTTACACCTTTTAATGCCTCGTATACACCTTCTTTTCCTATCAATCCATCCCGCGTACAAGCACCCAAACTGACTATTAGCAAACCACCTATTAACCAACAGATATGCTTAGGATTATTTAACATTATTTTCCACGCCATCATTACATCTCAACTTTCCTTCAATCGAAGGGGCTGCGGCCTTCGACTTAAAGAAAAATGGCGGCAACACAGTATAGCTATCGGAAAACCAGTGCTCATTTGTCGTTTTTGACTCGTATTGCTGACCACTACACAGCTCAGCAGCACGTTTATGCCATAACGCAATAAGCTCATCATGCTCACTAAATCCTGAACCATAATATGTTAATTGATAAGATCCATCATTTAGTAACTCCTCTTCATAACCCATTTTTGATAGCCCAGACTTGCTAGATTTGTACGCTGCACATCCCCCCAAAGAAGTCATCGCAAAGATCACCGTACTGATTACAGCTAAATATTTCATCATATTTCCTTACTTTTAAAAAAATGAAGTAAACCGAAAGGGCAATATACAATATGAACACATGAGAATCGTCCAAGCCTATACGGAAAGACAAATACAATTACTTTTAATTCAATGAGTTACAATCCAGCGCAAAAGTCAGTGACGGTTAGTTGGTTTTCCTATATTGAGTGGGTGTCATCCCCACCTCTTTTTTAAACGCCGTATAAAAAGCTGATTTTGAATTAAATCCGGCATTCATTGCAATCTGTAATACGGGCACTCTCTCAGGGGTCAGTAGTTGCTGCTTGGCATAGGCTATTCGATACCTGTTAATGAAATCAAAAAATGATTTTCCCAGTCCATCATTAATCACTTGAGACAAATTGTTCGATGTACATCCCACTATATTTGCCAATTGAGGCAAGGTAATTCCGTTTTCCAAGTAAGGCTTGTGCTCCTCCATAACAGTAAAAAGGCAAGATTTAAGCGTTTCACTAAGTTCATCAGATAGTTTTGACTTTCGGTACTTTTCACCTTCGCCACTACCTTCTTCAGTTTCAGGCAAAGTACTGATAGCTTGCTCCAGTTTGAAGATGGAGGGTTGCCGCAACCCCATATATCCCATGCTATATATAATTAATACCAAAATTACATGCAGTGATATTCCTGCTTGATTGCCAATACCTAGCCCATCCGAAAAGAATATATCGACGATGTAAAGCATCCATAAGGGAAGCAATAGCCACAGAAGAGTTACCAGCCAAGACAAGTTAATTTTTTCTATTTCCGAAAATTGCTGGCGAATACTTTGGCGATAATATCGCAAATGTCGGAAACTCAAGCGTATATACACTGCAATTTGAATAACAACAAATAATGTGGCCAGTCCATCAAAAACATTAGCCCTAAATACCTCTCCCGTTGCCGCTTGGCTTAATCCATACAGCATGGTAATTTTTTGATCTGGATCTAAAACCCAGGTTGGAATCGCCAACATAAGCCCCACAAAAAACAACAACCAATGAAGCGTATCTTTTCTGCCACGAATTGGGAGCTTAATAGACGTTAATTCACGAACATAGAAATAGAATAAGGGGCCGTATAAATACTCTAAAGGCCAGATCAGACCGACAAAATGAGGGTAGTCATAAAAATAGCGTGATTGAAATAAAAATTCATCGACAAGTGAGAGGGTAAATACAAAAAGAAAAGCAGCGAGATAACGATTAGCTTGTTTGTTTACAATTTTTTTATCCAATAACGCAACGACTAAAAATATTCCCTGAGCAGCCCCAATCAGGTAGAGAACTGACAATAAATCAATTTCTGGAGTCATTTAATATATATTATCAATGATAGGTTGGTGGTATGGGGAGAAAAAATACCGGGTAGGTCAGGGGCTTCACAGTCCTCTCAGAACCTTTCTATTACCCATAAATTATATGCTCTGCGCGAGAACCCAGCCTCGCAAAATATCATTGAGTCGTATCCAGCCTCGCCACGGCGTTGTTATTCTCGGGCTTCCATCACCCGCCCTTCCTAAAAATCCTTCAAGCATAGCAATACAACCCATTTTAGGTGCTCTTTTGGGAAGTTTTTTATTTTTATGAACTTCCAGATAGAGAGGCATCCAGTGCTGCTTGTCGATTAGGGTGTTACAAGGTATTTCTGAATCTATTCTGGCAATCAACGTTAGCATAAACAGCTTCCACGCAACAACGCTCATTACCGCAATAAATTTGACTGACTTGTCAGCATTTCCCAGGCGACATTCCTCGATCTTGTATCAATGGGGTCAAATCGATGAGGGTCACAAATCGATGGTGTCAGACTCGAATGGCACTAACTTAAGCATTTTTAGCAAAGTTGGATTCTTGTGAAACCTGCGCCAATACTGGCTTAAGTTGTTGTTTTAGCTATGCTGAAACCCCTTAACTTAGTGCCATTCGAGTCTGACCCCATTGATTCTACGTACGGAGCCTTTACGTACATAAGAGAGCGAATTATACATTTCTGTCAGTTTTTTACATGCCAAGCCTATAAAACATCCTGCTGCGCAACGGTCTTGGATGAAACATAGCGCATGGTGGGACGACTAGCGGCTTCACAAATGGCTTCGACATCATTGAAGTCATTCTTGTTCGTTTTGAGATAAGTGTTGTGGGGGCCGAGGGTTAGAGGCCCTTGGCTACCCCGATTAGGCATTTTTTAAATTTATTCATGTTATGAATTCAGAATCTGGTGTTTTTGTTTCCATGATTACTTTCCTTAACCAAGAGACAAATTCCTGTGATAGAGCAGGCATTGAATGCGACCTATACAAAGCAGCTACACGGCGGGTATCCTCAAACTGTCTAATTTTATCCAGTATTACCGGAAAGTGCTTAGCTTTCGATAAAGAGTGTGCAAATAGCAAATTATCAGGGTTAATGCGATCAAGGTTTACAGCAGTATCAACGCGCTTTCTGCATCTACATATATTTTTAGGATTAACCAGCCCGCATTTAGAGGTCATGACTGATAGGATACGTTGTCGTGCTCGTGACAATTGTTTTCTAAAGGTCCCTTGGGTTATTTCTAGAACTATAGCTGCTTCACAGTGGTCTAACTCAACTATTTCTCCGAGAATATAGGCCAAACGATGTTTACGATCTAAACACATAAGCATTGCCAGTGTGCAGCCTACTTTCACTTCCTCTAATAGAAGTTTTTCATCAAGATCACACTCTATACGTATAGCGGTACTGGATACGCCTTGAAATAGATCTTCGGCGAACTCGTCGAATGTCATCGCTTGCTTTTCCATTCTCTTTTTTTTCAGTGTTAGCAATGTATTAGAGGCTATTCGATATACCCATGTTTTAAAGCCACTTTCACCTCGAAATCCGCCCAGATTAGTAATTACCTTGATAAGAATTTCTTGCGTGGCATCCTCTGCGTCTTGAGGGTGCCACAGGAAACGTAGAGCAATTCCATATACGTCTTTTTGTATGGCACGCACCACTGCCTCTAGTGATTTTCGATTTCCTGCTTTGGCTAAAGTAACCTCAGCTTCTAAACACTGCATCTTTGAGGTTACATTTTCATTCATTGTCTTCTAGTAACTTTTTCAGTTTTCTGAGTTCTTTTTCAAGTATTTGAGATTGAGCTTCCAATGCACCTTCAATCTCTTCAAGTGGAACAGGCGGTGGCATAAGAATAAAACCATAAACACAATGGTCTTGATCGGCTTCTACAATTCGCGAAAAGGCTGTAGCTACACTCTGATCAGGAAATGTCATTCGCCAGTCAACCAACCCATAATCGGCGGATGCTTGTACCTCAAGGTCGATTTCAACCTCCCCTTCGGGGGTTTGCATTATAGCTTTTCCCTGATTTATAGAAGCAAAAGCATTTGTCCATTTCGGCAAGTCATTTGGATCAGCAATGAACGTAAATGCCTTGCATTTTGGCACATTCAAATCAATGCCCTGTATATCAAAGTTTTTCATAATAGCTCTCCTATGGAGTTATTGTTAAACCTCAAAAATCGTGGTTCTTCCATAGTTGGACTATCAAAGGGTACTTCGTGTGACAGATGCCTAACGTCTAAGCATTTATACCCCGTGCGCAATTCAGCATGGGGTATAAATGTCTGTTGGACTATGCCTCCTCTACCGGGGCAGCAGACTATGGAGATTGTATTGAAAGTGGTGGGGCTTGTCGAAGGGCGATAATACTGTTTTGGCTGAAACCCTGTTTGATAAAGCTGTTTTCTTACCCATTTTCAGCTCTGTTTGTTATTTGTACATCCCCTGACAGCAAGGCGTCACAGATGCCAGATTGTCAAAAATCTGTCATTCAGGGTTTGTCCTGTTTTTTTGTTTAACGCGCTATCATCAGGTCACCGTCCATACAACGGGGTTGCCGGGATTTCATAACACACCCGGAGTCGGCCCTTTTGACATTTTGGACATGAGCAAGTGATGGGGTTTATCAATGGGGTCGATCGATTTAGATAATTTCCAGTTTTTTTGCCCCTCTCTTTTCACGTTTTTGACACTACTTCGTAAGCAGCTCATAATTTTTCAACATTTTTTAAAATCGATCGAGTCTGACCCCATTGATTTATTTCCCGTTTGGTGGAACCGCTACGCTTGTTCCACCCTACCCGGTTTAGCCTGATGATTATGCAGCGGGTGAGCATGTGTTTTTACCCACGCTATGGCTGCGAGTGCGTAACATCAGTGAGATAAGATGTAACACAAACCGGATGGATTAGCTGTGTTTGATGGTTGTGATGGGTGGCTACCCAGGCCCCTAATTTAGAGCATCTTGCGACAGCAAGAATATTAATGTATATTAAATACACTTTTATGAGGTAACCTGCCGTGCGCTTTCAATGTATCGTAAAACAGCTCTTTAAAAACTCACACGCCGACAGCAGGCTCTTAAATTCGAGGAAATAATAATGACCGTTTTTAGATCAGCTTTCCTGGTAGTCATACTGTGTGTTATTGCATTTACAACGCCGAGCTATGCCAGTGTTGAAAATTTTGTACCTTTACCTCTCGTCGCGCCAGAACCAAAAGACAACCCAAGTACACCAGAAAAAATAAGTCTTGGTAAACAATTATTTTTCGATGCACGCCTGTCTATTGATGGAACAGTATCATGCAATTCCTGCCACGACGTACAAGGCAACGGTACCGATAGTCGCGCTACATCCATTGGTGTCAAAGGTCAGCTAGGCGACCGCTCCGCACCCTCTGTCTGGAATGCCGCTTTTCTTAGCGCACAAATGTGGGATGGCCGCTTTCCATCACTGGAAGAGCAGGCCAAAGGTCCGATATTAAACCCAATTGAAATGGCTATGCCCCACCCGGATGCCGCTGTTGAGCGTATCGCCAGTATTCCCGGTTACGTTTCACAATTCACCAAAGTATTTGGTGGGGATAAACCGGTAACCTACGATAACATTGCCCGAGCCATTGCAGCGTACGAGCGAACCTTAATAACTCCCAACAGTCGATTTGACCAATATCTGCTAGGTAACACGGCCGCACTTACCCGCCAGGAGTTAAACGGAATGGAAGCATTTGAATCACTAGGCTGTGTTCGTTGCCATAGAGGCCCTGCGATGGCCGGCCCCCTATTAGTCACCGGCGAAGTCTTCTTACAGTGGTTCCCGGCATTCCCTAACCACTATATTGATAAATACAAATTAGTAGACGACTTAGGCTATAACAATGGCAAAGACAATGAACTGAAAGTCAGACGAGGAAAATGGCGCGTACCCTCTTTACGCAATATTGCCAATACCGCACCCTACTTCCACAATGGCTCTGTAAAAACGTTAAACAAAGCAATACGTGTTATGGCTCGATCACAATTAAATCGAGAATTAAGTGATTACGAAGCAGACATACTCGAAGCTTTTTTGAAATCATTAACGGGTGAATACAGCATTCAGGCAACCCCCATACTGCCACCCGATGCTGATACCCTTGCATCTAAATAACGTACTAAACAAGGTAAAACAAAAAGTGTAAATCAGCCACTGACGGAAAACCACGAAGAAAACGTAAAAGAGTATCAATGGGGTATCGTATTACTGAAAACAGACAACCTGTCGAGTCCTACTCAAGCAAATTTACTATGCCTAATACGACACGTAACGCCGATTACGTCACTGTATTCCAATCGATTCTGCATTTATTTCATTTTGTTTTTTATTCTTTTGGCACGCCTGTGCAGAAAGAAATAATCTTTATAAATACAATGAGTTACATCTTTAAAACTGCAATATATTGCATTTTTATTCTGCAATTTCCCAATTCGGAGTACGCCGAGAGCCACTGTTTTTTATCTTTCCACTCCGGCGCATACTAGTAATCAAATTGCCGATTTTTGTCTCTTTTTGTTCGTCATCAAGCGCATCACTCAGCTTGCGCCAAAGTAGCTTATTAATATCCTGGCGGGTTGCAGAGCGATATTTATTTAAATAATCCATAATCAGCTTGGTGTAGAAAACATCATCCTGTCCACGTGTGTGGATATAGTCTGCCTTAGCATCCACAGGTAGATGCTTTTGCACTCGATCCAGCGCCAACACCTCTTCAAGTGAGAGATCTGTTTTTTGTATAAGCATCCGACTAAAAGTCGCATCGACAATTTTCCCGTGAATCGTCATTTGAACGACATCAGCATCGCTTAAGTCATAATCCGGCAACGGGAAAAAACGACGTCGTTGACCAGCATACATTTCGTGAATGCCGTAACCCATGGTGTCAATCATGCTCAACTCAGCCATAGCCTGGGCCAAAAATGGATTACGATAACGTCTCGGTGTTTTATGCCCTGAAATATAATCTTCTGGCACCCCCTCAAAGAACGAGCCTTCATTCTCTAAAACCAAACGATCCGGGTATTCGGTGACAATAATGCGGCCATTGCGGTGGTAATCCTGATGGGCAATACAGTTATGCAATGCTTCCAGGATGATCTTTTGATCATACTTGGCCAGTTCAATCGCCAGCAACTGATCCTCAGGGAGAATGCGCATCTGGAAATTACGAATTTTTTGATAAAGCGCAGTAGTCAGGTCATCTGTGCAGGATGGGGTGACAACAGAGGGACAACCTCAGGCTTACCCAATAGTAACAACGCCGCACGGGTGATTTTCCCATCAAGCGCCAACTTTGCACGATTGAGAAACGTAGCATCAGGCCAACCCGCAACCTCACCTTCGGAAAAGCGGTTAGCATGTTTCCGAGCAAAGGCCGATTTAGCCCTGGCCAATGCCTGAAGGTCGAGATGATCAATTGTCGCATCCTCTACGACTTGTACCGTCCAATCCACAACACCAGTCTGTGCTCGAATTGTATCAAGCTTATCCAACCCTAAATGGGTAAGACTCTCACCCGCACGGGCGTAATAATGTCCCTTCCACGCAATCGGCATCCCTTGCGGTGCTGCGGGTATTTCAAACATCAATACACGGCCTTGCTCGTGTGCCAATTCATAAATTTCGTGAAAGGTAACAGCCGGGGAAGTATCCTGACTAATTTGATGCTTAAGACCATGGAGCCGTTCTTTGTCTTCACGGTAATGCGTACCGATGACACTGCGGCTTTTATTGTCTATCCCAAACACCAGCCACGCCTGCTCACAATCACGCAAATTGGCTTCGTTGGCCAGAGCAGAAAAATATTTGCCGATCTCTGAAGTGGAAAAACCATCTCCCGCACGTTTAAACTCAACAACCTCACTTTCCCAGGCAGCAATAAGCTGATCAAGCTGTGTATAAATTTCAGATGTTGGCATATTTTCTCTCATCTATTTAGCAGTCACTTTTATACGGCTAGTCGCTTTTTTACTTGCTATTTTTACTATCTTGGCTTGAGCGGCCAGCTCAGCCTTCTATAATACAAAAATCACCGTTTATCAGACACCAAGACTACGGACTTCGTATCATATACATACTCGCTAATCATCCCGTCTTTAATTTTCTCAACCATGTCATCAATAACAAACAGCGGCATCAAAAACCACTCACGAGGAACAACCGGATGTCCAAATCGATTATTTCTGTTGGGCTTCTCTTAATCTTGAACAAGCCTTATTTCCAAATGACACCCGACTGCTGAAGCATATTTTCGAAGCGTGGATATTGAAGGGGAGTGCTGCTTATTTCCACCTCCGGCTTCCAACCTTGCTACCGCTGGCGTTTTAGTTCCCATACGATTGGCTACCTCGGACTGCGTAAGCCCCGCGTTCATTCTGGCTTTCAATAGCTCATCAAAAAGCGAAAACTCCTCTTCTAAAGAGTCATACTCAGCTTTAACTTTTGGGTTACTCAATATTTTCTTTGTGAGTTCTTTATGTATCAACATTTGCTTTCACCTCTTTCATTCCTGAAATAGCCAGCTTAAGATCAGCCTATGGTGTTTTCTGAGTTTTCTTTATGAAACAATGCAACATCACAATTTATTTGTTCACTAAAAATGTAGTAGAAAGCTCTTTCAATACCTTTCTTTGATTTCATTCGCAGCTCAAACAGGCCATCTTTCATTGGCTTTGTATGAGGCATTTCAAAATTCGCTCCGTGAATAAGCATTCGCTTTGTGAGATGGATATACCTTGCTTGAATTCCCACAGGCAAAGCCATGATCTCCTCTTGAAGTGCCTCACTGTAATAGATGATATTCCAGTTCATCTGAACATATTAACGGATTTGTTAATTTTTTCAATAGAGTAAATTAAAATTACTTATTTTTCATGAGCCTACGCTGATTTCTATCTAGCCTAATTCGACCATCTTCCCGGCGTCGGCAAAATGGGCGGGAATGGTGTGACCCTACAGCTCACAGGCGGTTTTCACCTTGGAAATTACATTCAGGAATGTTGTACCACTTAGCGTATCCCCAGCAAATGCTGTACATCACGCGCCAACCAACATATCAATGGGATGTGGCGCAGGACTCTAAGACGACCTAGCTGATGGGCATTGTGGCGAGAAAATGTTTGAACTGGCTGCGCCCAAGTTTGATTTTGTCGAGGATATGGCCACGGCTATCCTGAACGCACGGGTGAAAAACATTCTTTGCCAAATCGACACCAATGGTATTAGTCTTGCCCATGGACTCACTCCTTATGGAATGAGTGAACGCTTCTTTTCCTGGCTATGATGAGTCTCATATAAGGAACGTGTCCATCTCATCAGACTCGATCGATTTTCTTCATTTGCCTGCTTGACAGCGAATTGCTAATGGCTGACCCCATCGATTTAAAAAAGAGAGTTATTGCCTATTGACAGAGAAATGGCTCATATGTGTTAGAGCTTATCTATTATTTAAAATGTCTGGATTTTTAGAAACTATCTTAACTACCTTTCGTGTTAATGGTATTAGTATATTCCAGACTATATTTTCATCAAATTCCATTCCTTTGTGGAACAGTTTATTTCTTGTAGTGATTAAAGTAGCTATATTTTCCTCTAGTAAATCAGCTCTTTCTGTACCCAAAATACTATAATTGTTTACTCCAACATCATTGAGAAGAGAGTAAAGTTTTTCTTTTCTAGGTAATTCAGTTCTTGATAATATATTCTTAATAGCCCCTTTCTTTATTTCATTTGTAAACGATTCGGCCAAATCCGTTATTCTATCTTTTTCCTCTTTATTAAATAATGGGGTGTTAGAAAAGAGCTGTTTATACCTATCAGAGTATTCTAAATATTCGAGGATTAGGAATAGATTAAAGTATTTGGATTTTATGTTGTTTGACTTCATTCCATCGTAAAAATATTTATGAAGATCATGCAAGGAAGTTTTGTCGCTCAATAAAATAGAAAAATCAACTGACTCGTCAATCTTCATGCTTAAATAAGCACTTATACCTTCATTATGTCCTTTGTGGAAATCTTCATAATCTATCGCGACATATGGTGAACCATAATGGTGATTTTTCCCATAAGATAGTTTAAACGTCAAAAACTTGCTAGTTCTACTAAGAACAGAAATGCATCATTTTTTGTGATGTCATCTACGAATGCAATTGAGAGATTGTATTTATCATCATCGATTTTACTTATATTAACGTTCTCAATATCTCTATTCATTAAATTGGTAGCATTGGAGATATTTCCCTCAATAATATTGAATCTTCGACTTCCTGAATAACTTTCTGTTTCAGATTTATGAGATGCTTTAATAAAGAAAACTATTTTGATATTTTTCATTTTATTCCTTGGCAGCTCTAACGTCCGCGGTAACTGGCTGGCCTGTAACAAAACGAAGTGGCGCAGAAGGCCAGTCCATGTTTACCGTACTTGTTATGCGATGCTCTTGAGTTTACTAACATATTGAGGCCATTCACTAGCTTTTATTTCTCTGCCGGATTCATCTGATATTGACCAGCTACCGTCGTAGAATAAAAACTCTGAAACGACATACTTGTAGCCATTTTGATGATAAACACAGTAGTAGATTCCAGATGCTTCATCTAGCGCTTTTACAACTACGGCTTTTTGATTGTTGCCCCAGCTAAAAACGGTTCCTTCTGTGATCATATTTTTTATATCTCATCCAAATTATTACGCATAACTCTTAATACTAGACGTCCGCCGGATATCGTGAAAACAGCTGCATGCGTCGGATATTATCCGCTATGGGGTTGATATCCGGCTTAAGCCGTCTATGTCTTTTTTCATATTTCATATCAATGGCACCCTGGAATGATTGTAATGTGTTTGGGTCTCCTTCTCCATCAACCATAAGAAAGTTCATTTTTGGCACCTCAACGCCCCCAATTTTCTTAGCTGACGGCTTATAAAGGTACTTGACTTCTTTCTTAAAATCTAACTTTTCCATCGGTATTTTTCTATTGAGGTATAACAGTTGAGCTACCAAGAGGCGCGTTTTTTGCGTCGATCAGGCTTAACGATTTGTATACCTATTATTGCCAATTAGATGGGTTGTTGCATTTGGTATTTTTTATGCGTTTTTTAATTAATGCGACTTCATATGCTTCTCCAGCGCATGCACCAATAATTGTGCCCCAATGAGTACCATCCTTCGGCTGTTGTAATTTTGGTGGTATTTTGTCGTTATTATTATTTAGGCAAATTCTTGTGGCAGATGCTGCTGTTTCTTCACATTCTTGTGCCGTTACAGAAAAACACTGCCTGAAATACTGGTTTGAGTTACAAAATGCGGCAGGTAAAGCAGTAGTCATCGCATTAACCCAATCTTTCTTATTTACTTCAACTGCATGTATGGGTGATGAAATTATTATGATAAATAAGAATATAAGCGTTTTAGTGTAATTATTCATTTTTCTTCCTTTAGGTATAACACCCGTGTAATTGACGCGATTGTTAAATTCCTAGCACATCAGGTACAGATATCGCGTTCTGACAGTTCTTTTTTGTTGGTCATCTTATCGCCTGATCTCTTTGCCCAGACTACAGGGCTCTGCTTTCATTTGCCTGGCCTCTGCTCATATGGCGTAAACACATTGTCATCCATCGTCAGCAGTTGCAGCAACTTGCTATGCACAAACAACTTCTCTCTGCCGACTTTTACCTCCTGCAACACATCGATATTACATAATGCCTTGAGGTATTTTGACGATGTTTCCCGATGACCAACGCCTGCATCCACCAAATTGCCAATACGACAATAGGGCTGGATGAAGATCTGATCAACCAGTTCTCGGCTATAGATAGTGGGCTGTTGCTGGCGCACATAATCAACAGCTTGTTCTTGCAGTTGTCGTACAGCATGTATCTTCGCTTTGGTCCAGTGCGCGGTCTCTTTAACGGCAGTGAGCATAAAAGTGATCCACTCGTGCCAGTTGTTGTTTTGGGTCACGTCTAACAACAAGCAGTAGTAGTCAGCTTTGTTTTGAATAATGTGACGCGAAAGGTAAAGTACCGGCAGACTGAGCAGTTGCTGATCCACCAGATAGAGAATGTTAAGCAGGCGCCCCGTACGGCCATTGCCGTCGGTAAAGGGGTGAATGGCTTCAAATTGATAATGCGCCACAGCCATACGCACCAGTGGGTCAATCTCGTCATGGTTATGGAGAAACTGCTCCCAGTTAGCGAGTAGCTGGCGCAAGGTTGCCTCTCCAGCAGGTGGCGTATAGATCACTTCGCCAGTGCGGTCATTGGCAAGTGTTGTACCGGGTACTCGGCGGATATCCAGGTCACTGCCTTTGATGGTGCGACAGAGTTCCACCGCCAGATTGGTATTCAGCGGACGCTTTTGTAGAGCCTGAAACCCCTGATAGAGAGCAGTGCGATAACGCAGCGCTTCTTTGATCATCGGGTCTGTTTGTTTTGCGTTATTGTCGGCAAAGCGAAATAACTGGTCGCTGGTGGTCACGATGTTTTCGATCTCGGAACTGGCTTGTGCCTCCAGCAGAGGAATGGTGTTAATCAATACCGACTGATTGGGAATCAGCTCGCCCACTTGTTTCAGTTCGGCCAGTGCAACACGAGCCTCAGTACAGAGCTTCCATATTGCGCGGGTTTCCAGCTCTTGCTTCGGAGGCAGGGTAGGTAAAGTATTGTATGGCTGAGTGGGGTTGAAGCCCGGCATGGTGCTTGTTCCATAATCCCTGGTTAATGCTGTTGATGCGTAAGTTGCCCTTCACGACATTATGCAGATTTATGTCGAACTATTCCATTAATTTCGACATATAACACGCGAATGTCGAATGAGCCGACATATCGGAAAAAACGTCGGCTTTTCTTTGTTTTATCGATATATAGTTATCCTGACTTCTTCGTCAAGCCCTTGAGGCCAGCGATAGAGGAAACCTCCGTGGTCCTTGATCTCGGCATTTTTGCAGATACTAAGACACTAACAGAAGACCTAGGTGACGGAGTCACCCCGAATCGGAAAGAGGAAATTGCTGATATGGCGGAGTGGCTGCTCGACCACCTCTCCTCCGGGCGTGACACACATCACCTTACCCAACGGATTTCCTGCGCCGTATATTCGCCGATCATTACTTCACCCAGTCCCTGCGCCTGTCGAAATTGTGTATCACTTAACGGTACCCGCCCCGCCATGATTTCCGCAAATTCCTGCGGTAATACGGGCTCTTTGTCCGGCTCGGCATAACCGGTGGGGAAAACAGGCTGATTCGTCTGCGGATCATATTTATCCGTCGCACCCACGGTATGCAACAATTCATGGGCAATCACAATATTGTTACCCGCTGCCTGACGTTGACTGGCAAAGGCATGCACCACTCCCAAAAGCCCCTTTTGCAGACCCAGCGAATGCGCTAGCCGGGGACTGGTTTCGGGGTCATGGTACAACACAAATACCTGAATATTTGCCGGTGGCCCCATATCCCGACCCACCTGCCAGGCCCACCACCGTATTTTCAGGCTCCACCACATGACTTTCAGCGGGTTGCGGTTTTTTGGTGGCTCGGGTGGAGGCTCACTCAATACCGGCCCCAGCACGATATCCACCGGTTGCTTTAATGTCAGCCGGAATTGCTCGGCCTCATCCACAAAAAAAGTTTCAATATCGTCAAAAGTATCCAGTGACAGGTCTTCGATGTAAGCCGCAGACCGTGCGCTGTTGTCACCATTAATGGGATAAATGGCGACCACCAGCGGTTTATCCCAGCTGGTACTGCGCCACTGGGTCAACCAGGTACCCGTTGCCACCAGAAACAGGATCAGCAGCAGAAATAAAATCCGCAGTTGCTTGAAAATGCTCACGGGTGATTTTTTGACAAAAGGCTAAAATATGAATTAAGCACTAAAAACACTCTACTTTAAAAAAAACACTGAGTATTTAACACAGCGTTCGCAGAGACTCAGAGGGCGCAGAGTTTTTGGTGTTTTTCTCTGCGCGCCCTCTGCGTCTCTGTGAGCTCTGCGTTCATAACACGCCATTTATTCAGCACCACTAAACATAATTTCCCCATACTCTGGAACGCTTGTCCGGGGAGAAAACCTCCAGATTCCGGCTGAAAACATGCCGAAATGACGGTATTTTCAGTAACAAAAGTGCAAACAGAGGGCTATCGACGAAACAACCAAAGCAACAGCGATAACACCAGACTGACAATCAGTGATGTCATCAGCGGAAAATAAAACCGGCCATTCTCCCGCTCCACCACGATATCGCCGGGCAAACGCCCCAGCCCCAGTTTGGAAAGCCATGGCCACAGCAACCCGACCACCACGAGAAGAATACCTAAAGTGATGAGCAGCCGCGGCATGGTGGGCTAACGCTACGTGAGCGTTTTGACGCCTTCGGGCGTACCCAGCAGCAGCACATCCGCCGGACGTACTGCGAACAGGCCGTTAGTGACCACGCCAACAATACTGTTGAGCTGATTTTCCAGTTCCACCGGATTCATGATTTGCAGGCCATGTATATCGAGAATAACGTTGCCATTGTCCGTAACAAAGCCTTCGCGATAGGCTGGCTGGCCACCCAGCTTCACGATTTCCCGCGCCACATAAGATCGCGCCATGGGAATCACTTCGATAGGGAGCGGAAACTCGCCCATGATATCCACCAGCTTGGATTCATCGGCAATGCAAACAAACTGTTTCGACACTGCCGCAACAATTTTCTCGCGAGTCAAAGCTCCTCCTCCGCCTTTCATCAGATGCAGGTATTTGTTGGATTCGTCGGCACCGTCTACATACACATCAATGCAGTCCACCATGTTGAGGTCTTCCACCAGAATGCCGTGACCTTTGAGTCGTTCAGCCGAGGCTTCGGAACTGGCCACCGTGGTTTCGATCTGCCCCTTGATGGTCGCCAGCTCATCGATAAAAAAATTGGCTGTGCTGCCAGTGCCAACACCCACCGTCATTCCTGGCTTGATGTATTCCAGAGCGGCTTTGGCCACTGCTTTTTTCATTTCATCTTGGTTCATTTTTTGTATCCTTGGTCTATCCAAAAGAGGGAACAGATCTATCTACCCTTGTTCAGCAGCGCAATTCTTTCTCTGGTTTTGCAGGCTGTCTCACCCAGGTGGAAAAATAAATAGAGCTGTCTCCTCGCCTGTCACTGCCACTATCATTATACAGAATAACAGCAAGCTGCTACCGTACGCTCATGTTCAAAGACTACGTTGAAAAAATCCGCAACGCCCGTGTTTATGACGTGGCTAAAAAAACGCCACTGGAAGTCGCACCGGGATTATCAACACGCCTCAACAATCGGGTACTGCTCAAACGGGAAGACCTGCAACCGGTGTTTTCGTTCAAGTTACGCGGCGCTTACAACAAAATCGCCGGTCTTAGTGAGGCTCAGCAGCAAAAAGGCGTTATCGCCGCTTCGGCGGGTAATCACGCCCAGGGCGTCGCACTGGCTGCGCAACGCTTGGGGCTGGACTCGCTCATCGTCATGCCCAAAACCACACCGGACATCAAAGTGCGTGCTGTTAAGCACTTGGGTGGTGACGTTATTTTGCACGGTAATGCTTACGACGATGCCTTCGAACATGCCATGGAAATTGCCAAACAACGCGGTATGACGTTTATCCCGCCTTACGATGACCCCGATGTCATCGCGGGTCAGGGCACGGTGGCCATGGAAATCCTCGAACAACACGCTTCCCCCATCCATGCCATCTTCGTACCCGTGGGCGGAGGCGGTCTCATCGCCGGTATCGCCGCCTGGGTCAAAACCCTGCACCCGGAGATCAAAATCATCGGCGTAGAACCGGAAGATGCCCCCAGCATGCATGCCGCACTGGCGGCGGACGAGCGCGTGCTCCTCGACCAGGTGGGTATCTTCGCTGACGGCGTCGCCGTGCGGCAAGCCGGAAAAGAACCATTTCGCATTGCCCGCAAAGCCGTGGACGAAATCATCCTCGTTAAAACCGATGAAATCTGTGCCGCCATCAAAGATATTTTCGATGACACCCGCTCCATCACTGAACCCGCTGGTGCATTGGCCGTTGCCGGGCTGAAAAAATATGTCGAACGTGAAGATATTCGTGATCAGGACTTAGTCGCCATCGACAGCGGTGCCAACATGAACTTCGACCGCCTGCGTCACGTCGCCGAACGTGCCGAACTGGGTGAGCGCCGCGAAGCACTGATCAGCGTCACCATTCCCGAGCAACCCGGCAGCTTCCGTCAATTCTGCGGCATCATCGGCCTGCGTGGCATCACCGAATTTAATTATCGTTACAGTGACGATGCACAAGCTCATGTCTTTGTCGGCGTGCAAATGCACGGTGGTGACACGGAAAAAGACGCGCTCATTAACGAACTGACCAAAAGTGGCTACTCCGTGTTAGATATGACCGACAACGAAATGGCCAAAGTGCATATTCGTTACATGGTCGGTGGTCACAGTACCGAACACGTTGCCAATGAACGCCTGTTCCGTTTTCAGTTTCCCGAGCGGCCCGGTGCATTGTTGCGTTTTTTAAACCGTATCGGCAAACGCTGGAATATCAGTCTGTTTCATTACCGTAATCATGGCGCAGCTTACGGACGGATTTTGACAGGCATTCAAGTACCAAAAGAAGATGCTGATGAATTTCAGGTATTTTTAGATGAATTGGGCTATGAGGCCTGGGAAGAAACTGACAATCCGGCTTATCAGTTGTTTTTGAGTTAAATGTGAATTAAAGGCTTCAGTCAGAATACGCACCCGTAGGGGCATAGCCGTCAGGCTAAACTCTGCCCAGGAAGATAGTAAAGTTGGAGTACTATCGTTTTTTTGTTCCGCTCTATTCAACACAGCGTAAAATTGTAGGGTGGAACAAGCGCAGCGGTTCCACCAACAGGCTATAAGGAATAACAAATCGCCTCTGCACTCACGACCGCTAATAAAAGAACCTTGTAACAAAAACCCGATTGCCTGAAACAGAAGAAAAAAGCCCTCATGCAACAATGACTCACCGGCAAACGACGATAGCTGATCGAACTTTGAATATGTCCCTTTCCCGTTTGGTGGAACCGCTACGCTTGTTCCACCCTACCCGGCTGCATTTTGTCAGCCGGAATTCAGGGGTTTACACCTTCGGACAATCACTCCAGTACATTGGAAACTTATATTGTCGTGCTACTGACAAGTAGCGTGTTATAAACGCAGAGGGCGCAGAGAAAAACACTAAAAACTCTGTGTCCTCTGCGTCTCTGCGACCTCTGTGTTAAATACCCGGTGATTTTTTAAAACGAGTATTTTCAGCGTTTAATTCACATTTAAGCATCAGGTTTTTCATTGCGCTCATTTTCCAGCAGAACTTGCTGACCATGGGCCAAGCTGGCCTCAGCCAATACCGCAATGGCCGGGCTGCGAATGATGCGCCGAATCTCTGTTATGTAATCTTCACCACGAGCCGAATAGCGATGCAGATGACCCGCTAATTCATACGCACTCAGTGGTTTACCCGCAGCACGGGTGGCAGCACGAAAGGTGCGGAGTTCATGATAGGCATTGCCGGTATTGAGGTTACGCATATAGGAACGTACCGAGGCGCGCAGGTCCGGGAAACTGGCAACCAGATGAGCCGCATCGGCATCACGCTTATTCGGAGTCAATCCACCGGTTTTGCCAAAAGTCCATTGCCCGAACAGGCTGTTACCTTCCAGTGCAAAACGCGAACTGCCCCAGCCGGTTTCGATAGCCGCTTGCGCCAATGCCAGCGCAGAAGGAATTTCATCCAGTCGCAGCAGAATTTTTTCGCGCACGGCTGGTTCATTAAGATCACCACGTATTCGCAATTCTTTGGCCAGGCTGTTCAACCAGTCACGCATGGGACTGCCATCGGCGGGCAGGCCACCTTCCAATAACCAGGAGGCCAGCTCTCTTTGCTCTCGCAAGCGCTGATTTTCGACGAGTACAATGGGCAACAAGGTACGCAAAAACAGTTCCCGGCGCTTATCAACATCGAATATTTTACCAAAATCATTGGGCAGCTTCTTGAGCATTACCGGCGGCACACTTTGCGCTCCCCCTGGCGGCCAGTTGTAGTCGATTTTTTCAAAGACACTGTCCAATGCTTTTACGGTATCAGCGTTCACATCTTTGACGTGAGTGACTATGGGCACTGCCGAGCGGGATAAAGCATGCGCTGAGGTTTTTGCGGCAATCAGCATCGCGCTAATCAGCACGAGCGTTAATAATCCGAAGCCCAGTAGTGCAATGGAATGTTTTTTCATGAATGTCCGGGTGAGTGTTAAAAGTGAAGGCAATAATCCAAGCCTCTGAAAGTGGTGCCATTTTAGCTTATTTCAAGTCAGTTTCCGATCTGTTTGCCGGGAGATATACCCATAACATCGGGATGCGGAAGAACTACAGTCAATGACTGCCAACACAGCCATTAAAATGGAGTGCAAACAATAAAAAACCCCGCCGACAGTCTGTTTTCAGACCAGCGACGGGGTTTATTTTGCCGCTGCAAAGGCAGCGTAAGGCTCGTGGATGAGCGCGACTTACATCATGCCGCCCATACCACCCATTCCGCCCATGCCACCCATATCCGGCATAGCAGCGCCACCGGCGTCATCGGAAGGCTTATCAGCCACCATGGCTTCAGTGGTGATCATCAGGCCAGCAACTGAACCGGCATTTTGCAATGCGGTACGAGTAACTTTGGTGGGATCAAGAATACCCATGGCTACCATGTCGCCGTACTCACCAGTGGCAGCATTGTAACCAAAGTTACCTTTACCTTCGGCAACCTTGTTCAGCACGACAGACTCTTCGTCACCCGCATTGGCAACGATCTGACGCAGTGGCTCTTCCATGGCGCGTTTGGCCAACGTGATGCCAACGTCCTGGTCGTGGTTATCGCCTTTAAGTGCATCCAGTGATTGCAGCGCACGTACCAAGGCAACACCACCGCCAGGTACCACACCTTCTTCCACTGCGGCGCGTGTCGCGTGCAGGGCGTCTTCGACGCGGGCTTTTTTCTCTTTCATTTCGACTTCAGTGGCAGCACCCACTTTGATCACTGCAACACCGCCCGCCAGTTTGGCAACACGTTCCTGCAATTTTTCTTTGTCATAATCAGAGGTCGCTTCTTCGATCTGTGCGCGAATCTGGTTAACGCGGCCTTCGATATCAGCGCTATTACCGGCACCATCAATAATGATGGTGTTTTCTTTGGTAATGCTGATTTTCTTTGCAGTACCCAGATCATCAACAGTGGCTTTGTCCAGAGACAGGCCCACTTCTTCAGCGATCACTGTGGCACCCGTGAGAATAGCAAGGTCTTCCAGCATCTGTTTGCGACGATCACCAAAACCCGGTGCCTTCACTGCAGAAACCTTAACGATGCCACGCATGTTGTTGACCACCAGCGTTGCCAGAGCTTCACCTTCAACATCTTCGGCAATAATCAACAGCGGCTTACCCGCTTTGGCCACGCCTTCGAGAATCGGCAGCAGGTCACGGATGTTGGAGATTTTTTTGTCGTACACCAACACCAGGGGAGCCTCCATTTCGACGCTCATGCTTTCCTGGTTGTTGATGAAATAAGGGGAGAGGTAACCGCGATCAAACTGCATGCCTTCCACGACATCCAGTTCATTGTCCAGGCCGGTGCCTTCTTCAACCGTAATCACGCCTTCTTTGCCAACTTTACCCATGGCTTCAGCAATAATGCCGCCAATGGCTTCGTCGGAGTTGGCGGAGATGGAGCCAACCTGGGCAATCGCCTTGTCGTCTTCACAAGGCACGGACATGTCCCGCAATGCAGCAACAGTGGCAGTAACCGCTTTGTCGATGCCACGTTTCAAATCCATAGGATTCATACCAGCAGCCACGGCTTTCAAGCCTTCGGTCAGGATGGACTGAGCCAGTACAGTAGCGGTAGTGGTACCGTCACCGGCAGCGTCAGAAGTCTGCGAAGAAACTTCCTTCACCATCTGCGCGCCCATGTTTTCGAACTTGTCTTCCAATTCGATTTCTTTGGCCACGGAAACACCATCTTTAGTGATGGTCGGAGCGCCGAAAGCCTTGTCCAGCACCACGTTGCGGCCTTTAGGGCCCAAAGTTACCTTAACAGCATTGGCTAAAACATTAACACCGGCAACCATGCGGTGGCGGGCATCATCACTGAATTTCACTTCTTTTGCGGACATGTGTGTAATCCTCTATTTGTCTGTTTATAACGGAATTTGATGGGTGACTGTTCGTTCAGCGAACAGGACTAGCCTTCGACAACGCCCGTGATATCGTCTTCGCGCATCACCAGCAGCTCTTCACCTTCCACCTTCACTTCGGTACCGCCGTATTTGCTGAACAGCACCTTGTCGCCGACCTTCACATCCAGGGGACGCACATCGCCATTCTCAAGAATTTTGCCCTTACCCACGGCAACCACTTCACCCTGGGCAGGTTTTTCAGTCGCCGAATCAGGAATCACGATACCACCAGCACTCGTACGTTCTTCCTCCATACGGCGAACGATGACTCGATCATGCAAAGGACGAATATTCATTTACTATCTCCTTGAATTAGCTTTTGTTTTTCAAATCATGGCAACACTTTTATTCGTCGCCGGAAAATTTCGCGATTAGCACTCGCGTTAAGTGAGCGCTAATGATAGGGGTGAAAAAAGGAAATTCAAGTCTTAAGGCAGAAAATTTTGTCGGCCAGCAACATATCTACCGGCTTTGCCACCGATGGTACATCAGACCAAAACCTGGAGGCAGACTCAACGCTAAACCACTCCGTTAGCGCTTAATGACTGGAAATACCGTCGTTCTGGCATGTTTTTAGCCGGAATCCAGGCGCTTAAGCCTCTGGCTAAACATTTCACAGTGCATCAGAAAGCTGTATTGCGGTGCAGTGATGCTGACAAATGACGAGTTATAAACGCAAAGCTCGCAAAGGCACGAAAGACGCAAAGAAAAAGGGTCAACTTTGCGTTATTTGTTAGCGTTTAGGGGGGTAGCGCTTAATTCGCATTTCACGCTGGCTACCGCACCGGTTTCGCTTGCTCGATCCGGTATATATCCAGCGGATACAACAATGTATCCGTAATAAAACTGAAAGGCGTATCGATCATATACAAATAAACCTGCCCGTAAATATCATAATGCTGCCAGGATTTTTTCACTTTTTTTATGGCGACTTTTGTGCCGGCATAAGGCACTGGTGTTGCCTGTTCAGAACGCTCCACAATACTAGAACAACCACTGACAGCAAAAATAAAAAGGGACAATAAAACCATTTTTGTGTATTTTGAGCGACTCATGTTACCACCTCAACACGCATTAAAATCTACCCGTTCAATACCAGCGTTCCCACTAACTGGGACACTTCCGTCAATTCATGTCGTTCCAGATAATCCACAATGCCATCGTTTATTTTTTTGCAAACCAGTGGATCATAAAACAGCGCTGTCCCCACCCCCACGGCAGAAGCACCGGCAATCATAAATTCAATGGCATCGTTGGCGGTGCAAATACCGCCCTGACCAATGATGGGAATGCCATGCCCCTTGCAGACCTGATAAACCTGATGTGTTTTTAACAACGCAATGGGTTTGATCGCAGGGCCAGACAGACCGCCCTGATTGTTACCGATAATGGGCGTGCGTGATTCCACGTCGATAGCCATGCCCATGAGCGTGTTAATAACGGCAAAACCATCCGTGCCTGCTTCGATACAACGTCGGGCATTTTCAGCAATATCTGTTTGGTTGGGCGAAAGTTTGGTGATCAGCGGTTTATCCGTTTCTTTGCGGCAGGCCTCCACCACACGCGCGGACATATCCGGGTCATTACCAAAAGCAACACCACCCGCTTTGACGTTGGGGCAGGAAATATTGATTTCCATGGCATCGATGTCGGAATCGTTAAACAAACGTGTCACTTCCGCGTAATCTTCCACGGTGGAACCGGAAATATTGGCGATAAAACGGGTTTCTTCAAAATCCAGCTCGGGCAGGATGACATCGATCACATGTTTGGCACCCGGGTTTTGCAGGCCAATGGCGTTGATCATTCCGGCCGGAGTTTCGATCACCCGATGCGGCGCATTACCGAGGCGCGGCTCCAGCGTGGTACCTTTGAGGCACACGGCACCTGCATCACGATTGCTAAAGCCTTTGACCCGTGTATATTCTTCGCCAAAACCGACACAACCGGATAACAACACAATGGGTGTGTCGAAGCGCATACCGCAAAATTCGGATACCAACATGGTTTTCTGTGATTTATGCACCATTGATTTTTTACCTCATTAACACTCACTTGCGGAGTATGTTTACCAGCCTATGTTCCACGTCGTTCTTTTTCAACCAGAGATTCCACCCAATACCGGCAACATCATTCGCCTTTGCGCCAATTGTGGTGCGCAGCTGCACCTGATACGCCCGTTGGGTTTTGATATGTCGCATAAACAACTGCGGCGTGCAGGGCTGGATTACCATGAGTTTTCCAAGGTACAGATTCATGACACGCTCGAAGCCTTTGTGCAAACCGTTAACCCCGCCCGGTTATTCGCTTGCTCCACTAAGGGCCAACAGAATTATACCGAGATCAGCTACGCCGCGGGGGACGCTTTTTTATTCGGGCCGGAAACACGGGGGCTGCCTGCGGATATTCTGGACTCACTGCCGCGCGAGCAACTGTTGCGTATTCCCATGTTGCCTGACAACCGCAGCTTGAATCTTTCCAATGCGACAGCGATTATTATTTATGAAGCTTGGCGGCAGCAAGGTTTTGTGGGAGCACGTGCGTAGGTTGGGGTGAATGTTTTTTATGAACCCCAACATGCCAGAACAACAAACCATCTCCAAAGCCATATTCAGGCCACCACAAATAAATTCGCCTTAATAATCAAAGCCAAAAATATTTCTACTCCATGTTATGAACATGTTGGGGTTCGTGCCTCACCCCAACCTACCGGGCTGAGATTTAACTCAACGCCTAATTCAGCTCCTAACTCAATTCGGCCTTTTGATCCCGGTTCAACAATGCCTGCACCGCATCTTTCGGTTTACGTGCTTCATACAGCACAGCATAAACCTGTTCGGTGATGGGCATATCAACCCCCTGACTCAATGCCAGATCATGCACTTCGCGGGCGGTCTGCACACCTTCCACCACTTGATCGATAGCAGCCAGTGCCTCTTCCAAAAACTTGCCCTGCCCCAGCGCCAAACCGAGCCGACGATTACGGGATTGATCATCGGTACAGGTCAGCACCAGATCACCCAGTCCCGCGAGCCCCATGAAGGTCTCGCGCTGACCATGCAGGGTTTCACCCAAACGCATCATTTCTGCCAGACCCCGGGTAATCAGTGCGGTACGCGCATTGGCTCCATACCCCAGCCCATCGGCAATGCCCGCTGCAATGGCGAGCACATTCTTCACTGCACCGCCGACTTCGACACCAGCAACATCATCATTTGTATAAGCACGGAAAGTTTTGCTGTGCAGACGCGCCGCCATGTCAGCGGCAAACACAATATCGGTGGATGCCACTGTCACCGCCGTGGGCAGACCTTCAGCCACTTCACAAGCAAAGGTAGGGCCGGAGACAACCGCAGTGGCAATATCTTTGCCCAGCACTTCTTCAGCCACTTCGTGCAACAATTTACCGGAACCGGACTCCAGCCCCTTGGTGGCCCACGCTAATCGCGCATCATTTTTCAACAATGGCCGGAGCTGGGTAAGCACGGCACGAAAGGCATGGCTGGGCACAACGACCAACACATCCTGCACATTCTGCAATGCCGAGCCCAGGTCCGCATCAAGCGACAGCTGTTTGGGCAAAGGCACGCCAGGTAGGTAACGCTCATTACAACGCGCGGCACTGATGTTGGCCATCAGTTCAGCTTCATGACCCCACAGGGTCACCAAACCACCAGCACGACACAGCTGGATAGCCAGTGCCGTGCCCCAGGAACCAGCACCCAGTACGGCAATGGGACTTTGTTGTCTAGTCATTCATGATCCTGGAGTTCATGTGAATGAAATCGCCCGAAATTAAAAACCGCGTGCAACGTTAGTGTACAACCTCTTTCTCTTTCGCGGATGCTTCGGCTTGCTGTTTGTGCTGCGCCAGCAAGGCATCGAAATTGACGGGAGCCAATAACAACTGCGGAAAGCCACCTTTGCTGACAAGATCAGAAACCGCTTCACGCGCATACGGGAACAAAATGTTGGGGCAGTAGCTACCCTGCATGTGAACACGCTCATCGTCACCAAACCCGCTCATGGTAAACACACCGGCTTGATGCACTTCGGCCAGATAAGCAGTGTTGTCACCCAGCTTGGCCGTCACCGTCACCGTGAGTACCACCTCCATCACCTCGTCGGTCAATGGCTTGCCAGCGGTCTGCAATTCCACATTGACATCCGGCTTCCACTCTTCGGTGAAAATCTCAGGTGAGTTGGGGGTCTCAAAAGAGGTGTCTTTGAGGTAAATTTTTTGCAGAGCAAACTGTTGCTCGGCCTGTTCACCGCTTGCAGCGGCATTTTGTTCTTCTTTATCATCTGACATGAATGCTATTCCAAATTAGGCCCAAACGGGCGGAAAGAAAAAAGGATTTTAACGGGTTACGGGTGTTGGCGCACCTGCTCACCCACCCAGGCCAACAGGTTCGGCAGATCCAGAGCACCGGACAACCGCGCAATTTCCTTGCCTTGCTTGAAAATCAACAGCGTGGGAATACTGCGAATGCCCAGCTGCGTAGACAGCGACTGTTCCTGCTCGGAGTTAATTTTCACCAGCCGCATATCGGGTTCAAGCTGCCCGGCCGCCTCAGCAAACACCGGGGACATCATTTTGCAGGGGCCGCACCACGACGCCCAAAAATCCACCAGCAAAGGCAAATCACTTTTGGTGAGATGACGTTGAAAACGGGTCTGATTAAGATTAAGCGGCTCGCCGGTGAACAGTGGCTTATGACAAGCACCACAAGAACCGCCTGCGGCCAGCTTCTCCTGTGGCATCCGGTTGATACCATCACAATGGGGGCAGACAATGTGCAAACTATCGCTCATGAATGCTGTGTGGGGCCGATGTGCTGTTTATTCAAGTCCTGCTTATTCCAGGCCCAGCAATGAATCAAGCTCGTCGTCCATATCCAGCTCAACCAATTCATCAAAACCACCAATGTGTTGATCACCAATAAAAATTTGTGGTACGGAATCACGCCCGGCACGCTGTTCCATTTCCTCACGCTTACCCGCCTCCTCATCAACGCGGATTTCCAGATAAGCCGCACCCTTTTTTTTCAGCAGGCTTTTTGCACCTGCACAATAACCACAAAAGGCCGCAGTATATATAACAATTTCAGGCGTCTTTTTTTGGCGGGTTATTTCACTCATGCCACAGAATCCTGCGGCTTGCTGTTCACCGCCGGTTCGTCTTGCGGGCCAAGCAAGGCATCCAGCTCCCCTTTGTCTTCCAGCGCATACATATCATCACAATCACCGACGTAAACATCACCAATAAAAATCTGCGGCACAGAAGTCTGACCGGAGCGTGCTTCCATTTCGCTGCGCTTGTCGGTGTCTTCATCAATGCGAATTTCGTCAAAACCAACATTTTTTGCTTCTAGCAACTCGATGGCACGGGTGCAAAATGGGTGTTCGTGGGTACAGTAAACCAGTACCGGATTTTTAGTTTCAGTGGTTTCAGTGGTTTCATCAACTTCTGCATCACCCAACTCGGGTTTTTCAAGCTCAGGCTTAGGCGGCTTGCCCACTTTCGTTGTGATAGGCAGTTTGACACGCTCCCAGGCCAACATGCCTCCACCGATATTATGCACATTGGCAAAACCCTGTTTTTTCAACTTGGTTGCAGCCTGTGCAGAACGGGCACCGGAACGGCATACCATCACCACGGCATGATTTTTGTACGCTTGTAACTCCTGAATACGATCATCCAACATACCCAGTGGAATATGAAGCGCATTCATCACATGGCCTTCCTTGTATTCCTTTTCAGTACGCACATCCACTACCAAGGCATTTTTATCATTGATCAGCTTCACCGCTTCACCGACCAATACCATAACCACTGCGCTCGGCCCATACCAAGTACGTGCCAATAAAAATAAAATGATGGTCAGAGCCAGAAACAGCTCCCAGTTACCGCTGACAAAATGACTAAATTCCTGCATAACGCTCTTCTAAACCTGTATTTTTTTGAAGGGTGTACTGAAAGCCGGGTGGACCGTCACACTTTACTTAATAGCAGGCATGCTCCACATGGCACCGTGATAGTGCGGAGTTCCAACCAACATTCGGCATTGGCTGGGCACTATATAGATAGGAATCAAAAAAGAAAAGCGCCTGTCAACGATGTTTCCGGCAAAATAGGGAACGGGCCGAAAATCCATCGAAAACATCCGCAAGCAGACTGTACTCAGCGTTTAATCCGGGTTACAAAAAACTTCGCGCATCATACTGATCAGACGCAAAGTACGCCCGTCACCAACCCGATAAAAAACACGATTGGCATCCTTGCGTGACATCAAAATACCTTTATCACGTAATATGGCCAAATGCTGGGAGATATTACTCTGCGAGGTACCCACCATGGCGACGATGTCCTGCACACTGATCTCCTTATCACCTAGCGCACAGAGAATTTTCAGTCGTAGCGGGTGCGACATGGCCTTGATGGAACGAGAGGCTCTTTCGATATCCTCATCACGCGTAATCAGATGTTCCGTTGTATTCATACATCATCACCATAAAATCAAATACATTTTAATAGGCTGTCAAAAAAGACATCCTGCCCTTTTCAAAACACGAAAAGTAAAAACCTTGCAGTTTTCGACTTTACCGACACATCCATATTATCGGAGCAACCTGCTAAAAAGTGGTACAACCAGTGGGAAAGCCCCACCATCACTGGGCAACCCGAGGTTGCCGCTCGCCTAACTATACAGCATCCCGCAACTTGAACAATTAATAATATTCACACCAAAACCACTCAAAATATTGTGTAAAAAATCAGGAAGCACAGTAAATACTTTTCACAAATCGGAAAAATCATTTAAAATGGTGTATTCATATCCACCTCATTCTTATTTCTAAAAGAGCTAGCCTGAGTACATGCCAAGCACACCAGCACCCGTGATGACCATCATCCTGGATGGTTGGGGTTATAGTGAAGACCCTGAATCCAACGCCATTGCCAATGCCAACACTCCGGTATGGGATGCCCTGTGGGCGAAATACCCACACACGCTGATTAAGGGCTCCGGCCCGGAAGTCGGCCTGCCCAGCGGGCAAATGGGTAACTCCGAAGTCGGCCACCTGAACCTGGGAGCAGGCCGCGTGGTGTATCAGGAATTCACCCGCGTCAGCCGCGCTATTCGCACCGGCTCTTTTTTTACTAACCAGACACTGACCGATGCAGTGGACTTAAGTATCGAAACTGATCGCGCCATACACATTCTCGGCTTGCTCTCCGACGGCGGTGTCCACAGCCATGAAGAACACATTTGCGCCATGGTCAAATTGGCCGTGGAACGCGGTGCGAAACATGTCTATCTGCATGCCTTTCTGGATGGCCGCGATACCGCGCCCAGAAGTGCAGAGACCTACATTGCTTCCATGCAAAAAACTTTCGACGAACTGGGCGGCGGACGCTTTGCCTCCATCATTGGTCGGTATTATGCCATGGATCGCGACCACCGCTGGCCTCGGGTGCAGGCTGCCTATGACCTCATCACCCAGGGTAAATGTGAATTTGAAGCTCCCACGGCCCAAGCCGCCGTAGATGCTGCTTATGCCCGCGATGAGTCCGACGAATTCATCCAGGCCACACGCATTGTTCCCCCAGGTGAAACACCGGTGGAACTGCGCGATGGCGACATACTGATATTCATGAATTATCGCTCCGACCGCGCACGCCAAATCACTCGCCCCTTCATTGAGCCGGACTTTGACTGCTTTGCGCGCGCCGCAACGCCCAAATTGGGTGCCTTTGTCAGCCTTACCGAATACAGCGCTGACTTTGACGTTCCCGTGGCCTTCCCCCCGGAACGCCTGCACAATGTTTTTGGTGAATACATCGCCGACCTCGGACTGCGCCAATTGCGCATTGCCGAAACTGAAAAATATGCCCACGTCACCTTCTTTTTTAATGGTGGTCGCGAAGAACCCTTTGACGGTGAAGATCGCATTCTGGTGCCCTCACCCGATGTCGCCACCTACGACCTTCAGCCTGAAATGAGCGCACCGGAACTTACCGACAAACTGGTAGACGCTATTCTCAGCAAAAAATACGACACCATTATTTGCAATTATGCCAACCCGGATATGGTGGGCCATACTGGTAACCTCGAAGCCACTATTGAAGCCATTGAAGCGCTGGATGCTTGTCTCGCGCGAGTAGTGGAAGCACTGGAATCCGTGGGTGGCGAAGCATTGATTACCGCCGACCATGGTAATGCCGAACTGCTCAACAACAAAGAAACCGGACAGGCGCATACCGCTCATACCTCCAATCCGGTGCCCCTGATTTATCTGGGCCGCCCCGGCAGCCTGGCAGACACTGGTTCACTATGTGACGTCGCCCCCACCATGCTCAAACTCATGGGAGTGGACATCCCCAGCGAAATGGGTGGACGCAATCTGGTTACGCTGGCCACAGACGACGATGTGGCGGGAGATGAAAACGCTTAATTCCCTCTGTCGTTCCACTGGCACCCCAGCGACCACCGCTGGCAGAAAATTCGCCGCTGCTGCTGTTTTCGCACTCCTTCTAATGTTGCTTACACTGGGCAGCTGGCCATCAATATCACAGGCCGGTGACAATGACCCGGCAGATAGCCAAAAACTGGAACAACTGCGACAACAAATTCAGGTGCTGCGTCGCGAGCTGGATTCTGACGTGCAGCGTAAACAGAGCCTGCAATCCAGGCTGCAACGCAGCGAACGCCATATCGGTAAAGTCGTCGCCCTGCTGAAAAAACTCAAACGCCAGTTGCGTACACAACAACGCGAACTGAAAAAACTCAACACCCGTCGCAGCGGATTACAGTCAGACCTGCACAAACACCGCGTCGCTCTGGCCCAACAAATTCGTGCAGCCTATACCATCGGCCAGCAGGAATACGTGAAAATCCTGCTCAACCAGCAAGACCCCGCTGCGGTCGCCCGCACCCTCACCTATTACGATTATTTTCATCGTGCCCGGCTGGCACGCATGCAAGACATCGATGAAGACCTCGCCGAGCTACGCACCGTCGAAGAAAAGATTCAGCAAAAAACCCAAAAGCTGGAAAAAACCCGCGAAGAGCAAAATCGCGAAAAGGCACAACTGGAAAAAACCCGCCAACAACGCACCAGCGTACTCGCCGGACTGCAACAAAAAATTCTCGCCAAAGGCGAGCGCCTGTCGTTGATGGAAGAAGATAAACGTCGCCTGCAACGTTTGTTGGACAGTCTCGCCACCATTTCACGCCCCAGCCCGATGATACCGGAAGACAATGAATCAGAATTCACCTCCGAAGGCAGCGAACACACACCTTTTGCCAAACTGCGCGGAAAGCTGCGCTGGCCATCACGCGGTCGGTTGGCCACCCGTTACGGTAGCGCCCGCAAAGTCGGCAAACTCAAATGGCAAGGCGTCAATATCAGCGCCCCCGAAGGCACCGAGGTGAGCGCCATCTCCCACGGTCGTGTGGCTTTTTCCGATTGGCTGCGGGGTTTTGGCCTGCTCACCATTATTGATCACGGCGATGGTTACATGAGCTTGTACGGTGGCAATCAAAGCTTATTCAAGGAAGTGGGCGACTGGGTGGAAGCGGGAGAGGTCATTGCCAGCGTGGGCAAGAGTGGCGGACGCAAAGACGCTGCCCTGTATTTTGAGATTCGCCACAATGGCAAACCCAGCAACCCGCTCAAGTGGTGTCGAAACAAGCCGAAGAGAGTCTCAGCAGCTTCGTGAAAAGGTGAAAAAACATTGCCTGATTCACAAGTTAGACAGAGTCCTGCATAATCAGGCTGAATTTTTCAGCGTAAGCGCTATCCATACAACAACTGTGTTTCTTTATTTGGGCCGTTTTTCGGGCCTGCGGAGCTATTCATGAATGCAAATTTACGCACCTTGCTGGTGCTGACTATCGGTTTGATCCTTGGTATCACTCTGGCTATCGGCCAGGGTGTTTTTGCAGACAAGAGCGCGAGCCAAGCCACCAGCGCCCTGCCGCTGGATGAGCTGCGCAGCTTCACTGAAGTATTCTCCCGCATCAAAAAAGACTATGTGGAAGAAGTCAGCGATAAAACGCTGCTGGAAAATGCTATCCGTGGCATGTTATCCGGTCTCGACCCCCACTCCAGTTATCTGGACCCCGAGCATTTTAAAGAGCTGCAAGTGGGTACTTCCGGTGAATTCGGCGGCTTGGGCATCGAAGTGGGCATGGAAGACGGCTTCGTCAAAGTTATCTCCCCTATAGATGATACCCCTGCGCAACATGCCGGGGTGAAAGCCGGTGATCTGGTGATTCGTCTCGATGAAAAACCTGTGAAAGGCATGACCTTGCACGACGCCGTAAAGATCATGCGCGGCAAGGTGGGCACCGATATCGTACTCACCATTATCCGCGAAGGTGAAGAAAAACCGCTGAAGATCACCATTACTCGCGACACCATCAAGGTCAAAAGCGTGCGAGCCCGAGACCTGGGTGATGGTTTTGGTTATTTGCGCGTGTCGCAATTCCAGTCACGTACGGGTGAAAATCTCACTGAGGCCATCGAAAAACTGAAAAAAGACAATGATGGCAAACTTAACGGCTTGGTACTGGATCTGCGTAATAACCCTGGTGGCGTGCTAAATGCCGCAGTGGAAGTCAGTGATGCCTTCCTCGAAACCGGCCTCATCGTTTACACCCAGGGCCGCATCGCCGATTCTGAAATGAAATTCAATGCCACACCACATCGCGTGCTGGATGGCGCACCATTGGTGGTATTGGTGAACGGTGGTTCGGCATCCGCATCCGAAATCGTCGCGGGCGCATTACAAGATCACAAACGCGCGGTAATTATCGGCACACGCACCTTCGGCAAAGGCTCGGTGCAAACCATTCTGCCTCTCAACGAAAAAACTGCACTTAAACTGACTACGGCACGTTATTACACGCCGTCCGGTCGTTCCATTCAGGCAGAAGGTGTGACACCGGACATCATCCTTGAGCCACTCAAAATCACCAAGCTGGAAGGCATGGGAGAGCGCGTCAAAGAAGCCGATCTTTCCGGGCATCTGGATAATGGTAACGGTAAAAACAAAAGCAAAGATGATAAAAAGGATGGTAAAAAGAAAGACGAGCCTGAATTGTCTCTGGCCCAAAGAGACTACCAGCTTTTTGAAGCGCTCAACGTGCTCAAGGGCATGAGTATCGTCCTGCGACAAAATTAAGCGCTGACTGAATTGCCTGGTATGTGAATAACATAGTGGCGCTGCATTCAATCACGGGCAAAAAAGCACTCACACCTGTCCTGGTGTTGGCGTTAATAATGGGCGGCTGGATATCAAATACGGCGGTGTTCGCAGCAACACCGCCTGATCGGCCAACCCATAGCCATCAACCTGCTATTGGCATCATCATCGATGACATGGGTAACCTTGAGCAACGTGACAAACGTGCGCTGCAACTGCCCGGCGCGGTCACATTTGCCTTTTTGCCTCATACCCCCCACGCCCGCAAACTGGCTGAGCTTGCCCACCAGCTCAACAAAGAGGTCATGTTGCATCTGCCCATGCAGCCCATCGAAAATGACAAAGTTGGGCCGGGCGCACTGACGTTGCATATGACATCCCGACAATTTAAGCAACAGTTAACGTTAGACTTTGCTGCCATTCCACACATTGTCGGCATCAACAATCACATGGGCAGCCTGCTCACCCAGCACCCTGGTCACATGCAATGGCTGATGACCGAATTGAACAAACGCAAAGGTCTCTACTTTGTTGATAGCTACACCAGCAAAAACAGCATTGCCCAACAACTTGCTAACGAAAACCAAATACCCAATATGCGTCGCGATGTATTTTTAGATCATGACAGAAACCCGGATACCATTCGTTTTCATTTGCAACGCCTGATCAACAAAGCACGCAAAAACGGCACTGCATTGGCCATCGGTCACCCCTTTCCGGAAACCATTGCGGTACTGAAAGAGGAACTACCCAAGCTCCGCGCACAGGGCATTATCCTGCTGCCGGTATCGCAGCTAGTCCACCGAACGTTGAAGAGGTCAACATCATGGCAAGCGTCCTTGTCCCATTAGCTCAAAGCTGCGAAGAACTGGAAGCCGTTACCATTATTGATTTATTACGCCGTGCAGATATCGAAGTCACCACTGCTGGACTCGATGCACAACCCGTTACTGCCAGTCGGGGTGTTGTGCTCATCCCCGATACCACGCTGGATAACGCATTAAAAAAAGAATACGACATGGTGGTATTACCGGGTGGATTACCCGGTGCTGATTACCTTGACCAGGATGAACGCATTCAAAGCCTGTTAAAAAAGATGGCCAGCGATGGGAAATTCACCGCTGCCATTTGCGCCGCCCCCAAAGTGCTCGCCAGTGCCGGGCTGCTCGATGGCAAGCGCGCTTCCGCCTACCCCGGTACTCTGGAAGCACTTCGTCTTGATAACGTCACATTGGAATCAGCATCCGTAGTAAAAGACGGTAATGTTATTACCTCACGCGGTCCCGGTACTGCCATGGATTTTGCATTGGTATTAATCGAAAACCTCGTCGGGATAGAAAAACGTGGTGAAGTGGAGGCTGGACTGGTACGCACATAAACTATTGCGTATACACCTAAACACTATATGAATATTCGCAACCCGCTATCTAAACCGCTTGACCGACGCTGGTTTGCCACATGGCTGTTACTGCTGAGTGTAATCCCGCTCCTGTCCATCTATGGTCGCCGTTTGCAGTCATTCAGTCGGGAACATCTCAACACCGATGTTCTAGCCTGGGCCATCGCTGTGCCCACGTTGTTACTGGTGCTCATCTTTTTATTCGACCAGGCACGACGATACGGCTATCGCCGTCTCTGGCACTTGGCCTGGGCATTAGCGCTGTTTGGCATCCTGCCTCTGACCCTGAATGCCGTGGAAGAACGTCTGCATTTCCTGGTCTTTGGTGCCTTTGGTCTGGTCACCGGGCGCACCTTCACAGGCAGAACAGGGTTACTGCTGGGCATCTCTGCCGCTGGCCTGGACGAATTATTGCAATGGGCACTGCCCGACCGAGTAGGTGACTGGCGGGATGTGGGTTTCAATTTGGTGTCAGTGCTGGGTGGCCTGCTGTTGGCGAAACTGGGGCGGCGCTGATGCGATTCCTCATTCTCGCCATCGCCCTCATCAGCTTCAGCGCTCTCGCACCGGCACAGGAGCTACGCCTCATCGCATTAGATGTCGGCGAAGGGCAGGCTATCCTGCTCCAACACGGTGAACGGGGCATTCTTATCGATACTGGCCATGCGGGACAGGCACCGCGGGTACTTCAAGCCCTTACAGACAATGGCGTGCGGTCATTGGATCTACTCATTCTGACCCATCTGCACCCTGACCATGCCAGTGGCTACTTTCGTTTGCGCGAGGCTTACCCGGCTACACCCGTACTGGATGCCCAGCAACCACTTCCCCCCAATATTGCACCGGACATGGTGCGCTGGGTCAATGAAAGCCTGTCCACCGACCCTCTGCGCCGTCGGCTTTCCGCTGGTGACACCCTACCCTGGGGAGATGTGCGCATCGAAGTCCTGTGGCCCGCAACTTTCGTGAACACCAATCTTAACCGTCACTCGCTGGTACTGCACATCCATCATGGTAAGCGTAGCGTGCTACTTATGGGAGATGCTGACA
The DNA here is from genome assembly GCA_021647705.1 of Gammaproteobacteria bacterium. Lineage (GTDB taxonomy): Bacteria > Pseudomonadota > Gammaproteobacteria > SZUA-152 > SZUA-152 > SZUA-152. The sequence goes on along the minus strand of JAKIUF010000016.1, from coordinate 30,428 downwards.
AAGAGGTAGAACAGCAACTGTTACGCCAAAAAGAAGTTCTCGCCGCCGACGTACTCATTGTCGGCCATCACGGTGCCGCCGATGCCAGCGATACTGCCTTTCTCGCTGCCGTGCAACCAACTTACAGTGTGATCTCCGTCAATCACGATAACCTGCGCGGCTACCCGGACTCAGACACACTGCGCCGCCTCGTCGCAGCAAGCGGGCAGATTTTACGCACCGATGAACGAGGCGATATCTGCCTCCGCCTGCCAACAACGGGGCCCGTTATACACTGTGGGCAGCAATAAAGAGTAACTACTCCTTGTTAAAACAACTGGATTGTAAAATCCAAGATATTATTTTAATCGTGGTCTGTCCTTTACATTTTCCCTGGTTTATTCAGACGTAACATAAACAAGACAAATTTTTTCCACGGCCCTGGACAAACAAAAACCAATGCTTTGCTATGTACGCTTTATTTGTATAAAGATCACACAGGCGCTGTCTAACGTGAACTAAGAGCCAAATATTCCTCAAAAAATAATCAATAACTTACAATGCTCAGATAACAATATATCAGCAATATAGCGAATTAACCTGTTGATTTAGAACTAATAATTTATCGCTTATTTCACGTTATGATAGTGATCGGTTTGTTGGTGACTAAAAAACTTGATCATGAAATAATGGATCGGGTCACTGACAGAGAATTTAAAATTTCACACTGGCAAAGCATCTTCATTTTTGCGTTGTGCAGTGCTTGCATGTTTTCAAGAAGACCGGAGTCCATGCCATTGCTCGTGAACTTCACGGCAATAATGACGGGTGTGATTTTTTTATTCGGCTTGAGTTGTGACAAAAAAGCAAGGATAAGAATATAGAAACAAAGAATGGAAAGGAGTCTGTTATGTCGTCAATGAAGTGGATTCAGGGTGTTGTTGTTATTTTTTTATCGTTGTTGCTGGGGGCATGTGGTGGCCCCGGTTCTTCAGATCCGGTAACCACAATCACTAACCCGGAAAATGGGAGCGTTCATCCCGAAAACAGTGATATTTCCTTCACTGGCACCGGCTCAGACGACGAAGATGGCACATTAAGCGGGACCAGTCTTGAATGGTCGTCCGATACTGATGGCCAACTGGGTACAGGTACGGCTGTTTCCTCCATGCTTTCTACAGGCAGTCATACCATCACGCTAAAAGCCACGGACAGTGAGGAAGCGATGGGTACCGACACCATCACCATCACGGTTAATGCGGCACCCGTCATCGATACCATGACAGCAAGCCTGACCCGTGTGAATGTCGGCACACCGACCACACTCAGCTGGACCATTACCGATGCAGAAAATAATACGCTGACCTGTGGCCTGGATATCAATGGAGATGGCACAGACGAACACACTATTAATGACTGTGCCAACGGTTCGCAAGCACATATTTATACGCAGACCGGGAATTACGAGATACGCCTGACAGTTACGGATGGTATCAACGCAGCGGTACGGCAAAGTATGAATGTCACGGTGACTCCTGAGGGTACAAGCGATGCACCACCACAAATAGACAGTTTTAATGCAACCCCGGATGTACCAAAAACAAATAATTCCATGACTCTGAACTGGACCGTCAGTGATACAGACAGTGATACACTGACCTGCAAACTGGATATCGATGCCGACGGTACAAATGATTACACGGTTAGTGGCTGCACTAACAACACCTCACAGGCACATACCTATACACAGGCAGGTACTTACAAGGTTCGCTTGTCGGTTGAGGATGGTGCGAATTCTCCAGTGTTAACAGAAATTGATGTGACGGTGTCATCGGTACCACCGGTCATCAGCGAGTTCACCGTCAATCCTGCCTATTCAACAGTAGCGACTACCTTTTACTGGCAGGTCAGTGATCCAGAGAATGATACGTTGACCTGTATGCTTGATATCGACAATGACGGAACCGATGACTATACCATCGACGACTGCGCCAATATTGCATCTCAGGAACATACCTATGCATCAAGTGGAAATTACACAGCACAACTGACTGTTCGTGATAGCGTCAACGATACACAGACCACATTATCACTGATGGTCAAATCACAGCTTTTGCTGGATGTTACCGTCGATGGGCCGGTAAATGCGGATGGAAGAGCGCTTTATACGATGACAGTGAGTAATGTCTCAGCTACGCCGATAACTGATGTTTCCGTGGTATATGCAATTCCGGCGGAACTCCGGTTTCACCCGACAGTTGATGCTGAGCCGAATACAAGTTGCGAAAGTACATGTGTTGGTGGGACAGATGCTTCTTGGTCACTGGGTACACTGGCCGCAGGTGAGAGTCGTACCATTACGGTTAACGCCGTTGTGCTATCGCCATTGGATGTGCCGACCGGCACCCTGATCAGTACGCCGATCCGGGTCACTTCGCCGGATATTATCGACATTGTTCATATAACCAAAACAGTGGCCGTGAATAACAGCCCAATGCCACAACTGGCCATGAGCGCCTCGAAAGATCCGGTCATACCCGGTGATAACCTCGTATATCAGTTCAACATTGGCAATATCAATGCAGCGGCATTGAGCAATCCTGAATTACGTGCAGTTCTGCCTGCGGGAGTTACTGTCAATAACATCAGTGATGGTGGAATCCGGGACGATGCCACTGGTGAAATCGTCTGGACCATTACCCATTTTTCGGCAGATGATACGGTTCGGCGGGAAGTGAGTGTCAGCGTAGACACCAGTGCCATTGCTGGTCAGATCCTGACGGCCCGCGCAGCGTTAAAATACGATGAGGGAGTTGCTCTGGATAGCAATGCCGGGCATTCGGTGACGGTTGTAGCCAGCACTTTTCCATTAACACTGAATGTCAGCGCAGCACATAGCCCGGCGGTTGCGAACAAACGTTTACCTTACAACATCATTGTTAGCAACATATCTGCTGAGCCGGTTAACATGGTGGAAATACAACTCCGGGTGCCACCACAACTCCAGTTTCATCCGTCAGTTGATACTGAACCGGATACAAGCTGCGAAAGCACATGTGCTGATGGCGCTGAAGCCTCCTGGGCACTAGGTACGCTAACCGCAGGTGCGAGCCGTACCATTACCATTAACGCCACTGTGTTATCACCATCGGATGTGCCAACAAGCACCCTGATCAATTCGTTGATCCGGGTCACTTCGCCAGAAGTCATTGACAATATTAATGAGCCCAAAATAGTCGCGGTGAATAACAGCCCAATGTCACAGCTGGCCATGAGCGCCTCGAAAACCCCAGTCATACCGAGTGACAATCTTGTATATCAATTCGATATCAGCAGTATCAATGCGACGCCATTGAGCAATCTTGAATTACGCACGGCTCTGCCTGCGGGAGTCACCGTCAACAGTATCAGCGATGATGGAGCCCAAGACGATGCTACTGGCGAAATCGTCTGGACTATTGCCAGTCTTGCGGCAGACAATACCATTCAGCGGGAAGTGAATACCACGGTAGACATCGGCACCATTGCGGGCCAGATTCTGGCAGCCCGTGCAGAATTAAGACACGATGGTGGTATTGCTCTGGATAGCAGCGCCGAACATGCCGTAACGATCGTAGCCAGCGCACTTTCAGCAAAATGGGATTCACCGATCGGTATCCATGTACCAGGCCGGGAAACTTATCTGGAAGTTCAGGATTCATTACCGGTCAACTGGGTAATAACAGGGCTGGGATTCAGGGCGCACGAAGGGGTAATAACAACAATGTTAATAAATGCGCGTGAAGTTACAGCGACGGGCTTGCAAGGCAACATGGAAAAGCGTAGTGGCCGTGCTCCCAATAATCCGTTAGAAGTAGAAGCGAATTGTCCGCCCGGCTCAGTGGTTACGGCCGTCGCCATGCGTGAGGCAAATGATAATATCACCAATCTCAGATTACGATGTTCCAGGTTCGTTGCTGAGACTCAACAGGTAGACTACTGGGTTTTTCAGTATGTGCAAGCCGTCAGTTCAATGGCCCATTCTGGAGCGGTATATGAAATCGAGTTTTCTTTTAACAACCTCGTCCCTTTTAACGACTATGGGAAAGTTTTTTTGACGGGTTTTGGTGCGCGTGACAAAAGCGACAGTATGGAAAATGTATGGGGTCAGATCAGAATACTGCGCTAATGTCAGTATGCATTTTTCACTGACCACTGAAAACAAATAGTGATTGTCATTGATGTCCAGGGGGCTTGTTGAATTTCAGGAACTAGCCCCGCCGGTTACCTGAGCGCATAAAAACTTTATCGATTTACCGTGCAAACCAGTGGCAAAAAGTACTGAAAAAATTGCTGGATGGTTTTAAGGGCACGTTGACGACATCGAAGTGAGCAAAAATTCCAAATTGATCAGGTTAGCCTCTTTGCGATACCGGTCTGTGAGTTTATCTTTGTACCGAAATTGCTACAGGCAGCTCTGAGATTTATGATCCAAAAAACGATTTCAGAGAAGGAAAGTTAAGGGCTTTCTGATAAAACTTAAGAGGCAATGTCATCAGGTTAATATGTCGCAGATTGCTAGTGAGCTTGCGGATCCTCAAACTGTAACAAGCAAAAAATCGACTTAACCTGATGGCAATTACCCAAGGATATTGACAATCATTTTGACAATCTTGTTGTGTCTGAAAAGAGCGTCAGACTTGGTTACCTTTTTTCTATCGAAACATAATCACGTTCAGGAGAACCGGTATACATTTGCGTCGGCCGGAAGATACGATTGTCTGCCAACTGTTCACGCCAATGTGCCAACCAGCCAGCAGAACGTGACATAGCAAAAATTGTGGTGAACTGGTCACCGGGGATGCCCATTTCGTGATAGAGGATACCGGAATAAAAATCCACATTGGGATAAACACCTTTGTGCGCCAAACGGTCTTCCACCACTTTTTCCACAGCTAGGGCAATTTCCATTAACGGGTTTACTGTGCCGCCACGTGCTTCCATGAGCTGTGTCACTAATCCCTGCAAAATCGTAGCGCGCGGGTCTTTGGTTTTGTATTCACGATGCCCCATACCCCAAATAACTTGTTTATCCGCCAGCTTTTTATCCACATAGGCCTCTGCCTTTTCCGGTGAGCCTATTTCATTAAGCATTTCCAATACACGTTGATTCGCACCACCGTGCAATGGCCCCGACAAGGTACCAATCGCCGCAGCGATAACACTATAAGGACTGGCCAGAGTAGAAGCTGTTACCAAACTTGAGAACGTTGAAGCATTAATCGTGTGTTCTGCGTGCAATATCAGACAGACATCCATAATACGCGCCAACAGGGGATCGGCTTCCTTGCGATTGAGCATATACAAAAAGTTTTGTGCATAAGTGAGATCTTCACGCGGCGCGGGTGGCTCATAACCACTACGCAGATGCTGCCACATGGCCACCATGCTCCCCATGCGTGCGATAATTTTTACGGTCATATTGTGAATATAATTCATGTCTTCACAAGCATTTTTACCGGTCAGGCATTCGTTGCCCGGATAAAACATGGCGAGACTGGCCACTGCTGTTTGCAGCATGTCCATGGGGTGGCCGGTCGCAGGTAATGCCTTCATCAGCTCACTGATATGGTATTTAACCTGGCGATTTTCCCGTAGCTGTTCGTCAAATTCGCTCAGGTCTGCTTGATTGGGCAGTTCACCATCCAGCAGCAATAACGTGGTTTCTTCAAAACTGCTGTGTTTGGCCAGCTGCTCAATGGGATAGCCCCGGTAATAAAGCACACCCTTCTCACCATCGATAGCCGAGATATTGGATTTGGTAGCCGGTACGCCCGCAAGGCCTGGCAAGTATTCACTCATGAGGTGTCTCCACGCTGAAACTGATTAGTGAGAGAATGCAAGCATAACAAACAGGCTGTTCAGTATCCTGTTAATTCTGTTGATCTCGTTTGTTGATACTGACGGCCTGAGGCCAATATGACTTGAGGTTTGTTGCAGAGCTTAAATTCAGCTAGATGGAAAAAGACGAACCACAACCACAGGTCGTACTGGCGTTGGGGTTTTTAATCATAAACTGAGAACCCATCAGACCTTCCTGGTAATCCAGTTCAGCGCCTACTAGATACTGATAACTCATGGGGTCCACCAAAAAAGTCACGCCGTCTTTTTCGATGGCGGTGTCGCCATCGTTGACATTTTCATCAAAGGAAAAACCGTACTGGAAACCAGAACAACCTCCTCCGGTAACAAACACTCGCAGCTTCAGCGCCTCGTTACCTTCTTCCTCAATGAGTGCTTTTACCTTGTCTGCTGCATTCTGAGTGACAACCAATAGTTCTTCCGGGACATTTTCCGCTCCGGTGGCCAGATCATTCGAGACTGTTTCTGTATTCATATTAACTGCTCCCACAAACATCACTCCACATTCAAAAACATTCAAAATGCCCACCAACGTCAAAAAAAACATCCTGCATTGACCGGGCAAACATTAGCCATCGCTAAAGTAAACCATTCCCAACCATTTTGGTCAAGAATTAACCTCCATCAGTGGCCAGGCCCGCAGGCAACGTACGCTGCTCCGTCGCAGTAGTGGCTTCAACTTCATGCACAAGGTTACCGTTCACTTCGGCACCCATGGCCATTTCAATGAGATTATAATACACATTGCCTGTGACGCGCGCCGCTGGGGCAAGTTCAATGTGCTCCGAGGCATGCACATCACCTATTACCTCACCATTGAGCACTAAATTATGCACCCGTACCTCACCTTCAATACGGCCATGCTCACTCATGGTGAGTATCGAGCTCTCACCTTCGGCGATGACATTGCCCTTTACTATACCATCAATGTGCAGGCCATCTTTGAAATGCACATCACCCCGTAATTCTGTGCCGCTGCCAATCAGCGAATCAATTTGTGAATTTCGACGTGTATTTTTTTTCCCAAAAAGCATGTGTTCCGACTCCTTTCCATGAGCACCGGAAACGGTGCTCTGTTTATTATAGTTTTACGAGCTGATATCCGACCAATCAAACGTTTTTTTAAGCCGGGTTGCATCCTTGCCACTGGGCACTACTTCCACCAATACCCGTGAGGGTAAAAAACCTTCCGGCAAGACAATCTCACCTTCATTATTCTGAAAATATTTGAACCGTAATTTGAGTTTATCCAGCGCACCACCCGAAACCTCTTTCAAGCCCAGATGCATTTGCGCACCGTCTTTCACTCCTTCAAATTCCATGCGCGCGTAGCCCCTAATGAGCCGCACGTTGGATTTTAATTGGGTTAACACCAACTTGAAGCGATAGGCATGGGCTTCACCGATACTCGTCAGTTTGAGACTGGTGATATTCAGACCGCTGGCTGCTTCTGTAGGTGACACAATACCTCGGTAAAATGCCACTTCCTGTTTAAGCTCCAGCATTTCATCCTGTGCCTGCTTTAGTGACTCTTCCACCGTACCGTAGGCTTGTCGATCAACCTGACTCGCCCGCTCCAACACGGCAAGCTGTGCCCGCAAATCCCGGGTACGCTGTTTTTCTATGTCGATTTGTTCACGCAGCAATTCGCGCTGGGCATGCAGGTTGTCATTGTCATAGCCTGCTCGGGAAAACCCGAACTCAAACACACCCCAGGCGAGCAACACCACGGCTGATCCCAACAATGCCAGCCTCACACGATATCGCCAGGGATGGTGGGATTTGATGATCAGCTTCGACGGCATAATGCCCACCCCGCCTGTTTCATTATCCACGCCAAATGCATACGACTTTTTAACATCATTTTACAACGACCACTCTGGCGTTATTAACAAGCCGTTAAGGAACAAGCGCAATACCTGTCAGCCCTGCTGTTTCCGGAAAACCACAAAGAATATTCATATTCTGCACCGCCTGCCCGGCCGCCCCCTTCACCAGATTATCGATCACCGAGAGAATTACCACAGTGTCGGCACCTTGTGGCCGATGGATAGCAATACGACAGGTATTGGCACCTTTCACACTGCGAGTCTCCGGGTGGCTGCCCATAGGCAGTACGTCCACGAAGGGTTCACTGGCATAGCGCTGTTCGTACAACGCCTGTAAATCCGCATCGGTTGCATCGTCAGAGCTAAGCAGAGTGGCATACAGGGTGGCATGAATCCCCCGTAACATGGGCGTAAGATGCGGAACAAAGGTCAATCCCACAGTACCTTCAACAGCAGCATTCAGCCCTTGACGAATCTCCGGCCAGTGTCGATGCCCTGCCACACCATAGGCTTTGAAGTTTTCACTGGTCTCGCACAGCAGGGCGCTCACTGCGGCCTTGCGACCAGCACCACTGACACCGGATTTGCAATCCGCAATCAACCGCCCGGTATCCACCAAACCTTTTTCCAGCAACGGTAACAATCCCAGTTGCACTGCCGTGGGATAACAACCGGGATTAGCGATCAACCGTGCTTCACTGATGGCAGCACGGTTTACCTCGGACAGACCGTACACCGCCTCGTCGAGTAATTGCGGACAAGCATGGGGCTGACCGTACCACTGCGCCCACTCTTCTGTGTTTTTGAGCCGGAAATCGGCCGCCAGATCAATCACTTTCACGCCCGCTTCCAGCAAACCCGGCACTGACTGCATAGCCACACCATTGGGAGTTGCAAAAAATACCACGTCGCAGGTCGCCAACGTTGCGAGGTCAGGCACACTGAATTCAAGATCAACATGGCCACGTAGATTGGGAAACATATCAGCCACCGGCAGACCAGCCTCGGACCGAGAAGTGATCAGCGCCAGTTCCACTTCGGGATGGGCCGCCAGCAGGCGCAGCAACTCCACGCCCGTGTACCCCGTACCACCAACAATACCCACCTTTACCATGCCACACTTCCCCCCGGAAATTTGAACCACTAATGGTAAGGGCTATAGCGACAAAGGGGTAGTGTTAATCCACATCTCTTCGTCATAAATACGGTGTACGTTCGTGGTTGATGCCAGCTTCTGGAAAATAATCAGCAATTGCACCAAAAAATGGTTACCTGCTTCATTCAGTTTACTTCTCCCTAAAAACGTTCAAGCCGGTTACTGTGATTTCTTTTTTAGTGACAATTGGCTTGCGTTTAACCATTTAAGGCTTGACCAGGGTATAACCCTCTTCCGTCACCAGCTTGACGATACGCACCACGCCCGGGCCTTCAACCAAAGCAACTGGATTCATCTTCGGAACATAACCCAGTTTCTTAGCCATACTTTTTTGGGTATTACTACACCCCCTAAACTCAACACCATTGGCATCCAGACCCTGAATACGACCTTTGTTGGCATTGTCAGCAAACAACAAACGCAACCCAGGGCCGAAGGCAACAATCTCGATCTCCACGCCATCGATGCCATATTCCTTGATCAGATTATTGGCCACATTTAGCACAAGTGTTTGTTTGAAAGGATCGGAGTCAGATATCTGCAAAACAATCTTTTTTTCAGCGAACGGCTTGTCTGACGCAAAAACTGACTGGGTTCCCCCCATAATTAACACCAGCACTGCGAGCAACATTGGCCATTTGGCGATATGTATAAACATTAATTTATTCCTCCGTAACCGATAAAAGCAAAGTATCAACGCTGTCAGCTGTCGATACATAACAAGCAGACGTTGAACTTCTGTTTTTTATTCCATTTTTATCTGTCTATTTATCCCTACGTGGGTTTTCCTGCCCTCGACAAAAAAATACCGGTAATGTTGGCATAATTCGCTGATGCCTAACACCAAGACCAAGGCTGAGCCTATATACACATCTAACCTCAATTAATCTGCCGGAGCTGCCTTGGCTAGCGGATGAAAGGCCCGATTAATATAAGCAATCACAGCGTCAATTTGCCCTGCGTCCAGCACACCCTTCCAAGCCGACATGGTGGTATCCGGCAAACCGTCACGAATCACCTGACGCAGACGTTCCGCAGTCATTGTCTGCATATTTACCGGATCAGTGAGGTCTCTCGGATGTGGCTCAAGAAAACTGCCAATCCAATTCTTGCCCGTACCATCCGGAGCGTGACAAAAAGCGCAGTTTTCCTGAAATAAGGCTTCACCCTCTTTTTCCTGCGCAGTGAGATTAACCAATACCGGTGCCTGCTCATGACGCGCATAAGGAGTGGCGCTGCTGATGCTATCAGGAGGCGTGGTTTCGGTCTGGCGATGCGAGTACTGGTTGCGAGGATACGACACCGGACGCGGATCCCAGATCACCCCCTCATCATTAACCCGAGCACGATCATGGCAGGTGACACAACTTTGCATGAAAATGCGCCGCCCTATCCGTTGTTGTGAGCTGAGCTGCTCAGAAGGTGTATCAAGCGCGATTTCCTCCAGCGCAAAAGGGAAGGCCAACGCATACTGCTGGTGGTTCGGCCAACCGTTCTCCACGGTATGATACGCCGTATTACGATCCTTGTTCTGCATGAACTCGCGACGGACAAAATCCACCACCAGCGCAATATCTTCACGACTGATGGTGTTGACAAAACCCAGCATAGCGGTATCAGGACGACCGTGGGTCACGGCATTGATCATGGCTTCGTAACTAATGTCATCAAGCTCGGTGGCAATAAAATCGCGCGGACGCGGTGTCAGATAACTGGCTGCCAAGGTTTTGGCATCACCAGAGTAACCATGACAAAAATAACAACGGAAGTTGTAAATAGCCCGACCCTGTTCATGACGATCACCATGAACAGGGTCGAGTCCTGCTTTCTGTGCTATCGGCGTGCTATTCGCCGCTGGTAATTGGCCTGTTACGGGGCTTTTTTTTTGCCCGCGCTGTCACCCGTTTCAGCAGGCTGAATGAACGTCTGGAACACAAACTCAGTCAGACCGGCAATTTCCTGTTCAGTCAGCACCTTGCCCCAGGCAGGCATCACCGTACCCAGCTTGCCAGCAGTAATACCGCTAAAAATACGGGGTCGATTAAACACCTGCCGCGAAGCCTCGCTAGTGAAATCACGCGGTCGGGGAATATTGAAATAAGCACGCGGACCATCGCCTTCACCCGTCACACCATGACAATCGAGGCAATTAGCCATATAAAATTGGCGTCCCCAGACTAGGTCACCCTTCAACCCCTTGGGTATAGGCAGGGACATATCGACATCGTGGCTCGCAGTCGACGGGGCAGACACAACCGCAGGTGCCGATGCGCTATGTGGTTGCTGATGTGGATCAGCTCTCGTTGGCGTCGGCGGCACCGAAGCAAGGGGGGCATCCACTCCTGGAATGCCAATAACCAACGGGGAGGCACCAGTATCTTTATCCGGGTCAACGCCCATAAACTTGAAGCGGATAAAATCAACAACCGCAGCAATTTCATCTTTCGATAAGCGTTTTTTGTACGAGACCATGCCGGTACCAGGACGACCATTGGTAATCGAACGCAACATACGATCACGAGTCAGCTCATTCAGCGCCTCAGGTGAAGTAAAATCCCGAGGAGCCGGATTAAGGCCATTTTGAGCCCAAAGAGCCGTGTTGCCATTGTCCCCATGACATACTGAACAATTTTCAGTATAAACTTTTTCGCCCAGATTCACCGCCGCAGGTGTCCCGGCTGCGGCCTCTGGAAGCTGCATAAAATTGCTGCGGATATAATCAACCAAATCAGCTATTTCCTGCTCACTTAACCTTTTTTTATGGGCCACCATAGTGGTACCAGGACGACCATCGGTGACCGCTTGAATCATACGCTCACGAGTCAGCTCAATAGCCGCCTCAGCCGTTGTAAAATCACGAGGTACAGGGTACATGCCAGACTGGGCACGAGTGTTTGCATCACCCTCATCACCATGACAAATGGAGCAATTTTTCAGGTACAAAGCAGCGATATCTTTTTTATCCGCCGCTGACCCACTATTAGCCGTTACTGCAACAGCGCTCGCCGCACCCAACCCAAGTGACACCACACCGGCTATCCCCACCAACCTTACCCACATCACACTGTTTTTCATAAACCAGGACGCCTCTCAATTTTTCCAAAGTTATTTCCTGAAACCGCCTACCGCATTAACTTATCAAAAACCCCTAATCACTCAACAAGTTGCAGCGCGCTCACCAATAATACCCGACAACACACCCCCGGATCGCACGGTATTATATACCCACTCACGATAAAGCTCGCGGATTGTGGCGTAAAAACGGCTTTTACGCTACCCTAAAGCTCGCGTATAGTGGGCCGATAGCGGAGGTAATATGCGGATTTATCGAACTTTTTTAAAATTTTTCTAGGATGGCACGTTGATGTTTTCATACACAACGACGCCACCGAATGTTGCATTGCACCATTTACGCTTCACGGGGGCAGAAGTATGTCGCGACAAATAAAAAAATGGCGATCCAAAACAAAAGCTGGCACTATTTTCCTGATCTTCACTCTGCTGGTTAGCGGATTGTCGTGGGCCACCTACACCGCTGCTGCCGCCATTGTCGGCGACCCGGTGCTTGGCGCAGATGACCCTATTCTGGGTTCCAAACATGATTTCACCGGTCTCAATGAACGCGCTGGCGTGGTAGCCATGGCTGGCGTTGCCTTTTCGGACTATGGCTACTCCTGCGTTTACTGTCACATTCCTCCAGAAGAAGCCGGTGCTGTTCCCGCAGATTTTGGCGGCATCGACGGCTGGAACCGCTACGTACCCGCACTGAGCAATTACCAACTATACGACAGCGTTAACATGGACAGCAAAACCAGCGGGCCCAACCCCATCAGTATGCTCTGTCTGTCCTGCCACGACGGCACCATGGCAGTAGACATGGTGGTCTTCAAACCAGCCACATTTGATGTAGCGGCAGACGATGCCATGCATATGCGCCTCAGTCCCGACGACGACATCGAAAGCTGTGGCAAATGTCATAATGGAGACATTGCCCACGACATCACCGTAAAAATGCTTGGTACCGATTTACGCAACGACCATCCCATTTCCATGCGATATGCCGGACTGGCATTCAAAGACCCGGATTTTCGTCCACCCGATACACCTGACGGCTTTGCTAATGGTGTTAAACTATACGACGGACAAGTAGAATGTATGACTTGTCACAACGTACACGACCCCTCGCGGGAATTATTACTACGCGCTAATGCTGAGGTGCTATGTTTCACTTGCCACGCAAAATAAAAAAAACACATCATGGACTGATCTGGTTCGGGATCATCATCACCCTTCTTCTGACAGGTTGCGGCGGAGAAAAAATAAAACGGGAAGAAATTGTTCTGGCCTACCCGCCAGCTCCCGAGCCTGCACGCTTTTATTTTGAGGGCACCCTTCGCAGCAGCTACGATGTCAAAGAAATTACCGGCGTCGACAAGCTTAAAATTTTCGCCACCGGCACACTGGGCAAGGCCACGGGCCTGGGCAAACCCTATGGTGTTGCTGTCTACCAGGGGCGCGTTTATGTGACCGACACCGTCAAGCGTGCCGTGATGATGTTTGACGTACCCGGTAAAGACTTCAAAATGATCGGTACCGAAGGCCCTGGTAGGCTGGCCAAGCCCATCGGCATCGCCGTCAGCAAAGACGGGGAGCTTTATGTCGCCGACAACACAGCAAAACGTATTGTCGTTTTTGACAAAGATGGAAAATTTCTACGGGCCTTCGGTGATCGCAGTATTCTCAAACGCCCTTCGGGTGTTGCCGTCAGCCCGGATGGCTTGCAAGCCTACGTCATTGACACCGGCGGCGTCACCACGCAAGAGCACCATCTCTATATTTTCGACGCCAAGACCGGCGAACTGAAAAAAACCATCGGCACTCGTGGTCGCAAGGACGGCGAATTTAACCTGGCCTTGCAAGTCACCACGGGCCCTGATGGCACCATCTACGTAACAGACAGCGGCAATTTTCGTGTGCAGGCCTTTAATCCCGATGGCTCCCACAAGTTCAGCTTTGGCACTGTTGGACGAAAACTGGGGAACTTTGCACGCCCCAAGGGCATCGCAACCGATCCCGAAGGCAACATTTATGTGGTCGATGCCGCTTTTGGCAACTTCCAGATATTCAATGACAAAAGCCAATTACTGATGTTTGTTGGTCAACGCAGCCAAACACAGGGACCCGGTCTCTACATGCTGCCCGCTGGCATTGCAGTGGACGAAGATGGTCGCGTCTACATTGTTGATCAGTTTTTTCGCAAAGTTGATATTTACAGGCCTGCCAACGTCGCAAAGAATGGCGGCTACCTGGGCGGAGAACACCTGCCAAAAGACAAAAAATGAATCCGTCAGTTTGCCTGATATAGGCTACCTATGATATAAATGAACTTAATTTAGAAAATATTGTCCATCTGTGGTTAAATCAGCACTGGATTTTCTTTTCTTCAAGGGCAGCGTTAGATTCGACTCCTTCTGTCTGTATAGCAGGTAGCGGCCTAATACTTATAATATTTAACAAACATAAAGCCATTCTCGCAGGTATTGGGAACCAACAAATAGGGATTTTGTCATGTCACTGAAAATAACACCGAAAATTATACTTTGCATAAGCTTGTTTGGGATAGGGATGACTGGAAGTGGAGGGGTGGCATTTGCTGATGGCTGGGACCCACGATTTAGCGCAACCAACATCGGCAGTATTGAGCAGACCCGTCATAACCTCACTTTGTCCTACAATAACAGCAGCAACGCCTTTCTGATGAATAGTTTCCGTAACAATTATGGAGAAACCTGTGTTTATTGCCACACCCCTCACGGAGCCAACACACAAATCAACGCCCCGTTATGGAACCGCACAATCAATAATGCGGATAACTACAGTATCTACGACACCCCCACCACATTAGGGCTGGAAGGCCGCTTGAATCTTCCGGGACCGAGCTCGTTAACCTGTTTGTCCTGCCATGATGGCACCATCGCTATCGACTCTGTGTTAAATATGCCTGGGTCTGGCCTAGCTCCAGGTAGCAACCTACGCAATTTAGAAGTTGGCTCGCCAAATGAAGATTTTCTAAACAGATGGGTTATTTCCAATCCTGGCATGGGCCCTACGGGCAACCACCTTGCATTAGGACCAGAACCGGGAACGGGGACTGGAGGAGGCTGCAGCATATGTCACAACATCAATAGCGACAGTCTTCCCATTCCGTTTGCACCAGACTTCAGCGCCTTCATACTAGGCACCAACCTTCGCAACGACCATGTAGTCGGGATAACATATCCCACCACCTTTGGCCCAGGCATTGATTATAATGAGCCGGAAGTAATTGTTCCTGGCAAATGGTCGTTTTTTGACAGCAACGGTAACCGCTTCGCTGAAAAAGATGAAGTGCGCCTATACGACAGCGGTAATGGCCCTGCTGTGGAATGTGCCTCCTGTCATGATCCTCACGGCATCCCTTCCAACGGTCCTGGCACTGAGTTTATCCCCAGTTTCTTGCGTATCAGTAACAGCACACCGAATAGCAATGGTATCGGTGGCCCCAGTGGGCTATGCCTGACCTGTCACGCTAAATAGAAACTGGAAATAAATTTCACAGAAAGTGTGTGTGCATAGAGCTGCCGGATGAACCCAGCGACTCTATGCACAAACCAAGAATGGGTTAACCCTCCGTTCTCATTACCCGTTCCAAGAGCCGTGCTTGTAGCCTTTCTGCACGTTTTTCGCTCTTTATAAACACTGCTCACACCTGCCCCACCCAGCGCGGCACCTTGCAGCCTATAGCACGTTCAATCCCAAACAATCTCAACGCCTTCATCTACTCACCTCACCAAACAAAGTCATTTTTTGATATCTTTACCTTTGCATTCTCCGTGTTTATATCCCCCCAAACCTCACTCGCATCAGCCCAAAGAAAGGATCAAGCGCACACGCAAATAATCAAACCCTGCATTTAAACGCGAAGGGTGCAAAGAAAAAGCCCGGATCAATAACAAAAAGTAAGCCTCCAGCTAAACTTGGTCTTGCTTTTGCTGCACCAAAATTTAGTTTTTTGCAGTAATTGAAAAGAAGGAAAATGCCAAACTAAAAATAGCGGTGAAATGAATTTATTTCTGTACACTGTTTAATCAAAGAAGCCGCCACTAAAATAAGGTGATTTCTTTATTCGTACTTGGATAGGCATATAACTAATAAGGAGAGTTACCCATGAAAACCAGAATAATCCCCGAAATTATCGCCGGCAAAATGAGCAGCGTCATACTTGCGGCATCACTCTGTATTGCGTTCACTGTCAACTCGGCTACTGCTGGCTCTATTGAACGAATTAGTGTGGACAGTGGAAACATACAATTTAATTATGCGCCCCCATTCTATCAGGCATTAAGTAGCGACGGGCGGTACGTAGTATTCATTGCAAATATCACCAGCGGCTCTTCTTCTCAGACACATGCCTATCTCCGCGACCGAGCAACTGGCACAACAGAAGTGGTCAGTGTTGGCAACGACGGTAGTAATGGCCAGACTAGTGGAGCTGTCGATGTCAGTGATGATGGTCGTTATGTCCTATTTACTGGCAGCTGGCTCGATGGCAACAACAACAGTCATGTCTATGTTCGTGATCGTACCACGGGCACAACAGAACTTATTTCTGTTGCTAATGATGGCAGCCCGGATACAGTAGGCAACAGTCTCGGCGGCGCATCTATCAGTGGTAACGGTCGCTATGTCACCTTTGTATCCGGTTCACCAAACATAGTGAGCGGTGATACCAACGGTGAAATAGACGTCTTCGTGAGAGACAGAGTCACCGCTACCACGCAACGGGTCAATATCACCAGCGATGGCACGCAAGCCAACGGAAATGATAATAGTGTTGGCATTAAAACGAACATCAGTAAAGATGGACGTTATGTCGTCTTTAACTCCCCCGCCAGTAACTTGGTACCAAACGATACCAACGGCAAGTCCGATATTTTTATTCACGACCGGATAAACGGAACCACTGCTCGGGTCAACCTCACCAACGATGGCGCGCAATCAATAGCTCATGATGACGGGTTCGACCTGAGTTCAGATGGCCGCTACTTGGTGTTTGGTTCCTTTGACAGCAACCTCGTTGCAAACGACAGCAATGGACAAAACGATATCTTCGTGCGCGATCTGGTCATGGGCACAACCGAGTTAGTCAGCATTGCCGACGATGGTTCACAAGCGAACTCGACAAGTTTCTATCCTAGTATCAGCGCCAACGGCCGTTATGTGAGCTTTAACTCCTCAGCAAACAATTTGGTCACAGGAGGCACACCTCAAGGGCTCGCTATTTTTGTCCGCGACCACATTGCCAATACCACAAAAATGGTAGATACACCTCACGATGGATCGACTGCTAACTATTTCAGTTTTGGCAACAGTGCAGTAAGCGGAGATGGGCGCTACATCATGTTTGGGTCAGGTGCCAGTAATCTCGTAGTAGGTGATTCTGACGTTAATAACAACTGGGATATTTTCATACACGACAGCATTAGCGGCCAAGTTTGCCAATAGAGCTAAAAAACATAATCATGTTAGACGAAGTGGGGTAGAACGCAGCAACCACATCACCTAGCAAAACAAAAGCGGTTGCGCCTCCCTTGCGGGCAAATGCATAAAAAGCCTCTGAGTAATCTCAGAGGCTTTTTTATTATTCACCGCTTTGCAATTATTTGTGCTCAGTCTGGAAGTTTCGACCATCGTTAAGCTTATTGAACCACTTCAATACGACTCACAAAAGTCACCTCTGGAAAGTGTTTTTCCAATTCCTTACTGAAAAAATTACTCATGTACACACCCTTGCTGTACCCGATACGGGCATCAATCGGCAGTTCTGTTTTCGGTCCTGCAATCCATACCAGCTTCCCCTGGCTTAACACTTGTATATAGCTGTACATTTCAGCATTCAGTATTTGCTTGATGACACCTTCATTCGGTAACTCGGGGCTGTTATTTTTTTTGGCCTCAACTTGCTGTAAATACTGCTCACGTTCTTGAGGGCTCCCCATGAAACCCAGATCCCCCTGCGCATTGATTTCGGCATATTCCACACTACGCAGGTAACCATCCCGGTTAGCGCCACCCAATACATAAATGTAACCATTATTCGTAAAGGCACTAAATGTTGCTCTGGGTACGCTCATTGCCGTCGTTTCCTGCCAAGCAGCCAAGCCAC
Organism: Gammaproteobacteria bacterium; assembly: GCA_021647705.1. Classification (GTDB taxonomy): domain Bacteria; phylum Pseudomonadota; class Gammaproteobacteria; order SZUA-152; family SZUA-152; genus SZUA-152. Next base: position 12,358 of record JAKIUF010000016.1, on the reverse strand, counting down.
CCTCAGGCAAGACTTGGCTTTTTTCTATGCTCCCAAGATATTCAAGCCCGGTTAAACCGCCTAACATATAGATTGTTTTATCCGTTTTAGCAGAAGCCACACCATAACGCCCGGTTTTCAACGGACTGGTTTTCTGCCAGGAATGTATGTCACCGTTAGCCTGGGGCTTGGCCCACTCCACATCGACAATACCGACCCCTTTATCCTGATCATGTCCACCCAACACAAAAGCAAAGCCACCCACGGTTTTTACACTATTCACATAACGCGGTAATGTCATTGCTTCACTGGCCATTTTCCATTTGCCAACGCTGCCATCGGCTTCAATTTTTGCGTATTCCACGCTGTCCAGCAGTGTCCCGCCATAGCCGCCGAATGAATACAGATAATCACCAATCAGGCTCAGTTTGGTGCAGCGCCGGGGAAGTATTGTGCGGTTACTTTCTTGTCGCCATGCCCCCAGACTGCCATCCGGATTAATTTTAGCCCGTTCTACGGTAGTCAGCAGTTGCTGGCCATTGGGGCCATTACCACCACCCACCACATAGATGTAACCATTTTTAACCACTGCTTCTGTAAAACCACGGTCTTCAATTAATGGTGGCCCCATTTTCCATTCACCAAGGCCTCCATCCGATAAAATAGGGGCATATTCTGTGCTCCGCAAAAAATCTCGGCCATCAACCCCGGCAACCATGTAAACAAAATTATTGTGTACCACCATAGCTGCGCCTGCACGCACGATGTTAAATGAGCTGGTTTCTTTCCAGCCCGAAATCCATATTTCATTTTGCGTCACCTGGTTTTTCGGTGTGGCATTATTTTGTTCTGGTGCTCCGTCTTCTGTCGGCGAACATGCGCCCAGCATCAAAAATATTATCAAAAAAGCGATTTGTTTCATTTTAAAGTCCTCAGATACGCAAAGGCTCTGCCTGGATTTCCAGACAGAGCCTTTGGGTCACATATATACCGTTATGCTAATTAGCGTCTCACACTAGATTTTAATTATAATCAGTAATTCTCGCTACACCACCAAAGCTTCCCACCCACAAACTACCATCGGAGGCTTCTGCCAGCGAAAAAACATTGTTGGCGAACAGGCCATCGGCTTTGGTCATCACTTTAAAACCGTTTTCATTTGCATTCGGTCGCGCCAAACCTTTGTTGGTACCAATCCACATTTCACCACCTGGGCTTTTGTGCAACATGAAAATATGATTTCCTGGCAGACCTTCCTTCACTGTGTAGGTTTTCCATGTTTTGCCATCAAAACGAGACAATCCGGCACCCCATGTGCCTGCCCAAACAACACCATCTTCATCCACAATCATAGAAATAATATAGTTCGGGTTATAACCGACTTTAATATCGCTTAGACCTTGTTCAGCCTTTTGCTGAGCATGATGCTTGGACGATTCGGCAGGATCATTGCTAAACGCAACATCATCTTTCACTTTTTCATAAGGGGCACCCAATCCAGCATCGTGCTGCCAGTTAGTCCACTGTTTGTTTCTGTAAAGTGCCAAACCACCTTCCGTAGCAAACCAGATATCACCGTCTTTGCCCACCGCAACACTGTAAACCCAGTCATTAGGCAAACCACCCTGGGTATTCTCCACCGTGAAGGTTTCCCATTTAGAGGTGTCCGAAAAGTCACCATTAGGCACACGATTCACACCAGACCAAGTGGCGATCCAATAATCACCATTTTTTGCCTCGACAATATCGTACACAAATTGGTCTGCGAGACCATCTGGAATATTGTAGTTTTGCCATTGATCTGTTTCCGGCGTGTAAACCGACAGGCCACCACCATAGGTACCTACCATGATTTTGCCGCGCAGTTTACTGACATGAAACACACCATTGGAAATCAGGCTTTGATTTTTAACATCATACAATTTGTAGTCATCGGTTTTCAGGTCATAACGAATAACACCGCCGGATGTACCCACCCATACCTTATCACCGTCAGCCAACATGCCCTTGACGTTTCGTTGGCCGACACGGAAATGCGAAAATTTCGCGCCGCTCGCGGGTTGATCGGGCAACAGATTAACTGCCGGTATTCCAGATGTTTCTGTTGTTGCGGGATGACCTGGCGGCATTTCAGTTGCGCCAGCAAGTGGTGGCGCACTGGATGCGGCACTGGACGGCGCGGCCTGCTCTTGCTTGCTGCCAAAATTGTAGGCCGCGACAATCAGCCCTCCCACGACCAGTACCGCTACGGCCAAACCTTTCGAACTGATATTCACAACGTCCTCCAATGCATTTTATTTTCCGGGTTAATATGGTTAACTCGGATATTTAATTTTCAGCGGCCAGCAATACAACACCCGACCGGCTGCCTACCCAAACTTGGTTCTGGCCTGCGGGCGTGACCGCGTAAATATTATTGTCCAACAGGCCATCAGACCGGGTAAAGGTATACCACTCCGTACCATCAAAATATGACAGCCCGGCATTGGTGCCAAACCACATGCCGCCTTTTTCATCCTGCGCTATGCTGTAAACAATGTTGCCAGCCAAACCATTTTTGGTGCTGTAATTTTCCCAAACTTGACCATTAAAACGACTCACACCTCCACCCCAGGTACCAGCCCATACGCCATCATCTTTTGCCACCAGCAGTGAAAAAATATAGTTGGGGTTGTAGGTCTCCTGATCCATGGAGAGGATACTCAGATCATGGCGCGAGCGTGTTCCCAATCCGGTGTTGGTGCTTGCTGACAGCCCCTGCTCATTTTTGGCACCCAGACCATCTGCGTGCGTCCAAGTTGCCCAGGTTTTGCCATCAAACATATTGACACCACCTTCGGTGCCAATCCAGATACGTTGTTGTGAATCCACATCCAGGCCATAGACCCATTCATTAACCAGCTCTTTTAAATAGGTATGAAAGGTTTCGGTCTTTGGATCATATTTATTCAATCCCGCCCAGGTGCCAATCCACAAGGTACCATCAGCCTGTTCGGTGAATGCATACACCCAATAGTCAGCCAAACCATGCATGGGGAAAAATGTCTTCCATTCCTGGTTGGCAGAATAACGTGAAATACCGCCACCATTGGTGCCAAACCAGCGATCACCCTGGCTATCGACATGTATGCCAAACACGTATTCATTGGCCAGCCCTTGCTCACGGGTAAAGGTATTCACCAGATTACGGCTGGCAGTATCCACTTCTAACACACCGACACTGGTACCTACCCACAAGCGGTTTTGTTTTTCATCCAAGGCCATGGAGCGCACATACACACGCTCACCTACATTAAACGTGTCAGCAATACGATAACCACTCTTAACCATGTTGCCGGGTTGTACAACGGTCGTTGGTGCTGCCGTTTTTTGCGCACCGGCGGTATCAGCAGATGTCATTGCTTTATTGTCATCATCAGAACAAGCCGTCAGCAGCAATATTGCCGTCACTGAGGCCGCGGCAGTCATGTTGTTCAACCATCGTGGTAATAACGCTATGGTATTAATATTGAGTGTCATTAGAAAAAAGTTCTCACGTAAGCAAGGATATCGCGAATTTCAGTATCCGTGAGAATACCGTTAAAACCCGGCATAACACCCTTGCCTTTTTTCACAAAGGCCAGTATTTCCTGATCTGGTTTCATCAATCCCTCACCTAATTTGAAGTTGGGAATATGTCCCACATGGGACGCGCCACTCAGGCCATGACAACCCGAGCAACGGTCTATATACAACGGACGCCCCTTCATGGGATCACCAGCCAGCGCTACACCAGTGGGCGCTAGCAACAATAAAAGACTCAAAAACATGGGTATAACTGGTAAGTTCTTCCTCATTTTTCCCTCCAATTATCGAAGATAATAATTATTGAACGACTTCGTTAATCATTAATTCCAGACCTTGCACCCCATCAACGCCCATAGGCTGAGAGACGACCTGCAAATCACCCGGTTGCGGAATGGCGTTGCCGCTTTTGGAAATACGCGCGCCAACCACCACCTGTTGGAAATTTGACAATTTCATCGCCGGGTCCATCGCCATGGAATCATCCAGAGTAAACTCAAGCGGTAAATCTTTCACTGTTTTCCGTACAATTGCCAGGGGCATACGCGGCCCATTGGCTGCACGCGCATACACAAACAGAGTGTCATCAATTGCCGCATCCAGCATCAGCGATTCATCCAAACGCACCACACCGGAAATACTTGCACCACTCACCGCAACCGTTTGTATTTCAGTGTCCACTGGCAAACCCAGTTTTTGCTGAATTTCGGCAATGTTCTTCTGCATTTGCAGATAATTTTCTGATCCCTTGGGAAAAATTTCCAACAAACGCTTCCAATAACCCAGGGTATCTTCAAAATTTTCTGATTGATACGTCGCTGTACCTGCCAACCACAAGGCTTTTTGAAGTCGCGGCTCAATCTCTAGCGCTTTTTTCACCAGCTCATAGGGCCGCCCAGCCATATTGCGGCCATTGGCCATGGCCAGCGCATCGGCATAATCAGCCAGCAACTCTGCGTTAGAGTCTTTCTGCAAGGCGGAGACACGCGCAAACGTTTCTGCTGCTGCACCATATTGTTTGAGGAAGTAATAGGAACGAGCCAACATACCCCAGCCTTCCGCATCATCCGGGTTTTGCTGTAGATGGTCTTGCAGTTTGCGCACCTGTTCTTCCAGCGTACCCTCATGACCTTCGGCCTGCACCTGCGGGCGCGCATCTTCCGGGTGCAATCCCGCTTTTCCCGAACCCAGCATATTGTAAATACTCACGGCCAAAACCGGAACCAATACCGCAACCACCACCGCTGCTGAACGACCGACAACACGATCTGTCTGCGAAACTGGCGCACTGGTTTCTGTATTGACATCCTGCAAAAAACCGCGTTCCAGATCATGCTTAGCGGTTTCAAACTGCTCTTGTGAAACGATTCCCACAGACACATCCCGTTCCAGCTCTGTCACCTGATCCTTGAATATGGCAGCATTCAACTCATCGCGATCAAAAACATCTTTATCAGAGTCCCCCCGCAGCTTTTGAATCAACGGTGGCAATAAAAACAACAGCGTGACAACAATCAACAGCACAGCAACCAACCAAAACACCATCATGATTTTTCTTCTCCAGCCTTTTGTGACGACAAGTTCCCGTGTTTAGCCGCTGGTGCTGAAGATTCAGCCGCCAATAAACGTTGAAGCCGCTCGTTTTCTTCCACAGATAAGTCTCCATCGTTTTTTATCACTGTTGTACGCTTGCGCAAATTCACCACCAGCACCACCACACCAATCAATAACAACAAAAACGGGCCAACCCACAACAGCATGGTGCTTGTGTTCATCGGCGGACGATAACGGACAAAATCACCATAACGCTCCACCATATAATCGATAATGTCACTCTGTGACTGACCGGACTCCACCATGTCTCGCACCTGATTTTTCAAATCAACCGCCAATGGTGCATTGGAATCCGCAATGGTTTGATTTTGACACACCAGACAACGCAACTCCTCCGAAATTGCGTTGACTGTTTTTTCCATTTCAGGATCAGCAACCATATATTCCGCTTCTTTGGCGAATGCCGGTGGTGCAAATACAAACAGACATAGCAGCACGATGCCTATTTTCAATGAGTTCATGCGCAACCCTCCACTTCGGTCCGTTTCACCACAGTTTGCGCCGTTGCCTGCTGCAATTTTCTGACCAGCGGTAATACGCAGTTATCCAGAGCAGAAGGGGTGACAGGACCAATCACTTTGTGACGAATAATCCCCTGTTTGTCGATTACGAAAGTTTCCGGCACACCGTATACACCATAATCAATACCGACCTTGCCGTCGTAGTCTATCAAACTGCTGACGTAGGCATCACCCAGTTGCCGCAACCAGTTTCTAGCATCATCAGGCTCGTCTTTATAATTCAAACCATAAACAGGCACTATGTTGGCGTGCGACAATTGTACCAACAATGGATGCTCAGAACGACAAGCCACACACCACGATGCCCAGACATTTAGCAACCACACCTGGCCCAGCATATCTTTGCTGGCAAACTGTGCCTCCGGTTCGTGTAATTTTGGCAAACTGAAACTCGGTGCCGGTTTATCAATAAACGGGGATGGCACTTCACGCGGATTAAGCTCCAAGCCTTTTAACAAAAAGCCCGCCACACCCAAAAATACGATCAGGGGCACAAGATAACGCAACATATGACTATTCTCTTTCCATTGACTGAACAGGGGCTGTTGTTTGATCAGCTACAGATTGACCGGCTGCCGGCTGCCCAGCTGCCTTTTTCTGCGCCTTGCGCTTGCGTGATGCCAAACGATAACGACGATCACTGACGGCAAAAATACCACCAATCGCCATCAGGAAGGTTCCACCCCAAATCCAGCCCACAAAGGGTTTGTAATAAACACGTACACTCCAGGCGCCGTTGCCCACGGGCTCACCCAGCGACACATACAAATCACGGAACAGACCTGAATCAATCCCGGCCTCGGTCATTGGCATGGTCTGCACAAAATAAACCCGTTTTTCAGGAAACAATACCGCTTCGGTTTTATCATCCACGGTAACCAGTATCTGACCTCGGCTGGCCTTGTAGTTCGGCCCTTCAACTTCAGTAACACCATCAAAGCGGAACGTATAACCACTCATGGTCACCGTGTCGCCCACCTCCATACGCATATCTTTTTCCACTTCATAGGTGTTCACCATGGTGACGCCCATAATGAAAACCGCCACACCGATATGCGCGACATTCATACCAAGATATGCATTGGGCAATGCGACGATACGTGCCAGTACGCCTGCTCCCGCATTAGTGCTGGCCGTTTTGCGCAAACGCTCACTCATGCTGACCACAATGCTGCTGACAATCCAGAAGGCCAGCGCAAAACCCAGGCTGGTCAACGCAAACCATTCACCCATCACAAATGGCAAAATCAGCGCCATTACCAGACTCACCACTGCCGCCCACTTCATGCGACTGGCCATATCCGGCAAATCCGCCTGTTTCCAGCGCGCGATCGGCCCCAGTCCCATGAGGAAAATCATCGGTACCATCAACGGCAGGAATACCGCATCAAAATACGGCGGGCCTACAGAGATTTTACCCATGTCCAGGGAATCCAGTAACAATGGATACAGGGTACCCAATAACACTGCGCCAGCGGCAACCACCAACATCACATTGTTCATCAACAAAAAGGTTTCGCGCGAAACTAAACTGAATCGGCCACCCAGCCCCACTTTCGGCGCACGCCAGGCAAACAGTGCAAGCGAAGTACCGATTGTTACAACGAGGAAGCCAAGAATAAATACACCACGTTCAGGATCAACCGCAAAAGCATGCACAGAAGTCAATACACCGGAACGCACCAGGAAGGTACCCAACAGACTCAACGAAAAGGTGAAGATGGCCAATAATATCGTCCAGTTTTTGAAGCTGCCACGTTTTTCAGTCACCGCCAGCGAATGTACCAGCGCGGTGCCCACCAGCCAAGGCAAAAATGAGGCGTTCTCGACTGGATCCCAGAACCACCAGCCACCCCAGCCTAATTCGTAATAAGCCCACCAACTGCCTAACGCGATACCCGCAGTCAAAAAACTCCACGCAATGGTCGTCCATGGCCGCGACCAACGTGCCCAGGTCGCATCCATACGTCCACTCAGCAACGCAGCAATAGCAAAGGCAAAAGCCACGGAAAAACCGACGTAACCGATATACAACAAAGGCGGGTGAAAAATCAGCCCCGGGTCTTGCAGCAATGGATTAAGATCGCGTCCATCAAGAGCAGCCGGTAGCAGGCGATCAAACGGGTTGGAGGTAAACAGCATAAACATTAAAAACCCCACTGAAATGAGGCCCATCACCCCGATAACCCGTGACACCATATCTAACGGCAGGTTGCGACTGTAACGCGCCACCGCCATCGTCCAGATAGCCAGCAACAAAGCCCACAACAACAGCGAACCCTCATGTCCGCCCCATATTGCCGCAATACGATATTGTATCGGCAACATGGAGTTCGACACGGAAGCAACATATTCCACGGAGAAATCGTTGTAGATGAAAGCGTACATCAGGCAAACAAAAGACACCGCAACAAGAATAAAATGTACCTGTGCCGCAGGACGCGCCATCACCATCCATGAACGAATACCCAACTGCGCTCCAGCGATAGCAACCACCCCCTGCACGACAGCAACACACAGCGCCAGGATAAGCGCGAAATGCCCGATTTCTGGAATCATTTATTCAACCCCCCATGTAAAAACTTAAATAGCAACATTAAACGCCCCGTCATTAACGTCAATCGTTAATACGATGCCTTTGCAGCTGCTGCTGCGGCCTGATTGGCCTTTTCACCTTTTTCCAGCATTTCTGCCACTTCCGGTGACATATAATTTTCATCGTGTTTGGCTAATACTTCCGAGGCTCTAAACAACCCATCAGTCATTTTGCCCTGCGTGACTACGCCGGTACCTTCCTTGAACAGATCCGGTAGGATGCCGGTATAAGTAACCGTGACCGTTTCAACATTATCGCTGACATCAAAATATACAGTCAGTCCGTCATCCTGTCGTTTCAGACTGCCTTCCACCACCATGCCACCGAGACGAAAAGCCGTGCCCTTGGGCATATTACCTGCCTTCACATCAGAGGGACTGATGTACAGCGCCAGATTACTGTTCAGGGCATTGAGCACCAGCCCTGCTGCCACAGCCAGCCCCGCCAGCCCTACTAAAATAAATGCCATTCGTTTATGCCGTGTTTTCATACTGACTCCGCTACTTTGTCTTTACTTTAATCCGGGTTTAAACCATAGGGCCAGACATGCCGTTCGGCCCCACTTACTCTATATGAGAATGACTTCGCGTCTCAGCCCGTACCATTCGCGCCAGTCGTTTCAATACTGTTTTTTTACTGCGCATCAACGCAATGACTTCGACAATCATAAACAGCGCCGTCACACCGTAGGACATCCACACATAAAAACCGCGCCCACCCATGGCAAAAAACTCGCTCACTGTTTTTCTCCCTCTGAACTCTTTTCCTTCGGAGCACCTACCAATGCCTTCACCCATGAAGTTTGGTTTTCGCGCTCCAGCACCGTACGCCGCACACGCATCAACACCACCGCAATGGTGTATGTCCAAAAGGCAAACGTCATCACCATCATCGCCGTCAGCATATCCGATGCCATTTTCGGTTCCATTCCAGGGCTTACTGACGCACCCTGATGCAGAGTATTCCACCACGTCACCGACCAATAAATCACTGGCAGATTAATAACTCCCACAATCGCCAGCAAGGCACTGGCGCGCGCGGCGCGGCGCGGATCATCAATCGCCGATTGCAGAGAAATGTAACCAATATATAAAAATAACAGAATCAATTCAGACGTGAGCCGCGCATCCCATACCCAGTAGGTGCCCCATGTCGGTTTGCCCCAGAAAGCTCCGGTCCACAACGCAAGAAAGGTAAACATGGCCCCGGTGGGAGCCAGGGCACTGGCCATCATTTCTGCCATGCGCAGTTTCCAGGCCAAACCGATAATGGCATAACCCGCCATCACCAGATAAATCAACATGGACATCCACGCTGCGGGGACGTGGATAAAGATAATGCGATAGCTTTCGCCCTGTTTGTAATCCGTGGGGGCAACAAAAAACCCCATATATAACCCAACGACTAATAGCGTAATAGACAAGGCCCAAAACCACGGGATCAACCGCCCGGCCATCGGGTAGAAATTTTTGGGCGAGGAGAAGTAATACCACGCGATGGAGTTTTTAAAAGCCATGATTAAAACTCATACATTCATTTCCATTTTGTTCAACTTTATTATTAGATTAAGTTGCTCTGTGCATTCGCCTAACAAACCCGCCCAGTATTCTATTCAACACTGATGCGCAGAGCCGCTGCTGTCGCCAGCGGTGTCAACAATGCCGCCAACACAAAAAAAGCACCCAACAACGACAAATGCCCTTCAAACTCCATGCCCGAAGTCGCGGCATCCACCGCGCCCGTGCCAAAAATCAGCACAGGAATATACAACGGCAGCACCAGCAGGGAAACCAGTACCCCACCACCCCGCACGCCCAAGGTCAACGCCGCACCCACGGAACCAATCAGACTCAACACCGGTGTACCTAACAACAGAGTCAGCATCATCAATATAATAGCGTCGCCATCCAACCCCAATTGCATGCCCAACAACGGTGACAGCAATACCAGCGGCACACCCGACACCAGCCAATGAGCCAGCACCTTGGCCAACACCAACACCGACAGCGGCTGGGGCAATAACAGCATTTGCTCCAACGTACCATCCTGATAATCATCCGAGAACAAACGTCCCAGTGACAACATCGAGGCCAATAATGCCGCTACCCAGATCACCCCTGGAGCAATTTCACGCAACACCGCCATTTCCGGGCTCACACCCAACGGAAACAGGCTGACCACGATGATGAAAAAAAACAACGTAGTCAGCACATCCGCCCGGCGACGCATAGCAAGCGTCAAATCACGCACAATCATCGCCCGCCAAGCAGCAAACAGGCTGGGTTGAGTTATTGCACCCTTACTCATTGATCCCGCTCATTCATCAAGGTTCACTTCTCGACAGGCACCCGCGCGCATTTCCACTTCCTGGTGGGTGGTATATACCACCATGCCGCCCTTTTGCAGATGCGCCTCAATGAGCTTGGCTAGCTGCGCCACGGCCTTCACATCCAGCGCGGTGAATGGCTCATCCAGTATCCACAGCGCCGCATCGTTTAATAACAAACGCGCCAAAGCCACACGGCGTTTTTGCCCCTGAGACAAGGCCTGGGTGGGTAAATCCTCACGGCCACCCAGGCCAATTTCTGCCAACGCATCATAAAGCTGCTCATCCACCAGCGAGCGTCCACACAAAGCGTTGTTAATACGCAGATTCTCAAAACCGGTTAATTCAGCCTTCACTCCGTTGCTGTGCCCCAGATACAGCAGCTCAGCATTAAATTCATCGCGCTGGGCGCGAATATCTGCACCCTTCCACAGCACTTCGCCCTCAGCAGGCTCCAGCAGGCCACACAACATCCGCAGCAGGCTCGTCTTGCCACTGCCATTTGACCCACGTAGACGCAAGAGTTCCCCACCCTGCAATTGAAAATTCAATCCGGTGAACAGACGGTGATCACCGCGCACACACTCAAGACCACGGACTTCCAACATCGAACCCACTTACCCCTCTCATGTACCATAGCCACAGCTGCCGAAAGCCCGTCAGTGTAACACTGACGCTGGCCATAGCTCCACCGAAATTGGGAATGCCTCCAGCTCACTCAGCATTAGCATGGGTATATATAGATCAGCTGCCCTGAATAAGTAGATGCTGATATAACTGAAACGAAAACAGATTTGCGACTCGTATTATGAGTTTCGGAAAACACAATAGCGCAAACCTAACCCCGCTTTCCCGCCCTGATTTTCCTAAACAATAAATGAAAAACCTTACTGCGGCGCAAGTCCGCCATCAGTCACTGTCCAGCCAAAGGCATTTGTGAAGGTATCTCTGGCAGCTTGTGAGAAAGGGGGATATTGGCTATCTCCTGCGCTGAATCTGATGACATTGCTTTGTAAGCCTCATGTGCTCCACCCTAAAAGTAAAGCATCGTTGTCATATTTGCTGAACCCGGCCAGTTTTCCGGCCTAGGGTATGGAAACCAGCTCCCGTTTTTTAGTGCTGTGGCTGCTACGGGCGATATTCAGGGCGCGGGTGCGGTTGTTCAGAGGAGTACCTTTACGCGAGACTTTTTGTTCCCCTGCGATCATGCTTAATTCACGCTGAAAGTTTTTTTGCATTTGTTCAAAGACGGTGCTGACCGCTACCCCTGCGGAGGCTTTTGTAGCTCCAGCAGCTCCTTTACCTTGCATGACGTTTCGATAAGCCAGCAGGGCATTCTGATAGTACTGTACAGCGAGCACAAGTTTGTCGCCGCGGACAGCAAAACTGTGCTGGCCGCACCAGCCAAGGCAGCGGAAGTATCATGCAACTTTGTCATGACATCACTGATACCAACGATGTTGTTTTCTCCCAGTGCGGAAGAAAGCGTATGAATGTTGCGTGGATTGCCGCCATAGAGAAGGGCTCGGAGAATCAGCTCTTCGTTTGTGTGGTTTTGCCTACAGTATAGAGCTCGTAGGGCCACATAGCGCCGCATGACCCACTGCATTGCATTTCATCAAGAGATTCCCATTCCCCACACATTTGTTTGAATTGAGGCTTATCCCAGGTACGGTTGCTAATGAGTATTTCTGGCATTTCGCTGTCCTTTCATATTTTTTGTCAATTTGTGCAGGCAGCCCAATATAAAAAACCTTA
>JAKIUF010000015.1 GCA_021647705.1 Gammaproteobacteria bacterium | reverse complement strand
AATACAACAAGCTCATCATTTTTTAGTAAAAAATCTTTCATGGTCATGAAGGATAATCAATAACACTTTATTTTTCAAGAAAATGGAATGTGGTTTAAGCCTAATTCTCAATCGCTATGGGTATATAAGGGAGTAATAGAGTGGTTTAGCCCTTAATTCACATTATTATCTTGACTATGTCGCAACAATAATTCGGGTTGCATCAAGACGGACAGTGGCTGTGGAGAGCGCTACTTTGATTGCCTTTCGCTGGCTTTTGAAAAACTGAATTTCCTCTTCACGTACATTGGGGTTGTGCGCCTTTAATGCTTGCAAACGTTCTATTTCAGTATCAAGGGTGGCCATTGCCTGTTGACGGGCTTTGGCAATTAACTGAGGTTTTCTTTCATTTGCCAATTGCTCACCGGCCTCAATCATTGCTTTGATTTCACTGGTTTGCGAGCGCACGACATTTTTTGCGGTATCGGTATCAATGGATATCAATAACTGATTGATCAGCTCATGGCGTAACGTGCTACTGATATTTTTCCCCTGTTGATCGGTAACCAGATGAATCGTGGTGGGTGGCAGGTAGCGTTTTGACTGCAATTCTTTTTGCGCGACAGGTTCCAGCACGTATACACATTCCAGATAGAGTGTGCCTGCACTCAGCCCGGGATGTTTGATAGCAACCAGGGCAGTGTTCCCCGTTTCATTGCTGAGCACCAGCTCCAGGGCTCCTGTAGCGATGGGGTGTTCCCAGGTAATAAATTGCATATCTTCGTTTGATAACGCCAGGTTTCTGTCAAATGTGACTTTCATGCCGTCATTTTCAAGCCCGGGGAAGTGCGTATGCATGTGCTCGCCGGGCTTCACGATATAACAATTGGCACTGTGGATTTCTGTATCAACACCAAAACAATCAAATACATTGTTGAGATAATCTTCGACGCTCATGCCCGCATCTTTTTTGCGAGCTTTTTCCTGCAAGGCATGAGCAACCCTGGGTAAACAGGAATTGTATTCCAGCAAAATATCACGACCTTTGTGCAATTGATCATTTAGTGTTTTTGCGAGTTTTTGTGTGGAATTGATTAACGTCTGATGTGTTTCTGTTTTTCCAGCAGTTTTCCCAAATGAAGCGAGTGCGGCCAGCAATTCTTCTTTATATTTTGCAAACACACTGGCACCCGCCGGGCTGGTATGTTCAAAGGCAGACAATCCCTGTTGATACCAGTCAAATAATAATGACTGCGGGCTATGGGCGAAGTGGGGTACATGAATCTGAATAATGTCTGTTTGACCAATGCGGTCTAACCGGCCAATGCGCTGTTCCAGTAGATCAGGGTTCAGAGGTAAATCAAACAACACCAAGTGATGTGAAAATTGGAAATTTCGCCCCTCACTGCCGATCTCGGAACAAATGAGAATTTGTCCGCCATTGTCGGTATCCGCGAAATAAGCCGCTGCACGGTCACGCTCGATAATGCTAAGTTGCTCATGAAAAACAGGTACATGCGTACCTGTTTTTGCTTTAATGGCTTGCGCGACATCAAGAGCCGTTGTGGTATTAGCCGCAATAACCAAAATTTTTTGTGGCTTGAGTGTATCGAGTGTCTCAATCAGCCAGTCCACTCGGGGATCAAAAGATGTCCATGCCGGATGATGCGGATTTTTCTGAACAAGCAATTCAGGGCAGATCAGGTTTTTTGCCTCAGAGAGCGTTATTTCTGTATTGGTTTCTACAAAGTCTTTATAGGCATCGGCATATTGTTCGGGTAATGGCAAGGGATGAGTATTCACCTGTCGTGCAGGAAAACCTTTTACGGTGGCGCGGGTGTTACGAAATAATACACGGCCGGTACCGTGTCGGTCGAGCAGCCGCTCAATAAGCTGCTGTTTGATTTTTTCTGCATCATCATTAGTTTCAGTGGCGAGTGAATCGATTAATAACAGATTTTCAGTTTCCGGTAGTGCTGTCCGCAGAGTACTAAGTGTTTGTGCAGAAAGTGGAGAGTGATTATCTGAGCCATTTTTTGAATTCAGTAATTCTTCCACGGCCTCGGCCACGGGGCGGTAATGAGCTTCCTCTTGCACAAAAGACGCAAAGTCAGGAAAGCGATCCGGGTCCAATAAACGTAAACGTGCAAAGTGGCTTTCTTTGCCCAGTTGCTCCGGTGTCGCCGTTAACAGCAACACGCCTTTTGTTTTTTCCGCGAGGGCTTCAATGAGTTGATATTCTTCACTGCTTTGCGTGGGCGACCATTGTAAATGATGGGCCTCATCCACCACCAAAAAATCCCATTCACTGGCGAGCACCTGCTGGCTGCGTTTATTACTTTTACACAAAAAATCCAGGCTGCATAAAATAAGTTGTTCGGAATAAAAAGGATTTTCTTCTTCTGTTGGATTACTTTCCTCTATTCCCAAGCAACGCTCTTCATCAAACACGCTGAAACGCAAGTTAAAACGTCGTAACATTTCTACCAGCCATTGATGTACCAGAGCTTCCGGCACCACAATCAGTACACGTCTGGCGCGCTCGGTTAATAACTGCTGGTGCAGTATCAAGCCAGCTTCGATAGTTTTTCCCAGCCCTACCTCGTCGGCCAGCAACACACGCGGCGCATAACGTTTCGCCACTTCATGGGCGATAAACAACTGATGAGGGATCAGGCTGGTACGCACACCGGTCAAGCCGTACAAATCGGAATGTGCCAAACGGTTGGCGTGTTGCAGAGTTTGATAGCGCAACTCAAACCACTTGTTAGCATCAACCTGTGCAGCCAGTAACCGCTCGCGTGGCCGATTCAATTGAATACAATGATCCAGTTGGCCCTCTGGCCAAACGGTTATTTCTCCCTCGGAGGTTTTCCCACAGTAAAACAACAGGTCGTCTTGTTCTTCCACCGAACTGACTCGCAGTGTTTCATTTTGCTGATTCCGGATCGTATCGCCGGGAGCGAAAACCACGCGAGTGAGGGGAGCTGTCTGGCGAGCGTAGGTGCGCTGTTCGCCCGTGGCAGGAAAAAGAATGCTGATGGTGCGGTGCTCTACGGCAAGCACGATACCCAATCCCATGTCTAGCTCGGTATCACTAATCCAGCGTTGTCCGGGGGAAATTTCATGCATATATGTTAGTTCTCTGTGGCAGGTCAGGGATGGCTTCCGGCTGAGGAATTTCGCCATCAAAAAGCGGCGTATATTAGAGGAATTTTGCCAGTATTCCTATCAAGGTGCAGTACGGTGCTGTGTGATGGTTATTATAAATGGCAACACTATAGACTATAGACTTTAGTCGGTGGCTCTTGTCGCTATTGCAGTACCTGTTGAAAACGATACACTATTGGAAAAATAGTACTGACAAGTGGTGTGTTATAAACACAGAGGTCGCAAAGTTTTTAGTGTTTTTCTCCGCATCCTCTGCGTCTTTTCGCCCTCTGCGTTAAATACTCTATTGATTCTTAAAACAGATGTTTTTAGCGCTCAATTCACATTTGAGGCCCGTGCAACATCAGTTATTATGATGTGTTGCTTTGCGGTAAAAGCAGAGGAGAGGGTTTTGCTTGTGAAGTGAAATTCGGTGGTATCAGAATTGTGTTTTCGGGTGCGCGGGTGTTATCCGTTTCAGGATAATCCAGCGTGTAATGGAGGCCACGGCTTTCCTGACGCAGCATGGCGCTGCGAATAATCAGGGTGGCAGCTTGCACCAGATTACGCAATTCGATGAGATCGCCACTGATGCGGAAGTGGCTGTAGTATTCCTCTATTTCCCGAACCAGTAAATCAGTACGGCGCAGGGCACGTTGCAGGCGTTTGTCGGTACGCACAATACCCACGTAGTCCCACATGAAACGACGTAGCTCATCCCAGTTGTGAGAAACCACCACTTCTTCATCGGAATCAGTGACACGGCTTTCATCCCAGTCAGGAATATGTTCGGTCAGCTGTCGGTCTTTGGCCGTCAGGTTGATATCTTTTGCAGCGGATTCACCGAATACCAGACACTCTAACAGTGAGTTGCTGGCCAAACGGTTGGCACCGTGCAGACCCGTGAAGGCAGTTTCGCCGATGGCATAAAGGCCATCGATATCGCTGCGGCCATGCATGTCAGTCATCACGCCGCCACAGGTGTAGTGGGCGGCGGGTACCACAGGAAGTGGTTGTCGGGTCATGTCGAAGCCAAATTCGAGACAACGTTGGTAAATAGTGGGAAAGTGGCTGGTAATAAAGTCGGTATCCTTGAAGCTGATATCAATATACAAACAATCAGCACCCAGACGTTTCATTTCATGATCCATGGCGCGAGCGACGATGTCGCGCGGGGCGAGTTCGGCACGGGAATCAAATTTGTGCATGAAGCGGCTGCCATCGGGCAGTAGCAGGTGGGCACCTTCGCCGCGCAGGGCTTCGGAAACTAAAAAAGATTTGGCCTGGGGATGATAGAGGCAGGTGGGGTGGAACTGGATGAATTCCATGTTGGCCACTCGGCAGCCTGCGCGCCATGCCATGGCGATACCGTCACCGGTGGATACATCCGGGTTGGTGGTGTACAGATAGACTTTACTGGCACCCCCGGTAGCGAGCACGACACAGCGGGCATGGAAAACCTCGATGTGGTCGGCTTTGCGGTCGAGTACATAAGCACCCAGTATGCGTTGCGGTTCATGGCCGAGTTTGTTGGCGGTAATCAGGTCCACGGCAATATGGTGTTCGAATAGCTCGACGTTGGGTCGGACTTTTAAGGCATCTACCATGGATTGGGCTGTGGCACGGCCAGTGGCATCGGCCGCGTGGGCTACGCGACGTTGGCTGTGGCCACCTTCCCGGGTGAGATGCAGTTTGCTATCGTTAGCGGTGGAAAAGGGGGTGCCGAGGTCGTTGAGCCAGCGAATTTGTTCAGCGCCGTGCTCGGTGGCAAATCGAGCAATTGCGGGGTCACACAATCCGGCCCCAGCAGTAAGCGTGTCCTGCATATGGCTCTCGACAGAATCTGTCGGGTCCAGTACGGCAGCAATACCCCCCTGGGCATACTTACTGCTGCCTTCGTCTACCGAGCCCTTGGCAATAACGGCGACGCGCAGGTTGGGGTCAAGTCGCAGGATCAGGCCCAAACCGGCTGCACCGCTGCCAATAACCAGGACATCATGGCTGAAATGTTCACTCATACGCTGAGCTTACTTGATTCTGCGCATCGCGCCCATATTTCAGGCTGACAGATAAATAATTGCGTGTGTAGTGGGAATCGCGTCAGAATAGACCGCTCCTGGTTTATAAAACCTGGATTGGGGGACAGAACTATCTATGATAGGCGCTGTCTACTCCGTGGGAGGACGCTGGGAGACGCTTCACTCGCAAAAGAATAAAACCAAGGGGATGCCCCTCTCAGGGCAGGTCGCTGAATAAATAATGAGTGAACAAAAGGTAGATCAGATTCTCGTTGAGCGCGTGCAACGGGGAGATAAATCGGCGTTTGATACTCTGGTACTGAAGTACCAGATCAAGATCATGAAGCTGATTTCACGTTATATTCGCGACCACAGCGAAGTACAGGATGTGGCCCAGGAAGCCTTTATCAAGGCGTATCGGGCTTTGCCACGGTTTCGTGGTGACAGTGCATTTTATACTTGGCTGTATCGCATCGCTATTAATACGGCCAAAAATCATTTGGTGGCTCGTGGGCGACGCATGCCGAATGTGGATATTGATGCGCAAGAAGCTGAACAATTTGAGGGTGCTGAGGGTCTCAAGGAGTATGCAACACCGGAACAAATTGCCCTGAAGGATGAGGTCGAGACGACGATATTCTCAGCAATGGAGCAGTTACCGGATGATCTGCGTACGGCGATTACCCTAAGAGAAATTGAAGGGTTGAGTTACGAGGAAATTGCCGAAGCCATGGAATGTCCAGTGGGTACGGTACGATCCCGTATCTTCCGGGCTCGTGAGGCAATTGATAAAAAACTGCAGCCGCTGATCGAGCGCGAATGAACGAACGAATAAAACAAACAGGTGATGAGCATGACAAATCCATCAGGTGAACAAATTTCTGCGCTGATTGATGGCGAACTGGATGGACGGGAGCATCAAGCGACCGTGGACAAATTGCTGGCTGGTAGCGAAAACCGCAAAGCGTGGGGACGATATCATTTAATTGGCGACACATTGAAACGCAGCTTGCCCAAGGGAATGGATCATGATTTTTCATCCCGGGTAATGGCCGCACTGGATAATGAGCCCACCGTACTGGCACCTCCTGCACCGACAAAATCATCCTGGGGACAGCGCGTAGCGGGTTTGGCTGTTGCAGCCTCAGTGACTGCGGTGGCGATACTGGGAGTGCAGTTCATGTATCAACAGGATGGACAGACGTTAACACCGCAAATGGCCCAGACATCTACCGGACTGTCACCCGTAGCACAATCGCAGCAGGTCGCACGAAGCAATCTTCAGCAATCAAACACTCAACAGTCAATAGTCCAGCAATCACTTCGTGCTAATATCCAAACCGTGACGCAATCATCCGTCACGATGGCCCGCTCACCCACGCCGGTCAAACAGTTTCATCCCCGACTCAACAAATACCTGGTGGACCATAATCAGCAAGCACCCAGAGCCGCTGTGCAAGGTATGATTCCTTACGCACGTATCGTGGCATATCCCAATTCACACCGACTTCTGATTCAGGCGCAAAAATAACGGTGTCATCCTTCTTCTTTCCACGTCTGCTTTTACCCACGTTTATTTTCGCCACCTGTTTTAGCAGTGTGGTGCAAGCGGCGGATCAGGCTACGCTGGATGTGTTGCTGCGCATGCAAACCGCATCACAAAATATCAATTACCACGGTACGCTGGTATTTTTGCAGAATGGTCAGGTGCAATCCATGCGGGTTGTGCATAAAGCAGATAAAACAGGTCGGTTTGAACGCCTGATCAACCTGAATGGTGTGGCGCGTGAAGTGGTGCGTAAGGATGATCTGGTCATTTGTTATATGCCAGATAGCAAAGAGGTTATGGTCAGCCGTCAAAAATTTAAAGGCAATGTGCTGACCCAATTGGCCGGAAATGACTTTACAGAGCTGCAAAAAAATTATGACTTCACATTGGAGTCGATGGAACGCATTGCGGGACGGGAAGCACAGCGGGTATTGATTCAGCCGAGAGATAATTTGCGTTATGGCTATCGACTCTGGGTTGACAATGAAAAATCCATTTTATTGAAATCTGATTTGTTGAACGAACAGGGTGAATCACTGGAGCAGGCAATGTTTGCGGATATTGCCATCGTTGATCACATTCCTGAAAATTTATTACAGCCGACGTCAACCGGGGATGGCTTTACCTGGTATGAGCGTGAATCTGACAACAGCAAGCCCATGATCCTGGACAGTGACTGGAAATTAAAATTATTACCCAGGGGGTTTACCGTATCTTCACGTTTTCGGCATCAAATATTGGGCTCCAGCGTACCCAGTGAACATTGGGTATTATCCGATGGTCTGGCAAACATCTCGATTTATTTTGAGAAGCTCACAGATGATCAGGAAATATTTGAAGGTATCGCGCCCATGGGTGTGGTGAATGCATTTGGCATAATCAATGCGGAACATCAAATTACCATTATCGGTGAAGTCCCGGCAAACACGGTTGAACAGCTTGCACATTCCGTGATATTTGTCTCAGGCGTGGAAGAATGATTGAAGAACACGCACAAGTCATCGCGTTGGAAAATAACGATGTGTGGGTGGAAACACAACGACGCAGTGCCTGTGGTCAATGTGCTGCAAACAAAGGCTGTGGTACAGCAACGTTGGCCAGAGTGTTGGGCAATAAACGCAGTCAGGTACGCACACTGAATCCACAGGCAACTTCGGTGGCTGTTGGTGATGAAGTGGTTATTGGCATTAATGAGCAGGCATTGGTGCGTGGCTCGCTGGCCGTTTACACTGTGCCGTTGTTGATGTTGTTTTTTTTTGGTTTTTTGGGCCAGTTATTGAGCGCGCAATTGCTGATGACAAATCAGGATATTTTGCCTATTGTACTTGGCCTTTCAGGTTTATTGCTGGGGTTTGTCTGGGTACGACGCTTTACCCGGAGGATTGCAGATGATGCGCGCTACCAGCCTGTGCTGTTGCGACGTGTTATTGGTATTACACTGCGGTAAATATTGTTGAATAAAAAGGGTGATGTTGAATGTTAGGAGCAAACATGAATTTTAAGAGTGTCCGGTCGGGTAACGCAGGTAACTTTACAGCTAAGCGCAGGATGATTTTATCGACCTCGCCTGGCTTGGTAATGGGTGTTGTCCTGGCATTTTTGATGCTGTCCAGTCAGGTGCAGGCGGGCAGTTTGCCTGACTTCACCGAACTGGTTGAGAACCACAGTGCGGCGGTGGTGAATATCAGTACCACGCAAAAAATCAAACACCCGAAAATTTCGCGTCGGCCGCACGGCATGCCTGAGCAAATTCCAGAAGGCCCGTTTGGTGATTTGTTCCGCCATTTTTTTGGTGAACAGGGTCGCGGGTTTGGTGATCATGGTGGGGGGCGTGGCGGCATTGAACCACAAGAGGCTAAATCGCTGGGTTCAGGGTTTATTATTTCCGAAGATGGTTATGTGATGACAAATCATCATGTGGTGAAAAATGCCACGGAAATTCTGGTGCGTTTGTCTGACCGGCGTGAATTGGTGGCTGAAGTTATCGGCAGTGATGCACGCAGTGATATTGCTTTGTTAAAAGTGGATGCGGATAATCTGCCTGTAGTGAAAATTGGTAATTCGGGTCGCTTGAAGGTGGGTGAATGGGTATTGGCCATTGGGTCACCTTTTGGTTTTGACCATTCGGTGACGGCGGGTATTGTCAGCGCCAAGGGTCGTTCATTGCCCCGTGAAAATTATGTGCCGTTTATCCAGACGGATGTCGCCATCAACCCCGGTAACTCCGGTGGTCCTTTGTTTGATCTTGATGGCAATGTAATAGGTATCAATTCGCAGATCTACAGTCGTACTGGCGGCTTCATGGGTTTGTCATTCGCCATTCCCATCGATATGGCCATGCAGGTGGTTGATCAGTTAAAAGATGGCGGCAAAGTGGCCCGTGGCTGGTTGGGTGTACTAATCCAGGATGTCACTCGCGAGCTGGCAGAATCGTTTGGCATGGACAAACCTCGTGGTGCTCTGGTGGCCAAGGTACTAAAAGACAGCCCCGCAGAAAAAGCAGGACTGGAAGTCGGCGATATTATCACCCGTTTCAATGGTGAGCCGGTGGTGCGTTCTTCGAATCTGCCACCCTTGGTCGGCATCAGCCCGGTTGGTTAAAAGGTCAAGGTTGTAATTTTGCGTAAGGGTAAGGTCAAGACTCTGAAGGTGACCTTGGGTGAATTACCCGATGACGACATACAGGTGGCTGGCGGTGAGCCAAGCACAGCCAACGAGACCCGGTTGAATATCACCGTGATGGATCTTACTGCCGAGCAGCGTAAAAAGCTGGAAATCAAGGATGGTGGTGTGATTGTTCAGAAAATCCAGGCCGGTCCGGCACGTAAGGCCGGGGTGAGGCGTGGTGATGTGATTTTGATGATCAACAATGTGGACGTGAAAGATGCCAAGCACTTTGCCGAGATATCGGCAGAACTGCCCGTGGACAAGTCGTTACCACTGTTGGTGCAGCGCCGTGGCGGTCCTGTTTTTCTGGCGCTGAAAATCAAGGAAAAATAACCCACTCGGGTTTTGCAAAAATCCCCGCAGATCGTCATGGTCTGCGGGGTTTCTGTTTCGGCGGCGGGCCAGATAGATTACAATGCCCGCCGGTCGTTCCTTCCGAACGTGATTTCATTCCCTTAATTCGGTGATACCTTTTACATGTCAAAAATGGAAAACATCCGCAATTTTTCCATTATTGCGCATATCGACCACGGAAAATCCACGCTGGCTGACCGCTTCATTCAAATGTGTGGTGGCCTGTCCGAGCGAGAGATGTCTGCACAAGTGCTGGATTCCATGGATTTGGAGCGCGAACGTGGCATTACTATCAAGGCGCAGAGCGTTACGCTCAATTACACAGCAAAAAATGGTGAAATCTACCAGCTGAATTTTATTGATACTCCCGGTCACGTTGATTTTTCCTACGAAGTGTCACGATCACTGGCGGCCTGCGAAGGTGCATTACTGGTAGTGGATGCCTCACAGGGTGTGGAAGCACAAAGTGTGGCCAATTGTTACACCGCCATCGAACAGGATGTGGAAGTGGTGCCGGTGCTTAACAAAATTGACCTGCCTGCTGCGGATCCGGAGCGGGTGATTCACGAAATCGAAGACATCATTGGCGTGGAAGCCAGCGAAGCCATGCGAGTCAGTGCGAAAACGGGTTTGGGTGTCGATGAGCTGCTGGAAGACCTAGTGCAAAAAATTCCTGCGCCGGAAGGTGACCGGGACGCTCCTTTGCAGGCGCTGATTATTGATTCCTGGTTTGATAATTACCTGGGCGTAGTGTCACTGGTGCGCATCAAGCAGGGCACCTTGAAAAAGCGCCAAAAAATTCTGGTCATGAGCACGGGCCGCAGTCATCTGGTGGACCATGTTGGTATTTTCAATCCCAAACGGCAGGATACGGATATTTTGCAGGCGGGAGAGGTGGGTTATGTTATTGCAGGTATCAAGGAAATCGAGGGCGCACCGGTAGGGGATACGCTGACCCTGACCGATAATCCGGCGACGGGACCTTTGCCCGGTTTCAAGGCCGTGCAACCGCAAGTGTACGCCGGTATTTTCCCTATCAGTGCCGAAGATTACGAAGATCTGCGCGATGCCCTGGCAAAACTGCGTCTGAATGATGCATCCCTGTTTTATGAGCCAGAAACTTCGCAGGCATTGGGGCTGGGTTTCCGCTGTGGTTTTTTGGGCATGTTGCACATGGAAATCGTGCAGGAACGTTTGGAGCGTGAATACGATCTCAGTCTGATCAGCACTGCGCCCACAGTCATATATGAAGTCCTGGCCAGTAATGGTGAAGTGATTCAGGTGGATAATCCCTCAAAACTGCCTGATGCCGGCAAGATTGAAGAACTGCGTGAACCGATTATTGTGGCTAACATTTTATTGCCTCAGGAATACGTTGGCAATGTGATCAGCCTGTGTATTGAAAAGCGTGGTGTACAACGCAAAATGCTTTACATCGGCAACCAGGTATCCCTGGAATATGAAATGCCGATGAACGAAGTGGTAATGGACTTTTTCGATAGGCTGAAATCTGTCAGTCGTGGTTATGCCTCACTGGATTATCATTTTATCCGTTTTCAGGCCGCTGATCTGGTGAAGCTGGATTTGCTGATCAATAGTGAGCGGGTGGATGCGCTGTCAGTGATTGTGCATCGTGAGCAGGCACAGTATCGCGGTCGTGAACTGGCCGAAAAAATGCGTGAGATTATTCCACGACAAATGTTTGATGTGGCCATTCAGGCAGCGATTGGTGCCCATGTTGTGGCACGCAGCAATGTCAAAGCCTTGCGTAAGAATGTGACCGCTAAGTGTTATGGCGGTGATATATCACGTAAACGCAAACTGCTGGAAAAACAAAAGGCGGGTAAAAAACGCATGAAGCAGGTGGGCTCCGTGGAAATTCCGCAGGAAGCCTTTATGGCGATATTGCAGGTTGGTAAAAGTAAATAATAACAAGTACAGGTAAAGAAGCTCATGGATTTTAATTTTCCCGCGATTATGGTCAGTGCGGTTTTTATTACTGGCATTATCTGGTTACTCGATGCCTATGTTTTGGCACCTAAACGACGTGCGGCGGCTGATGCGCTGTCGGAACAAGATGCATCTCCCACTGAAACACTGTCCGAAGCAAAAGAAAGACTGCTTAAAGAGCCTGTACTGGTTGAGTATGCACGTTCGTTATTCCCGGTAATACTGGCTGTGCTGGTACTGCGCTCATTTTTGGTGGAGCCTTTCCGCATTCCTTCAAACTCCATGATGCCCACGTTATTAACGGGCGACTTTATATTGGTTAACAAGTTCTCCTACGGCGTGCGCCTGCCAGTACTCAACAGCAAAATTATTGATATCGGTGAACCAAAACGGGGTGATGTCATGGTTTTCCGTTATCCCAAAGACCCCTCCATTGATTACATTAAACGGGTAATCGGTTTGCCAGGGGATAAAGTTGCTTACTACAACAAACAACTTTTTGTGAATGGCGAGCCGGTCAAACAGGAAGCAAAGGGAACCTATATCGGTGTTGGCTCCGGCGTCCCCATGTCGGGGGCAAAAGTGCGACTGGAACACTTGTCAGACGCGGATCATGAGATACTGATTGACGAAAGCCGGAGTACGATGGAAGGTGAGTTTGTTGTACCGGAAGGCCAGTATTTTGTCATGGGTGATAACCGGGACAACAGCAACGACAGTCGTTATTGGGGTTTTGTGCCGGAAGAAAATCTGGTGGGTAAGGCCTTTATGATCTGGATGAACTGGGACTCAAAAGCCAGCGGTATTGCCTGGGATCGGTTGGGGAGCAGCATTAAATAGATGAAAAACCGGGCCGATGTGTGGTGTTCAGGACTTGCAGAATTCAGGTTTAGTGTCAATGATGACGATTGAATACAACAAAAAGTGAGTGGAGCCAAAGAACAATGAATAGAACAATCCAGCGATTTGGGCGGCACCCACACCGTCAACAGGGTTTGACCGCTATCAGTGTCATATTAATTCTTGCGATGATTGGTTTCTTTGCCACGATTGCCATACGTCTATTTCCGATTTATATGGAACATTTTAATGTCGCCTCTCATCTCGAAAGTCTCGCCGAGGAATCGGGTATTACGAAAAAAACCAACAGCGAAATTCTCAATACACTCAGTAAGCGCTTTTCCATTGATGATGTAAAAAATGTCACCAATGACAATATTTTTATTGAACGCAATAAAGATGGCTCCATGCTTATCGCCATTGAATATGAAGTGCGTACCCCAGCATTAGGTAATGTTGATATGGTGGTGAGTTTTGTTGACGAGGTAGAACTGGATTGACGTTGTTGTGAATAAACCGGATGTGCAACTTGATCGATTACAACGCACACTTGAATACCAATTCAGTGATGTCGCTCTTCTTACCCTGGCGTTAACTCATCGCAGCAAAGGTGCGGCCAATAACGAACGGCTGGAATTTTTGGGTGATGCCATTCTTGGTTTTGTGGTTGCCGACCTTCTTTATTTTCAGTTTGATTCTGTACCGGAGGGGCACCTCAGTCGTTTTCGTGCTTCTCTGGTAAAAAAAGAAACCCTGGCGGAGCTGGCACGTGAATTTTCACTGGGCGATTTTTTATTGTTGGGTTCTGGTGAGTTAAAGAGCGGCGGTTTTCGCCGTGATTCCATACTGGCTGATGGTATGGAAGCTATTATTGGTGCAATCTATCTGGACAATGGGCTGGACAGTGCGCGCAAATTTATTGAAAAGTGTCTTAGTCCACGGCTTGCCAATCTTTCCGCAGAAAATGAATTAAAAGACCCCAAAACACGCTTACAAGAGTTTTTGCAGGCGCGTCGTTTTCCGCTCCCGGTTTATACCGTTGTCAGTACGTCGGGTGATGAACATAATCAGCGTTTTGAAATTAGCTGTGTCGTACAGGGCTTGTCCCAACCGGTCTTCGGTATTGGTAGTAGCAGGCGCAAGGCAGAGCAGGATGCCGCAGAACAGGCTCTGCTGCTGTTAAACGACAGTCAAAAATGAAATGACACTATCAGCCAAATATTGTAAACGCAAAGGGCGCAAAGAATGCAAAGTGTATACTGTTTTTCTTTGCGCCCTTTACGTCTTCGCGAACTTTGCGGTAATTACCCAGTAATAAATTTGAATGAGTGCCTCATGAAATACTGGAATAACCCTTTATGCCTAAAATCAAATGCTTGCAAAACCAGCGCTTGATTTATCGGTAAAAAATCAGCCTGAGCAGTTACAAAATGAATACACCAACAAACGAACAAGATTTTCACTGCGGTTATGTTGCTATTGTTGGCCGTCCCAATGTTGGTAAATCAACCTTGCTCAATTGTATTTTGGGCCAGAAAATCAGCATTACTGCCAATCGCCCGCAAACGACCCGCCATCGCATTTTAGGGGTGAAAACCACGGATGATTGCCAAGTGGTTTATGTGGATACACCGGGTTTGCATCTCGGTGGAAAAAAAGCCATTAACCGTTTTATGAATCGTGCTGCTTCTAGCAGTATTACTGATGTGGATGTGATTATTTTTGTGCTGGATCGCACCCAGTGGACCGACGAAGATACGCACGTTCTGGAAAAAATAAAACAGGTCACTGTACCGGTGTTTCTGGTGGTCAATAAAGTCGATGGTCTAAAAGAAAAGGATGTATTGCTACCGCATCTGGGCATGTTAGCTGAAAAGCATGTCTTTACGCAGATGATGCCTATCTCTGCGCAAACCGGTGAAGGTGTGAGCCAGCTGGAAGCCGCTATTGAAAAGTTATTGCCAATGGCACCGCCTTTTTTCCCGGAAGATCAGGTAACGGATCGTAGTGAACGTTTTATGGCGTCCGAATTTGTGCGCGAAAAACTGGTGCGTTCTTTATCGCAAGAACTGCCATATTCCACGACAGTGGAAATTGAAAAATTCTCGGTGGAAAATAGTGTTCGCCATATTCATGCCATTATTTGGGTAGAGCGTGATGGCCAAAAGGGCATTATCATAGGTAAAAAAGGCCAGCAATTAAAGCGCATTGGCGAATTGGCGCGTAAGGATATGGAACGTGCTTTCGAAGGTAAGGTTTTTTTGCAGCTATGGGTGAAAGTGCGCAGCGGCTGGGCTGATGATGAACGTGCCCTGCGCAGCCTCGGTTATCAGGATGACTAATGTGCGGGTGTCGTTACAACCCGCCTATGTTTTACACCAGCGAGCCTATCGCGATACCAGTGCCATCCTCGAATTATTTACCCCTGAACAGGGAAGGGTAGGTGTCATCGCCAAAGGTGTGCGCGGCAACAAACCACGCTGGCGCGGGCTGTTGCAAAACTTCCAACCTTTACTGGTGTCGTTCAATCAGCGTGGTGAACTGGGGCTGTTAACGGACGCCGAAGCACAGGGTTCCGCATTGCGTATCAATCCACATTTAATTGCCAGCGGATTTTATCTGAATGAGGTTCTGTTACGTCTGTTACAGCGCCATGATGCACAACTGGAATTGTTTGGCTGGTACGACGCAGCCTTGCGTGAATTGGCGGCACTGAATACGGTTGAAGATGCACAAATAGAACTGGAAATCATTTTACGCCGTTTTGAAATACGCCTGTTGACGGCTCTGGGATATGGGTTAGTGCTTGATTATGATGTACATAGCGCAACCCCCGTGCAGGCTGGACAGGACTATATTTATTTTCTTGAACAGGGGCCGGTATTATTTGTTGGAGACGCTGCATCGACGCTTGCTGAAGGCTCTGTATCGACAGAAAATAATGAAGCGCTGATGGGAATTAAAATATCCGGGCACACGTTATTGGCATTGCAGGAAAATGATTTATCAACAGCCCCCGTCCGCCGTCAGGCAAAACAGTTATTGCGTGCTATGTTGGGACATTATCTCGGCCCCAAACCTTTGCAAAGCCGACAGCTGCTACAACAAAGCGCTCAGTTGGCGCAGCGCATGACACCCTGATTTTACAAAACCGATTTTACGAAAACTGATTCTACGAAAAGACTTACAACACAACAAACAGCATAGGTTCTCTCTTATGGCACAGGCAAATATAAACTCAAACGCCATGTTACTGGGCGTCAACATCGATCACGTTGCTACGCTACGTCAGGCACGCGGCACACGCTACCCTGATCCCATTCAAGCGGCCATTGAGGCCGAGCAGGCCGGTGCCGATGCTATTACCCTGCATCTGCGCGAAGACCGCCGTCACATCCAGGATCGTGATGTGGAAATGCTTAAGGATATTTTACAAACTCGTATGAATCTGGAAATGGCGGTCACCGAGGAAATGCTGGCTATCGCCAGCCATATTCAGCCAGCCGACTGTTGTCTGGTGCCGGAACGCCGTGAGGAGCTGACTACCGAAGGTGGTCTGGATGTGACAGGGCAGCGTGAGCGCATGCGTGAGGCTTGCTCCCGTCTTGCAGAGGCGCAGGTACGGGTGTCGCTGTTTATTGATGCTGATCCGCTGCAAATTGACGCTGCGGCTGAAGTGGGTGCGCCCGTCATCGAAATTCACACTGGACATTTTGCCGATGTACAAACACCAGCGCAGCGTGATATCGAGCTAGCCAGAATTGTCACGGCGGTGGAGCATGGCCTCGGCCTTGGCTTGCAGGTTAATGCGGGCCACGGTCTGCATTACCACAATGTACAAGCCATTGCGGCCATTCCAGGTATTCGTGAACTGAATATCGGGCATGCCATTATTGCCCGGGCCGTGTTCAGCGGCCTGCAACCGGCGGTGCGTGAAATAAAGCAGTTGATGCGTGAGGCACAAGGCGCGTGATTTTCGGCATTGGTACCGATATCGTGCGTATTCCGCGTATGGCCGATAATCTGGATCGTTATGGTGAGCGCTTTGCTACGCGCATTCTTACTCGGAGCGAAATGGCCACTTTTACAGATTCGGCACAGCAGGCATCATTTTTGGCCAAGCGTTTTGCGGCTAAAGAGGCTGCTGCCAAGGCGCTGGGCACCGGGTTTCGTAACGGACTGAATCTGCACGATATCGGTGTAGACAACGATGCGCTGGGTAAACCGTTACTGGTGTTTTCTCAGCAGGCGCAACAGATTTTGCAAAAACAAGGTATTGGCAACAGCCATCTCAGCCTGTCTGATGAAAAAGAATATGCTATCGCTTATGTGGTGCTTGAAACTGTCAATAACAAAAAATGCTAACTAATTTCTCAACCGGACTTGTATTTTCAGCGGACTTGGGTAGAATGCGCTGCCTCGGGTGCGGGGTGGAGCAGTCCGGTAGCTCGTCGGGCTCATAACCCGAAGGTCACAGGTTCAAATCCTGTCCCCGCTACCAACTACGAGAAAATGGTTTTGTGGAGTGCCCGACGATCGGGCTCAGCTTTCATCCGGCGCAGCCGCTGAAGGTCACAGGTTGAAATCCTGTTCCCGCTACTAGCTGTGAGAAAATGGTTTTGTGGAGTGCCCGATGACCGGGCTCAGCTTTCATCCGGCGCAGCCGCTGAAGGTCACAGGTTAAAATCCTGTTCCCACTACTAACTGTGAGAAAACGGTTTTGTGGAGTGTCCGATGATCGGACTCAGCTTTCATCCGGCATAGCCGCTGAAGGTCACAGGTTAAAATCCTGTTTTGCTACAAGCCGAGAAAAAGTAGAATGATTCCACGAGGAATCGACGATTCGGGTACGAATCGAAAAGGCCACGAGTAAACGTGGTTTTTTTTTAACTTTTTTTTGTTAACGTTTGTTAGCTTGTTGTTAAAAAAACCGGCTGAAACTCTGATGTAGTTTGGTGTGCAGACCGTCAGGCGCTATAATTGGCCTTGCTTAAAGTGGTTGATGTGACGGTGGGCCTAGGGCCCATTTTTTGTTTCTGGAAAAAGTGTTTAATTGGAGCGAGATTGTGCGGCAGATACCAGCGCATATACAGGCGGTTATCGCCCCGGTGGTTGAATCATTAGACTGCGAACTCGTGGGCATTGAATATGGCAGGCAGGGCAATCGCGGCCTGTTGCGTGTGTATATTGATAAAGAGAAGGGTGTTGGTGTGCGTGATTGCCAGCGTGTGAGCCACCAACTGAGTGGTGTACTGGATGTGGAAGATGTTATCCAGGGACAATATCAGTTGGAAGTATCATCGCCAGGACTTGATCGACCATTATTTACACTGAAACATTTTGAGCAGTTTGCGGGCCATAAGGTTAAATTGAAGTTGGTAACGCCGATTGATGGGCAGCGCAAATTCAGGGGCACCTTGCAAGGTGTCGAAAATGAGCAGGTAATTGTAAATATTGGTGAAAATGAATTGGTATTGGCGCTGGGCGCTATTGATAAGGCAAATCTGATTGCTGATTTTTAGTGGGTAAAACGCAAACAGACTTGTAAAAATAGTAGTAAATTGAGAGCAACACGTTAGAAAAAAATCTAAATGCCCTGGGTAACAGGCCACGGCTATGATGAGGCGGAGAGCGATGAACAGCAAAGAAATATTGATGGTTGCAGATGCCGTATCGAATGAGAAGGGACTCGATAAAGAGACGATTTTTGGTGCCATCGAAGCAGCGTTGGCGACAGCCAGCAAAAAGCTTAGCGGTGTGGATATCAATGTGCGTGTTGATATCGACCGAACAACGGGTGAATACAAAACCTTTCGTATCTGGGAAGTGTTTGAGGATGACTCCGAGGATTTTGAAGATCCCGATACACAAATCAAGCTGACTTATGCACTGAAGAAAGATCCGGATATTAAAGCCGGAGAGTTCATTGAAGAGCCGATGGAGTCTGCCGAGTTTGGGCGTATTGCGGCACAGGCGGCGAAGCAGGTTATCGTGCAAAAGGTGCGTGATGCCGAGCGCGCGCACGTTGTCGAAGCCTTTAAGGGGCGAATTGGCGAATTGGTTATGGGTGTGGTCAAGCGCCTGGACAAGGGCAACATCATTATGGACCTTGGCGAAAATGTGGAAGCCTTGGTGCCGCGCGAAGATATGATACCGCGTGAGGCTGTGCGCCCTGGTGATCGTGTACGAGGTTATTTGAAAGACGTACGTTCCGAAATGCGTGGCCCACAATTATTTGTGAGTCGCACGGCACCGGAGTTATTGATCGAATTGTTCAAATTGGAAATCCCCGAAGTGGGTGAAGGTCTGATTGATATTCTGGCGGCTGCACGCGATCCCGGTTCTCGCGCAAAAATTGCGGTTAAATCCAATGATGCCCGTATCGATCCGGTGGGTGCCTGTGTTGGCATGCGGGGTTCACGGGTGCGTGCGGTGTCCAACGAATTGGCCGACGAACGTGTGGATATTATTCTTTGGGATGAAAACCCGGCGCAGTTTGTGATTAACGCCATGTCGCCCGCAGAAGTGGTATCCATTGTGGTGGATGAAGAAAACAATGCCATGGATATTGCTGTGGAAGAGGAACAGCTTTCGCAGGCCATTGGTCGTGGCGGGCAAAATGTACGCCTTGCCAGTGAGTTGACCGGCTGGACGATTAACGTGATGTCTGACGAGCAACTGTCGGAAAAAGGTGAGCAGGAAGGCAAGGCCGCTTTGCAATTGTTTATGTCGCAATTGGATGTGGACGAAGAATTTGCCGGTATTCTCGTACAGGAAGGTTTTACCAGTATCGAGGAAATTGCTTATGTGCCATTGGAAGAGATGTTGGGCATTGAAGAATTTGACGAAGATATTGTGAATGAATTGCGTAACCGTTCCAAAGATGTATTGCTGACTAAGGCACTGGTGCAGGAAGAAGTGCTGGAGGAAAAACAGCCAGCAGAAGACTTGCTAACAATGGAAGGAATGGATCAGCATCTGGCTTTTGTCCTGGCCAGTCGTAATGTGATCACCATGGAAGATCTGGCGGAGCAATCCGTTGACGAATTAATGGACATCGAAGATATGGATGAAGAACGGGCCGGTAAATTGATTATGACCGCACGAGCTCCCTGGTTTGCTGAAGATACAGCGGCTGGCGAACAACAGGGTTAAGTGATTGGGGGAAGTTATGTCAGGCGTAAGTGTAAAACAATTAGCTGAAGTTTTGAGTGTTCCAGTGGACCGTTTACTGGGACAGCTGGACAAGGCTGGCATGTCGTTTGAAAGCGGCGAGCAAATCGTTAGCGACGAAGAAAAAATGAAGTTGCTGGATTTTCTGCGAGATACCCACGGCGGTGGGGAAGTCAAGGCCAGTGAACCGAAAAAAATTACCCTGCGTCGCAAGACTGTTTCTGAACTGAAACAACCGAGCGGTGCTGGGCGTAGTGCAACGCGCGGCAAAACAGTGAATGTTGAAGTGCGTAAAAAACGCACTTACATGAAACGCAGCGAAGTGGTTTCCGAAGAAGCTGAAAAGCTTAAGGTGGAAACGGATAAAATTGCACAGGATCGTGTTGATGCAGAAAAAATGGCCGAGCTTGAGCGTCAACGTCGCACTGATGCAAACGAGGCAAAAGCCCGAGAAGAACAGGAACGTCTGGCAGAAGCAGAGACCAAAAAACGGGAAGAAGAGGTCGCATTAAAAGCAGCAGCAGTGGCGGCAGCCGCGGCCCCTGCGACTCCCGCCCAACCCGCTGCGGCGGAGAAAAGCACTGAGAAACGTGGTGCGAAGCGTGAGCGTGCAGATAAGCCAGGAAAAGCTGAAAAACCGACGAAATATGGTCGTAAAGAACTGCATGTCGATGCCAGTAAATCAGGTCGTCGCAAGAAGAAACCCCGACGTACTCGTGGTGCGGTGTCTTCCGGACCGACTGAGCACGGTTTTGAAATGCCTGTGGCACCTGTGGTGCGTGATATCAACATTCCCGAAACCATTACTGTTGGCGAACTTGCACAAAAAATGGCTGTAAAGGCGGCTGGGGTCATCAAAGTGATGATGGGTATGGGCAGCATGGTGACGATCAACCAAGTGCTTGACCAGGAAACCGCGACTATTGTTGTGGAAGAAATGGGTCACAAAGCCGTACTGGTGAGTGACAATGCGCTGGAAGAAAGTATTACGCAGGCATCCGATAGTGAAGGTGAGCAGATAACACGTGCGCCTGCCGTCACCATTATGGGGCATGTTGACCACGGTAAAACATCGCTGTTGGATTACATTCGAAAATCGAAAGTGGCCGCAGGCGAGGCGGGAGGCATTACCCAGCACATCGGTGCCTACCACGTGGATACAGACCGTGGCCCGATCACCTTTTTGGACACGCCTGGACATGCGGCATTTACTGCGATGCGGGCGCGTGGCGCGAAAGCCACTGATATTGTTGTATTGGTTGTGGCCGCTGATGACGGTGTTATGCCCCAAACCAAAGAAGCCATTCAACATGCCAGGGCTGCCGGTGTGCCGTTAGTGGTGGCGGTGAATAAAATTGATAAAGAAGACGCACAACCAGATCGTGTCAAACAGGAATTAGTGGCCGAAAAAGTGGTGCCGGAAGACTGGGGTGGTGATACACAGTTTTTGCATGTGTCCGCATTGACCGGTGAAGGTGTTGACAAGTTACTGGAAGCAATTTCCCTGCAAGCAGAAGTGCTGGAACTTAGTGCAGTACAAGATGCACCCGCACGCGGCGTGGTGATCGAATCACGTCTGGACAAAGGACGAGGCACGGTAGCAACGGTGCTGGTGCAAAGCGGTACTTTGCGCAAGGGTGATATGGTACTTGCTGGTCAGGAATATGGCCGGGTGCGCGCGTTGTTGGACGAAAATGGCCAACCGACTGCCGAAGCAGGTCCATCGATTCCGGTGGAAGTATTGGGCCTTTCAGGTACGCCCAGTGCAGGCGATGAAATGCTGGTAGTGGACGATGAACGCAAGGCGCGTGAAGTGGCGTTGTTCCGTCAGGGGAAATTCCGTGATGTAAAGCTGGCGCGTCAACAAAAAGCCAAACTGGAAAGCATGTTCTCGCAAATGGAAGAGGGCGAAGTGAATACCCTCAATCTGGTGGTGAAGGCGGATGTGCAAGGTTCAGTGGAAGCCCTTAATGAGTCGTTGACAAAGCTGTCCACAGACGAAGTGAAGGTGAAAATTGTCGCCAGTGGTGTGGGTGGTATCAATGAATCTGATGTCAATCTGGCCGTGGCCTCTTCCGCAGTTATGATTGGCTTTAATGTGCGTGCTGATGCATCGGCGAAACGCATCATCGAAGAAGATGGTATCGACCTGCATTATTACAGTGTGATTTACGATGCCATTGATGAAGTGAAAAATTCACTGAGCGGCATGCTGGCACCAGAATTCAAAGAGCAAATCGTGGGTCTTGCCGAAGTGCGCGATGTTTTCCGTTCTCCCAAGCTGGGCGCTATCGCAGGCTGCATGGTGACGGAAGGTGTGGTGAAACGAAACAATCCCATTCGCGTATTGCGCGACAATGTGGTGATTTACGAAGGCGAACTGGAATCGCTGCGTCGCTTCAAGGATGACGTGCAGGACGTTCGTTCCGGTACAGAATGTGGTATCGGTGTGAAAAACTACAACGACATAAAAGCAGGCGACCAGATTGAAGTCTTCGAACAAGTCGAAGTTAAACGTACCCTGTAACACTTGCTTGTGGATTTGTGGAGTAAATAGCCATGGCCAAAGAATTTAGTCGTACACGCCGAGTGGCAGATCAGATTCAGCGGCACATGGCTGAGCTGATCCAGATGGAGCTGGGTGATCCGCGGGTAGGCATGGTCACCGTCACTGGTGTCGATGTCACGCATGAATTTGAACGGGCGCGTGTGTATTTTACCGTGCTGGATGAAAATCTGGCAGATAAAGAACAGGCGAAAAAATCCGTTGAAAACAGTACGCTGGCCCTGAACAAGGCCGCCGGTTATTTGCGTACTGCATTGGCCCGGCGTCTCAAGTTGCGTACCACGCCTCAGCTGGTTTTTATTTACGATTCCTCAATGGAATACGGGAATCGTTTGACGGACCTGATCAAACAGTCAGGCACAGCCTCTGCCGAAGTTGATGAGCCAACCAACAAACCTGCTGACTCCCAGTCTGAAAAATCAGAGTGATTTGAGCAGCAACCCTCCCGTTTCTTTTTTAATGCTTTTGGAGAATGATTGTGGCGCGTCGTCGTAACCGTGGCCGAAGTGTGAATGGTGTATTGCTGTTGGATAAACCCACCGGTATTACCTCCAATGCTGCCCTGCAAATAGTCAAACGGCTTTTTAATGCGAACAAGGCAGGGCATACCGGCAGTCTTGATCCGCTGGCATCCGGCATGCTTCCCATTTGCCTTGGAGAGGCCACCAAAATTTCCGGTTTTCTGCTTTCTGCGGATAAAGAATATCGCGCAACCTGTAAGCTGGGAGCAACCACCGACAGTGGTGATGCCGATGGTGAAATCCGCGAAACACGCCCCGTAGGGGAATTTGCTGTCGCACAAGTACAAGAAGTGCTGGAAAGTTTTCTGGGTAAGAGCCAGCAAACGCCTCCCATGCATTCCGCCATCAAACAGGGAGGCCAGCCTCTGTATAAATTGGCCCATCAAGGTATTGAAGTCGAGCGTGAGCCGCGTGATATCACCATTCATTCCCTGAAGTTACTGCGACTTGAGGGTGATGAACTGGAACTGGACGTGCGGTGCAGTAAAGGCACCTACATTCGTGTATTGGCTGAGGACATCGGAGAAGCATTGGGTTGTGGTGCTCATGTCGCCGCTTTGCGACGTACCGGTGTCGGTGCTCTGGATGGACATGTCATATATACACTGGAGTTTCTGCAAGCCATTGTGGAGCAATCAGGTTCACACGCACTGGATGAATTGCTGTTACCCATGGAATCCACCCTGCCGGATTGGCCAGAGGTGTGCCTCCCGGAAGATGCCAGTTTTTATCTTTGTCAGGGGCAGGCGGTATTTGTTCCGCAGCTTAAGGACCGTGGCTGGGTGAGATTGTATGCCAGCGACAAACGCTTTCTGGGTTTGGGTACCGTGCTGGATGACGGGCGAGTTGCGCCTAAACGGCTGTTGAGCACCAATTGAAATCACTTCACTTAAGTTATGCAACCACATGAAATATAAGATTAATTTATCTAAACGGCTGTTGAGCACCAATTGAAATCACTTCACCTAAGTTATGCAACCGCATGAAACATAAGATTAATTTATCAAGAAAACAAATCTGAAAGCAGTTCCAGAGGCTGCAAAATGCCCATCGGGCATCGCATTATTGTATATTCTCACCCGTTGAATTATTCAAATACAGTATTAGCCTGGAATGCGCATGAACCCGTCAGACAGCAC
Organism: Gammaproteobacteria bacterium; assembly: GCA_021647705.1. Classification (GTDB taxonomy): domain Bacteria; phylum Pseudomonadota; class Gammaproteobacteria; order SZUA-152; family SZUA-152; genus SZUA-152. The sequence continues at coordinate 58,137 of JAKIUF010000015.1, read as the reverse complement.
TAATCTCAGTAGTCAGATGGATAACGATGATGACTCGCTGTTATCGACTAAATTAATTTTGCCGCGTTGTCATGGCCAGCTTGTTCATCGTCAACGGCTTTTTGACAAGTTAGGGACAGAACCCCAGTCTCTGAGCCTTGTTTGCGCACCTGCCGGTTTTGGAAAAACAACCCTGTTAACCCGCTGGCTGGAACAGCAAAAAATCCCGGTTGCATGGCTGTCTCTGGATGAAGATGATAATGATCCCACTCGTTTTCTTCATTATGTGATAAAAACTATTCAGTGTATTTATCCGCAGTTTGGTCTGAAGGAAGCCAGTATTCTTACCCTGGCTCAGCCTCCCAATGTTATTTCTTTACTGCGCTCTCTTGTGAATCAAATCAGCAGCCTGGATAGCCGTTTTTTCCTGGCATTGGATGATTATCATGTCATTGAACATGATGCTGTTCATGAAATGCTGAATTATCTTATTGATCACCAGCCCTCTCAATTGCATGTAGCGATGACCTCCCGCTCCATACCGCCCATTGCATTATCCCGCATGCGGGTGCGCAGACAGTTGACAGAAATAGGGGAATCGGATTTACGTTTTACTTATGAGGAAGCTGCGCAATTTCTCAATAAAATTACCGGCCTGGATTTGTCATCTGAGGATATTTCAGTGCTGGAAGCGCGTACGGAAGGCTGGATTGCAGGTTTGCAACTTGCGGCAATTTCACTCGAAGCTGAAAGTGACAAAACAGCGTTCATTCAGGCATTTGCAGGTGATGATCGTTACATTATGGATTATCTCACCGATGAAGTATTGCGTCGGCAGCCGGAAGAAATAAAACAGTTTCTGTTACAAACATCCGTACTGAATCAATTGTGCGGGTCTTTGTGTGACAAGTTGACTCAACGAAAAAACAGTCTGGAACTTCTGGAACAACTGGAAAAATCCAACATGTTTGTTATTCCGCTGGATAACAAACGTCACTGGTATCGTTATCACCATTTGTTTTCCGAATTGCTGCGTGAACAACTTGTCCGCTTGCAACCGGCGAAAATTGTCCCGCTTCATCGTCATGCCAGTGAATGGTTTAATGAAAAAGGACTCCCTCACGAAGCGATAAAACATGCTTTTGAGATTGAAGATTTTGAGCAGGCAGCAACGGTGCTGGAAAAACATGGCCAACGCATGTTTGAAGACGGTCAACTCCTTGAGTTAATGACGTACTACCAAAAACTCCCGAAATCCATCATCAAAAATCATCCATGCCACATGCTTCGTTGTACCTGGAGTCATTTTTTGGGTTGTGGGGAAATTTTACTGGATCTGGTTGAAGAACTTCAGCGGCAGTTTGATTCCGGTCAGCTTGAATTGTCTGATGAAGAACATGCCAAAATAGAAATTGACCTCGCCCTGATGAAAGGGTTTCTTGCCATGCAGCAACGAGATATTGCAGTCGTCGAGGATTGTGCCAACAGGGCTATACAATTTTGCGAAACCATCGGAATGTCCGGTGCCATACCACCACGCCTGTTACTGGCATCGGCCCATTTCGTCCGAGGCAGACTGGATAAGGCCGGTGAGATATTTCGTCTGCTTATCGATGATTCATTTTCCAATGAATATCTTATTGCGCTCAATGCCTCCATTTGTGGCTTTGCCCGTGTATTGGCGAAACAGGGGCATCTGAATGAAGCAAAGAATCAGCTCACTGATAACTTGCGTCGTTTGCAAGAAAAGGGCTGGGATGAATATTTGGCGGATACCGCATGGCTCTATATGGCATTAAGCGAACTGGCTTACCAAACAAATAATCTGGATGAGTGTATGCAATACCTGGAAAATGTTGCGGCGATAGAACACAAGGATACCTGGAATGTACTGCCGTCCATGATCGATATACGCCGGGCAAGTGTTTATTTCGCCAGGGGAGATGTTGAAAAAGCAATGAAATGTATTGCAGCCATCAAACAACCCGAAATAAAGCCTTCTCTGTTACCCATTTTTCCAATTAGTGAAGATGATCTACTTTCGGCTCAAATCAAACTGGGGGATATGAGTCAGGTCGAACATTGGCTGGCCACAAAGAATTTTGACGTTAGTCATGAAGCTAATTTTGAGCGGGAGGGCGAAAGTGTTTTATTTGCCCGGGTACTGGTGAGACAAGGCCAGGCAGACAAAGCACTGAATGTGATTTCACCATTGCTTTTGCGGGCGGAACAGGAAGGCCACCAGACTCTTGCTATTGAATTACTTGTTTTGCAGGCCATGGCTCGCCAGTCACAGGGAAAAACACGCCTCGCAATCGTGTCTTTAGAGCGTGCGCTGAACGCTGCAAAATCAGAACAACATATTCGGGTATTTCTTGATGAAGGTGCTCCGATGGCCGCATTGTTAAAACATACGCTTGCCGGGCGTCAATCCGAATATGCACAAATCCTGTTGCAACAAATGAGCAACGAACCCGCGAAAAATCAAATCAATGATTTGCCGGTTGAGCCTCTCAGTAATAAAGAGCGGAAAACATTGGCATTACTGGTTGCTGGCCTTACGAACAAGGAAATTGCTGAACAGCTGTTCGTATCCCCTAATACCATTAAAACCCATGTAAAAAGCATATATCGAAAACTGGGGGTCAACAGTCGTGTTGAGGCAGTGGCAAAAGGGGCAGGGTTTGTGAATCCGGCCTGAGTTTGCAGCGACAGTATGTGACCACACCGGAAACTCATTCCCGTTTTCACTTTATTCTATTTTAGCTGCAAGGCAATTTTACCCGGGAATTTTCCTGTCCCGTTCTCCTAATTCACCCCAATGTCATTAAGTTAACAAAAAACGGCGTACCGTAGGTTGGTGGTGAGCTTGCGAACCCCAACATCGTCGATTCCGTTGGGGTTCGCAAGCTCACCGCCAACCTACAACAAGCCGGAAGTTTGGCTTAACTTAATAACATTGTGATTCACCCCCTTAAATCACCCTGCCGGGTGATTCATGACTTCCGTATACCTGCCAAAATACGAGCATATTTAGAATATCCGGGAAAGGGCCGTCAGGATGTCGCAAGTCATTAACACCAGAATAGAAATCAGCGCACCCGCAGAAAAGGTCTGGAATGTACTGACTGACTTTAAGCGCTACTCTGACTGGAATCCCTTCGTCAGAACCATTAAAGGAGAATTATGCGAAGGCAGTTGTTTGCAGGTTTTTTTACAACCCCCTGAAGGAAAGGCCATGGTATTTAATCCCACGATTATCAGTATTGAACCCGGACGACAGCTTGTATGGGTGGACAGAGTACTGTTTCCCGGGTTATTTGATGGTGAACATCGTTTTGTGATCAAACCCCTGACGAATGGGCATGTTACTTTTTGTCACAGTGAGGCTTTCAATGGCTTGTTATCAAAGCTTATTTTGAAGCTAGTGGGTAAATCTACTGAGGCCGGGTTTCATGCCATGAATGCTGCGCTTAAACAGCGTGTGGAGGCGGGAAAGTGAAAAATAGACAATATTTACGGAATATTTCAGTTGGTTTTTGCATGATTGCTGTTATCGGTACACCCATGTCCCTACTGGCGGATATCGTTGAGATAGACAACATCGGGCTGCATGAATACCTCCAACGGGTGAAAGCCAATCATCCCTTTTTTATTCAACAGAACCTCAATCATGAAATTGAACAGGCACAACAGGATCGCTATCTGGGTGATGAAGACTGGGTGATAAAGGCAAGCCCAGGCTATCGTCATGAAGAGCGCAGTGCCAGCATTGCCTTTGTGGCAGAGGAACAGGACAACCTGACATTGAATGCCGGGCTGGAACGCCGCTTTTGGTCAAATGGTAGCAGTCTTTCCATTGATTATGACTACTACAACCTGGAGCAACAGTTTGCAGCACCTGTTGGCTCTTTTTCTGAGCATGGCAATGGGCTCAGCGCCAGTTACAGTATTCCCCTGATGAAAAACAAAGGAGGTGTGTTAAGTCGCCTTGATTACGAATTGCAGTCATACAATATCGATCTCAGCAAGGTTAACAGTATCGAAAATCAGGAGCGCTTTCTCGAACAACAGGGACTGATGTTTCTCGATTGGGTGTTTGTCACGGAGCAACGCCTCATTGCCAAAACCCGACTGGCATTGGCCGATGAAGAACTGATAAGAACGAAGAAAAAGCGCCGCAGCCGATTGGTGGCAGAAGTGGATGTGTTACGAGCATGGGATGCGGTGATCAATGCCAAACAAAACCTGAGCACCATTAAAAGCCAGTGGCGGGCAATACAGGCAGAGCTGGCAACCCAGAGTGCCAGCCTGGATTTATATCAAATGGAGCCCGCGCTGGATCTCTATACGTTAAAACCGGCTCCGCTACTGGAGCAGGCATTGAGCGTGCTGAAACACAATGCGCGTGAGTTACAGGCTTTTGATGTGCGTTTGGCACAGACAGAGCGCCTGCAAAACGGCTATGACAATCAGAAGGAGCCGGAATTGAATCTGGTGCTGGGAGGTGGCTTACGCAGCGAAGCGGGTGATTTGTCGGGCTCTGCCAAGTTTGATCAACCACAATACATGATCAGTGTGAATTTTCGTTATCCCCTGGGTCAGCGTACCGCCACAGCAGACCTTAACCGGGCACGCCTGCAAAAACGGCAGATCAGAGAAGCAAAAAACAGTGCGTTTCGCCAGCTGGAAGCGCAATTGCGCAATCTGGTGGTGCAGTTAACGGAATTGAGCGAAATCATTGAACTGAACAAAGAGCAAATTGAAGTGGCACGTTTAAGAACGCAGGAAGAGTTAAAACGTCACAACCAGGGGCGTAGTGAACTGAGTTTTGTAATCCAAAGCCGTGATAACGAGCAAAATGCCCAACTGATTTATGCCGCCAACGCCGCCAATTATCAAAAACTCTGGCTACGTTTCGAAGCACTTACCGACGCTCTTTTACCGGGTTCAGACAGAATTTAACAGGAGTTACTTTTATGAGTTTTTTCAAGTTCTTTGCTGAACGCCACCTGTTGGCCTGCGTCATTACTTTTCTGGTTATTCTGTTAGGCATTGGCAGCATGTTAACCATTAAAAGGGATGCCTTTCCCAGTGTGGAATTTGGTGAACTGCTGATAACCACGACTTACCCAGGTGCTTCACCGGAAGACGTGGAACTGACGGTCACTAATGAAATTGAAAAAGAGATAAAAGAAGTTACCGGTATCAAACGCTACGTGTCCTGGTCCATGGAAAACCTGTCCAATATCCATATCGTTATTGACCCGGATGTGGAAGACGAAGAAAAAGTCATACGTGAAATTCGTGAGGCTGTTTCCAGAGTGACGGATTTTCCGGAAGAAGTCACAGAATCTCCTTTGGTAACGGAACTGAGTACGTCCAGTTTTCCCATGATCGAGATTGGTCTGGCAGGTGATCTGCCTTATGCGGAGCTGCGAAAGATTGCCAGACAGTTCCAGCGCAAACTGGAAAATGTGGACGGTGTGTCGAGTGTTAATCGTTATGGATACCGTACACGCGAAATTCAGATTGAAATCAGCCCCGATAAACTGGACAAAGCCGATGTTTCCCTTGCTGAGGTGGTAAGGGCGATTGGACAGCGTAATATTCGTTCGACCGGTGGGTCATTTGAATCTTATACCAGTGAAAAAAATATCGTCACCCTGTCACAATTTCGCAACCCTGGTGAAGTAGGGGATGTCATTGTGCGCACCACTTTTGACGGGCCTTCAGTGAAGGTACGGGATTTGGCGGTGGTTGTGGATGGTTACGAAGAAGAAAAAGTGCTGTCACATGTGAATGGCAGAAAAGCCATATCGTTTGTTGCGTTCAAGGCTGATAACGCAGATATCGTGCGCACTGTCGATGCTATAAAAGAATTGGTGGAAAATGAGCAGAAACATATGCCATCAGAAGTCAGAGTCATGTTTTCCAATGACGAGTCAAAATTTGTAAAAGACCGGCTGTCCATTGTTGCAAACAACGGAATGATCGGTCTGTCTCTTGTGATGATTGTGTTGGCCGTATTTTTAAGTTTTCGTGTGGCTTTCTGGGTTGCATTGGGTATTCCGGTTGCATTGCTTGGTACTGTTTTTATGCTGCCGTTTTTTGGTGGGTTTCTTGACAGTATTACCATGACAGCTATGGTGCTTGTACTGGGCATTATTGTTGATGATGCGATTATTATTGCCGAAAGTATCTATCGGCGATATGAACAGGGTATGTCTGCGGTTCCGGCCGCTGTTGCCGGGGTACGTGATGTCATCAAACCGGTGATAACCACCATCCTGACGACCTTTGTTGTATTTTTACCGATGTTTTTTATGCCCGGCATGCTAGGTAAGTTTGTCACAGTGATTCCGCTGGTGATTACCATTGCATTGGCAGTGTCTCTGATTGAATCCACCCTGGCTTTGCCTGCACATATTGCTGCAAGCATGAAACCACATAACGGACCGACACGACGCCAACGGTATTTTAATAAATTGCGTCAATTTTACACAGCCGTGCTGCTGCGGTTACTGCCCGCACGTTATGTGCTGGTTGTTATGTTTGTTGCCGTCTTGGGAGGCGCTTTGACTTATGCTGTCAAATACATGGATTTTGTTCTGTTTCCATCATCAACCGCCGAGCGTTTTATGATCCTGATTGAAACACCCGTAGGCACCTCGTTACAAGCCACGGCAGACCGAGCCCGTGATGTTGAGTCTCTGGTATCAGAACTGGGGAAGTCAGAGCTTGATTCCTTTGTGACCCGTATTGGCACGTTTGGTGATATTGGTTCCAGTGAGCGCGAAAACAACGCAGCAGTGTTTGTCAGTTTAACCCCGTTTTCTGACCGTCAACGTACGGCGGATGACATCGTCGAAAGCCTGCGTGAAAAAACGGATGCACTAAAAGGTGTAGAGCGTATTTTTTACATGATTGACAGTGGTGGCCCACCGGTTGGTCGTCCCATTGCTTTACGGGTAGTGGGCGTTGATGATGCCGAACGTACACGACTGGTTAATGACGTTGTTGCCTATCTCAACACACTGGAAGGCACCAAAGATATTGACCGTGATGACAAGGAAGGGAAGTCACAAGTCGAAATCAAATTCAATTACGACAAACTGGCGCGTGTTGGTATTTCCGTCGCCGACGTAGCCCGCAATGTGCGCATTGCCTACGACGGAGAAGTTGTGACCAGTGTGCGTTATGGCGATGAAGATGTGGATTTTCGGGTGATTTTTACCGAAGACGTACGCAAAAACCCGCAATCACTGGCAGAGATGACGCTACCTAATCGTAATGGTTATCTTACCCCCCTGAGTGAAATGGCACATTTTGTCACCTCTCCTGGTCCGGCAAACTTCACCCACTACAAAGGAGACCGCGCGGTCACCATAAGCGGGGATATCGACAAAGACATCACCACACCACTAAAGGTATCTCAAGCCGTATTGGCACAATTTGATATCGAACGTGATTATCCCGGCATGGCATTGTATGTCGGTGGTGAAGCGGAAGAGAGTAAAAAATCCGTTGATGAATTAATGGTTATTATGGGCATTTCCTGTATTGGTATCTATTTACTATTAACCCTTTTATTCAATTCAATATGGCAACCATTGATGGTCATGACCGCCATCCCCTTTGCTTTGGTTGGTGTCGTGGTGAACGACTCCCTTGTACTGGTAGCCCATATCAATCAGCTTAAACAACAAAACCCGGAGCGGCCATTAAGAGACATTGTTGCTGAAGGAACATCCAACCGGCTACGCGCAGTGTTATTAACAACCGTCTCCACAGTTGCCGGGTTGTTACCGCTTGCCTATGGTATCGGAGGCTCTGATCCCTACATGGGACCTATGGCGCTGGCTTTGGGGTGGGGATTATTATTTGCCACACCCTTAACATTATTGTTGCTTCCCTGCCTGTATATGATTGGAGAAGACATCCGTCATTTATTCAAGCGAAAAGCTAAACTGATACCCAGATGATTATGGAACAAGCGCTAAAAACACTCTTTTTTAACATCGGGTATTTAACGCAAAGGTCGCAAAGACGCAAAGACGCAAAGTTTTTGATGTTTTTCTCTGCGACCTCTGCGTTTATAACCCGTCACTTGTTAGTGCCACTACAGAATAACTTCCCGTACTGGGGCGCTTGTCCGAGGGGAGGGAACATCTATTCCTGATTCACATTTAACTTAATGACATTCGATCTGTACTGGTCAAATAAGCCATAGACTGTATCTGTAATGCGTGCTGGTTTCTGGTTACGGTTGTTTCATATCCCGGAATAAAAATGGAGGACATGCATCATGATTAACGTCGGTGTACTTGGGGCAACCGGTTACATGGGAGGAGAAGTTATCCGGGTGTTATTAAACCACCCTGAAACGGAGCTTGCCTGGGCCACCAGTCGTACACCAGGTAAAATCGAAAACTATCACCCAAACCTCTATGGCCAGGGTATTGAGCTGATTCATCCTGATAACATATCCGCATGCGATGTAGTATTCATGGCCCTACCAACATCGGCTTCGTTGGCAATGGCTCCCCAACTGCTGGAAACCGGCTGTAAAGTCATTGACCTGGGTGCAGCTTTCCGTCTGGACTCCCGGTCCACCTGGGAGCGGGTATACGGCCAGTCCCATACCGAATGGTCGCTGGCAAAAGAATCCGTATATGGCCTTTCTGAATTTCACCTTGATGATATTAAACAAGCGAGACTGATCGCCAACCCTGGCTGTTTTTCCTCAGCAGCGATATTGGGATTGGCACCTCTGCTCAAAGAAAGTCTGGTAGATACCCATTCTCTGGTGATCAATGGTCTGTCGGGTACGGCCGGTGTAGGGGCTGAATTATCCCGTGCGGCGCACCACCCCGAAATCGGCAATAACCTGGTGCCCTATAACGTGGTGGATCATCGACACAGTTATGAAATGGAGCAGGAATTGTCACGACTGACCGATGACGATGTATGTATACACTTCACACCGATCTATGTGCCCATTACACGAGGCATACTGAATGTTTGTCATGCGTTTAACCTCAAAACGGTTTCACGGCAAAGCCTGCTGGAGCTTTATCGTGACTTCTATCACGATCACCCGTTTATCAAGGTATATGACCTTCCTGTAAATCAAAATGATGCCTGGCAGTACAGAGCTTATCCCTGGGTGAGTACAGTTTCAGGCACTAATTACTGTTATATCGGACTGGATGTGGATGAAAAAAGAAACCGGGTAGTGGTGTTTAGTGTACTGGATAGTCTTGGAAAAGGTGGAGCACAGGTCGGTATTGAAAATATGAATCTGATGTTCGGGCTTGATCGTACTGCCGGGTTACAGCAGACAGGTTGTCATCCCGCCTGATCACTCCCGCCGTCTGTTTACGGCTAAAAGCCGATTGCGGAGTTAAGGTTCCATCGATGACCAAAGGGAAGAGCTTTGCTCCTCTCCTTTGAGTGTAGGGTAGGGGCGCTACCAGGGAAACCCGGAAGCTCAGGCCACTAACCGTACATGAGCATCAATCACATCCCAGGGGGCGACCAATAATCCTTTTGCGGTACGATGGATAAGATCTACTTCCTCCAGAGCGCCAGCATCAACGTGGACATTTTTGTAGTCACGCTCCAATTGTTTCGACAATGCCCGGACGCTCAGCGGCCCATATTGACGTAATGTTTTCATCAACTCCAGACGCTTGGGTGTCAGTACCGAAGCCAGCATGGCAAAGTCCTCGAAGTTGAGATGTATTTCTGCTTGTTCGGTCTCACCAGCCTCAAACTTGTGCCAAGCTTCAGTGAAACGTTCAAAGCCACGGTCCGCATCTTCCACGCTAATATGAATATGTTGTTTACTCATGTTGTTCACCTCGTAAGCGTTCGATATCCGCCTTAAAATCCTGGACCAATTGTTCAACCGAGATGAAGATATAGGGTGTTTCCCGGTTGCCTTCATGTCGGTGATCACCTTTGCCTCGTTCATTGTCATAACGCACCAGACACTTGCCAGAATAGCCATAATATAGCCGGTACTTAAGACCATGCGGCCTCTCGCTATCGGTGTCAGGTAGACGCCAAATCACCATCTCGCGAATGGCCCCATCGGCGTAGATGAATTTATCCCGGAAGGTTAATTGTGTCGTCATATGGCAAAGTATACCATATGGTATACTTTTTAATACGGTAACCAGCACATTTTATTCAATGCACTATTTTACTTCGTACAGGTGGTCTGCACTCTGTGTCGGGGGAATACATCACCTTGCGCTGTGGACGCCAATATCTGTGCGAAATCTCCACTAACGGCGTGACACACGAGACTCCTTTCCCTCAAACACACATGTAGAGAATGCGAATGGAAAGCCACGTTGCATTAAATCGACAATTTTCACTTGTCTCTAAAAATCAAGAAGAGGTGGAAGAGTAGACACTCCTCGCTATGATTGGAAGCAGAATCCTGATGCCTTCAGGAAAGATTTCCAGCTGAATATTTGAGGAATCAAAATCGGGCTTTTGTATTGCACAGGTGTTATAAATTAAATTCCGGGAATCAGGAAATGAAAGAACAAACCCGCCAGGGAGGTTTTGCACATGCCCAACAATCCAGCCGACACTCAACGGCACATTGAGCGCAGCCTCAAGGACATTGACTGGTCCACCATCAGCGCCGGGCGAGACTACTTTCCCTCACCAGCCGCCTGGGAAGATGAGGTATTGTATTTCCTGTTTGTGGATCGTTTCTCCGACGGCAGAGAGCACGGCGGTTTTGCTGACGGGGCCGATGTGCCAGTGGAAGGGCCAACAGGGCAACGTACTACGCCGCTGTTTCAATTGCAGACTGACGCCGGGGGCGCAGACCGCCAACCCTGGTTCGAAGCTGGCAAGTCCTGGTGCGGCGGAACCCTGGCCGGGCTCCGGGACAAGCTAGGGTATCTGCAACGCCTGGGCATTAGTGTCATATGGCTCAGTCCGGTCTTTAAACAGGTCACGGGCAGCCAGGATTACCACGGCTACGGAGTGCAGAACTTTCTCGACGTAGATCCGCATTTCGGCACCCGCGACGAACTGCGGGATTTCGTTGCCGCAGCACACGCGGCAGGTATCCGCGTCATCCTGGACATTATCCTGAATCATGCCGGTAATGTTTTCGCCTACGACAACAACCAGCGTTATTTCTATCACCAGGGCAACCAGTGGCCAGTGGAAGGATTTCGCAGCAGGATCGACGATGCGGGCAGCCTGCCCTTGGGGCCCGTGGATGACAGTGCCTGGCCGGACGGTGCTGTATGGCCAGCCGAACTTCAGAGGCCGGAAACCTGGACCCGGCGCGGCGAAATCAGTAACTGGGATGCCTCCCCGAACTATCTGGACGGTGATTTCCTGTCACTCAAGGACATTAACCATGGCCGTTCCCTACGCGACCCCGCACTGGACTGGGATCTTCAACGCCGCATCCGCGAATATGGCGTAGCCCCGGCGCTGCTGCACCTCGCCGAAGTCCACAAGTTCTGGATCGCTTACGCCGACATCGACGGCTACCGTATCGACACCGTCAAACATATGGAACCGGGTGCCGTGCGGATCTTCGCCAACATCATCCATGAATACGCCCAGTCCCTGGGCAAAGAGAATTTCTACCTCATCGGTGAAGTAACAGGGGGTCGCCAGCACGCAGTGCACATCGTCAACACCACCGGCATCGATGCAGCACTGGGTATTAACGACATCCCTCACAAACTGGAATCCCTCGCCAAAGGGCAGAGCAGCCCCGGCGACCCACGTACCGAAGCCCAGGAAGGTTACTTCGACCTGTTCAAAAACAGCCTGCTCGACCAAAAACACAGCCACCAATGGTACGGCAAACATGTGGTCACCCTATTTGATGACCACGACCAGGTAGGCGTGAAACGCAAATTTCGTTTCAGCGGCAGCGACGATGGTTATCGTTATCTGCGTTGTGCCCTAGGCCTCAACCTCACCAGCGCCGGAATCCCCTGTCTCTATTACGGCACGGAGCAAGGCTTCAATGGTGCCGATCAGCGTCGTGGTGATGACGATGCCTATAGTGATGTCTTTCTGCGCGAATGTATGTTCGGCGGACCGTTTGGCTCACTACAAAGCACAGGACGGCACTTCTTCACAGAAGCACACGAAATTTACCGCTTTGTACAAAAAGTCTGCACCCTGCGACGGCAACACATCGCCCTGCGTCGCGGGCGTCAGTATCTGCGCGAAATCTCCGCCAGCGGTGAAGCAGGGGATTTTCACTACCCGCAGCCCTTGGGCGGGGAATTGCGCTGGGTAGTGGCCTGGTCGCGCATCTTTGCAGATCAGGAATACCTGTGTGCGATTAATACCGATGCCGAACAAACCCTGCATGTATGGGTGACAGTGGATAATGCCCTGCACCCGGCGGGTGGGCAGATGCGCTGCCTGTTCTCCACCGACCCGGTGCAGCAGGGCACGACGGTGACAGTGTCGGCGCGCAACGGCTCGGCGCTGCGGATCAGTGTGCCGCCAGCGGGGTTTGTGGTGTATCACTAAACCATGGGTATTCTTCCAGTTACTGGCAGTGTAGTGGGGCGTGTGTGTTTTCTCACTTGTTTCACTAATTAGGCACTACACATGCGCAGTACAATAAGTGATACAAAAAATACTTTCCGACAATCACTGTTGTCATGTATCTAATATTCCAATGAACCCGCATAAACCCTCGTAACGCATGGACATTCAGGCCGCATCTGGGCAACATTGGAATTTGGCAATTTTGAGAAGAAAATGGCTAATCGAAGACCAATTAAAAGACTTTTGGGTGAATACGAGCCTGGCTCTGGCAAAGCACAGATAGTGAACACCCCTAGTCAATTGAGCCACATCCTGTTTGTGGCCTCCAGGGGTGAGCTGGGCCGTCGTAACGTATCCATCTTATGGATGCTATTTGGCACTGGATTGCGTATTAATGAAGTTGCACAGTTGAAAGTCTCAGATGCGTATTACCCTTCTGGTGAACTTAAGACGGCTTTCATTATTCCTGGAACATACACCAAAATGGGCAAACCAAGGCCAGCCTATATCAAGGTCAAACAACAAAGAGAAGCTTTAGGTCTATGGCAACAACAACGTGTAGCTGAAGGTGCAATGTTATCAGAAGATGGTTTATATGGTGGTTTGTTGGATGGTGGCAGCCCGTTATTCCTTTCAAAGAAAGGAGTTTGGCGAAAGTTCGCATTTAATACTAAAAAATATAAGACTATAGGTGGCATCAAAGAAACGATGGTTTGTGCCTCACTCGAAAATACGGTTAGAGACATTATAAAAAGCGCAGGCGTTCAAGGTGGCAGTTCGCACTCAGGACGAAGAAGCATAGCAACAAAGATGGACCGTAAGGGTTATGACCTTAAATTGATCCAGAAAATATTAGGCCATGAAGATGAAGAGATGACTTTAGAGTATGTCGATCCAGACATGGATCGTATTGATGCGGCCTATAAAAATTTATGGAAAGGCGTCAATCTTCCAAATTTCAATAATGGCAACACTTTAAACGTAAAATCTTAGATATATTTAGCAAGGAATAAACATGAGTGTATTTCGATTAAATTTTTCTGGGTTCGATGATCAAAACATAGAGCAATCAATTGAGTCAGGGCACATTATGTTTCTTGTTGGAGAAAATGGCACTGGAAAATCTACACTAATGCATAAATTCGCCACACAAAATACTAATCGAGTAAGACGCATAACCGCTCATAGGCAAGTATGGTTAAGTTCGAATACAATCGATATAACTCCTACCGCTAGAGAACAAACACAACAAAACATAAATAACAGAGACCAGCAGACAGATTCTAGATGGAAAGATGATCATGCGGCTCAACGTGCCCAAGTAACCATATTTGATTTGGTTGATGTTGAAAATATCGACGCGAGGAAAATTGCTGAAGCTGCCAGGTCTGGTGAAATGAATCTAGTAAAATACCTCGCTTCAATACAGTCTCCTATGTCAAATATGAATGATATCCTTAAGATATCAAACTTGGATATTAAAATTAGGGTAGATGAAGGCAGTAAACTTATTGCCGAGCGCGGTGATCTTCCTGGATATAGTATTGCAGAGTTATCAGATGGCGAAAGAAATGCGCTTTTGATTATCGCAAATGTGTTGACAGCTCCTAGTGATACTTTAATTTTGTTAGATGAGCCTGAGCGTCATTTACACCGCTCAATTGTCTCACCACTTCTAAGTACGTTACTAGCATACAGGGAAGATTGCGCATTTGTTATTTTTACGCACGATGTATCACTTCCTATGGATCAGCTTAATGCATCCTGTTTATTGGTTCGTTCATATTCTCATGACCCACAACAATGGGAGACCGACTACATTGAATCTGTTGAAGAATTAGATAATGAGATAGCCATCGCACTGCTCGGCTCTCGCCGAAGTATATTATTTATTGAAGGCGATCCATCTAGTTTGGATATTCAGATTTATCAAATATTATATCCTAATGTGTCGGTCAAACCCGTTGGCAGCTGTATTGTTGTAGAACGAATAGTAAAGGGATTAAGATCATCCGAGGAAAATCATTGGGTTTCTGCGTACGGGATAATAGACAGAGACAATAGGTCTGATGAAGACTGCAAAAGACTGGAATCCAACGGCGTTATTGCCTTGAAGGAATACTCTGTTGAATCTCTTTGTTATCATCCGGCTGTTATTGAAATTATGATCTTGAGAGTGTCTGATATAAACGGCATTAATTCATCTGAAGCCTTTTCTAAAATAATTTCAGGCGTACTTTCCTCAATCGTTGAACACAAGGATCGTATGATATCTCGATTAGTAGAAAGGCGGATTAAGGATAAATTATTATATGATGCGCCGAACTGGAAAGAGATTCTCAACGGTAAGACGAATATATCAATATCAGCAGATGAAATACTTGCTAAAGAAGCCAAATTAATCGAAGAGTTTATAGGTGAAGAGGATGTTGGCTCACTTATATCAAGATACCCGGTTAGAGAGACGCCTGCACTAGAATGTGTATCCCAGTCACTGGGGTATCAGTCACAGAGTAATTATGAGCAGGCTGTGAGAAAGATGTTGAGTGACTCAGAAAAAGATCGAAAAATATTGCGTAATATAATAAGCCCTGTATCAGACCTACTATCTACTGATGTTGAACAGTTTGATGCGGCTATTGTGGAACACTAGATTGAAATAAATCGAATAAAAGGACTAATGATATGGAGTCAGGCAACTTTAATCTTAAAGAATCGTTAACTAATTCTTTAGGTTTCCCTCTCGCAAAACTCTTATTGAAGACCTATTTTGGTGTGGCTGGCGAAGTATTAGGGAGTGGCCTCCTTGATGTAGCGAAAAATAAAATTACTGATTATCATGAGCAAAGAAAAACAGTGAGATTATTTGAGTCTATAAGTGATAAAGTTGTCGGAGAGATAGCACCGGTTTTAGAAAAACAATTAGAAAATATTGAAGCAGGTTGGGGTGAAGAAAAATCAGCGGGAAAAACCCTAAGGAAAAACAAAAGTGAAATTCTCGCCCGAGTAGCCGATGCTCTTTCAGATACATTATACGCGGCAGCTTCAACAGAATTTCTTATTGATAAAAATCTTGAGCCTGCTCAGATTGAGCAAGACTTACAAAATATTTCTCCTAGCTTCACGTCACGCTTATCAGAGGATGAAAAATATTTATTCAATTTAGGGTTGAGTGATGCTGTTCGGTATTTAGTAAATATTGTCGATAGTTTACCTGGTTTTGAAGTTGGAATAGCGACAGAAAGTCTTAATAGGCTTTCTCGAATACAGGGCGATCTTGATTACACTATCGCGCAAGTCAATCGAATTCTAATAGACACTAGTAAGCTTGTTGCGAATAATTCTGACCAGAGATATGAATCAGATTATCGACAATATCTACTAAGAAATCTGGATTATCTAGAATTGCTTGGAATTAATGTTGAACCGGAGTCAAAGCATAATCGTCTTTCTGTAGGATATGTGTCACTAAACTTAGAACATAATAATAAGAAAGGCCCACCACATGTTTTTATAGCAGATGAACTTTTCAGGAATTTACACACGATTGGTAACCGGCTACTCCTCCGTGGTGAAGCTGGCAGCGGTAAAAGCACGCTTTTCCGTTGGATTGCGATAATGGCTGCACAAGACTTTCGAGGAAAATCTAGCATCCCTTCTATTAAGACATTCTCTACAATGAAAAAAAAATCAAATGGGAATGAGCCACATATAAATAGAATTCCATTTTTGTTGCGATTACGTGATTTTTCTGAGGGACACCTTCCAACACCTGATGAATTCCCACTTTATATCGCCAAACATATTGGGCAACCCCCGCAAAGCTGGGTATCATCTATATTGAGGCAAGGTCGTGGGTTGGTACTCTTAGATGGTGTTGATGAGGTACCAAAAAGTCGCCGAGAAACTATAAAAGTAGAATTGAAAGCATTAATTGGTACATTCCCCAACAATATATTTATCGTTAGTACACGTCCTACCGCTGTTTCTGATAAGTGGCTGTCAGCCGAAGGGTTCTCAGAGGCACATATTAATCCTATGTCTGCTATTGATAGAGAGCACTTTATAGACCGTTGGCATGAGGCCGTTTCTGCTGAGCTGAAACGTCAAGGGAAAATCGTGGATTTAGCTACTATTTCGAGCGAATTGAAAAGTACATTGTTAGGAAATCCACAGATAGCGAGATTAGCGAGTAATCCACTATTGTGTGCAGCAATTTGTGCTCTACACCGTGATCGTGGAAAAAAATTACCTCAGAGCCAATCTTCACTCTGTGAAGCCCTATGCGAAATGTTGCTGCATAGAAGGGACGAAGAAAGTGGAATTGATGAAGCAGCTCAAGCAAGCGCATACTCAAACTTTCATTATGATCAAAAGCGAGCGCTAATACAGCATCTTGCCCACCATATGGTACTAAATGAAGAGTCAGTATTAGATTATCAGCGCACAGAGGATATTTTGGGCCAACAATTAAGTCGTTTTCCTGGTCATTCAGCAGATAATACCGAAACTATCCCTCGAATATTAATAGAACGGAGTGGATTGTTAAGGGAAAATAGACCTGGAAAAATTGATTTTGTGCATAATACCCTCAAGGATTATCTTGCTGCAGACTGTATTGTTCATGACCATTCTATTGGCCTACTCTTCAAACGATGTTTAGACCCTACATGGCAGCCAGTTATCCTGTTCGCTGTAGCGACGCGCCACAAGTCATTTGCTAGCGAGTTTGTTTCAAAGGTACTTAAAAAGGCGCAAGGTAATGAAAATAAAATTCAACCAGCAGCCATAAGACATGCTCTAGATGATAAAACCCTGCGGCGTTATGTGTTATTGGCAATACGTTGCAGGGCAGTAGCTCTCCATTTAAATCCTGAAATAGATTCAACAATTAGAGAAATTCAGGAATCGATATTTCCACCTCAAAATATGTCAGACGCAGAAGCATTAGCCGATTGTGGAAATGATGCTGTTTCACTCTTGAAGTACTCTTCAGAAATGGATGAGAATTCTACTGCTGCGAGCGTCAGGACACTGCGTTTGATCGGCACAAAAGACGCATATCGTTATCTTCTTGGCTATAAATATGACTCTCGGCTTTCAGTTGTTTCAGAACTGGTTCAATCAATAGACCCTTTCGAGGTACATGTAGTACAAGACTATTTATTATCAGGAAAACCTTTTCCTGATTTTGTCCGGCGTTTCATTCGGGATATAAGTTTAATTACGAAATTTACAGACTTAGAATATGTTAATTTATCAGGAACAAAAGTTGAAGATCTCTCGCCACTTAATTCACTGAAGAATTTAACCAAGCTATCGTTAGCAAATACGCCAGTCCTCAGATTAGATTCATTATCTAAGAATACAGATATACAATTTCTTGATATAAGTCGAACAAAAATTAATGATATTAGCCCATTAAGCAAACTGGTAAATTTAAGAACGCTGAATGCAACAGATAGCGAGGTGAAAGATTTATCTCCACTGTCGGTTACAATAAATCTTGAATCACTTAAATTAGCTAGAACGAAGGTTTCTAGTATAAATCCATTGTCTCCCTGCAAAAATCTTGTGGAAATTGATCTTGCTAAAACACAAGTTAATAATCTAGAAGGTTTGTTGGAGTGTAAAAAATTGGCCTCGATTGATATCTCTTTCACAGGAGTGATAGATGTCATTCCACTAATGGGACTTCCTAACTTAAATCGAACGAACTTGAGTGGGTTAGAGGTAGCTGGTGAACAGGAGTTGGCAAACAAACTACATCGTCAATGGTCTTGAAACATACTGTTGTTACCCTTTGTAGGAAAAATGGGGAAAATCTCGAATTGTGTATGTCCGCAACCAAAAGCGGACAGAGCAATTAAAGGAACATTGGAATAAATGGAGAGAATTTATCAAAAATGAAATTCTTTGAATCGAGCGTAGGAATAGATCGCTGTACAACTCCTATTGAGATAAATCTTGCTAAAGCATTTTCTAATATTTCACGCTTTGAGTATAGAAGTGTAGATGCCCATTATTGGGAGATAGGTAGGTGGCCTGGATCCCCCTGTGTCAGGATAGTTGTCGCCTCAGTTGAAATCTTTAAATGATCAGACAGGGAGCGGAGAAAGGGTTTGAAATGCCGCGTTATTCGGAAGAGCGAAAGGCTGCTGTATTAAAGAAACTGTTACCTCCTCACAACCAGTCGGTGCCTGAAATAGCGGAGTTGGAAGGTATCAGTCAGGCGGACCTTGTATAATTGGCGCAATCAAGCCAAACAACAAGGAATTCCTGTGCCGGGAAGTGGAAAAATCAGCGATCACTGGTCAGCGGAAGCGAAGTTGGCCGTGGTCATTGAAACAGCTGTTTTGAGTGAATCTGAGCTGAGCGAGTATTGTCGCGAGAAAGGGCTATACCCGGAACAGGTCAGAGACCCCGGTTGGAAAGACTGGCCAAATCTGGTTGAAGTGTGTTTTGATAATCGTGAGGCAGATATTGGTCGCTTCATGCGTCGTCATTTGAGTGGCATTCGATCAGAATTACTACACGATTTTACAGCTGTAATTTCAAAGGGAGCAGAACCTGAAGCTTCGACAGAAAGCCTTTTACGACAGTACCCCCAAGATGGTTGTGCTCGATTCAATAAGGTGGTTGAAGAAAAGGGCGCAAGTCTTCCTGTGCATGGATCATGGGAGGTGGCTTTACTGATTGTAGGTGATGTGCCAAATCACTCGGCCAATCGACAATTCCTAAATTTGCTTGATTCAAGCAATCCAGAATATACAGGTTGGCCGGTCTGGTTTGACAGTCATGGATTCTCTGAGGAAAGTGCAAAGCCATGCGTCTTCGAGGGGGTTTGGGAAGCACTTATTGCCAGCGTCGGCTCAAGTTGGAGCAACCATATAGATTTTATGAGGCTCGACCCTAAAGGTTGCTTTTACCTCCATCGTGCCTTAGAAGATGATATCTCTGAAAACTCCAGTTCGCCAGCCCCATTGTCTACGCTTGATTTTGGTCTACCGGTTATCCGGTGCGCAGAAGCTATTGCAGTGGGTATAGCTTTTGCCAAGGCCATGCAATGCGATCCAGAAGCCACTAATCTTGCATTTGCATTTCGGTGGACAAAGCTTCAGGGACGCGAATTGGCATCTTGGGCACAGCCCGGTCGTTATATATCTCCAGGACGACAGGCCTACCAGGATGATTTTACCGCGCTCGTCAACGTACCTCTTGAAACACCCTTGTCAGCTTTGAGCGAGTATGTGGCTCAGGTAGTTGTTCCACTTTATGAAGTCTTCGATGGATTTACGCTTAGCAAGGAGATTATCGAAGACCTTACAAGACGCTTAATAGAGAGGAAATTATAATCAACCTGACGGTTCAAAGAACCTTTCTATATATGAATAGATCATTGGAATAAAACACATTTTAGGCATTAGAACCGTATAAAGAATACGATGATGCACATATGAAGATAGTTGTAAATTTCCAGAGAATACGTGAAGCCGACCTGCTAGAGTGAGCAATCCATGAAAATCACCGAACCACAAGCTACATCACGATACGCATTGTTCGATCTGAGCTTCAGGCCATTTTTCTTATTGGGCAGCATGTTCGCGATTATTTCCGTTGTCCTATGGATACAGTTCTACCAATACAATCTAACAATATTGCCCGACGCCAGACTTACCGGTGTTCATTGGCATGCCCATGAAATGATCTACGGTTATAGCATAGCCATTATCACTGGTTTTCTGTTAACGGCTGTTAAAAACTGGACAGGCATTCAAACCATTCATGGTTTTCCTTTATTTATACTTGCTGCGATATGGGGGATGGCGAGGGTGATGCCCTACCTGCCATTTAATAATGCCCTGCTGGTTATGGCGGCTTTTGATCTGCTTTTTAATCTGCTGGTTTGTATACTGGTGTTGTTACCCATAGCCAAGGTGAAACAATGGAAGCAGATGGGTATCTGGTCAATGCTGGGTCTTCTTTTTGCCGGGAATGTTTTGTTCTACCTTGGGCTGTTCAATCTTTTGGATAACGGTATTCGCATGGGGCTCTATACCGGCCTGTACATCACTATTTCACTGATCATGCTGATGGGGCACAGGGTGATTCCATTCTTTATTGAAAAGGGCGTTGGTCATCCCGTCAAACTTCGGGATTATTTATGGATTAATTTCGTGAGCATTGTGCTGATGCTCGTGTTTCTTGTGACTGAAGTTTATTATCCGTTGCCTTTGTACGCTGCTGTTGCCGCAATCTCGTTAGCGGTTATTCATACGGTACGATTGGTTGGTTGGCATACCCGGGGAATTTGGAAAAAACCCCTGCTATGGGTTCTCTATATTGGCTATGGTTGGATTATTGTTGGGTTTGCTTTGAACGCTTCAGCCTATTTTCTGAATACAGATCCCATGTTGGCGGTACATGCTTTTGCCTATGGTGGTATTGGCATGGTGACCATTGGCATGATGGCTCGCATATCGCTTGGCCACACTGGGCGCGATGTCTTTAACCCACCGTATTTATTAGGACCTGTGTTCCTGCTGGTGCTTGTCGGTGGTGTTGTTCGTGTCGTGTTACCTCTTTTTGCGACTCAGTATTACAATGCCTGGATTTTTATCTCACAGCTTATGTGGGGGCTTGCCTTTATGGTGTTCGCGGTCTATTACTTTCCTGTTTTAGCAAAACAACCTATACCCCAAGAATAAGAATGACGTTTACAAAATTAACAAGAATTGTCACGGATATGAATCATAGAATAAAAACAGGAGCATTACCTAAAACTGGGAGAAGGAATGCAAAAGGAACGATGAGAAGTCTATCAAAAAGGTTATTTTTCATGAGAACATTAGTTGTCGACCGTCGTGTATAAAACACATTGGAATAAATGAGTATAGAAACTATGAAAAAGAAAAAATCTCTGATTATTAGTGTATTGCTGGTTATCTTCGTAGCAATATTGGCTGGGTGTACCGAAGAACAGCAAAACAAAATTTCACGACTTGGAGTCACATGGTTGGAAGGTAACTACAAGGTTACCTATGCAGATGGGTCCCACGTAAAGTCGTGGGTGGTCAGGGGAGGAAAAGTAACTACAGAGCCAGCCAAAGGCTATTATTACTTTTGGACAAAAGTAAATGGTAAATCAATGTATGTTCAGGTGCCGATCCTTCGTACGTATATCGAAGAAATTGAATAGATGTACTGTACTAGACAGTGCATAGAAAAAAGGGGTCAAGTTAAACCCCAAGCGTGGAAGAGAGGTTGAAATCAAAATTACCTTTAGAGCAGAGACCTTTCTATCGAAAAGTATCAGGCAGAGCTATCTTAAGAAAAGCACCATCCGATTATCTATATTCATATGCTTTTAATAATGGGTCTGTAAATGGTAAGAATCACTTTCGTAGTGCTTTGGTTAAAATGAGAGAAGAATCTCCGGCTGATGTTCGCATAAAATACGATCATACATTGGGCTTCATCGATAAACATGCCTAACAAATCAATCATCTTCGCGCCTTCGGTGCCATACGCAGAAAAGCTGCGCTGGTTATTGAGGCGTTAGTTTCATGAAATCTAAATACTTGGATATTAGGAATTGCCATTCTCTTCTGCCGTCAGGTTATAGCTTACCTACAGTTAAGAGGCTGGAAGAGTGCTTGCATCACATCAATAGGCATAACAAAAACACTTATGGATTAGTTGACAGCCTGATAGAACATAATAAGAAGACAAGTAAAGTGGCGTCTTCTACACGTAGGCTTGTCAAAGTACCGCTAGATATAGCACAAGGTATCAACGTCATTGAAGGAGCAATCAATACACAAGCCTTAGAGAGGCCAGAACCATCACCGCTCTTGCTACATATGATATATGACCATGAGATGGATATGTCATGGAAGACAATACTACCCTTACAGTATCTCCTTAAAGGCTGGGGTGATGCAAATAGTGGCTATCAATGTTATGTACATTCGATATGTCGTAATATGCCTCGAATTGGCACAGTTAAACAACTCGTTGAGCGCGAGGAAGATAAAAGCGAAAACTATACATATGTTGGGATCACAGGTCGTAACTGGTTACTAAGGCTGAGTGAACACATGCGCGAGATTCATAATGGTAGTAGACGTACTTTCTATCAAGCGTGGCGTGATAATCTAGGATTAGATAGCGTAGCATTTGTCTCTCAATTGTCTGAAATAAATATGGAATATGAAGATGCAATGAACTGGGAAGAAACATTTGTCGATATGATAGGAAGCGGTGCAAATGGCTTGAATATGATTCCAGGCGGCTTCAAAGGACTTAAAAATCTACACAAGTTAGGTATCATAAAACGAGTAAAAATATCTGCAAAAGAGCGAGATGCAGCTATTGACGAATATATACGCCAGCATCCTAGGAAAGGTATACCAAATCCATTCATCTCAAAGCTTTGGGAAGACGATAGCCACTATTCAAAAGTTATTGAAGCAAGACCTAAATCACTTTCTGTTGGCCAGGTCAGCCAGATTCGAGAACTAGCCAGATCTGGCTGGGCAGTTGAAGCTATTGTATCTGAAGTCAATGCGCTCAACGAGACACAGGTTAAAAAGGTCATTGCCGGAGAAACATATAACAGGGGAGAATATGCT
This sequence comes from Gammaproteobacteria bacterium, assembly GCA_021647705.1. GTDB lineage: Bacteria > Pseudomonadota > Gammaproteobacteria > SZUA-152 > SZUA-152 > SZUA-152. The sequence continues at coordinate 34,963 of JAKIUF010000015.1, read as the reverse complement.
GATTACCCCTCTTGAGCTGCTTAACAACTAAATGACAAAAATGTCTAAAAAATTATTCGTGTGAGACCTTCGCTCCGGCCCCACAATTCAACCGTTGAATGTCTGCAACCGGTAAATAAACAGATTTTAGCTACAAAATTTCATGGTCCGCTAACGCTGCTATGTAGACAACTGGGTAGGGGGTAGGAATGACTCCTTCACGCTGAAAGTAGTCAAATTGGCACACAAAAATATCATTGGAATAAAGAAATAAAAAGGGGGCCAATATCATATTGTCTCTTTATAAACTAAATTAGTTAATATGATAACCCCTTTTTTTATGCGCTAGAATATTGAAAGCGGATGTTCAACTGCTGAAATGATATAGTCAGAACATGAATAAACATAGGTACCCGTAACTTAGGATATTGTGCGCAATTTATATGAGTAAAATTTCATGAAATTAGTATATGAAGCATCGAATACTATAGAAGCACATATGATATTAAACCTGCTCGAACAGGTGGGAATATCAGGAAGGATAGACGGTGAGTACCTGCAAGGTGGTATTGGTGAATTACAAGCGAACGGCTTTGCTCGTGTCATGGTCGATAAATCTAATTATGATGCAGCCAATGAGATTGTAAAGGAATGGGATGCTAGACAACCTGATGAAGTAGAAATAAATCCGCCGAAAAATAACAGTTCTTTTTCATCAGGAATATTTGGATTTATATTGGGCATAATTGTTATGGCAGTATTTTATAACACTCCTATCACAAATGATGGTGTTGATTATAATAGTGATGGAAAATTAGATGAAAAGTGGACATATATGGATGGGCGATTATCTGCGTCGGAAATCGATAGAAACCTGGATGGTGAAGTTGATTTAATCTATAAATTTGACCGCCAGGGGATAATTAAATCATCAAAATCAGATGAAGATTTCAATGGGATATTTGAAACCAAGTCTAAATTTAGGCGAGGGAATATAATTTGGTTGGAATCAGACACAAACAATGATGGGTTTAATGATTACCGGATGGACTTTACATTTGGTGTAATTGATACGATTACCTTTATTGACCCAACAACAAAAATGGCGCTCAAGATACAGAAGTTTGGAGCTACAAAAATGGTTTCAGCTGAAGTAGATACAGATAATGATGGTGGTTTTGATACGGTTTATAGGTATGACGACATAGAGGAAATCATATCAAAATCGAGCAAATAATACGTTAGTCTTGAATGTCCGCTCATCAGCAAGTCCCGGCGCTATCTATCAAAGCGAATGACCACCCGGTGCCTGTTATATGATGAGAAGGGGGAACATTGCTTGATATTGCACCAATAAAAACCATATTGAGATATAATTGATGGGGTTCGTCAATTATTATTAGCGATGCCGAACAAACCTTGCGCGTATGGGGGGCGGTGGATCATATCCTGTACCCTCGGCGAGCGGGCATATGCTTTGCCTGTTCTCCATCGAGCAGACGCAGCAGGGCATGACGGTACGCAACGGCTCGACGTTGCGGGTCAGCGGGCGGTTTAAGGGCTACAGGAGACACAGTAGAGCCAGTCACGCTGACTGAGAGATGCCGCTGCGGAATTGTTGGAAGTCGTTGTGCCTGAATTTATTACCACCAGAATGGCGCGTGAAGAACGACAATTTTCCAATCATTGGGAGGAAATTAGACCGGGCAGAGTTCATTAAATGTGATGAAGTGGGTGCGGGTAAATGAGCATTACACCTGGAGTTCGACAGCTATTACTATGCACCACACCGGCTTTCCGGTGTCTTTCGATTCGTCCTCTGATGGGTTTCGGTACCATGTAGAGCGAAATCGGTTGGAAAATGCTGTATTCTTACAGATCTAATCCTGGAATTATGTAGAGGAGAATACGAGTGGCTAAACCCAATTACGCATTTGAAAAGCGCCAGAAGGAAATCGCGAAAAGGAAAAAAAAGGAAGAAAAGCGCTTGCAAAAAGCAGGGGTAAACGATAGTAAGCCACAGGATGTTCAACCTACATCAGGAAATGATGATAAAGCGGCAACAACTGGCAATACATAGAAAGCAACCGAAGTCAACAAATATTAAATACACAAAGGAAAATACGACATGAGTACAGGTACAGTAAAATGGTTCAACGCGGATAAAGGTTTTGGTTTCATTGCTCCCGATGATGGTGGTGCAGATCTGTTTGTTCATCATTCTGAAATCCAAGCTGGCGGTGGCTATGCAACTCTGAGTGATGGTCAGAAAGTGGAATATGAAGTTGGGGAAGGTCAAAAAGGGCCGTGCGCTAATAAGGTGGTGGCAGTCTAGCTCCAGTCATTAAACCGGTTTTCGTAAGCAGCAGCACATTACAGGTTAAGCGGACGGCCCTTTGCGGTGTGCGTTTGTGTTGAATAGCACAAGCCTCTCATCGCTGTGGTCTGCCGCTTACCGCCGAGGTTCGGCATATGAGTCGTGGTACTAGGATTTAGAGAATCGATGGAAAAAGTTATTATACTTGTTGATGTCCAGAATATTTACTATACAACAAAGCAAGCTCACAATTGCAATTTTGATTACAACGCGTTCTGGGCTGGAGTGACGAAAAATAGAAATGTCATGAAAGCTATTGCCTATACCACTGATCGGGGTGACGAAAAACAAAGGCAATTTCAAAATATTCTTAGAGCGATAGGGTTCGAGGTGAAGCTAAAGCCCTATATACAAAGATCTGATGGTTCTGCCAAATGCGATTGGGATGTTGGGATAACCATTGATGCTATGGAATACGCGAAAGGAGCAGATTTAGTGGTGTTAGCTTCCGGGGATGGCGATTTTGATTTGCTCGTCACAAAAATTCAAACGGATTACAGCGTTCCGGTAGAAGTTTATGGTGTTCCTCAATTTACAGCGAACTCATTAATCAAAGCGGCATCAAAATATGTACCCATTGAAAACAAATTGCTATTAAGGGCGGCAAAGTGCCGAGTATAAAGTTTCTGACAAGTGTTATTAATGCTGAAGTTAAAAATTATTTGTAAGTGGCTGCTATTGGGCATACTTGCAACATTGAAATAAAGGCTAATAAGTTTTAGAGGTGAAAATTGCAAGCTGTCGTTAAAAAGTGGCTCAAAGATAAAGAATACGGATTCCTTGACAATGGATCAGGCCCAGACATATTAATTCGTAAATCAGACCTTGTTCGATGCCAGTATTTAAAGGCTGGAACAACTGTTGAGTTTGAGTGTCATCCAGTTAAGGAAGGCTTAATCGCTAAAAAGGTAACCCTTGTTCGAGAAAATAAAGGCGGACGGGGATCTGGTGGTAACCACAACAAAGGTGGCGGGACTAAATTTATTGGGGTTATGACTTAGAAGTGGAAATTAAATAACTTAGTATACGTGGCGCTCTGATTGAGTTCGTATTGGTTTGTTCTGATTGAACAAAAGTGCAGGAATAGTCACTCTATTCCGAGTTTTTGTGATTGAGGAACGGGCGAGGGCGGGCTGAAGTAGAGCGCCAATTGTATGAGTTATTTAATTTCTATTTCTTAGTTGGAATAAATATCAAGCAATGCCCCTTTGATATCCCTGACTTTTGCCAAGATGTAAACACTACAACTTAAGGTAATCAATATGGGCCAGAGTCAATCTGAACGTGAAAATTCGATAAAAGAAGAGCTCAAAAAACTCGCCTATAAGAACCGTTGGTTTATTGAAAACCGCTGGACGGTTGAGGAACAACAGGAAAATGCAAAGCGGGTGGCAGACAGGCTTTTGGCAATTGCTACGGGAGAGACCGTAGAGCCAGTCACGGTAACTGAAGCACCGCAGGCGGAATTTTTGGACGTCGCTGTACCCGATAATTTTACACCACCAGAATGGCTGGTGAAGAACGACAACTTTCCAATCGTTGGAAGGCGGTTCAGCCGGGCAGAGTTTATTGAATATGTGAAGTGGGTACGGGTAAATGAGCATTACACCTGGAGTCCGACAGGTATCACTATGCACCACACCGGCTTCCCGAACCTTTCGATTCGCCCTAATGGGTTTACTGAGCAGCATATGCTCAACATGCGTCACGGTTATATCAACGACAACGGATGGCGTCACGGTCCACATTTATTTGTAGATGATCACGGTATCTGGGTCTTCAACCCGCTGTCGATCCGAGGTGTCCACGCTGTTTCTTACAATTCCACTCGCTATGGGATAGAAATGCTCGGTAATTTTGACAATGCAGCGGATTTTTCTCACGAACGAGGTTTATCTTCACGATCCCACGGTATGTTTGCTGCTGCAGTTCTGATGAAGTACGCCGGGATTAGCACAGCAAAACTCAACTTCCATCGCCACGATCCAGAAACCACCAAATCATGTCCAGGAAAACACGTTAATTTTTCGGACTTTGAAGAGGAAGTGCTGGCGATAGTGGAAAGGGTGTGATGTAAAGGGGAATCTGTTATCTGAAATGGCGGAATAAAGCCCGGTCGCTTTATTCTCATAAAAAAATACCTGACCTCGCCTATCTGACCATGCCTTAAGCTTTATCGCCGCAAATGACCTAGTGTCAGATTAAGGTATCTTGTTGCAGGTATATAATAATTGAGATTCAACATACGTCAATCAAACCATGACGACACTTCGCAAGCAGATCATTAATCTTATCGAGCATGGAAAAATTCCAGCAGATAAAATTGACGCGGCTCTGTCCACGGTAAAAATTACCCCTGTACCAAATGACTGGAGGGCATTTCTTGATGCCATCCTGTTGTGGCTTGGCGGTCTCGCTCTGGCGTTTTCGGCGTTGTTTTTTATTGCCTATAACTGGGATGATATTGACCGTTTTGCGAAGTTCGGTATGGTGGAGGTGCTTATTGTCTTGGCCGTCGGTAGTTACTGGAAGCTAGGTGAGAATAAGACCATAGGCAAGGTATCACTCCTCGTCGCCACGGTATTTTTAGGTGTGTTATTGGCCTTATACGGACAGACTTACCAAACCGGTGCTGATACCTGGCAGTTGTTCTTTACCTGGGCATTGTTGATGTTACCCTGGGCCATCGTCAGCCGTTTTCCCGCGATATGGATCGTGTGGGTTGTCCTTATCAATCTTTCCATTGTGTTATATCACCAGACCTTTAGAGGCGCTCTCTGGCTGATGATTGGTTCTGAGGCCAACATGTTATGGCTGACTTTTGCCTTTAACACCGTCATTCTGATTATCTGGGAGTATCTCGCGATTCGATGGCACTGGCTATCTGAACGGTGGGGAGCCCGTCTGTTGGTCACCGGTAGCGGTATTCCCATAACCTGGTTATGTGTGACCGCCATTTTTGAGCATCAAGCTGGCAGCGCAATTTCTGGTCTGGTTTGGGTCGTCTGGCTGGGGGCTGTGTATTACGCGTATCAAAAAATAAAACCTGATCTATTTATGCTTGCCGGAGGCTGTTTGTCCGGAATCATCGTCGTCGTCATGTTTCTGAGTAAACATTTGCTGGAGAGGGGGGGCGCGGGAGCATTTTTATTGCTTGCATTTGTGGTTATTGGATTGGGCACCGGTGCTGCTATGTGGCTTCGCAATGTGCATCGAGAGTGGCATTCGTGAATCAACGTGACGATAAGCTTTGGGTGACCTTACGTGATGCCGGATTGGTAGAGGGGCCAGCACCGGAACAAATCACTTTGGAGTCCCCCTGGTATGTCAAAACCTTATTAGCTTTTTCTGGTTGGCTTGCGTCACTTTTTTTACTTGGGTTTATGGGTGTAGGGTTTGTTTTTGTTTTTGAAAATAATGTCGTTTCTGTGGTCATCGGGAGCCTAATGATCGCTGGTGCTTATGCCATATTACGCATGCCAAAGAATGAGTTCTTTGAACATGTTGCGCTGGCCATCAGTTTAGCAGGGCAGGCCCTGATTATTTATTCGATATTCCAAATAGTTGATAGAGAGAGTGTTGTTGTCTGGATTTTAGTGGCTTTATTGCAATCCTTTCTGGCTATTGTTATTCCAAGTTTTGTGCATCGTGTTTTTTCATCTGCCGTTGCGGCCTATGCGCTCTCCATGGTTTTGTCGTCTATGGGTGCATCCTACATCGTTAGCGGCATTATTATGTTTCTTGCGGCCTGGTTATGGCTCAACGAATTCCGCTATGTGGCACATATGCAAAAAATGAGAGCCATGGGTTATGGGCTGATCCTGGCATTAATCCCCTTAAAGGCGACGATGTTATTTAGCTCGAACATCATTGGATGGCGACCTGACCAGAGTCTGCCTGAATTGTGGATCCAACCCTGGATGGGTGAGGTGCTTGCCGCTATCGTTACGCTGTATGTGACCTGGCAGTTATTACAACGCTATCAGCAAACACTCAATAGCCGTGTTGCAATCACGGCCCTAAGCTTCACATTGATTATCTGCGCGGTGTCTCTTGAGGTCTGGGGCATCACCGTTGGGATCGTCATAATGCTATTGGGGTATGCAGGTAGTAACCGGGTTCTTCAAGGGCTCGGGATAACGTCACTGCTATTTTATATCTCCTCGTATTATTACCTAATGGAAACCACTTTATTGGCAAAATCGCAAACGCTGCTTGTCGTTGGTCTACTTTTGTTAATGATCCGTTGGTTACTGCCCTACATATTACCGTTTAAGGAGGAGGTGGGAGATGGCTAGCAAGATTGCTCTGGTTGCCATGGTCATCATTCTCGGTGCTGTGAACTGGTCCATTGCGGGCAAGGAAAATCACCTGGCAAAAGGCAAAATTGTCTATCTGGAACTGGCACCGGTCGATCCGCGTTCATTAATGCAAGGTGACTATATGGCATTGAACTTCCGTGTCGCTACGGCAGTATACGATGCCTTGCCTAAGGCTGATAAGTCCAGACGGTGGCGCCAGAAAGTAGAGGCAACCGATGGGTATGTCATTGTGAGTGTCAATGAACAAAACATTGGCACCTTTAAAGGTCTCTACGAAAATAAACCTCTGTCAAATAATGATGTCCTGATGCGCTATCGAGTGCGTAATGGAAAAGTAAAGTTTGCTACCAATGCGTATTTTTTTCAGGAAGGACATGGGAAATATTATGAGTCGGCACAATACGGCCTGTTTCGTGTGGATAACGAGGGAGAATTGCTGCTTGCAAGCATGCATAACAAAGACTTGGAAAAAATTGAAGCAGATACTTCAGGGCTAAACAGTACCGATGCCAAGTAATGGTTTAATCATACGTTATGAATATTATATTTAATGCCGGTTATATCGTCATTCTGGCAGGGGGTGGAAATAACTCTTCCTGGTTTTGGTCAAAGTGATTGTTAAAGCCCTGCGTAGAAGAGGTTTTAACACTTCACTGATATGTGAGTGGCTGAATGCATTTATAATACGTGTTCCAGCACCTGCCGGATTTTTTCTCGGTTGGAGTTTTTTTCCAATGCGGCTTGAAAGCCGTAATTTTTATGTTGAGTCATTTCCGGGCCTTCTGTATGACCACTGGCAACAATGATTTTAATGTCTGGGTCTATGATTCTCAGTTTATTGGCAATTTCAACACCGCCCATGCTGCCGGGGAGGGTGAGGTCCAGGATCACGATATCAATGGGTTGTTTGTTGCGCAGTGATTCTTGGAAGAGGTGGATAGCCTTGTCTGCATTACTCGCGAGGATAGTGGTGCAACCCAGTTTTTGCAGATTGAATTGAAACAGTTTTTGTATGTCCTGATCATCATCAACTACCAGAATATTGCGACCGGTAAGTGTGTCCACAGGATTATTTATCGGCCTCTGCTGTGCCGTGTCTTCGTTTTTTTCATCCAGTATCAGCCGGATACGTTGGGCCAGATCGTGTTTACGATAAGGCTTGCTGAGTAAGTGGGCGGAAAATCGGGCGAGGCCATTGTGTACCATTGTTTTGGAGGTAAAACCCGAAGTCAGTAGCACTTTGGGTTCGGGGCGGTGATGTAAGCGTGCGAGCTGGGTGGCTTGTTGTGCCAGCTCGTAACCGTTCATACCGCCCGGCATGACTACGTCACTGAATAATAGATCGATGCTGTCGTCGGCCTTCAGTTTTTCCAGTGCCTGCGCGGCATTTTCTGCCAGCTGGGTGCGATAGCCCAATGAACGCAGATATTGATCGGCCAGTTGCAGCAGGCCGGCTTCGTCGTCAACGATGAGGATGGATTCGTTGCCGGTGGCCAGCGGTGCTGGGAGGGAGTCCTGAATACTAGCATCGAGTTTGGGGGCGCGAGTGCGTGGCAGATACAGGCGAATGGTGGTGCCAACACCGGGCTCTGAATAGAGTTTGATATGGCCACGGTAGCGTTTGGCAAAGCCGTAGACCATGGACATGCCCAGGCCGGTGCCTTTACTTTCAGGTTTGGTGCTAAAGAAAGGTTCGAAAACATGTTCCAGGGTTTCCTGGTCCATACCGGTGCCAGTGTCGCTCAGTATCAGTTGTACATATTCACCTGCTTCAAGCCAGGGGTTGAGGGTGACATAGTCGTTATCCAGGTATTTATTACGGGTTTCGATGAGCAGTTTGCCGCCTTCTGGCATGGCATCGCGTGCATTGATCACCATATTTAGCAAGGCATCCTGGAATTCGCTAGGGTCGATTTCGGTCAGCCAGGGGGAGTTGTTGAGAAAATACTGTACTTCCACTTCCGGGGTGAGCGAGCGTTCGATCATGGTTTCCATTTCTTTGATCGTGGCATTGAGGCTAACCACGGTTTTTTCTCTGGGTTGATGGCGGGAAAAGGCCAGTAATTGCCGGGTCAGGTTAATGCACCGCAGGCTGGAGCGAGTGGCAATTTCCACCCATTGTTGTGGCTGCCCTGTATCTTTCAGGTGTTCACGCAGAAAATCCAGGTAGCCGATGACGACGCTGAGCTGGTTATTGAAATCGTGTGCAATACCGCCGGAGAGCTGGCCAATGGCTTCCATTTTTTGTGCTTGCTGTAGTTGTTTTTGCAACAGTTCGCGTTCTTCGTGTGCGCGCAGTGTGTTGATGCCGTAGGCGAGGTTACCGGCCAGTTCCTGTAGAAATTTCACTTCATCATCATCGAAGGCATCAGCTTCACGCGCATAAATATTCAGCGCGCCAAAAGTCTGGTTTTTTTCCTTGAGTGGCAGTGCGATAGATGAACGGTAGCCGTATTTCATCGCGGCATCATGCCAGGAGGCAAGGTGTGGGTCTTCGGTGATATTGCGAATAATGTTGGGTTCACCATTACGGATGGTTGTGCCCGTGGCTCCTTTTCCTTGTACATTATCGCACCAGGTGAGGTTCAGGGCATCGAGGTAATTTTGTTCAAAGCCAGCTTGGGCCATGGGGCGGATTGTTTTCTTCCTGTCATTTCCAGCATAGCCGACCCAGGCAAGATGGTAACCGGCATCTTTTACGATAACGTTGCAAATGCTGTGTAGTAATGTTGCTTCGTCTGTGGCTTTTACCAAACTTTCGTTGCAAGCACTGAGGGCTTGCAGGGAGCGATTCAGACGTTGCAGGGATTGTTCGGCTAGTTTGCTGGCGCTGATGTCGGTGTGAATGGCAACGTATTGGTAGGGTTTGTTGCGGTTGTCCATAAACGGGACGATGGTGGTGTCTGTCCAGTAGCGACTACCATCACTGGCCTGATTTTGTATTTGCCCGTGCCAGACTTTGCCTTGGGCAAGGGTGTCCCACAGTTGTTTGAAAAACTCAGGAGAGTGATGCTCCGATTTTACAATGCGATGATTCTGTCCGATGAGTTCTGCGGCGGGGCGTTGGCTGATGTCGCAAAATTTCTGGTTGGCATAGGTGATGGTGCCATTTTGATCGGTGATACTGACAATAGCATGCTGATCCAGCGCAAACTTCTGATAGTTCAGGTCAGTGACGGTTTGACGCAGGATGGAAGCGGTTCGGTTGAGCTGGAACAGGATGCCTGCGATGTAAGCCAGCAAAAGAATTGACAGTCCGTATAGGGCCAAGCGATAAGTGTCGGCACTTTGGATTATTTTAGCGTATTCGACACCATAGGCGGTGAGCAGCGCTTCCATGTTTTGCGCTGTGGGCAGGTTGAGCAATTGTTGCACCTGTTTGTCGGTTTGTTTTTTGTTGTCGAGCACAATGCGCACATGGGCGAGCAGTATATCCAGCTCCTGTTGCAGTTCAGGCGCGTAGCGGGCCAGCATGCTGTTCAGTTCCGTGCTACGTGCCATCAGCGCTGGACTGAATGACACATCATTGTTGAGGTTGCTGACCAGCGTATCGCGTAACAAGGTGTTCAGGGTTTGTTTCAGTTTGTTAACCCGGGTTTCCGAAGGGAGTCGGGCATTGAATTGGGTGATTGCAATGGGTAGATAACGTAGCGAATTACGCAGTACGGCATTGCTGGATTTGAAATCTTCAAGCAACTCCTGCTTTTGTGCCAGCGCCTGAGTGGTTGCTTGCAGGTGTTGTGCGATTTTGCCTGGGAGTACGGGATACAATTGCATTGCGATCAAAGCCGTGGCATCCAGGTGCTCTTCAAGTTCGAGCATATTGTTTACGGTGGAGTCATAGTAGGGCAGCAGACCCTGGCGTATCTCCAGGATGTGTTGGTTAAGAATGGCATCCACCCGCTTGAATTGGTTGGCATGGCTGACCACCTGATTGTGTTTGTCGAGGTCAGTGGCCTGGGTTTTGATATAAAGGAAAGACATGAGGAGCAGCACTCCTATCCCAAGCATGAGAAACTTGACCCAGTTTCGGTTCATGGTTTGTGTCCCAGCGGCTGTCCGCGATACTCACCCGGAAGACTTTCCAGAAAGGCGACGATATGCAGGATATCCTGCCCCGGAATCGTACGTCCCAGTTGATGCTCTGCCATTATACTCACGGCTTCTGCCAGTGTTGTGACGCTGCCATCATGAAAGTAGGGGGGCGTCAGTGCGGCGAGCCGCAGGCTGGGTACACGAAATACATGGCGATCACGTGCTTTGCCGGTGACATTGAAGCGCCCCAGGTCTGCACGAGTGGGATTCCCACGCACCGCAAAGTAGTCTTTGAACACACCAAGCTTTACGAACAAATTGCCCCCCACATTGCTGCCCTGGTGACAAGCGACGCAGCCATAAGTTTTGAACAGGCGGTAACCCGCCTTTGCTTCCGGGCTGATGGCGTTGGCATTACCCAGTAAAAAATGATCAAAGGGTGAATTGATGGTTATCAAACTGCGTTCAAAGGTGGCAATGGCATTGCGAATGTTATTTGCTGTAATACCTTCCGGGTAGATTTCTGAGAAACTGCGGACATAGCCTGTATCCTGTTCCAGTTTGTTAATGATCATGGCCCAGGTCGTGGCAAATTCTTTGGCGTTGCTTACTACAGTATCAATCTGGTCTTCCAGGTTACGGGCATGACCATCCCAAAACTGTTGATGATTGAGACTGCTGTTGAAGACGGTCAGGGTATTAACATCCAGGGTAGTGCCATCCCGGCCTGGAGCATAAATATGATGGTCGGCACCGTTATTTTTGATGTCATGACAGCTACTACAGGCCATGTCGTTGTCGCGCCCCAGGCGGCGGTCATGAAACAAACGCTCACCCAGACTGATTTTGTGCGGGTTTAGTCCTTTTGCCTGCCTCAGTGGCTGGATGGGTTCATAGCGCAGTTCAGGTTGTAATAGTGGGGCAGTGTTTTTTGATGACATCTCATCTGAAAAAACAGCTAGCGATGGCGATAGTAAAGCCAGCAAGCATAAAATTACCGGGGAAACACCTAGTGACTTTTTGTTTTTATTGAAAACAATAGGGCTCATATTTATATTTTTTTTATGCCTCAAAATAATTCCCGAATTTCTGGAGGCTGCACAGAATATAGCGGGTTAGTAATTTTCACTCCATATTTGAAATGTGAATGATGCGCTAAAAACACTATTTTTAAAAAAAACACCGGGTATTTAACGCAGAGGGCACAAGATTTTTAGTATTTTTCTCTGCGTCTCTGCGTCTCTGCGTCTCTGCGTTTATAACACGTCGCTTGTCACCACCACTACAATATAAACTTCCAATGTGCTGAAACGATTTCCCCAAGAGCGTAAATCTCTGTATTCCGGTCAACAACTGCTGGAATGACGGTGTTTTCAGTAAAAAATGTTGAGTGCTTACAGAGTGGTTTCTGTCCTTAATTGACATTTAAAGACGGATGTTACGCGGGTCTCAAATGTGAATTAAGTGCTGAAAGCAAAGTTTTTAGTGTTTTTCTCTGCGTTCTTTGCGTCTCTGCGATCTCTGCGTTTATAACACGTCACTTGTCCGCACCACCACAATATAAGTTTCCAATGTGCTGAAACGGTTTCCCCAAGAGTGTAAATCTCTGGATTCCGGTCAACAACTGCCGGAATGACGGTATTTTCAGTAAAAAGTGCTTACAGAGTGATTTAGCGCTTAATTTTCACATTTAAGGAAATATGTTTTTTATAAAACGCGCAAAATGAAAGCGATGGTTTTCTGTGTGGTTGGTGTGGGTTTGTCAGGGGCTCAATAACTTCACGATTTCTGCAATTTCATCACGCGCCTCTTCCAGTGCGGCAATGCTATCTTCCGGGCCGAGATCGAGTTTATTGAAGGCGGGTATTTCGGCCCAGTTTGTTTGGGTATTATGGCGCTGTTTACCGACATAGCTGAGCAGGTTAGCAACGGTGACAATATCGGCGAGATCGATTTTTTCTGAATCGCGTGTGAGGTTTTCATGTTCGGCGACGGCGGTCACCATGTCGGGTGCAAAGCCCCAGGTTTGTACAATCACTTTACCCAGTGCCGGATGCAGTTTTTCATCCAGAGTATCCAGACATGCGGAATCATTAGCCAGTTCTGTATGGTCTTCAGCTTTCAGGATCAGTGGCAGCTTTCCAATGTCATGTACCAGTCCTGCCAGCATGGCTTCATCCGGTTTTAATTTGCTAAACCGGTTAGCGAGTACATGGCTGATGGCGGCCACATGGGCGCTGTGGCTCCACACTCGCATAAGGCGTTTTTTGAGTACATCATGTTTTGTGCGAAAAAGCTGGCTGACCAAGAATGAAGTCACAATGTTGCGTATGGTTCCCATGCCCATACGGGTAACGGCGGTTTGCACATTTTCTGCCGTCGAGCCGACACGAAACATCGGGCTGTTGGCTACCTGAATCATGCGGGCAGAGAGTGCGGTATCAGTGTTGATGACCTGGGCAATTTTTTTGGCGGTGGCATCCGGGCCATCAATGATGCTATTTATTTTTAGCGCTACCTGGGGTAGCGCGGGGAGCTTGAGACGGTTTGCTTTCAGGTCTGTCAGGATTTCTGTAATCAGCTTTACGACATCCATTTTTCTACATCCTTTGGTGTGCTCTTCAGAGTGCATGCACCCATGCTATGTAAGTTAAGCCAAAACTTCTTGCTTGTTGTAGGTTGGCGGTGAGCTTGCGAACCCCAACAGGGCCGCTGATGTTGGGGTTCGCAAGCTCACCACCAACCTACGAATTTGTTAACTTAGGCGCATGCATATAATAACTTCTCGGTTTAGCGCCCGGATTTAGTGCGTATTCGTTCTTTCTGATTGAACAAAAGTGCAGGAATAGTTGTTCTACATTCGCGCTTTTGTGATTGAAAAATACACTGTTTATTGTGCTTTTTCTATCACATAGGGCAAGGTTAACAGTTTTAGCAATGGGCCATTGGTGTCGTGTAAGCGTAATGGTCGTTCTTCAGCGCTGCTGATTTCGATAACCGCCAGCATGTCGCTGCCGCCTTCCGGGCTGGTCTGGGTGCGTACTATTTTGCCGACACCCTGGCCGGATTCGGAACCTTCGGCATACAGTGTGTCTCCGGCCTGAATCGGTGAGGCATCCTCCGTATGTGCGATAAACATACGTCGTTTGAGTTTGCCCAGGTAATGCATGCGCGCGACAATTTCCTGTCCGGGATAACAGCCTTTTTTGAAACTCAGGGCATTGATGGCTTGCAGGTTGAGCATTTGCGGCACGAAGGCTTCCTGAGTTTGTGTATAAACATCGGGCAGGGCGGCATGAATGTCGAGCAGTTCCCAGGCACCGGCACTCACGGGTGTGGCGTTATCGGCCAGTTGCTGCCAGAGATTTTGCAGCGCCGTTTCATCACCGTAAATCTCAAAACGGGTATCGGCCTGAATGCAGATTATCGTCAGGCCAGCGGTGTGTGTAACCGCATCGGTGGTGGTGGCTACGGCATCAAACAATGCGCGAAGCTGTTGACCGGCTTGCGGACCTGCGCAACCCATGCGTGCCAGGGTGTCGCTGGCATCGCTTAATGTGGTCTTTGTCATCATCACATACATGCGCAGACGACGGAGTGTGGGTTCGAGAATTTCTTGGGGTAACCGCAGGTAATAAGTATCTTCACGTTGAAATAAACGGAAAAAGGCGAGTACACGTCCTTTGGGGGTGCAATAGGCGTTAAGTTGGCTTTGTAGTGTTGAGACCTGATGCACGTCGTTACAAAACTGGTTTTGTAAAAAGCTTTCGCTTTCCGGGCCAACGGCCTGAATCAAACTATAGTGAGAGAGGTCGCATAGAATGGTTTGCTTTCCCGCCAATGCCATGCGTTTTTCTGCTGTGGCATTGCCAGGGTCATCGCCGAAATACTGTACCTGACTGTGGTGCGTATCACTATTTCCGGTGTCATCCCAATGGGCACCCTGCGTGGTTAGAAATTGTTGCCAGTTATTGTGTGTCATGTTTTTGAGTTTGCTCATTGACCTTGTGTAGAGTTCGGTTAATGATAGCGAATAATGATTCGGCTCGTAATATCGATTTATGAATATGTTGAATAAACAAAATAAACAGAATTTCAACCTGCATAGATAATCAATGAGCACCACTGACAGCAGACCGGTTTTTCTTAATCTTCTTCGGATACGCCAGCCGGTGATGGCAGTGGTCTCCATTTTTCACCGAATCAGCGGTGTGTTAATGATTCTGGCGTTGCCTGGTCTGGTTTATTTGCTGAATTTATCCCTTAGCAATCAGGCGGGCTTTTCACAGGTGGCGGATTTGCTCGCCAGTCCCGTACTTAAACTTCTCGCCGTGTTGCTGGGCTGGGCCCTGACGCACCATATTCTGGCGGGTATTCGTTTTATGCTGCTGGACTTTGATCTGGGTATTGACCGTGCTGTCGCACGAAAAACCGCATGGCTGGTACATGTGGGTGCGCTGCTACTGACCGCTGTGCTTGCAGGTCTGATTTTTGGTGTATTGCCCGGGATGCCGTTGTGAGTTGGCGGGCATCTTCCGGCCTGCGCTCCTGGTTGATGCAACGGCTGACAGCGCTTTACATCGTGGTTTTTCTGGTGATGTTTGCCTTTGTCTGGGGCGGGCAGACGATTACTTTTGAAACATGGCGTGCCTGGGTCGCCCATCCGGCGGCCAATATTGCACTGTTATTGTTTATTTTTTCGTTGCTGATGCATGCCTGGGTCGGTGGGCGGGATGTGGTGATCGACTACGTTAAATCCGCTTCTACGCGCTATGTGTTGTTAATCATATTTGCTTTGGGGTTAGGCATCATGGGTCTGTGGACCTTGCGTATATTGTTGCTGGTAGGAATGGAATGAGTGCTTTGAATATTGAACGGCGGCAGTTTGACACGCTGGTGATTGGTGCAGGTGGGGGCGGTTTACGTGCAGCCTTGCAGATGTCTGAGGCTGAAGCCAATGTGGCGGTGGTATCCAAGGTTTTTCCCACGCGTTCACACACCGTTGCAGCCCAGGGCGGCATGAATGCGGCACTGGGTAATGTGATGCCGGACAATTGGCACTGGCATATGTACGACACCGTCAAAGGCAGTGATTATCTCGGTGATCAGGATGCCATTGAATACATGTGCCGAGCCGCTTCACATCTGGTGGTGGAGCTGGAGCACGCCGGCGTGCCTTTTTCCCGTCTGGCCAATGGCAAGATTTATCAACGAGCCTTTGGTGGACAAAGCCGGGATTTTGGCGGCGAGCAGGCCGCACGTACCTGTGCAGCCGCAGACCGTACAGGGCATGCCATTTTACATGCCCTGTATCAACAGAACATCCGCGCCAAAACCCATTTTTTTGACGAATATTTCGCCATTGATTTGCTGAAAGACGCTGACGGTTACATTCTCGGTGCGGTGGTGCTGTGCATCGAAACGGGCGAACCGCTGATCATCGAAGCAAAAACCACATTGCTGGCAACCGGTGGCGTGGGGCAATTGTTTCGCACCAATACCAATGCACGCATCAATACCGGTGATGGTATTGCCATGGCCTTGCGTGCTGGTATTCCCGTGCAGGACATGGAGTTTTTTCAGTTTCATCCCACGGGTATCGCTGGCAAGGGCATGCTGATTACCGAAGGCGTGCGCGGCGAAGGTGGTTATTTAGTGAACAAAAATGGCGAGCGTTTTATGGAACGTTACGCACCGCATGCCAAAGATCTGGCCAGCCGTGATGTAGTGAGCCGTGCCATTGCCATTGAAGTGCGTGAGGGCCGAGGCTGTGGGCCCGATGCCGACCATGTGATGCTCAAACTGGATCACCTGGGCTCGGATGTGATCAAAAAACGTCTGCCCGGCATTCGGGATATGGCAATGACCTTTGCGCATGTAGACCCCATCGAAACGGCCATTCCGGTATTTCCCACTGCGCATTACACCATGGGAGGGATTCCCACAAATCGTTATGGACAGGTAGTGGTGCCGCTGGAACAAAGTGCCGAAGAAGCCATTCCCGGCCTGTATGCCGTGGGTGAATGTGCTTGCGTGTCAGTACATGGAGCCAATCGCCTGGGAGGCAACTCGCTGTTGGACATTGTGGTGTTCGGTCGTGCAGCGGGTAATCATGTGATCGAATATCTTAAAGAAAACCGTTATCACCGGCCATTTGATGAGTCCACGGTTGAAGAAGCCATGAAACGTATCGGCCACTGGCAAAAAACCGGAGACGGTGAATCTGTTGATGGTTTGCGTGATGAATTACAAAGGGCCATGGAACACTATTGTGGTGTATTCCGCACCAAAGACATTTTGAGCGAAGGTGTCGAAAAAGTACGAGCGTTGGTGGCACGGGTAAAAGACGCCCGCTTGAAAGATCAAAGCAAAGTATTTAATACGGCACGCATCGAAGCACTGGAGCTGGAAAATCTCATGGGGCTAGGGCTTGCCACCGTTGAATGCGCGCTGGCGCGAGAGGAAAGCCGTGGCGCGCACTCCCGCATGGACTACCCTGAGCGGGATGATGAACGCTGGATGAAACACAGCCTGTACCACACCGATGGTCACATCGAATACAAACCAGTGCGCACCAAGCCGATGACGGTAGACACCTTTCCACCCAAACCGCGTGTTTATTAACTGATGTTGCGCACTTGGAATAATGAATCAATGACTGATGGTTTTTACATGATGCTACAACTCGCATTCTAACTGAAACTTGAGCAATAGCAGAAGCTCTCGGACAATCGTTTCAGTGTATTGGGAGGTTATGTTGTCAGTGGTACTGACAAGTGGTGTGTCATAAACGCAGAGGGTGCAAAGACGCAGAGGACGCAAAGTTTTTAGTGTTTTTCTTTGCGTCCTCAGCGCCTCAGCGCCTCTGCGACCTCAGCGTTAAATACCCGATGATTCTTAAAACAGGTGTTTTAAGCGCTTAATTCACATTTGAAGCCTGCGTGACATTAGTTATAAGAGACTTTTTATCAAGAGAGTGTTTTATTAAGGGAACCGTACCATGCGATTTTTGATTCACCGCTACAACCCCGAGACCGATAAAAAGCCGCGTATGCAGGAATACACGCTGGATGGGTTTAACTCGGGAGACATGCTGCTGGATGCACTGTTTCGTATTAAAGAGGAAGACGACAGCCTGAGCTTTCGGCGCTCCTGCGGCGAAGGCGTATGTGGTTCTGATGCGATGAATATCAATGGCCGTAATGGACTGGCCTGCATTACCCCGCTGAAGTCACTCAAAGAACCGATTGAAGTACGCCCGGTGCCGGGCCTGCCCATTGTGCGTGATCTTGTTGTTGATATGCGTCAGTTTTATCACCAGTACCGCTCCGTCAAACCCTGGCTCACCGTGCATGATCCCGAGCCGGAAACGGAATATCTGCAAACACCTGAGCAACGTGATCAGCTCGATGGCCTGTACGAATGTATTTTATGCGGTGCCTGCTCAACGGCCTGCCCCTCGTTTTGGTGGAACCCGGACAAATTCCGTGGCCCGGCAGCCTTGTTGCAATCCTGGCGTTTCCTGGCAGACAGTCGTGATCAGGCCACCGCCGAACGCCTTGAGGAACTTGAAGGCGCGTATCGTTTATTCCGTTGTCACAGCATCATGAACTGTATGGACGTGTGCCCCAAGGGACTTAATCCCACCCAGGCAATTGGTAACATCAAGAAAATGATGTTGAAGCACCTGGTGTGATATCCACTGCCAGTAAAAATCGCATACACTGGCAATGCCGCCGGGGTATGCTGGAATTGGATGACATGCTGCACGGTTTTCTCAATCAAGGTTTTGATGAGCTGGCAGAAAATGAGCGCGATCAGTTTGAAAACTTGTTAACCTGTCACGATAATCTGTTACTCGAATACCTGATGGGCCGAACCGTGCCCGCAGACCCGGATACTGCCAATGTCGTCAACAAAATACGCGCAGCCGCTCAAGCTGCAACCTGAAGCATCCCGCATTCTTATCGGGCTTTTGATCGCCGGTCATCTCGGCGCTATTGCGGTATTGTTCCCACTGGATTTAAGCCTGCCGATAAAAATCACCATTGCAGTAGTGTTGCTGGTGAGTCTGGTCATTGCGCTGCGCAAACAGCCGGGCAGAATGGGGGAGGGCGGCGTGCAGACACTCACCTGGCAGACGGATGGTGAGTGGCTTCTGGAAACCGCTGGAGGTGAAAAAATGGAAGCAAGCCTGCACGAGTCCACCTATGTGCATCCATGGCTGGTAGTGTTGAACTTTCGGCAGGAAAACAAACCCGGTATGTTAACGTTTACGTTGGCCCCGGATGCCCTGGACCGGGAAACTTTCCGGGAATTACGTGTACGCTTAAAAATGGCAGGAAAAGCGGAAAAGGGTCGTTAACCATGGCTCTCTGACCATGTTTCATATCCTGAAACTGCTCCTGCCTGCGGTGATTCCTTCCTGGCGATTCTTTGACGTGATCGCACCTTCGCCGCGCATACAGTTTGTACTGCTGAATTCAGCAAACCCACCTTCGGATGAGCACTGTGAATGGCGCGAATTTCGTCCATGCCCGGCACATCTTTCATTTCTGCAAATGCTCGGACGCATGCTCTGGAACCCGGAGCGTAATGAATCACTGTTTCTGGTTAGCTGTGCCGAGCGCATTGTGCAACAGCCAACACAGCACAGTGAAGATGAAATCCTGAAACGTATTATTACCGAACTCAAGAGCAATCATTCCGGTTTGACGGAAAAAACAACACACTTACAATTTCGACTGCTGCTGGTGCAGCGACAAGACTCCCGTCTTCAGCAACAAGTGGTTTTTCATTCACGTATTCAACCGTTATCCGCACAGGATAAAACGTGAGCTTCGATGATGCCATTCGGTTGACAGAAATTTTACTGGGCTTTGCTTTTGCTCAGCAAAGCATTGAGCATTTCAAAAGTTTTCCCAATGAACAACGCCTGTTTATACCGCGTTTTATTTTGGCTGTGTTGCTGATAATCGGTTTTCAAACCGCCTGGGTTGCCATTTTGTTGTTTTTATTGGGTCTGGCATTACTGCATCGTTTTCAGGGTCCGTATAATGGCGGCTCTGATCGCATGAGTTTGTTAATCCTGTTCTGCCTGTGTCTGGTGTATCTTGCCCCCGCACAACGTTGGCAGGAAATCGCTTTTGGTTATCTCGCCATACAGTTGGTTTTTTCGTATTTTTTTTCAGGCTGGGTAAAGGTAGTAAACCCGGAATGGCGAAGTGGCCGGGCCTTGTGCGATGTGTTTCAGTTTTCAGTCTATCCCGCCAGTGAATCTTTACGGCAATGGTCGAAATCACCCCGTGTGCTTTTTGTGATGGCCTGGGGAGTGATGATTTTTGAATTGATTTTCCCGTTGTTATTGTTATCACGTATTAGCTTGATTATCGCATTGATTATTGCCGCAGTTTTTCATTTCGCAAATGCTTGCCTGTTTGGCCTGAATCGGTTTTTCTGGATATGGATTGCCGCTTATCCATCCATACTCTGGTTTCAATCGCGTTTTATTACGGCAAGTTGAAAACATATCAGGAACGGAAATTATATAATTTATACAAGTGACGATCGGCTTTGTTTCCTGAATCGCTCTCGATAATTTCTCCTGCATTGTTTTATCTTCGCCCGCCCATAAGTTAGTACCTCCTGGATCCATGCAGTCGTCTGATTTAGTCCGTGTTCGTTTGTTCTAATTGAGGAACGGGTGCCACACAAAAATAGGTGATTTTAGGTAAAAATGGGCTAAAGCAGGGATGCCAATTGTATAAGTTATTTAATTTTCATTCCTTTGTAAACTGACAGGCTATTAACATGATCACATATCATTTTGTTTGTGGAAGTGGTTTTCATTGCACGAAGGTTTATGGCGAGCGTAAAATAAATCGTTAACGAACCTAAGTAATACACCGTCATCTTTTCCGAAGGCGCGAGTTATAAAAAAGATTATTTTTTCATTAGCTATCGGCTGAGTAGTTGGTGGTCGTATCACTAACTGAAAGGGGTGTTAATCGATAGCAATTTTCATCCAAATATGTTTTATCCATCATTTTTGATTGTGAACCAAAAGCATTTATTTCTCCTTTGTATTATGTCGGAATATTTTACATACATTATTTAATATAAACGGTAATGTAAAAATTTTCTTTTTATTCAACAAGTTGAATATATGGCACGCCTTTTGCCTAGAGTACATTCGGCACTTACAGGAATCGAAAAATAGAAAAATTAATTATTGAAGATTCGATTCCTTTGTGGCCTGTAATTATTGTCAAACCGACCAACTACTACCATGGGCATAACTCTTCCTTATCGGAGTTCAATCGTAAAAGGTTCAGCTGGTCATCTGAATGTAACTTAACGAAACATTGGGAAACGTTATCTCAATTATTTTCGGGTTCCATTTCGTTTCAATATGTACCCTTAATGTTGTCGCAATCGTGCGAAAAATATTATTTTACTGTGTTTTCAAGGATATCTTCAGGAGGAAGAAAGAAAATGTTCACACTACTTAGTATTAATAAATGTATAACAAAATCCTGCTATCTTGCCCGTAAGGCCATTAGGCTTGTCTTTCAGACAGCTTGGTTTGCAACTGGTTTTTTTGGCGTGTCAGTGTTGAGCGCTGGACAAGCGATGGCTTTGCCTGATAGCAAAGGCACTGATTTCTGGTTGATGTTTAATGGCAATCTGGGGACTCCAAATGCCACCCTGTTTATCACTGGTGACATTGCGACTACGGGTATCGTGGAAATCCCTGGATTGTCTTTTTCTACTCCCTACACAGTTATCCCCGGAACTGTAACGACGGTAACACTTCCCAATACTGTCTCAGTAACGAGAGTAGATACAGTTGGGGATAAGGGAGTGCATGTTACCGCAGAGGATGAAGTGACGGTGTATGGCCTCAATCAGGTGGAATTTACAACCGATGCATTCCTGGGATTACCAACTGATATCCTGGGTACCGAATATATTAATCAGGGCTATAAAAATGTAAATATTGTTAATGCCACACAGTTTGGCATCGTAGCGGCTCAGGATAATACCAGTGTGACCATTACACCGACTGTTACCACTGGTAGTCGATTGGCAGGCATTCCGTACACGATCAATATGAATCAGGGACAGACTTATCAGTTGCGCAACAGCCTGCCTGCACCTGCCGACTTGAGTGGGTCAATCATTGAATCGAATCTACCGATTGCTGTTTTCGGAGGGCATCAGTGCGCCAATATTCCCCAAGGTTTTTTTGCTTGCGATCACATTGTCGAACAATTACCACCTGCAAGCACATGGGGGCAATCATTCGTGACAATGCCACTGGCGACTCGGACGGGTGGAGACACTTTCCGGGTATTGGCATCTCAGGATGTGACAACGGTTTCCATTGACGGTGTCGTTGTCGCAACCCTTAATCGTGGGGGTATCTATGAAACCATTCTGACGAATCCAGCGACGATTAACACCGATGCACCAGCGCTGGTGAGTCAATATTCCAACAGCTCCTCTTTCGATAACGTTACTTCAGATCCTTTTAAGGTTGTAGTCCCGCCCTTTGAGCAGTTTCTTGCAGGCTACACGATTACGACACCAGCTAGCGGTTTTACCGCAAATTTTATCAACGTGGTAGCATCGAACGCAGCAGTCGGTAGTATCACGCTGGATGGTATTGTGATTCCAGCAGCTGATTTTGTTCCTATCGGCAGCAGTGGCTTTTCCGGTGCCCAGGTACCGATACTGCTCGGCAGTCATACCTTAAACGCACCAATACCGTTTGGTGTCACTGTCTATGGTTTTGCCAGTTTTGACTCTTATGGTTATCCCGGAGGTCTGGCGCTGGCTGACGTGGCGGAATTGACTGATTTGATATTGACGCCGACGACGGCGACCAACCCGGTCAACACTGAGCATTGTGTCATTGCTACAGCAACCGATCAAGATACCGTGCCCTTGTCAGGAATTCGTGTTGACTTCGATGTCACCGGAGTAAACCCGAGTTCTGGATTTGTCTTCACAAATACCAGTGGTAACAGTGAGTTTTGCTATATCGGTACTAACGTGGGTATGGATACGATTATCGCCAGCGTAGGTGGCTTTTCGGATACGGCCACAAGTGAATGGACCTCAATCACAATAGTACGTTGCGATATCGACAGCGATAATGACGTCGACCGAAATGATATCGATTTAATTATGGCAGCGCGTAATACCCCAGCTTCTGGGTTTGACGACCCGCGAGACTCTGACGGCAACGGTATTATCAATGCCAATGATTCTCGCCAATGTGTGCTGCAATGCACCCATTCACGATGCGCAATTCAATAACGGTTCTTGATAAAACAATACTCTTTAGAGTGTATGAGAAAGAAAAGGATAAACTAATGGAAAACAGTTTAAGAAAATTACTGATAGGAATTTTTAGTGCAACTATGCTGGTTCTGGCTGCAATGCCAACATCGGCAGTCATGTTAAGCCTTCAACCGACAGTACAGACGGCAGTTCCCACCGATAATATCAGTCTAAATTTGGTCATTAGCGGGCTAAGTGCCGGTGGCCCGAATTCTCTGGGAGATTTTGATATCGATATTGGGTTTGACTCCAATGCCCTATCTTTTCAGGGTTACAGCATAGGAACATCACTTGGCGATATTAACTTATTTGAAGCTGGTGACTTTAGTTCGGGGAATCTTGGTGGTGGTATAGTGAATCTCGCCGAAATTAGCTTTCTGGAAACAGATGCCACCTCGTGTGTTTTTTGTATTGGACCGTATCTGGATGATATACAATTAGACTCTTTCACATTGGCAACGCTTGAGTTCAAGGTCGATACTCTTGCAGTTGGTTCCAGTACTACCGTATTTTTTGCGACGGTTTTTGCGCTGGGTGATGGTTTTGGTAATCCGCTTGCGATAGATAATCTTACTAACGCCATTATCCAGAATCCCGCGACCAGCGTGCCTGAGCCTACTACTCTTGCGCTGCTGGCCTTGGGGTTAATTGGTATTGCAGGGCGACGTCGGCTAATGTAATAGAAGTTTTTCGTATTTCCACAGCTTGTTGTCTGTAGATATTTGTTTGAAGCGGGAAGTCCGCTTACCTAGGTAAGCGGACTTTTTTTCACTGCCTTAATATACGTAAGTGCTCAACCAACCCAGAAATACGGGGGTGCGGCCAAGCAAGGTCCATTTTATTATGCAGAAATAGGAAGTTCGTAATTATGTAATATACCAATTTTATTTAGCTCCATAATTAGTGATTATGTATATTGAATTGTTGCAAGAAAAAGGGTTTTTAGAACAGTGAATTATCCAAATTGCGAAAGTAGGTTGAAAGAAAACAAAATCCAAATGTATGAGGTGTTTTCTTGTGATAATTGCAATGGGGTATGGGTTCCTGGAAATCAGATTGAAAGAATTCTTCGAGAGCATTCTATGCCTCTGTCAATGAACGATCTTCCAGTATTGAAAGAGGGTGGAGTTGAATTCGATACTAAAAGGTTATGTTCGAAGCATAGAGAAATAGAGCTAAAAGCATATAGTATCAAAGGTGTTGAAATTGATATATGTAATGAATGTAATGGTGTATTTTTTGACAAGAATGAGTTTGAAGAAGTATTCCGCAACCAAGAAAAATAAACAAGTAAGAAAGTTGTAGAATACTCGGCACTAGAAATAGTCTTTCAGATGTTCATAGGATTATTTAAGTGAAGAAAAAATAAGAGGACACAATACCCGTTTTTCTATAGGCCAGAACAAGGAGTTATTGGAAGTGTATCTGAATAATAAATCAATGGGAAATAAGGGGTTGCGGCACAAATCCATTAACCATTTCCATAAATTCATTTTCTAACTTAAAGCTGAAGTCTTGGGTTGCCGAGCTATTTACACCCAGTTGTATTTTGTAATAAAAACCATTGGTATTAATCTGAAATATACGAAGATTTACATTTTTATGACTGGCGTGAATCCTTAGCATGGCCGGAATTCCTCTATAATTAAGCAGAAGGGCACTGTTTTTTCCTGTGGTTTGAGCTGCTCGACTATTATACTCATCCACTTCTTGTTGTGTAATAGGCTTACATTTTTCACATTCAGCCTGAATTATGATTAATGTGGAATTTTTCCGTGTATAGCGCCACCGCCATTCGTTAACTTCATCAAGGATTGTGTGCTGGTTAAATACAGGCTCACCCCATTCACTGCTTAAAGGTAAATTCAGTCCCGATTTTTTTGAAACATCCGCATGGGCTATGCCAAAATTAAAACCGCACATGATGAGCAGTGTTAAACGAAAAATATTTACCATTGCAAAAAGTTTCATTATAAATACTCTAATCAGTTGTCGTCATATTCCTATAGCTGAAAATATGAAATTTTGTATTATCGCGAGTTCTTGGGATTTCATTATTCCGGTAAGAAAATATAAAATAAGAGGATACAAATTCTTAATTAAATTCAGTATTGTGTCCGTATGCCTTGGTAGCGCTGGGAAACAGCATCTGAATAGTCAGGGATTGCGCGTTTCCTAAGGGTGAAGTTGCTAGCCATAGCGTGAGTGAGGCTATGAGTAGCCTCGTTAACGTAAATTATCACTGCATGAAAGAGCTTTGACTCCTTGTCTACATGAGTAGAATCTGGTTTTGTGGGAGTTGTCAGGATTTGGCTCCTTGTTCATTCTCATCCCTTATTCTTATCTGATCCATAATATTAGTAGCCTCACTTCGAGATTTATCACTAATGTCAACTTTGGAAAAAGTTGTTGATTGTTTATTTTCGTTTA
Organism: Gammaproteobacteria bacterium; assembly: GCA_021647705.1. Classification (GTDB taxonomy): domain Bacteria; phylum Pseudomonadota; class Gammaproteobacteria; order SZUA-152; family SZUA-152; genus SZUA-152. The sequence goes on along the minus strand of JAKIUF010000015.1, from coordinate 9,472 downwards.
TCATCCGAAATATTTTCATCATCATATGGTATTTGTTTGTATACGAATAGTACCCAAATTTGATTTTCCTCATTGTTTGTTTTCATGAGAAAATTGGAAAGTGATTCTATAGTGGTTAAGTGAGAATATGCCATATATAATTTAATGGGTATTCTTTCAGTTTACCAAGATTATTTTCTGGTAATAATAGACAAAATGCATTTTCCAGTTCTGGTATTTTGAAACAGCTAATTATTTCACTTGCAAACCAAATCAAATTTTCATTTTTTGAACTTAACCAGTGGTTGAGTTTTTTATTAATTCACCTCTCTCGATTTTTAGAAGGTCTTTGGCTATGCATAATAAATTCAGCTCTCAGATTTTCTATCATCTCGTCTTTCTTCGCAAAATGTCCATTGATACTTTCTGGTAATTCCGTCCAGGGATAAGCAAAATTGACTTGATATTGATAAACCCTGGAATCCGACTTACAGGCTTTCTATTTTTATTGTTTTAATCGATCTGATCCAGCAGAGAGTTAATTTTTTCCCTGAAATAATACAAAAAACCAAGTAATGATCAGGGGTCATATAGAAATCAACAGCCTTTAGCTAAAGCTGATAGACGGTTAGAAGTTAATAAAAATCCTGTTTGGTGTAGGTTGGTGGTGAGCTTGCGAACCCCAACGAAGCCAATGATGTTGGGGTTCGCAAGCTCACCACCAACCTACGGATTTGTGGACTTAATGATGTTGGCTAACGACCCGTTTGATTTTCTTTTTTAAAGTTACCATTTTTTTTGGTTTAACGTAGTGCTAAAGATACTTTTTGTATCATCTTTTTTGTCAACCCCGGGTTCTGCAAAAAAATAATGAAGAGGGATCGATAGCTTGAAAACTATCGAATCTAATCTTGTTGATTTAACAAATGGTAATATTGCTCATTACATATATTTTGATATGCGTTATATATGCGCCGGGTGTTTAGAAAAAATTATAAAAAAGACATGTCTGAAGATATTATTCTCTGTTCTGTCGAACGGATAATTCAGAAATAAAAATGTCGTAGTCTCACCGTATTTTAAATTTCATAAATAAGTGTTAATGGTATGAAATATCGTAAGTCACCATCTGTGATAATGGTGAATATACGCTGGATACGGATAAATTGATTCGTGTGTTCCTGATAATGGATTTACTTGTAAGTTAAATGTGCAATGTGTGCTGTCTATTGCCTTTCGGAAGGGGAATCAGTTAGTTGTCGAAAAAAGTTTTACATTAAAAATAATGTGAATGACTGAATGGACTCAGAAGATATTCAAGGAGGTAAAAATTTATGGTTGTTTTTATTTGTTTTAATTACACGTACTGATGTAACCAATAGCCAGGGAAGACATAACGGATTTTCTGGCACTTTTACTATGTTATAGGGAGATAGTTATGAAATCATCTGTTTGTCATCACGGTACTTCAACTGCACGCGGTTGTAGTCATATGGGGTTGGGTACTTTTGGGAGAATGTTCCCGGAGTTGGATCCACTCTTCACTTCTAAAAAACTTATGGAAGCGCTTGGCAGCCCTGGCGGTATGATGGATGCTGACAAAAATAGCCCGGACAGTAATATTCCTGCGGCATATATATTTTTTTCCCAGTTTGTAGATCATGATGTTACTCTGGATGTCACGTCCTGCCTAGAAAGCGATCAGGTGCAGAAGGTTGAAAAACTACCTAATCTTCGTTCTGCCAGTCTTGACCTGGATTGCGTATACGGTTTTGGCCCGGAAGCTTCGCCGCATTTGTATGATGGGCACAGCGGCAAGTTATTAACCGGCAACGCTACCAACCCCAATGACTTGGCTCGTGCAAAAGACGGAACTGCACTTATCGGGGATCCGCGTAATGATGAAAACTTGTTTATCTCTCAGATACAGTTGCTCTTTATCCGCTTCCATAACAAGCTGATTGATTCAGGGCTGGGTTTTGAAGAAGCCCAAACTGAAGCACGTTACCATTATCAGTATATCGTTTTGCATGATTTTCTGAAACGCATTTGTGATCCAGTGATCTATAACTTTGCACTGGAAAATTTGTATCGTCATAATTACCCGTTCAAATTATGCACGAATGAGTGCGGTAAACTCATCATGCCGGTAGAGTTCAGTGTTGCTGCATTCCGGTTTGGCCACTCGATGGTTAGGCCTGAATATCCTGTCAATAGTAAATGTAAAAAAATCGGTTTATTCGATGAGGATTTTGGCACATTAGGGTTTAGTGCGGTCCCTGAAAAACTTACGGTAGATTGGCGCTTTTTGTTAGATGTCGATAAAACACCGTATGCAAAAAGCAAGGGAATTGATGAGCTGATTACTAAAGAACTCAATGATTTACCCTTTATGCGTGATAGCGAGCCTGATCCTAACAAGCGCTCATTATCTTTCAGAAATCTGTTGCGGGGCAGAAGCCTGGGCTTACCGTCAGGGCAGGATGTTGCAGAAGCGCTGGCTGAGTGTGGGTATGATATCCCTACTGATTTAAATTTAGGGTTATCAAAAATCGATGGTTTCAGTGATATGCCGGGTAAGCTTAGAGCAGAGCTAAAAAAACAGACGCCACTGTTTTTCTATATATTGCGAGAATCGAGGTTTAGTGAGGGGCTTGGTCGTGTTGGTAGCGCAATATTAATGGAAGTTTTTGGCGCTATGCTTACACACTGTGAAAACTCTTATATCAATGCAGGCTGTTGGGAACCTAGCATTGATATCGTATCATCTGATCACGAATTATCTCTGCGGGATATCGTTTCCTACGTGTCAAGCTAGTTATATTTTCAATAAGGGGACACAATATTTAATTCAATTAAGTATTGTGTCCGTATTCCTTTTAGTGCCAGAAGAGATGATTTAAGTAATCTTGCTTTGATCATCTCTTCTGTTAAATTTCCTGAAGTAACAGAAAAGTACCTTCCTCTACCGATATTCATCGGTGCTGACATCAACAAGTGAGCATGGTCTTGCTCACTATATTTTTCAATATTTCAATTTCAACGGCATTACAAGTCTGACGTGTCAGCCCCGGGATCTCTATGTCCACATTTCCCTTCAAAACCGGGTATCGATATTTTTTGATAAATATAAAATGATGCTGAGTCTTAAAAAACGATATGACTTCCATAACGATATTCTATGACCGTGCATCTCTTTAAATGATGGCTAAAAGTACCGTCAATAAACCTGACCACCTAAAGGCGGTTGTTTTAATTTTAAAGAAGACTAATAAGTTTCAATGAGGAATCAAGGGTTTTTCCTCATTAACAAAATGTAATTTAATCGATACCCTAACCGGGAGTGGATGTATTTGCTGCAAGGGTATGCACGATACAATGATTTTGCTTGATGCACTCATTAATGACGGAAATAGGTTTAGCTCGGATAGTTAAACAATAGCAGACGTAAAACCACGGATTGGAGGATGTCATGTTGCCAGTGAAATGGATTATTCAGAGTGTTGTTATTTTTTTCTCGTTGCTATTGGGGGCTTGTGGAGGAGGGGGAGGTTCCGGTGGAGGTGACACGCTCAACTCGGCACCTACCGTAGCTATCAGCAGTCCGACGAATGGAGGCACTTATCCAGAGGGCAGCGATATTTCTTTCATCGGTGCTGGCTCGGATGAGGAAGACGGCACATTGACAGGAACCAGTTTTGACTGGTCTTCTCATGCCGATGGTCAACTAGGCACCGGTACAGATGTTTCCTCTATACTTTCCGTAGGTAGTCATACCATTACGCTTGAAGCTACGGACAGTGGTGGAGCGACAGATACTGATACAATCACCATTACTGTTAATGCCGCACCGGTTATCAACAATGTAACGGTAACTCCCGCTAGCGTGGGTGCCGACATGCCCGTTACTGTTAGCTGGGATATTGCTGATGCAGAAGGCGATACACTAATTTGTAATCTGGACGTTGATGCTGATGGTTCAGATGACTACACCATTGATGATTGCGTCAACAATACCTCGAAAATACATACCTATACGCAGGCAGGCGATTATCAGATACGTCTGACCATTGTGGATGGTATTAATGCACAGGTACAGCAGAGTGTGAGCGTGACGGTTATTGATTTGGGTGATGCACCGGAAATTGCTCATTTTTCTGCCACTCCCGAGACAGCAGAAACCAGCAAACCCATAACCTTCAGTTGGGATGTCAGCGATGCCAATGGCGACACGCTAACGTGTAAACTAGATATCGATACCGATGGTACGGATGACTACACTATCGACGATTGTGCCAATAATTCTTCACAAGCACATATCTATACACAGGCGGATGTTTATCAGATCCAACTGACTGTTGACGATGGTATAAATTCTCCAGTGCAATCATCAATTAATCTGACGGTGTCATCGGCATCACCGGCCATCAGTCAATTCACTGTTGACCCAGACCCGGCCTATTCAACAGTGGCAACTACCTTTTATTGGCAGGTCAGCGATCCAGAGGGTGATACGCTGACCTGTACGCTTGATGTTAACAATGATGGATCAGATGATTACACTATTGATGACTGTGTCAACATTGCATCTCAGGAGCATATTTATGCTTCAAATGGAGATTTCACTGCGCAGCTGACAGTTCAAGATAGCGTCAATGAAGTACAAACCTCATTATCGTTGGCAGTCAAGTCACCCCTTTTACTTGATGTTTCTGTTAATGGGCCAGTGAGCTCAGACGGGAGAGGGCTTTATACAATGACGGTGAGTAATGTATCCGCACAGTCGATAGATGATGTCTCCGTGATGTATACGGTACCTGCGGAACTTCAGTTTGATGCTGAAAATGATGCTGAACCAAATGCAGAAGGTTGTGAAACAACATGCACTGATGGTGTGGAAGCTTCCTGGGCATTGGGTGCGCTGGCGGGTGGTGAGAGTCGTACCATCACTATCAATGCACAGGTTCTCTCGGGTGTGAACACAGATGTCCAGATCGTTGTGCCTGTACGGGTCACCTCTTCCAGCATCACCGACATCGTCAGTGTGTCCAGAGCGGTGGTGGTGGACAACAATCCCAAGTCTCAGCTGGCGATGAGTGTCTCGGTGGATCCGCTCATGCCGGGTGACAGCCTGACTTTCACTGTTGGTGTTGGCAATATCGATAATGCGATGCTTAATAACTTGGAATTGCGTGCTATTTTGCCCGCAGGTATTAGCGTGGACAACATCAGCGATAGCGGCACCGAGGACGCCGTTACTGGCGACGTTGTTTGGGGGCTAAGCAGCCTTGCCGAGGGTAAGACCTTTTGGCGTACCATTGATGCTACCGTAAGTGCGACTGCCATTGCTGGCCAGATCCTCGTCACCCGCGCAGAGTTACGCCATGACGGAAATGTAACTTTTGATGCCAGCGCCGAGCAAGTCGTCACCGTCGTCGAAGAAGCCTTTCCTATTATGCTCGCTATCAACACCGCCGCCGAGTCAGTCGAGGCGGGTAAGCGGCTGCGTTACGAACTTATCATTAGCAATGTATCCACTGTGCCCGTCAATGATGTCAGCGTGTTGCTTCGTGTACCGTTTGAGCTTCAATTTGACGCTGAAAATGATGCCGAACCCGATGCGACGGGTTGTGGGGCAGCCTGTATAGGTGGCCAGGAAGCTTTCTGGATATTGGGTACACTGGATGGTGGCGCAAGTCGCACTATTACGGTGGATGCCCTGGCAGCTGCCGGCTTGTTGAATGGTGGTTTGATCACCGTTCCTGTCCGTGTTACTGCGGCGGGTTTAGGAGGTGATATCGATCGTGTAAAGACAGTGGCTGTGGCTATTGATCCTGTTATCGGTGATCTTGCCCTGGCAGAGAGGAGTGGATGCTTGTTATGCCACGGCATTGAAACTGCAATTTTAGCGCCGACATGGAAAGATGTTGCCAACAGATACAGAGGTGACGCTGATGCAAAGGCGATGTTAATTGAAAAAGTTAAAAATGGTGGCAGCGGTAACTGGGGCAGTGCATCAATGCCTCCATATTCACCGCAGGTATCAGATATAAATATTGAAGCGCTGGTTGACTTTATCCTGAACCTGTAACTCAGTACATGCAGCATGCCACAACATGGTGATGCTCTTTTACTTTGGTAGATGAATATATCGCAACTGACCTTCTCCGATTGAATTGAGTTGTACGGAGGAGGTCATTGTCGATCACAAAGAGGGCAATGACGATATTTTGTTTGTGCAAAGCGTGATTCTGCACATCAAAGGGAGGCAGTCGTTAGAGGATATTTGATGTGTTATGTTTTTCGAAAATGAAGTTTTTTTCTTAAAAATCTGGGTCTAATAAAGCGCGACTCATGCTAAACATGTTAAACGTATATGCAGTCATTATGATCAAATTAATAATTACTGATCAGCTGATGTCCCTAAAAGTTCATTGCTCAATGTAGAGGAAAATATTGATATTCATATGTCATTAAGTTAAGCCAAAATTTCTGCTTGTTGTAGGTTGGTGGTGAGCTTGCGAATCCCAACAAAGTCGCTGATGTTGGGGTTCGCAAGCTCACCACCAACCTACGACTTTGTTAACTTAATGACATTGAGCAGCGTCTCCTTTTGTTTAAGCTGCACATAACTAACAGCACTAAACGAAATGTCACGGAGAGGTCGCAGAGACACAGCGTTTTTAGTGGTTTTCTCTGCATCCTCCGCGCCTCTGCGATCTCTGCGTTTATAACACGCCACTTGTCAGTGTCACTACAACATACTTAGCTACGCGCTGTATTTTACTTGCGACGAACACCCCGAGTCTGAAAAAGACAGCAAGGGTATATTCGGTTACCCGGTTTCTGTTGGCACATCTTCACTATTTCCCCAGTCGGACCAGGAGCCTGGATATCCTTTTATTTTGGAGTAACCTAACACCTTCAATGCAAAATACGTGAGCGCGGAACGGTGATGAGTTTGACAGTAGGTGACGATGGTTTTGTCTTTCGTCAAACCCCGTTCTTCCATCATTGCACGTAATTCAGCTTCCGGTTTGAGCCGCATGTTGCGTGATTGGTCCATTATTTCAAGCCAGTTCAGGTTTACGGCTCCGGGGATATGTCCGGCGTGTTCGGCGAATTTTTTTTCACCGCGATATTCTTCCGGGGAGCGGGAATCCAGCAGCATAACGTTGTCATCATCAAGGTGTTCATGAATAAATTGCTGGTCTGCAACAACGGTGCCTACGATCGTTGCCTGGTATTTACTGGGTGTGGCTTGTACCGGTGTGTCTTCTGTACGGTGGCCTTCATTGAACCAGGCACCGATACCGCCGTTGAGCAGTGAGGATTTTTTATGACCGATGGCATCCAGTGTCCATAGCAGTCGGGCTGCACGACCACCGCCTTCATCGTCGTAGGCGACGACATGGGTTTCGGGAGTGAGACCGATATTGGAAAACGTTTGGCTCAGAGTGGTGGCATCAGGCAGCAGACCCATTGCTGGTTTTTTTATGGCAATAATGTCTGCGTAGCCCAGGTGAATTGCGCCAGGTACGTGGGCTCTGGCGTAGGTTGAGGGTTTGCAGAGATCTACGATCAGCAGGTCAGGTGTGTTGAGTAGTGCTTGTAATTGCTCGGGCTCAATGACAAGGGGAATTTGTGTTGTAGTCATGTTTTTCCTTTGTTTTGTCATGCGCCAGTGGCGCAGTGAATAGTTTAACCAGGAGCCTGTCCGAGAATGTAGGGTCGTCGCGAGGGAAAGCCATTTTGAGACAGGCTTTGTATTCTCGGAGGGCTTCCTAGGAATTGATATCTGTATCGACAGAAGTGTGGGGCGATACTCCTGACAAACGCATTTGCAGACGCATGTTGCTGCGAGACTCGGCGTAAGTCAGGGCGGTTTCTTCACTGATTCTACCGTCGGCGTACAGCAGGTACAACGATTGATCCATGGTACACATGCCGGAGTTGGTATCTTTTTCCATCACTTCGGCCAGTTCGGTAAAGTCACCACGGCGAATGAGGTCGCGTACCCGGGATGTGGCGATGAGCAGTTCCACCGCCACGGTGCGGCCACCGTCCCGGGTGGGTACCAGGACTTGTGATACGACTGCCTTGATATTTTGTGACAGTGAATAGCGCAGCAACTCGCGTTTTTCCTGCGGGAACATATGCACAATACGCTCGAATACCTGACTGGCGTTGTTGGCGTGCAGGGTGGCAAGGCAGAGGTGGCCGGTATCAGAAAACTCCAATACGTCTTCCATGATTTCATGCTCACGAATTTCACCGATCATCAGCATGTCCGGTGACTGACGCAGGGCATTGATCAGTGCTTTGTGGTAGGAATGGGTGTCAACGCCGATTTCGCGTTGATTAATCACGGATTGTTTGGCACTCAGAATGTATTCGATGGGGTCTTCTACGGTGATGATGTGACTGGTGGTATTGATATTACGATGGTCGATCATTGCCGCCAGTGTAGTGGATTTGCCTGCTCCGGAGGGCCCCACGACCAGTATCAGTCCGCGTTTGAGCATGGTGATATCTTTGAGCAATTCGGGAATGCCCAGGGTCTCAAATCCTGGCACTTGCAGTGGTACCAGACGAATGACCAGGCTGACTTCGCCGCGTTGGTGAAATACATTGAAACGAAAGCGGCCAATACCCGGCACGGTGTAACCCAGGCTGATTTCGAGATCTTCTTTGAAGGCGGCAACGTGTTCCGGGCGCATCACCAGTTGAGCCATTTTTTCTGTGGTACCTGCGTTCAGCGGTTCTATGGCATAGGTTTGCAGTGAGCCGTTGATGCGGAATGCGGGAGGGGAGGCGGTGCATAAAAACAGATCTGAGGCGTCTTTTGCCACCATGATTTTTAATAATTTTGATAATAGTTCCATCGTCGGGTTCCTCTACCGCGTGTGACTCATGTTGGCTTTTACTGTTAGCCGATCGCGCCAGTGTACCAAAAATTGTAAAGCGCGGATGGCTCTACGTGAGGCGAATGACTGATTAATTTAGGTTAAACCTAAGGCCTGTAAGCAGGATCCACTCGTGGCATTGACCGGTGAGGTGTTATCAACGCAGAGATCGCAGAGACGCAAAGGACGCAGAGAAAAACACTAAATACTCTGTGCTCTCTGCGTTAAATACTCGGTGGTTCTTAAAAGCAGCGTGTTTTCAGCGCTTAATTCACAATTTAAGTCGGGAGGCTTATTTGAAAATCAGCATCAGCAGGGTGAAGGTGATGACGGTGACAAGCACAGCCAGTGAAATGACTTTGAGTGGTGGCAGAATGCTGTTATCGCCTTTTCGGCGATTGTACAGGGGAGGGGTGGAGGGGGCAGGTTGTGTTTCCCCCAGTATGTTTTCGTTATCGTCTATATCAGGTAATTCGGTACCGCTGGGGCTGGGTTGTTTGCCGTTTTCATGGGCTTCCAACCTGGGTTTGCTGGCTGGGGGGGGGGTAGCTGGAACGGCGGGGTTACGCCGGGAATGAGGGGGCGGA
>JAKIUF010000014.1 GCA_021647705.1 Gammaproteobacteria bacterium | reverse complement strand
CTCAAACTTCCGAAACATTACTCTTCGAGGTGTATGGTGAAGTACACATGCTCTCTCACCTGTCCGGCAGCTCTGTTCGCATCGATATGCAGGCACTAACCCAGTTGCGACAACGCCTGCCCAGACTGAAAAAAGAAGTGACCCAATCCCGCATGGCACTGCTAAACCGGACACGTCAAAAAGATGAAATGATTGAAGCACTGAATAAACGCCTGAACAAGGTGTTACAAAGTGAAAAGCAACTCCTGGAGGCAAAGGCAAAAATTACGTTATTGGAAAATGGTGACATGATACGTCACTTGCGTTCACAGGTAGAGGCTTATGCCTGTAAACTCAACAGTGCAAATATACGTGCTGACCGGGCCGAAGAAAACGCAGCAAAGCAAAAGAGATTTGCAGAGACGGCTCATACCAAAAATATGCATATTGAAAGCCAGTTACTGATGCGAAGCGCTGAGCAAAGTGCGCTGGAAATTGCACTGGAAAATACGCTGTCTATTCAGCAAGGTTTCCGTGGAAAAAATAATGCTTGTCAGAAAAAAATAGACCTTGATGGACGCAGTATTCTTTATGTTGGAGGACGTAACCGGCTTTGTACTCGAGCCTGTAAATAATTCTGTGTAACTGCCCAGATTAAAACTGTTCCGGCATTCTGTCCGGAAACTCAATCATAAATCGATTTAAGGCATTTTTCCAATGGTGAATGGGCATGGTCCATTTTTTAGAGGCCGCCTGAATCGCCAGGTAGATGACTTTCGTGGCCGATTGATCTGTGGGGAAAATTTTTCGGTTCTTGATCGCCTTTCGGATTACGCTGTTGAGTGATTCGATAGCGTTGGTGGTGTAGATCACTTTACGGATGTCATCTGGGTATTCAAATAGTGTGATCAGGTTGGGCCAGTGTTTGCGCCAAGATTGGCTGATGGTGGGAAACTTCTCATCCCAGCGTTGCGCAAAGGCATCCCGTTCTCGTTCGGCTTCTTCGACCGTCAATGATTGATAAATCTTTTTCAAATCAGCTGCGACGGCCTTGCGCTCTTTCCAGGAAACAAACCGCAGCGAGTTGCGCACCATATGCACGATACACAGTTGGATTTTAGTTTTCGGATAGACAGTATTGATGGCTTCAGGAAAGCCGCTCAGGCCATCGACGGCGGCGATGAAGATATCTTTGAGGCCGCGCTGCTGTAATTCGGTCAACACGGATAACCAGAATTTGGCACCTTCGTTTTCGCTGATCCACAAACCCAACAGTTCTTTGTGGCCTTCCAGGTTAATGCCGAGGGCGAGGTAAATCGCTTTGTTGATAACGCGTTTGTCCTGGCGAATTTTGACGACAATGCAGTCCAGATAGACGATGGGATAAACCTCATCCAATGGCCGTGATTGCCATTCCTGTACCTGCTCCAGGACGTGGTCGGTGACCCGCGAAATCAGCGTCGGAGAGACCTCCACGTCATACAGCTCATGCAAGGTTGCGACGATATCCCGAGTGCTCATGCCGCGACTGTACAGAGCTAGAATCTTGTCGTTGAACGGGGGCAAGCGGGTTTGGCTCTTGGGAATAACCTGCGGCTCAAATTCGCCGTTACGGTCACGGGGGATATTAATGGCCATTTCGCCATGCTCACCCTTCAGGGTCTTACTGCTGAAACCATTGCGACTGTTGCCGCTGTGATGGCCCTTCTGGGCATGTTTGGGATAACCCAGATGGTCTTCCAGCTCACCTTCCAGCATGGCTTCCAGTGTTGTTTTGCGTAACAGCCGGGTGAGATCTTCCAGCTCCTCCGCTGTCTTGATGTTACTACCAAGGTTTTTGATGTGCTGCTCAAGTGCAGTAGGGTGCTTGTTGCTTTTGCGCATGGTTCTGTTCCTTTATTATCAAGGGTATTGAACAATGTGCAGTTACACAATTTAATTTACAGCCTCTTAAAAAAAGCAACGGTATTCTTTGCAGCCGAAACGACGTGAAATACGCGTTTATCACCCGGCATAAGAATATCGGGTCTATCAGCCTGCAATGTCAGGTTTTGGGTGTCAGTCGTTCATGTTATTACCACTATCAGCGCCATACAGCGAATAAACCGACAGACTTGGAACGACCGCTTTCATGGTAATACGACCCGCTTGGCTTTCCTTGCTTTCGCACGCCACTAAAACCAGGGTTTTACACATTGCTCCACGCCCTCATTTTTCCTGGGCGTTTTTTTGAAGCTAATAAATCGTGGTATAGCGTAGGTTGACCGGTGAACGGGAGTTTTAGTTTAATTTAACATGCCTCTGTATTTAACTCAGCCAGACCATGATTTGAGCGGAATAATGTCCATTATAGTCGCTAAATGCTGATAAAAATCGAACTGGCTGAGTCAAGTGAAGAGGCATGTAACTCAATGACATCAGTGTATACTCATGCGTTTACACTTACTTTATATTTAGGGATGATTTATATGGTGTATATACGTTCTTTTTTCCTCTCTGTTGCTTTGGTGATGACATTTGTCTCGCACTGTTGGGCAGTGAGCGTCCCTAGCGATAAATATCGCACCATTCAGGCTGCGATCACTGCCCTTGAAAATAACTCTATACTTGGTGATACCATCAACGTGGCGCGCGGAGAATATAGTGAAAACCTTGTGCTCAGTGGTGCAGCCACGATTGTTATTGTAGGTGATGAGACCGCCGCCACTTTTTTGGATGCGAAGGATAGGAGTAAGCCGATTCTTTCGATATCCAATGCCAGCAGCAACGTTACCGTGCGTAACTTCACGTTCAGAACTGGAAACCGAGGTATTGTTTTAATCAACAGCAGCGGTGTCATTATTGCCAGCAATATCTTTCGTCTGGGGAATAACGGCGATGCCATCAGCAGTGACGCATTCACCGATGCTAATATCATCAACAACACCTTTTATGATAACAATAGGGCCGTTGACCAGGGTGGTGAAACCACAGAAATTACGAATAATATTTTTAACAACAATAATGTTGCTATTTCTCCTAATACCTTGACGGAAGCGGTGAGTTACAACTGTTTCAATGATAATAATGATAACGGGGTGACAGGTACTCAAGTCATTATCAATAGAAACCCTCTTTTTGTGAACATCAGCCTCAATGATTTCCATTTAAAAGAAAACTCACCTTGCATTGATGAAGGGAGTGGCACGGATATTATTGATAGCAGCACCGCAGACATGGGGGCTTACGGTGGCGATTATGCTGATGTGTTTCCTTTCAAAGTTCAGAATGTTGCCGTCAGTGATGTTTTAGCTAATGTGGGTACTCCTGCCATTTCTGTTACCTGGTCAGCTAATGAGTCATACCGGGTCACTCATACTACAAGTCCCGGGGGTTACAAGCTGTACTACGATTCCGATCAGTCTGGCCCGCCTTATAAAGGCGAAGACGCGTCTGTGGGCACCTTGTTTTCGCCTATCGATGTGGGCAGCGATGTAACGAGTTATACGATTAGTGGGCTTACACCACCGAATATTATCCCTGCGGCACCAACAATCAGCAACGTAATACCATCAAAAAGCCAGACTTTGGATGTCTACTGGGGTTCAGTGGCATCGGCAACAGGGTATCGGCTTTATTATGGTGTGAACGACCACAATGAAAATCAGATTGATGTGGGGACGGTGACCAATTATAGCCTCAGTGGATTAACCAATGGTGTGATTTATAACATCGCAGTGTCTGCACTTCATCAGGCAACTTATTATCTTAGCGTAACAGCGTATGGCAATACGGCAACCTCAAGCCTCGAAAGTGGCTATTCCGATGAAAGGTCACTTGATATGGGGAGTGAGAAGGAGAGTGTTTTATCTGCTATCTTACCGGGCATTCCCGAAGCCGTTGTACCTTTTCCGCTGTTACCGGATGAGGGTTGTTTTATTGCAACTGCAGCGTTTGGTTATTACGATGCACCACAAGTACAGCTATTAAGAGATTTTCGTGACCACTATTTGTTAAGCCATTCCCCTGGCCGGTGGTTTGTGAAGCAGTATTACATCTATGGTCCTAAGGCGGCACGTTATATTGAGCGGCATCCTGAGTGGAAGTCGGCTGTCAGGTTGGTTTTGTTACCCTTGATCGCAATGGCATGGGTTTTATTCAATGTATTGTGGTTAGCTCAGGTGGTGGTCATAAGCGGAGGGATCATGTTTGGTGTACTGTATCTGCGGCGTAAAAGGCGGAAGTTAGCAGCCAGCAGTCATGCCAGAGAAATTTTCTCATGATTGGCTTTTCCAGAGCTTACGCAAACGGTAAGGTGATGCTTGTTACGCTGCTTTCATCAGTCTGTTTACTGCTGCCAGTGGCCTCGCTGGCAAAAGATGAATCAACGACTCCGCACTGGTCTTTCGAACTCAAGATAGGTAAATTTGAGTCTGCACTGGAAGACTGGGATACCTATTATGATGAAACCCCTTCTCTGCTGAAGGTTGGCTGGTCATACAAGATATTTCGCCCATTGGAAATTGGCTTGTCACTGGGGCGAATGACAACGAATGGTATCGGCAATCTTCCCATACAAGGAAGCATTGGCGGTGATGTGGATTTTACGCTGGTACCGGTGAATATTTCATTGCTTTATCGTTTTGTCTTTCACGAAAATCAACTGCTTGTACCGTATGTTGGTGGAGGCTGGACGCGTGTTTATTATCGACAAGAAACAGGAGGCGGCAACAAGTTTGAAGGTTCACATGACGGTCATCACATTAAATCGGGTATCCAGATTTTATTGGATTCATTTGATAAACGAAGCGCACGAAATTTGCAACAAAAAGTGGGTATAAAAAATACCTATCTGTTTTTAGAGGCTCAATCCATAGAGGCAAAAAAGAGCGGGATAGACCTGGGAGGAGGTAGCATCTTTCTGGGTTTGTTGATGGAGTATTGAGGGGCTGGGGGTTAGAGACCTCCGATTACATATTTTTTACTGAAACCAACTGAACCGATGTTGGGGTTTTCAGATATTCGTATAGATAGAAATTTATTAGCGTGATCTCCAGATCTTTTTATTTCCTTTAAGGTTTCGTCTGAATAAACACTGGTGACGGATGTTATCCCTATATTTGTTTTGTTTCCGATTCACGTGCAATGTCATTAAGTTAACCCAAAATTCCTACCTAGTGTAGGTTGGTGGTGAGCTTGCGAACCCCAACGGGGTCGGTGATGTTGTGCATTCAAACAATCGTTCCAATATATGGGAGGTTATATTGTCGTGATACTGGCAAGTGATGTGTTATAAACGTAAGGGACGTAAAGATGCAGAGGGCGCAAAATTTTTTAGTGTTTTTCTCTGTGCTCTCTGTGTTAAATACCCGATAATTCTTAAAACAAATTTTTTAGCGTTTAATTCACATTCATCTTGGCCATCTTTCTTCGAAAGTGATGTGACAGAGCTTTGATGAGAAACAGGTAATTGTTGTTTAACATATGCCATTCGACCCTGATGGGGTCAGCTATTCTGTTGTCAAAAAATGTTACTCTGCATGCGGTTGAATATTCAAAGGAGATAATCTTGAAACTTGAATGGTTATATTCACAGGATAAAATTAACTGGGAAGAACTGTCCGACCTATATAAAGCGGCTCCGCTAGGCAATAAAAACCCGGAGGATCTGGAAAAGGCATTTTCAAACAGCATGTTTAAATGCTTTGTTTTTGATAATGAAAAATTGATTGGTGTGGGTCGAGGTCTCGCAGATGGAGTTGATTGTTCCTATATTTGTGATGTGGCCGTTTTACCAGATTATCAGGGCACAGGCATCGGCAAAGATATTGTGTTAAATCTTGTTGAGTTATCAAAAGGCCACAAGAAAATTATTTTGTATGCCTATCCTGGGAAAGAATCATTTTATAAAAAATTGGGTTTTAAGCAGATGAATACGGCCATGGCTATTTTTGAAAACCTGGACAATGCTGTCGAATTGGGATTAGTCAATGAATCCTGATCACCCTGTGGTTCTGGAAAAAAGGGTAGTGCTTGTTACGGGGGGTGGTCGGGGTATTGGGGCTGCCACTGTGAGGCTGGCAAGTCAAAAAGGGTGGTCAGTTTGTATTAATTATCGAAGTAGAAATACGGATGCCGAAAAACTTGCAGACGAAATAAATAAATCCGGTGGGACAGCCATATCGGTTAAGGCTGATGTGAGCAGGGAAGAGGATGTTATTTCCCTGTTTGATACGGTTGATGCTGAATTTGGGACGATTCATGCGTTGGTTAATAATGCCGGTGTCATCGCGCCACAGTCTCAACTGGTTGATGTGAGTGCAGACAGGTTGCGTAAAATATTTGATACCAATATTGTGGGCAGTTTTTTATGCGCTCGGTGAAGCCGTTAAACGCATGTCTGTGAATAGGGGAGGGAGTGGTGGCTCCATTATCAATTTATCATCTGCTGCTGCGCGTATCGGGTCTCCAAACGAGTTTATTGATTATGCCGCATCAAAAGGTGCAATAGACACAATGACGCTTGGCCTTTCGAAAGAGGTTGCTGAGGAAGGCATCAGGGTCAATGCGGTAAGGCCGGGTTTGATTGAAACAGAAATGCATCTCGATACAGGAGACATTAACCGACCACAAAAATTGAAGGGATTGATCCCCATGAAAAGAGCAGGTAGCTCCTCAGAGGTTGCCAATACCATAGTGTGGCTGATGTCGGATGATGCGTCATATATAACCGGCGCGCTTGTTGATGTCGCAGGGGGACGGTAACGTTCGTACAAAATGTACTTTCCGACGGATTTGAATGATACCCTGGGGTAAGTCAGATG
This sequence comes from Gammaproteobacteria bacterium, assembly GCA_021647705.1. Taxonomy (GTDB): domain Bacteria; phylum Pseudomonadota; class Gammaproteobacteria; order SZUA-152; family SZUA-152; genus SZUA-152. Next base: position 75,822 of record JAKIUF010000014.1, on the reverse strand, counting down.
TTGTTAACGCCTTCTGGAGAACACAGTGTTTCCATATTCTGTGATGTACACTGAACGCCTCAATACTGATGCCAGCGGAGTGCCCATGGCTGGAATAATCTAATTTATCGATATATGTCTATTTTAATATTACAGTCAGTAGCATTACGCAGTGGTTTTTCCAGTATATTTGCCTATCCTCTATGCTGAACTTGATGTTTATGGGAATGATTCAGAAAGGAATAGAGGCCACAGGCCGCCTTCCTGCCTGATTCTAAAATACCCTGATGGACACGTTTTCGAAAAATATACTTAATTGACTCACTATTGATTGATATGTCTGTGACACAAAATTCCGGGTTAAATGTCAGAATGTCTGCTCTTGCCATAAATGCTGGCAGTTCCTCGTTACGGTTGAGCGTGTTTGTGCAAACGGTCAATGGTCTGGAACGATTGGCTCAAGTGCATCACAGCAATATCAGCACTCCTGCCCCATCTTTACTGGAGAATTTTATTGCCTCGCTTGATGGCGTTGAAATTACCCATGTTGTACACCGGGTGGTGCAGGGTGGAATGCATTTTGACGCACCCTGTTTGATTGATACTGCTGTGGAAGCGGAGATTGAGCAATTGATACCACTGGCACCGTTGCATAATCCGGTGGCGCTTGAATGGATTCGGCTTGCCCGCCGTCTGCTGGGTGAGCGGGTGCCCCAGGTGGCGGTATTCGATACGGCATTTTATCGCTCCCTGCCAGAAGTAGCGGCTATTTATGCGCTGCCCCGCAAATTGTGTCGGGAACAGGGTATTCGTCGTTACGGGTTTCATGGTATTGCACATCGAGCAATGTTACATCGTTGGCAAAAAGTTAGGCCGGATATCAGGGATGGCGGCCGGGTTATTTCCTTACAGCTTGGTTCAGGCTGCTCTGTTACCGCCATTGATCATGGCGTAGCGGTGGATACATCCATGGGTTTTTCACCGCTGGAGGGTTTGCTGATGGCGACCCGTTCAGGTGATGTTGATCCGGCAGTAGTGACTTATTTACAAAAACAAGCAGGATTGAGCGCAGAAGAAGTTGAGCAGTTGTTGAATAAACAAAGTGGTTTGCTGGGTGTATCCGGCGAAAGTCATGATATGCAGGTGTTGCTAAATTCTGGTAGCTTTGATGCTGAATTGGCGGTTAATTTATATTGTTATCGTGTACGCAAGTACATAGGGGCATATCTGGCCGTATTAGGTGGTGCTGATGCTATTTTGTTTGGCGGTGGTGTGGGTGAAAACAGTCCGCAGGTAAGGGCGAAAATTCTTCAGGGTATGGAATGGTCGGGTGTACAACTGGATTTGTTTGATAATAATCGTGCCTCTGGGGCTGAAACGCGTATCAGCACTGTAGCAAGCCGGACTGATGTATGGGTAATGCCGGTGGATGAAGCACAGGTAATGGTACTTGATGCGACAGCTATAATGAATGACATAGGAGGTTCGCTATGAAAAACACGACCAGTACGGATCTTATAGAACAGCCACTTTCCGCCAGTGAATTAACCCGGATTAATGCCTATTGGCGTGCCGCCAATTACCTTTCAGTAGGGCAGATTTATCTGCTGGACAACGCACTGCTTAAAGAACCGTTAACACTTGAACATGTCAAAGCAAGATTGCTTGGTCACTGGGGTACCACACCGGGGCTGAATTTTATCTATGCTCACCTGAACCGTGTGATCAAGCGTGACGATTTGGAGGTGATCTATCTTGCCGGACCAGGACACGGTGGCCCTGGTCTGGTGGCCAATACCTACCTTGAAGGCACTTATAGTGAGTTTTATCCCAACATCAGTCAGGATGCAGAAGGAATAAAAAAACTGTTCAAACAGTTTTCTTTTCCAGGAGGCATTCCCAGTCATGTAGCGCCAGAAACGCCGGGCTCTATTCATGAAGGAGGTGAGTTGGGTTATGTGCTTTCTCATGCCTATGGCGCAGTGCTGGATAATCCCGATTTGATTGCTGCCTGCGTAGTGGGGGATGGTGAGGCAGAAACTGGGCCACTGGCAACCGCTTGGCATTCCAATAAATTTCTTAACCCTGCTACTGATGGTGTGGTGTTACCGATATTGCATCTTAACGGTTACAAGATTGCTAATCCCACCGTACTTGCTCGCATCAGTCACGATGAACTGGAAAAGCTGTTTATTGGTTACGGTTACAAACCTTATTTTGTTGAAGGTGCTGATCCTGATGTCATGCATCAAAAAATGGCGGCAACACTGGATACTGTTTTTGCCGAAATAAAAAACATCCAGGAAGATGTCAGATTGCATGGTAATCAGACTCGGGCACGTTGGCCCATGATTGTATTGCGTTCACCCAAAGGTTGGACGGGACCAAAAGAAGTCGATGGTAAAAAGGCCGAAGGCTACTGGCGTTCTCATCAAGTCCCGTTTGGTAATATTGCTACCGAACCGGGACATCTTGAATTACTCGAACGATGGATGAAAAGTTATAAACCGGAAGAACTGTTTGATAACAACGGTACCTTGCGTGAAGAATTTGCTGCATTAGCACCCAGAGGAGAGCGGCGCATGGGAGCCATTCCTCATGCCAATGGAGGTCAGTTACTAAAAGATTTAATTATGCCCGATTTTCACGATTATGCATTGGAGGTAACGCAGCCGGGGCAAAGTGTAGGCGAAGCAACACGCGCCATGGGAAAATTGCTGCGTGATGTGATGAAACTCAATGTCGAGGCAAAAAACTTTCGTGTATTTGGCCCGGATGAAACCGCCTCTAATCGGCTGGGCGCATTATTTGAAGTGACAAATCGGGCATGGCAAGCGCAGACCCTACCGGAAGACGACCATCTTGCAACGGATGGACGGGTGATGGAAATTCTCAGCGAGCATACTTGTCAGGGCTGGCTGGAAGGTTATCTGCTCACCGGGCGACACGGCCTTTTTTCCTGTTATGAAGCTTTTATTCATATTGTTGATTCCATGTTTAACCAGCATGCCAAATGGCTCAAGGTCACCAGTAAAGAAATCCCCTGGCGACGGCCCATCGCATCGCTAAATTATTTATTGACCTCCCATGTCTGGCGTCAGGACCATAATGGGTTTTCTCATCAAGACCCCGGGTTCATTGATCATGTGATGAATAAAAAGGCGGATATCATTCGTGTTTATCTGCCGCCTGATGCTAATACCTTATTGTATGTCACTGATACTTGTTTGCGTTCAAAAAATCTCATCAATGTTATTGTCGCGGGAAAACAACCACAACTTCAGTGGCTCAGCATGGACGCTGCGATTAAGCATTGCAGTGCAGGTATTGGCATTTGGGCGTGGGCCAGTAATGATCAGGGAAGTAAACCAGATGTTGTAATGGCCTGCGCCGGAGATGTGCCCACACTGGAAACTCTGGCAGCCGTGGACTTGTTACGGCAACACCTTCCTGAACTGAAAGTCAGAGTGGTTAATGTTGTAGACCTAATGACGTTGCAACCACAGAGCGAGCATCCACACGGACTATCCGACAAGGAATTTGATGCTCTGTTTCCGACCAATACCCCGGTGATTTTTGCTTATCATGGCTATCCCTGGCTGATTCACCGCCTCACCTATCGTCGCACATGTCATCATCATTTACATGTGCGTGGTTACAAAGAAGAAGGCACCACCACCACACCTTTTGACATGGTCGTGCTGAACGATATGGATCGCTTTCATTTAGTGGAAGATGTTATTGATCGTGTTCCCTCGCTGGCAGTAAACGCTGTTTATCTCAAACAAAAAATGCGTGATAAGCTAACTGAACACAAAGCATATATCGTTGAGCATGGACAAGACCTGCCGGAGATTCGTGACTGGAAATGGTCTGTTTGATTGTTTGTATGCCTGGGCGAATAAAAAACTTCCGGTATAGCCGGAAGGAAATTTCAGGGTAGTTATAAAAGACAGTTAAAAAAGGCACCAGTTTTGCTGGGTACGGAAAAATTGTGAATTTTCCGACAAACACGCTGATTTTCTGAGCCGCAGATAACAGGACGTCTTCGCCATCTATTCCAGCGGCTTGAAAAGGGAAAAATGAAGTGAGTGGAAGCTACGTGGGTAATAGCCGCTTATAAACACACTTGTCCGCAGACTGTCCTTTCATCCAACACTGTCCTAGCCGATGGGCAAATTGCTTCAATTTTTCTATGGTACCTACAGCTCGGAAGAATCGTTGGTCATAGTGGTTGATCATATCCAGCCAACCTCGTTGTTCAATCCCCAGTCTGGCCAATATGGGCGGTAAGTTATCAGCAATCGCTCCGGCTTTATCATCACGTATGGCCCGACCACTCCAGTCCACGAGTTCTAGGTAATCCAGATATGAAAAGGCGATGCCTTCGGGCTGGTCTTTGTGTTCGTCTTCAATGAAATCGGCTAGTTTGACGGTCTTCGGGGAGGAGTGTGGTTGGGCTTGATCCTGCTCAGAGGGTGATATTGAGTTTTGATGGGCTCGTATCCGTGCCTGAATGGACGTGTAGTCTGAGGCTTCTGGGGTGGGGTTGATACCGGCCCGTATAGGGTTGAGGTCTACATAGCTCATACAGGTGAGTAGGGCTTGCTCATCCAGTAGAGCTTGACTCTTGTAACGCCCTTCCCAGAATCGTCCTGTGCAGTTGTCTTCTGTATTCGCCTGTCGAGCGAGAGATTCATTTAAACAGCGCATGAACCAGCCTAGATCTGTCAAACGGCTGCGCCATTCCTGCACAAGTTCAGTCACGAGCTTTTGCTCCGCCTTAATCAACCGTTCTCCTTTCTGCATTCGATCAATTAACAAAGGTGCCTTGAATAATTGGGTCCAGCGTTCAATCACCATTTCATCAGGCCATGCCTGAGCCTGGGGTTGATTAATATGCAGGACCAAATGGTAATGATTGCTCATGACCGCGTAAGCACAGATATCGATAGAAAAAATACCGGTTAATTCAGCGAGTTTATCGACAACCCATTGTTTGCGGTGTTCGTAACTTTGTCCGGAGAACTCATCGTTGCCACAGAGAAAGGCGCGTCGGACACAGCGTGAAATACAGTGGTAGTAGGGTGTTGAATCTAAACAGACTTGGTTTTTACGGGGGATTGGCATTCGTGCCTCCTTCTTCCGTGAGGATAGAGCATGTCTTGCAATCTAATGAAGATCGGTCAGAATGTCAATTAATTAATGGGTGTCTTGTTTTGTTTGTTTTTAATTTTTATCGAACCCCACCAATGCCGAATAGGCTGCTAAAACTGGCTGAGAATTGTGGGTAATCCGGAGTTTTTTGAGATATGAAGGTAGTTATGGGCTCTTCCTGATTCACGAATAGCTGTGGTGTTCCGTCACGTATTCAAGTCGTAAAAATGAGCAGGTGATTCCGGTTCAAGCGCATAAACAAACAGTATATTTCCCATGTTATTGCTAGCCTGCCAGTCAATATCGGATTGATTCGGAAGAGAGGGAATGGTCAGATGACCAACGGCTGGCTGTGGACATTATAAAAAAATCGTTTATTATTTGCTGTTATGAAGGAATAGCGCTTAATCCGCTTAATTTAATCATGAACAAACAAATACCAACAAGGATAATGTGATGGCACAAACCACTTTCGCCAATGGTCGCGGGATTGTTCACAAAGGTAGCGGCGGTGTCAGCATCGTTTTTCCTGATGTCTGTAAAACCCCGATAGGCAGTGCTGTGGTGCCTATTCCCTACCCCAACATAGGGAAGTCCTCAGACACGAGTGGCGGACCCAAATCGGTGACAGCTGATGGCAAAATGCCCATGGTCAAAGGGGCCAAATACACCACCAGCACGGGCGATGAAGCGGGCTCACTTAAAGGCGTGGCCAGTAGCACCACAAAAGGGGAATGTGAATTCATGATGTACTCTGCTGATGTAAAATTTGAAGGCAAGAATGTTTGCCGTATGGGCGACCCGTTGTTCCACAACAAAAAAAATATCATGGGCTAACTTTCTACCACAGAAAAAGTGCTGTGACGTGCATCATAATGGATAATCCTTATCGAGGTGTTTTTGAACAACACGTAATTGATGCCGCTTTTCTCTGGATGCAACGATCTGTTGCTGTCTATCAACCGCATTATTCCTCCGAAGCATTAGCACAACTTGAACAACGTATTGATCGTCACCTGACCGGGTTACTATTACAACCAGAACTCGCCTGGGAAGTTTGTGAAGGGGCGCTGGCATTTGAGGAAGGGGGTGAAATATTTGTTGCGGCTATGGTGGCGTTTACCAGTGGAGATAAAGAAAAGATCGAAAGAGCTATGAGAACCGGTTTTGCCAATACCGGCACTTTTAAAGGTCTGGTTTCTGCTCTGGGATGGTTGCCTGAAGAAAAGAGGCGTTTATGGGTGCAAAAAGGGTTGGCCAGTAATGAACTTGATGACAATCTCCTCGCCATCGCGACCTGTGGCATTATTGCGCACGATCCGGGAGAGTCGCTGTTACGTCTGCTGAAGCGCGGCGAACGTCACCCCGAACACCCTTTATTTACTCGATGCCTGCGCCTGATCGGTGAATTAAAACGGGTAGATTTGACCGCTGTCGCCAATAAAGCGGCCACGATAGATAACACGGATATACGTTTTTGGGGGATCTGGTCATCCATCTTGCTGGGCGAGCATGACTACGTACTGGCGATGGAACTGTACATCCTACAAACAAACCCCTGGCAGCAAAAGGCTATTCGACTGGCTTTCCGGGTGTTGCCAAGCGATGTGGCAGACGCATGGATAGATCGTTTGCTTCATCATCCCGATCAACAGCGTTACGGCGTGAAAGCCATCGCCGCAAATGCGTGCCCCCATCTTGTGCAGGATTTGATTGCCACGATGAAAGATAAGGAGCAGGCTTGTGTTGCAGGTGAAGCATTCAGTTTGCTCACGGGTATCGATTTAAAACAACAGCAATTGACCCGATACCCGCCACAGCACGATGATGAACGGGATGATATTGACTCCGGTATCGAATTCGAAGACGCAAAATTACCCTGGCCGGATGCCGACAAAATTGCGGCATTATGCAACAGCGTGCTGCTGATTTTGAAGATGGCCATCGCTATTTCCTGGGTCAGGCCATCAATACAGCACACTTGAGTGATATTGTCGCTTCAGGTTACCAGCGGCAACGTCATGCAGCAGCGCTGGAATTGGCGTTACTTGCTCCCTCATGCCCGTTACATAACACCCGGGCAATTTCACAGGAAATACTATGAGTGAACAAATGCTGATGCAAACCTTCTGCAAAATGCCAATATTTTTAATGGTAACGATTTACCATGATACAATTTCAAGTGAAAATATAAACCGGGATATCAATAAATGACCGACATTGGTGAACTTGTCGCAGTTTCAAATATTGCTGATGATAAAGAGAAATGCCCTTTTTGTCCGGGTAAAAATCTGGATGATTGCAAGGCGAAGAAAAGTGAACCAGTCAATAAAGTGGTTAGTAAACCCTCTCAACTCAATTGCACACGATTAAAACCCAAAGGTGATTTTTCTTATACCACCGCCAAACATCACTTGATATCGGCCAAGCAATGTTATGCAAAACTCAGACGCTGTGTGCGTATGGGTTCTATGGCTGGATATGATATTAATGACCCACCCAATGGTATTGCGTTGCCTACAGTGGCGAACAATCTGCGGTATACCATAGGGGGAGCCGTTAAAAAGAAATATGGAAAATTGAGCCCGGATGAAAAGAAGCAAGTGTCGTTTGCGGTGATGAGAACAGAAAAGGCGCAGTGGCATGTTGGTCATCATGCGGTGACGGTTGAGCTTTGTGAAAATTGGGCAGATGAAGAAGAGGACACTCCCTGGCGACGCGGTCATCAAGTCTCTTACGATAATGAAGTCGTCGCTCAATTGCTAAAGATATTGTCAACATACAACACTCCTGCACCTTGTGATGACACCAAACCTGACAAGTTTAAATCCGACATGGATAATCTTAGTGCAAAGATTAAGAATAAACTCAACAAGTTTGGGGTTGGTAAGCCTGCCGAGAGCTCACCATATTTTGTGTCAAGGCTTGCTTATGATTTTGCAGTTGAGGGGAGTGAAGAAGATGAAGAAAAGAGCTGGTAAAATTCCAAAAATCAATTAGGTTTATTTTTATGCCGTATTTTATTTTTCGACAAAAAACGTTAGTTAAGGGCGGAGCGGCGGCATTGGACGGTGTCCCGGATAATATCGATTCCCTGGAATGGATACAGGGAAAGATAATGTCCCCGCCAACGACCCAAGATCCACTCCTGCTCGATTTATCATTGGAAAGTGGCAGCTTTCGTGGTGCCATTATTGATGGTTTTTTGACGTTGTATCACCGAAGGCTACGTACAGCATTAACAGAATTTGGTATTGATAATATTCAGTATTTTCCGGTCGTATTGCGAGACAAGGAAACGGGGAAAACGGAAGACGATTATTTTTTGGTGAATATTATTGGATTGCTGGATTGTGTTGATATGAATAAAAGTAAGGTAAATTGGTGGCCCAGTGGTATGGGTTTTGATTTTGTCTCAATGGTTATTGATGAAAACAAAACACAAGGGCTGCCGATTTTTCGATTAAAAGATGACCCTACCAAGGTGCTTATCAACGAAGATTTAAAAAAGCATTTGCAGGAAAAAAAGATGCTGGTAGGAACGCAATTAATCAAGCCTGAAGACTATTCTGATTGGTAGTGTGCTAACTGGAAACATGAAAAATGGTGTATATAAAGACTGTTAGGCACTATCCAATTCTTCTCTCCGGCTAATCGATACCTGGATAATTTCACAGGAAATATAATGAGCGACCAACCATGGATACAAGTCATCGGCTCAGGAATAGTTACCCCTGTCGGAGGAAGTGCCGAAACGACCGCTGCGGCAGTGGCAGCCGGCATCAGTGCGATAGAAGAGACGGGAGTTTTGAGCAAACAACAGACGCCCGTCAAAATGGCCCGAGTGCCCGATGGTGCGCTGCCCGACATTCATGAAGCACTTAAAGGCAACGAACTCTCGGCCCGCCAGCAGCGCCTGTTGTGTTTGGCGGCAGCGGCACTGGTGCAATTAACCGATATCCTGCCCGCAGACCAACCTCTACCGCTTTATCTGGCTCTGCCGGAAACTCTGCCGGGTCATACCTCTCCTTTGCGCGGTAACTTTATCGAACAACTGGCTCTGCAATCTGGTATGTCACTGAATGTGGCCGACAGCCTTATTGCCGATATTGGACGGGCAGGTAGCTTTTACGCTATTGAAAAGGCTGCCCAATATTTTGAGCAGACCGGCAACGATTATCTGCTCATTGGCGGTGTTGATACCTATTGGGATCTTCTCCTGCTGGCAAACCTGGATGCCGAAGATCGCCTCAATGTATTGGGTGTACATGATGGCTTTATTCCTGGTGAAGGCGCAGCTTTTTTGTTACTGGCATCAGACCGGGTTGATGCCAGTCATATTGAACATCTCGTTCGGTTGTATCGACCGGGCACAGCGCAGGAAACCGGACACCGCTACAGCGAAGCTCCCTACCGGAGTGACGGTTTGGACACCGCTGTAAAAACTGCCATACAGCAGGCAGCACCGGCCAAAATACAAAGTGTGTGGAGCGGTATGACTTACGAAAGCTATGGTGCCAAAGAATTCGGAGTTGCCCTGACCCGCAGCAGTACACAGCTTGCCGACCCACTGGACACGCAACACCCCGTAGATGCCTTCGGCGATATGGGAGCCGCTATTGGCTGCACACTCATTGGCATGATTGCCGCAGCAGCACAGACCCGTGTAAGGTTTCGCCATTATTTATTGTGCTGTTCATCTGATCTGGCTCATCGTGCCGCTATACGACTGGATATTGATTAGCGTTGACGATGAATAGCACCAGCACTGTCTCAAAAATGGCGCAGACTGCCAAGAAGAAAAACCAGAAAAAACCTGTTCAAAAAACAGCACGAGGTTCCCCACCATGGATTTAGGTGAAAAAGTCAGTATTGATGAGATTGTTGATGAAATATTTACACGTTGCGTTTTGTTGAGCAGTATATGGATAAAAAATCGCACATCAATAAAAAAACTGATGAAGTTTAAAATAGGGAGATTGCTATGTATTATCTGTTGTCAAGTAACAGCCGCCCCGTCGCAGGATAGATGATGCTCCTTATCTTAAGGGTATTGGTTGGTGGAAGGGCTCTGTTATTACCGAGCCGGTACCCAACCCGCTGAAATTTACACTTGACCCTTACGAGCCACGCTCCCCTGCTGAAGACCAGTACATGGGAGCGATTATTTATACCAATCCCCCGCTGTGGCGCGATGATTTTATTGCCGCACTCAAGGAGTGTGGTGTCTATGATTTTGACCTTTACGATGTGGCTATTCATGACCCGGATGATGGCGCAATACACACCCACTACAAAGTAGTTAACATGCTGGGATTGATTGCCGCTGCCGACATGGACAAATCCGTTGCTACGGCGCATGACGGCATTCCACTGATTGACGTGGACTTTGATGAACTGGTGGTGGATGAGACCACCACCAAAGGCATTCAGATGTTTCGTCTGGCGGAATCTACGAATGCCATTCTGGTACACGAAAAATTACGTGATGTATTACTGGAGAAAGGCTTCGGCTCGGATATCGCTTTTTATGATTTTGGGGAAGCGGCGATTTAACTTAGTCACTCCGACAAAGATCAGGACATTACAGAGAAAGCTATATACCAGGGCTAAGCAGGAACCGGGCTATTGTTTTTATGCTTTGTACGACAAGGTTTATTGGGCGGTCGTATTGTAGCCGATAACCTTGCCCGGTCAAATAAGGGTGCGTCGGGAATAGACGGCGTGAGCTTTTCGGCTATCGAAGCAGAGGAAGGGGTAGTTTTCAGAAAACAAGAAAATAACCAAGATTGTAAAAACTGTGCAGGATAATGGCGGGAACGACACTTTGATAACGGTCGCGAAAGGCACCGAAGACCAGTGAAGGCACAATAACTGCGGCAGCCCAAAGGGGAGACTGAACAAACAGGTGGGCCGCAGCGAATAGTAGACTGGTTAGCAGATTGGCGTTACTGATGCCTAGAATTCGGGTTCGCAACGGGCGAAAGGTTAACAGTTGTGGTTGTAACAAACCACGAAATAACCATTCTTCCAGTAGTGGGTACAGGCCTGCCAAAAGCAGCAGTGTCCACCATTGATTCAGATGTTCACTTTGGACAGGTAAGTAAGGTAACCAGAAATAGAGTGCTGTCCATGTCGCTGGGCCAGCCAGCAGGGCCAGCCAGAATAGGGAGTCTTGAAACAGGCTTTTCAGTTGTTTGGGTGCGTGGACATTCATCACAGATGTATCTCCAGAAAGGTTCTTGCATAAAAAAGCCCGTGTTTCCTTTGCAGAATAGGAGACACGGGCCGGTTTTCCGGGCGATGGTTTTATTCGATGATGTGTAGCGTTACCCGGCGGTTGGTTGCACGACCATCTTCAGTACCATTGTCGGCAATGGCGTCAGCCGGACCATAGCCTTTGGCTTCTAGGCGCTCACTGGCAATTCCCTGGGTAATGAGATAGTTGCGCACAGAGTCTGCACGTTGCTGTGAAAGTCGTACGTTATAACTACGCTTGCCCCGGTTGTCGGTGTAGCCCGCGATTTCCAGTTTGAGTTCAGGGTTGAGGCGCAGGGTTTCAACCACTTTATTGAGCACTTGCCGAGAGCCGCCAATCAGCTCTGCGGAGGCGGTGGCAAAGGTGACACCTTTGAGGACGAATGTGGCTTGCAGTTTACAACCGTTTGTATCCACGGGTGCTTCGCTGGGTGTCTCAAGACAGAGATCCTGACTGTTAATTATGCCATCAGCATCATCGTCGAGTTCACAGCCACGTGTATCGACCTTTGCACCTGTGGCTGAGTTCGGGCAGTTATCGTTGTTGTCTGTGACTCCGTCGCCGTCACTGTCGAGTTCACAGCCGTTTAGGCCAACCTTTACGCCTGCGGGTGTGTCCGGGCAACGGTCGTTATTGTCTGTGACTCCGTCGCTGTCACTGTCGAGTTCGCAGCCGCTTGGGTCAACTTTTACGTCTGCGGGTGAGTTCGGGCAGCTGTCGCGGCTGTCTGCAACGCCGTCGTTGTCACTGTCGAGTTCACAGCCGTATGCATCGACTTTTTTGCCGGCCGGTGAATTTGAACAACGGTCCTGACTGTTGACCACTCCGTCGTTATCACTATCCAGTTCGCAGCCCTGGCTATCGACCACTGTGTCAGCGGCTGAATCGGGGCAGCGGTCCGCATCGTTGGCAATGCCATCGTTGTCGCTGTCGATTACGGCAACCGGTTGCGGTTTGCTGTCCTTTTTGTCGGCACCAAAACGTTTCAGTATATTGATGGCAACGAGTTGTGCATCGCTGTCATAAAAGTCAGCATCGAGTCGCAGGGCAAGGCCGTTATTGAAACCGTATTCCACGCCGGCACCGAACATAATGTGGTTGTCATTCTCGCGTTCATAGGGAATATCGACGGTATTTTTCATGCGACCGATACCGCCACGGCCAAAGATACCCCAGCCCACATGGGGTTGCCGGGACTTGTAGAGGTAATACAGCGCGCTGATGCCGAAGTCTTGATATTTCACTGTGCCGTTGGGGGACAGTTCGGATTGGCCCAGCCGGGAAAAATAACCTTCCAGCGAAAAACGTTCCGTGAAGTCATAACCGGCAAAAAATTTGTAGCCGGTATCATTTTTGTCATCCAGGCTGAAACCTGTGCCGTCGGTGTCCGGTTGTAGTGTGGATCGCCCGAGACCTGCTCCCAGATACCATTGTTTATCGAAGGTATCGATATCTGCGGATGTTTCTGTGGCAATAACCATTGGTGTACTGAACATCAGCGTGGTGCCCAGCAGGCAGCCGGTGAGATGAATGAAATATTTTGGCATGGTTTTTTTTATTTTCCGGGTTGCAGGTGTTTGTCTGATACAGATTTTCTGCGCCAGAGGGAAAGCAGGGCGATGAGCAGCAGCAGGGGCAGCGTGGGGTCGAAGGCAGCCGCAGGGTTGAGTGTGCAGCCGCCCAGTCCATCCAGGCCGGTGCGTACGGTTTTTGGCTCGCTGGCTGTGGCAGGGTCACGGTAGTCTGCGATGCCATTGCCATTGCTGTCGGGCAGGTCGGGGACTGTGCCGCTCAGACTATCGTCCAGGCCATCATTATTGGCGTCGTTGAAATCATCCACACGGCCATCGCGATCACGGTCAATGGCACCTGTTTCTGACAGATCCGGGATGCCATCGTTGTCGCTGTCAATGTCGCGGTAGTCTGGTGTGTTATCGCTGTCGGTGTCGTAAAGCGGTAGAGGCGTGGCTTGTACGGCATCATCGAGGCCATCGTTGTTGCTGTCTCCTGTCGCATCCTGGCGGGCGTCGCCATCGCTGTCTGTGCCTCCGGCTTCCACAACATCCGTAATGCTGTCGTTGTCGCTGTCGAGATCACGGTAATCGGGCACGCCGTCGTTGTCGCTGTCAGGGACAGTTGTGCCGCTGCCACTGGCAACACCATTGAAATCAATCGGCGGATTGCCTGTGCCGATACGACCGTCATTGTCACCATCACTGCGGTCGCCTTCCGTCACGTCGGGAATACCATCGCCGTCGCTGTCGAGGTCGCGATAGTCATCAAGACCATCGCCATCGGTATCGGCTACCGTGTAGTTGATGCTGTCGCTATCCGCACTGGTTTCCACTGCATCGGCTAGGCCATTGCTGCCAACGGTGTTGCTGTTGTCGATGCGGCCATCATTGTTAGTGTCGAGACTAACGGGATTGCTGATGCCAGATTCCGCGAGATCGAACAGGCCGTCATTGTCGCTGTCGAGGTCGCGGTAGTCGGGGATGCCATCGCTGTCGGTATCCACGGAGGTATCACGGCCTTCAATGAGGTCAGGGATGCCGTCGTTGTCGGTATCAAGATCGGACGTGTCGGCAATGCCGTCGTTGTCGAAATCACCGTTGTCACGGTAGTCCGGGATGCCATTGCCGTCACTGTCGGGCAGTGGCAGAGGGTTGTTGACAATATTGTCGGCGAGCCCATCATTGTTGTTATCGGTGGCGTTATCGACCTGACCATCGCTGTTGCCGTCGCTGCCACCCGCTTCGATGATGTCGGTGATGTTATCGCCGTCGCTATCGAGGTCACGGTAGTCAGGGATACCATCACTGTCAGAGTCCACCGGGGTCAAGCCAGTACCGGTGATAAGGCCATTGTCATCCACGACCGGTGTGCCGTTACCCAGGACACCATCGCCATTAGGGTCGTTACCGCCAGACTCGGTGACATCAGGAATGCCATCATTGTCGGCATCGCGGTCGCGGTAGTCGTCGATACCATCACTGTCGGTATCAGCCACGACGTAGTTGATGCTACCGCTGTCCACGCCGGTTTCCACCACATTGGCGAGACCATTGCTGCCGACAGTGTTGCCGGTATCAATGCGACCATCGTTGTCGCTGTCGAGACTGGCGGGATTGCTGATGCCGGATTCCGTCAGGTCGAACAGACCGTCGTTGTCGCTGTCGAGATCACGGTAGTCGGGGATGCCGTCGTTGTCGGTATCCACGCGGGTATCACTGCCCTCGATGAGATCAGGAATGCCATCGTTATCGCTGTCGAGATCAGATATGTCGGCAATACCATCGTTGTCGAGATCGTCGTTATCCCGGAAGTCAGGGATGCCGTCGCTGTCGGCGTCGGTGTGGATATCCGGCAGAGGGCTGTTGACGAGATCGTCGTGGAGGCCGTCTCCGTTGGTATCCACGGGATTGTCAATTCTGCCGTCAGCATTGGTATCGCTACCGCCTGCTTCGATGATGTCGTTGATACCATCGTTGTCACTGTCGAGGTCGCGGTAATCCGGTGTGCCGTCGCTGTCGGTATCACGCGGTGCATCGGCATTGCCGTCACCATTGTAATCCGCCTGTCCTGAATCTGTTGCGGTTTCCACGGCGTCAGCAAGACCGTTATCACCAACGGAGTTGCTGGCGTCAATGCGGCCATCGTTGTCACCATCGAGGGTGGCAGGGTCACTGATGCCGGATTCGATCAAGTCAGAAATACCATCGTTGTCACTGTCGAGATCGAGGTAGTCGGCGATGCCGTCTCCGTCGGTGTCGATGCTGGCATTACCTTCGATGCTGTCAGGGATACCGTCATTGTCACTATCGAGGTCGAGGCTGTTGACGACACCATCAGCATCGCTATCGGCGTTATCCCGGTAATCCGGGGTACCGTCGCCATCGCTGTCGGTCATTGGCAGAGGTGTTATGGCGAGGTTGTCATCGAGGCCATCATTGTTGGTGTCGGTGAAATCATCCACCTGACTATCGTTGTCGGCATCAGTGCCACCGGCTTCGATGATGTCATCGATACCGTCGCCATCGCTGTCACGGTCGAGATAATCCGGTGTGCCATCACCGTCTGAATCGACGCTGTCGTCACCTTCAATGCTGTCCGGAATACCATCGTTGTCGGCATCAAGGTCGGCGTTGTTGCCAATGCCGTCGCCATCGCCATCGGCAATTTCGCTGTCGTCGGTGGGGAAGGCATCGTTGGCATCGGGTGTGCCGTCGTTATCAGCGTCGAGATCACGTTGATCAGATGTGCCATCACCGTCGCTGTCGGCTGGGATCAGGCCCGCACCCATGGCGAGACCATTGGCATCGACGCTGGGTACACCGCTACCCGTAATGCCATCGTTATCAGCATCGCTGCCGCCTGCTTCGATCACATCGAACAGACCGTCGCCATCGCTGTCGAGATCACGGAAGTCCTCAAGGGTGTTGCTATCGGTGTCGGCAACGGTGTAGTCGAGTGTGCCACTGTCGGTAGCGGTTTCGACGATGTCGGCAAGACCATTTGCACCCACGGGATTGCCGGCATCAATGCGGCCATCGTTGTCGGTGTCGAGACTGGCGGGATCGCTGATACCGGATTCTGTGAGGTCGAACAGGCTGTCATTGTCACTGTCGAGGTCGCGGTAGTCGGGGATGCCATCGTTATCGGTATCCACACCAGTGCCACTACCTTCGATGAGATCAGGAATGCCATCGTTGTCACTGTCAAGGTCGCGGAAGTTCTCAATGCCATCGCCATCGGTATCGGCAACGGTGTAGTCAAGTACACCACTGTCAGCATTGGTTTCAGCGATGTCGGCAAGACCGTTTGTTCCCACTGTGTTGCTGTCGTCGATGCGGCCATTGTTGTCGGTGTCAAGACTGGCAGGATCGTTGATGCCGGATTCTATGAGGTCGAACAGGCCATCGTTGTCACTGTCTAGGTCGAGGTAATCAGCAATGCCATCGTTGTCGGTGTCTACGTTGGTGTTACTGCCTTCTATAAGGTCAGGAATGCCGTCGTTATCACTGTCGAGATCGAGGTTGTTGGTAATGCTGTCACCGTCACTGTCGGGCAGTGGCAGGGGGGTGGCAGCAAGGGTATCGTCGAAGCCGTCATTATTGGCATCGGTGAAGTTATCCACCTGGCCGTCGCCGTTGGTGTCAGTGCCGCCAGCTTCAATGATGTCGTTACTGCCGTCACCATCACTGTCAGGGTCACGCTGATCAGGAGTGCCGTCACTATCCGTGTCAATCGGGCTCAGGCCAGCCCCGCTGGCAAGACCATTGGCATCAACAGTGGGCACACCACTGCCAAGGATGCCGTCTCCATCCGGGTCATTGCCACCGGTTTCGGTAACATCGGGAATACCATCGTTGTCGGAATCACGGTCACGGTAATCTGCGATGCCATCGCTGTCGGTGTCGCGCGGGCTGTCGGGATTACCATCGTTGTTATAGTCCGCCAATCCGGAGTCCACAGCGGTCTCTATCGCGTCGGCGAGGCCATTATTGCCAACAGGGGAGGTAGCATCAATGCGGCCGTTGTTGTCACCATCAAGCGAGGCAGGGTTACTGATGCCGGATTCAACAAGGTCGAACAGACCATCGTTATCACTGTCGAGATCGAGTAAATCGGCAATGCCGTCACCATCGCTGTCTACATTGGCGTCGCCTTCGATACTGTCGGGAATGCCGTCGTTATCACTGTCGAGGTCGAGTGTGTCGAGAATGCCATCGTTATCACTGTCGCGGTTGTCCCGGTAGTCAGGTGTGCCGTCGTTGTCGCTGTCGGTAACCGGTAATGGATTGGTGGCCAGGGTATCGTCGAGACCATCGCTGTTGGCATCGGTGAAACCATCGACCAAACCGTCATTATTGGTATCTATGCCACCGGCTTCGATGATGTCATTGATGCCGTCACCATCACTGTCGCGATCCAGATAGTCGGGTGTGCCATCACTATCGGTATCTACACTGTCGTCACCTTCGATGCTGTCAGGAATGCCATCATTGTCGGCATCAAGATCAGCGTTGTTGCCAACGCCATCACCGTCGTTGTCAGCACTTTCACCGCCGTTGGTGGGGAAAACATCGCTGGCATCAGGGGTACCGTCGTTATCCGCATCGAGGTCGATATAGTCAGGCGTACCGTCGTTGTCGGTATCGATAAGGGCCAGACCTGCGCCGCTGGCAAGGCCATTGCCACCGACAGCGGGTGTGCCGCTGCCGAGAATGCCGTCGTTGTCGGGGTCGCTGCCACCGGCTTCGGTTACGTCAAACAGACCATCGCCATCGCTGTCGAGATCACGGAAGTCGGCGATGCCGTCGGTATCGGTATCGACAGGGCTCAGACCCGCGCCACTGACGAGACCATTGGCATCGACGCCGGGTACGCCGCTGCCGAGGATGCCGTCATTGTCGGCATCACTGCCACCGGCTTCGGCTATGTCGAACAGACCATCGTTGTCGCTGTCGAGATCACGGTAATCGGCGACGCCATCCGTGTCGGTATCGGCGATGGTGTAATTAATGCTGCCGCTGTCGGCGCTGGTTTCTGCGATGTCGGCGAGGCCGTTAGCCCCAACGGTGTTGCTGTTATCAATGCGGCCATCGTTATCAGTGTCAAGCGCAGCAGGGTTGCTGATGCCGGATTCCGTGAGGTCAAACAGGCCATCGTTATCGCTGTCGAGATCGCGGTAGTCAGGGATACCGTCACCATCGCTGTCTACACTGGCGTCGCCTTCAATACTGTCGGGAATGCCGTCGTTATCGCTGTCGAGGTCGAGTGTGTTGGCAATGCCGTCGTTGTCTGTATCAAATTCCACCTGAATTTGTGCGGTTCGCGAGGTGCCGCCGGTGCTGGTTGAGTGGAGTTGATCGTAATAAGTGACGGTGAGATTTTGGCCGCTTTGGGTGTTAAGTACACCGTCGTTGTTGGTGCCTGCCGAGGCTCCCGGCTGGGTGGTGATGGTGTTGGAAAAAACAGCGGTGTCGGGACCGGTTTCAGTGAGCAATACCTGCTCCTGTTCTCCGGTATTGTCATTGCTGACCTGTACAACAACACTTTGCGTGATGGTATTGTTTGTATTGAGGTCGGGATCAGTGACGGTAATGAGGATGCTATCGCCGGGCAGGCTGGTGCCGGAAAAAGCGATACTGCCGTCGCTACCGCTTAAGGGGACGTCATCCAGTACGATGGCGGCTTGTATTGTTGCATTGACGGTTAAGCCATATACATAAGTATCAATATAGCGTTCATTAC
This sequence comes from Gammaproteobacteria bacterium, assembly GCA_021647705.1. Lineage (GTDB taxonomy): Bacteria > Pseudomonadota > Gammaproteobacteria > SZUA-152 > SZUA-152 > SZUA-152. The sequence goes on along the minus strand of JAKIUF010000014.1, from coordinate 57,170 downwards.
CGATACCTGCTCCGCTGAAGTCTCCCCAGGTGTGGTGGCCAGCAGATGTTGCAGACGACTGACCGTTGGGCAGGGTTGTGGTGCCAGAGGGAGGCGAAAGTAGTGTTTCATCGTCCCAGTAAACCTGGGTGTTATCGGTACTGCCGTCAGCGTTTGCCTGGAAAATGGTCAGACCATCTTCAGTGCCACCACTGGTTTCGGCATCACGGGTAACAAAGTGGTATTCACCCAGGCTGACCCGAAGCTGGGCATCGTAGATGGCAGGTGACAGTGTATTACCATTTTCGTCTGTTCCATCCCAGTTGATTTGGTTCGGTCCTGGTACCACACTGCCCAGTAGCAATGTGTCGTTAGCGCCAAACTGTCCGTCGTCATTGGTATCGATAACCAGCGCGTAGGTGCCGTCCACATCTGTTGTGAATTCAAAAACACCGGAGTCCTGCACGCTGGGTGTTGTACCCGGTGAAATGCCATAATCTATTCCTGCATCATCTGTAAACGTCAGCCCGCTGATTTCCGGTGGATCGGTGGGGCGAGGGTTTGCAGTGACGGGATAGGACAGGTAAATGGGATACTTGGGTGTAACACTGTTCCCGCTTTCAGGAACGCTATAGCCTGATCCGGGTGCTGTTACACCTACGTCATTTGCGATAAGGGTGTACAGGTTGCCCGAAAAATTATTCAGATCCAGCTTCCAAACATAATGAGTATTAGCACGACCACCCGGTACCAGAGGAAAATAATTGGCATCCGTGGCTTCATTTTCAGCAAATGATCCTGTCCAGAAACTCCATGCGCTGGACCAGAGTCGCCCGGCCTGTGCCGAGGGGTCCGGGAGCGTTGAGTTGTCAGGTGTAACGGTGATGTCAAAGCGGCGAATTAACTGTCTTTCACTGCTGCTGCCGCCAGAAAGAGCTGTGTTGTAGAGGCGGATCGAATATGCGCCTGTCGTGGTGGTGGTGTGCTGGAATGGCCCTTGATCGCCCAGGGGGCCATTAAGCGAAAGCGGTGCTGTAAAGGGATCATTACAAAAGACATTGCCGTGATTATGCGTGAAAGTTTCGACCAAACTGCCGAGCGGATCATAAACTTCCGCCTGGATATCGTGTGTATCTGCATACCCGCACAACGATATGTTGATTACTTCACCTGCGGTGCGAATATCGACATGCAGAGGCTCATCGTGTGAATTACCAAAAACGGTTGCGCCATATTCAACAAAGGGTTGATTCAGACCGACCTGATAACTCCCTTCGGCGTGAACGAAGTGGCTGGTCAATGCTGCCACGAGAACAAAACCGGTTGTGCTGATATGACGAATACGCAAAGTGTGTTTCCTTAATCGTTTTTAAAGCCAGTAAAACTGTTTTCCGCTTGTCTGCCGGAGAGCCACCAAAAGCCTAGTTTGGCAACATGCATTGTAAATCCCGATTATGTAAAGAAAATTTACAAATGTGAAGAGCGGCAAATGTCGTTATACGGTATAACATTTAATCATGTAAACAGTTATTTATTCGTATGCGTTTTTTTATGTACTCATAATATGCAGTGCAGAAAAGTTGTAAATGATGTCGTTTTTTGGTATTTCATCGGGAAAGCTGATGATGATGGTATACAATAGCTATTCATTATTTTTGTCTGTTATGCAGACTCCGCAGGTTTAAAAACGTCCCCATGTCCCAACTCAATCCCCGCCAGAAAGAGGCGGTGCGTTACATTGATGGCCCGTTACTGGTGCTGGCCGGAGCCGGGTCCGGCAAGACGCGTGTGATTACGCAAAAAATCGTGCATTTGGTACAAAACTGCGATATCAAAGGCCACCATATTACGGCGGTGACTTTTACCAATAAGGCCTCACGCGAGATGCGGGCACGGCTTAAGGGTGAATTGAAGGCCGCTGAACGTCGTGGCATGCGTGTTTCCACCTTTCACAACCTGGGGTTGAATATTCTCAAACGTGACGGCAAGGCGCTGGGGTTACGCAAGGGGTTTTCCATTTATGACTCGCAGGACTCACAGGCGCTGATTAAGGAATTAATGCGTCGGGCCTTTGATGCTGACGATGAGGCGCAGTCGATGCAGTGGCAAATTTCGCACTGGAAAAATGACATGGTCAGTTCCGCGCAGGCACAGGCTTTGGCCAACGGTGATCCCAAATTAACCGCTGCTTCGATATTGTATGAGCAATACAATCATCATCTTCGGGCCTACAATGCGGTGGATTTTGACGACCTCATTAGCCTGCCTGCACAATTGTTTAGCGAGTTTCCCGAGGTACTGGAGCGCTGGCAGAATCGTATTCGTTATCTGCTGGTGGATGAATATCAGGATACCAATAGTGCCCAGTACCGCCTGGTGCAGAGTCTGGTGGGGGTGCGCGGCGCATTGACGGTGGTGGGTGACGACGACCAGTCCATTTATGCTTGGCGCGGCGCACAGCCAGAAAATCTGGCGCTGTTGTCGCAGGATTTCCCCACGCTGAAAGTTATCAAGCTGGAGCAGAATTACCGTTCCACAGGGCGCATTTTGAAGGCTGCCAACCAGCTTATTGACAACAACCCCCATGTATTTGAAAAACGCCTGTGGAGTGAGCTGGGTTATGGCGACCCCATCAAAGTGGTGCAGGCGCGTAATGAAGATCATGAAGCCGAACAAGTGGTGTCGCGGCTGTTGGCGCACAAATTCCAGAACGGTGGTCATTTTAGTGATTACGCCATTTTGTATCGTGGTAATCACCAGTCACGATTGTTTGAAAAGGGGCTGCGCGAAAACCAGTTGCCGTATCAAATTTCCGGTGGCACTTCGTTTTTCGCCTACCAGGAAGTGAAAGACATTATGGCTTACCTGCGCCTGCTGGTGAATCCGGAAGATGATAATGCCTTCGTGCGTGTGGTCAATACGCCACGGCGCGAGATCGGCCCGGCCACGCTGGAGAAAATAGCCACATATGCAGGCGAGAGGGGTATCAGTCTGTATGCCGCCTGCGATGAGCTGGGACTGGAAATGCAGCTGAATGAGCGCGCTTTGAACCGGGTGCGGGAATTTGTTCGCTGGCTGGCGGCGAAAGCAGAGTTGGCCGAGCGAGGTGATCCGGTGGCGGCGGTCAAGGAAGTGATCAGCGATATCCGTTATGAAGACTGGCTACTGGACACCTGTAACGACCCCAAAGGTGCTGAGCGGCGCATGGCCAATGTGCATGAGCTGGTGGACTGGCTGACACGCATGGCGGAAAAAGGTGAGGGTGACACCGGGCTCGGTGAGTTGGTAGCACAGATGACGTTAATGGATATCCTCGAACGCAACGAAGATGAAAAACGTGATGACTGTATTTCACTGATGACGTTGCATGCCGCCAAAGGGCTGGAATTTCCCCATGTGTTTGTAGTGGGTATGGAAGAAAACCTGCTGCCCCATCATGCCAGTCTGGAAGCAGACGATATAGAAGAAGAGCGGCGGCTCGCGTATGTCGGGATTACCCGAGCGCAAAAAACACTGACCTTCACCATGTCCGCCCGTCGTCGCAAACATGGCGAAACCGTAGACTGCGAACCCAGTCGGTTTTTGAGTGAATTGCCCGAGGATGATTTGGTGTGGGAAGGCCGGGGTGAGCAGGTTGATCCTGAAGAACGTCAGGAGCGTGGTCGTGCTCATCTGGCAAATTTGCGTGATATGCTGGGTTGACGAAAGACGAAAGTAACGCCTCCGGTTATCCCTGTTTACACCGGAATACGACAAAAGTGAACGGGAGTGGTTTCAAGGTATTTACAATGCGATACCTGCTGACTTTTTTTCTACTGTTTAATCTGGCTGCTGGGTATGCAGCCGGAGTAACCCCCGTGGAAATGGACGAAGACGAAGACCTGTTCGTGTCGGAAAAGTTGCGACTCGTCATCAGTCTGGACATGACCGCCTTAAGCAAACTGTCGAGCGAAAAGGGTGTCCCCATCCTGCTGATGTTTGCCTCCGAAGATTGCCATTACTGCAAACGCCTGGAAACAGAAGTACTGGGTCCTATGCGCCTCGCGGGAATTGATCCCCAACGCGTTATCTTGCGCAAAGTGATGATGGATAAATACGACACCTTGCGTGATTTCAGTGGACGTGAGCGTAATGCCGAAGATTTTGCGATTGATCGTGGCGTGGAAGTTGTGCCGACCTTGCAGCTGGTGGATGCAACGGGAAAGGAGCTGGTGCCAAAAATTATAGGCTATCAAACCCCTGGTCTATATGATAATTATCTTGAAAAAGCGATTGACGTTTCCCAGGCTTTATTAAAAAAAGAATAGTACCGGTCACAGGGCATGCGTGATAGTCAGCAGGGTAGAAGAACATGGGAGGAAAGCACAGGTTTGGTTTTGTGTGTTACCTGTCTCAAAATATGCAATATCAACAGACCCTGATTATTCGTAATTTAATGGTAAAACTCAAATTCATCTCTGGCGTTGTCGCCGCGCTAGTGGTTACATTTTCAGCATTTTTGATTGTTGTTGATGGCGTAGCAATTATTTTTACCTATATTTCACTGATATTTGCAGCGTTTTCAATAAGTGCGAGCAATATTAAAATACTGAAAATATACGGCGTTATATTTGTAGTATCACATATTGTTTTGGCCTGGAGAATAAGTAGTGATATGCATCAGGATTACCAGGGCCAGCACTCAGTTTCAGTGAGTGTCAAACAATTCGAAGTCATGTAAATAGATGTTTTCCTCTGCGTCCTTTGCGTCTCTGCGACCTCTGCGTTAAATACTCGGTGATTCTTAATTCGGTGATTCTTAAAATCGATGTTTTTAGCGCTTAATTCACACTTGAGGTCTGCGTAACATCCGTTAGTCTGTGGAATATGTAGTACGCCTTTGAATCTCAGGCAGGGTAGTCTTTTCAGATTTTAACCCACCACGGCACTCGTTTGATACCGTGGTGGTGCAAGCTTAAGCCTTTAGATGGCTTGGCCTTCCATAATGCTCATGTTGCTTTTGGTGGGAACCACATTCGTTAATGTAAACCCTGCTGCCTCAAACAAAACGCTGTATTCATCAAGAGTGCGTTCGAGACCGCCGACCATGACCATCATGTCGATGTCATAAAACTTTCCGGGAGAAAGTGCATTACCATGTTCGATTATGGTTTCAGCTAATAGCAGTTTCCCGCCATTATCCATAGCCTGGCGGCAGTTTTTGAGTATTTTAATGGATTTTTCATCATCCCAGTCGTGAATGATGCGACGTAATAGAAAAGTATCGGCACCTGAAGGAACGCTGGAAAAGAAATCGCCAGCGATTATTTCACAACGTGATGCAAGTCCGGCATCTTCAATGCCTTTTCGGGCTTCTGAGGTGACTTTTTTAGTGTCATATAATATACCTTGCAAATGGGTGTTTTTTTGCAAGATAGCAGAGAGCAAACTGCCGTAACCCCCACCTACATCAATAATTTTTTGTGTATCGCTAAAATCGTACGCATCAACAATAGACTGAGTGAAGCCTTTTGTGGCCGCCATTGCTTTATTGAACACGGTGGCTGCATCAGGGTCGTGTTTGAGGTGGTCAAATAATCCTTCATTGTGAGCAATATTAAATGCTGTCTCGCCAGTGGATACTGTGGCATAAAGTTTATTCCAGCTACTCCGGTGCCATTCTTCACCCCGTAATACCAGCCAAGGTTGCATCGAGTCAGGCACATCGGTACGCAGTAACTCGGCTGTGGGTGTCATATGAAAACGACCTTGTTCGTCTTCCCGAAAAACACCGACACTTGCAACGATGCGAAGCACACGGTAAAGCGATTGTGCGTGAGTTGATGTTTCGCGGGCAAGCACTTCTGCTGTTTTGGGTGATTGTGTCAGACGGTCTGCAATGAGTAGTTTAGCAAGCACTTGAAGACAGCGGCTGACAGCTTCGCCCATTATAAAAGTTTCGAGGGCTTTTTCAGGTGCCAGCGAGGCGAAAGGATTGTTGGTTTCAGGCGTGTCATTCATAATTTAGTCCCTTATTTATAGTGGTTGTTAGCAATTTCCAATAAAAGCAACCGGGCTGTTATTCGTGGCGAAGTAGGGTGCAGGCACATCAGTTTTTGCTCACGGGTTTTTCAAGATATGGCGTGACGACAAGATGTAGTCTGTAGAGAGCGATCCGTTTTCGCGGGGCTTTCCATTGTGATGACAGCAGCATTCTGCTGCTATATGTGTTCTTTCCGTACATCGTTTTCGGTCCACTGAATTCGACAATACCTCTCCCTGAGAGAAACACTATAACCTATAGCATGGGGAAAATAAAAGCCTTGTTCTCTATGAAATTTTACCGGGTATAGATAGGAAGTTTTTGAAGGTCAATAGTTACCTATTTTTCCGAAAATTATACATAAAAACCCTATTTTTACAGGAATAAAAACGGATATTATTGCGGATAATCCATCTCAGGAAGATTATCAGGAAAAGATTGATGATAAATTTTTATTCCTCCTGCTATTTGGGAAACCTGTTGGTAAAAGTTGTGTTACAAAGGACGAGTAAAACTGCCTTGATAGCTTCACCAATGTTATTGATGGATAATGGTTAATCATTCTGTATGTGAAGTTAATAGAGCACTCTTGTTGTCGATACTGCCCAGAGTGTAAACTGGATCAGTATCGGTAAAAACAAGTGTTAGTTATTATGTTTGACTTTCACTTTATGAAAAGCAATTTGGTAGAAAAATGACCATACTGGCGATGCGCTGGTATTCATATCTGGCCCCGGCATATCATGGAAGGCGATATGGAGGACTAAATCATCTGGATATACCTGGCTCTCGGAGCCACGGCTCATCTCGAAAATAGCACCAGGAGTAGTGTGTACTGCGCCATCGACATTACGCACTCCTTCAGAGAGCATAGTGTGACCGATCCATAGAGGTGTTGGACCATCAAAGGGATTATCAAAGGGCACGCCGTTGAGCGTTACTTTTGCTTCACCCCAGGTGGCGAGTAAATTAAATACCGTAGGTGCCAGTGACACAGCAGTGCCGGCATTACCGTGCAGATAGATGTTTGTGGTTGTTGGATCATCTTCAATGGCTGCCATCATTGTATCTTCGGATGGTTTTATGCGTACGCCAGTGGCATGGTCCGATGGCACAGATATTATCTGTTGGTATGTCCAGTCACCATATTCATCTTTCCAGTTGGCAATGATACTGCCGGTATTAGCAATAGAGTCAATTTTTATTTCAACACTACCTTCAGTGGAGCGAATTGCCTGACCGGCCCAATCAAAACCATCAACGGTTTCAGTTGGTACGCCATTGACGCTGTTCGTGATAGGGCCCATGACCCTCTGAATCAGTATTGGGTTACTGGCCTCGATAGAAATATATATGCGGTTTTTCCCCTGATTATCATCATTGTCAGCCACGGCGTTGATAGTCCATAACGCGATAGCGAGTCCGCCGATAAAAATACTGAAATATGTTTGTTGTTTCATTGTATTTCCTTTTTTGGGTGATAATGATCATGGTCGTAACTGTCGGTGCCTTTTGTGGTCTTTCTGTTGTTCCGTAAAATATTTTGTGGTGTATCAGGTGTTGAATCAATGAGGCAATCTCCCAGCTCCATTGAGGGCTTCCCCAAAGTTTTTCCGAATAAATCAATCATTGGGATGAGATCACTAATGGTGCTGTATTTATTTCAGGGTTTATTGAGCCATGTTCCTGTCAGGCCGGGGGGGATATTTATCTATGTGTTCGTAGAGAAAAGCATTGAGATATTTGTGACGTTCCTATTTTATTCACGGTGACGTGACCTGTTAGGAGTTTAGGTGGGGTTTTCTGTAGGTGAGGAATGGGGGTAGGATGGACGTTTTATTTTTTTGGTAGGAAAAACAACGATATTATTTTATTTTCCTATAAAAATTTGTTGTCCCCCCATCCGCATTTTGGATGGAGGTGATTAGTCAATAGATGTCATGAGGGTGTTCAGAGTACCTGTATTAATCAATATTTTTTTCTATTTCCAGGGTTTGCTTTTTATAGGTTGTTATGGGTTATATCATATGGAGCCTTTGTTGGTGTGATGTTGATGTTCCGTAAGCATTTTGTGAGGCCATTTTTTATTGAGTGTATATTAGGTAATATCAGGCTTCACATACTTGGTTTATCGAGTCCATTTCCATGTAAGTGACAAATTCATATACATTCGCTATTTTTTTTCCGGAGGCGGTCAGAAGAGAGTGAAACCTGCCATACAAGTGATTCATCTTTATATGGTCTCGTAGATAAGGAATCAAAATGCACTCCCGGTTGGTCAAAAGATACTTTCGATTGGAAAACTTTGGGTGTATTTTTTTATCAAATAAGACTTTTCCCAATGGTTCATTGGAATGAATCAGTGTTTCTCTTACATCCAACGGTAAATTTTCCAGATAAATTTCAATGAATGCAGAAATGTATGCCGTTCCTTTGTCATCATGCAGCACAACACATCGGTTGAGAATGTTATTAGAGGAAACCTCCTGAAACATTTTGGTGATGGAAAGCGTGCATTTTTTTAATCTTGAAATCCTTAGCGTCATATAGTCATCGTGATCAAGAATGGTGCTATATACTTCAGGAAGTTGCGATTGAGTAATGTATTTGGCAAAACTGAGGTCTATACATTGGGTAAGCATTTTTTATCCTCTCTAACGTTCGAGTTGATATCCCTTCGAACTTTCACAGATTCCATTTTCACCATCCTGGTATTTAAAAACCGTAATGTTTTGTTGAAGAGGAGTGTCAAAATAATCTGGACATGCAGGTAGGGCGTCGCCCGCCCAAAAAAATGTTCGGACACAGGAATATGCCAAAATTCCAAATTCGAACAATGATGCTGAGCGGGGTGAGTGGATAGTCGGATATTCATGTTATTTATATTGATACACTTATTAAATGGATGTTTGCGATATGCTCGTTATAGAGATGTGACTATTTGTGAGGGACAGATGGCAACGATGTTCCCTGAAAGCCCTTCTTTTTGTAGTTGTTGTGCGGCCGCAATCGCAGCACCAGAAGATGGGCCGACAGGCTCTCCAATTATTTCCAGCGCTGAAGCTGCCGTATCCCATGATTTTTGTGATGGGATGGAAATGATGCCGTCAACACCCTTGGGGTCAAATAATTTTGTTTTAACTGGAGGAGCAAGACCGGGAATATTGTGTGGCCCCCATGCGCCCCCTTGCAAAACAGGGGCTTCCGCAGGTTCTACTGCATAGACTTTTATTCCGGTTTTGCGGAGTGAGCTGGATATCCCCATAACAGAGGCCGCCGTTCCGGCGGGAACAACGACCGCTGAAATATTGGAGTGTTGTTTTAGGAGTTCGTCTCCTATTTCGTAATAGTGCGGTATAAATGCCGGGTCACTTAATTGCTCGACTACTTTGCAGGTGTGATCATTTTGAAACTCTTTTATTACGGTTACTACCTGACTTGGCTCGGTAGCAATGACTTCTGCTCCGAGCCATTTTATATATCTCAGTAGATTTTCTGATGTTCCGTTAGGGACAACCACGGTTGAGTTACAACCGATTTGTCGGGCTGCCCATGCGACACTTGCTCCCGCACTACCTGCGGTAAGAATGGCGAGGTGGGTTTTTGAGGTGATGATTTTATCGCGAAACAAAGAAAATATCTGGTTTGGTATGCTTCGATGTTTTATAGACAGCGAGGGATTATTGTACTCAATTTTTAAATAGAGCTCTGACATCAATGACTGGGCTGAAATTAATGGTGTCATGATTTAACCCAAGCCAATGTAGATGTCGATATTGCTTATTTCAATCAAGCGTGGAAGCTTGACGCCATTACTTTCAGCCATTTTGTCCTTTTGCAGTTTTTTAATGGTGGCTGCTTCGATTTGACGGATTTTTGGATATACTGCTAAGCGTTGTTCAAGTGATTTTTGGATCGACTCAATGGTTTTTTCCGGGTCTTCCGTTGGGGATACCCACAATTCGATTTGTTCTGCATCATTGTTGTCCGAGTATTTGACAATCAGAGAGGCGTTAATATTATCCATCGTGTCTACAACATTGAAGATCAGGTCCGGGAAAACCGTTTGTCCGAGCACTTTTAATTGATGGTCAACTCTTCCGATGATTCCGCCGATACGGGGTGTTCGTCGGCCGCATTCGCAGGGTTCATAATCAATCCATGCTGATATATCACCTGTACCGTAGCGTATGGCAATGAAGCCACGAGGCACTGTGAGTGAGGTAACGACTATTTCACCAGGCTCTCCTTCTTTAACGGGTAAGCCGGTAGCCGGGTCGATCAGTTCAACAAAAACGGCATCATCATTGATATGGAACCCGTTATGCTGGCGACATTCATGTCCAACTGAGCCGAGTTCACTGCACCCATATTCGTTTAATGCATCTTTTAGTCCCCATAACTGCATCACTTTTTTGGCGACCGGTGTTGCTTCATTGTTTCCGTCAAAAGCGACACCCGCACCAAAATAGGCGTAGTCTGGTAATGATTCAGGGGGTGGGAAATCATCGCCTAATTCTTCGGCGATATTCAACATGATATTCGGGTTTCCAGCGACGAACTTTGGTTGATGGTATTTAATGACCTCTAATATTCGTTTTGTCCTCTGTGGTGAGCATCGAAATGTACCAACCCCTGTTTTCTTTGCGGCCTGCCATACCAGAGGCCCAAGCGTAAACATATCGTTATTACTGAGTAATTGTAAAAGTCTGTCGCCAGGTACGGCACCCAGTTCGCCAAATACTCTGCTCACACAGTCAACCCATATTTGTTCCTGAAGCCGATGGACGGGGAGATCGACAGGGCGTCCGGTGGTGCCTGATGAGCTGACGGCATCAGTGAAATCACCGTACTCTATCAAGGTGTCCCAATTTTTCGAGATGTCGTTTTTGCGGATAATGGGGATGGTATGGTACTGCTGGCTAGCCAGTAAGGCCAAAGCTTCATTCAGGCTCATGAGCCAATGTTGCTGGTAATATTTTCGCTGCCAAGCTTGTTTTAATACAGTATTCAGTCTTGATATTGGGTACATAACATAAATTCCTTTTCGTCGTTGTTAAAGCACTTAAAGCTTCCGAAGCAAGTCGTTATTGTGACTTTCAAATGCCCAATCAAACGGCTTCGGAATAGCCCGAAGGAGATTGTTGAGATGAGTACCCGGAAAATTACTATTTCCGGTGTCAAATCTCATGGATGTTGAGGGATGGAGGGGCAGATCAGTTTGAGAGCTGCAATGATTACGTTTTAATTTGAGAGTGTTGTTCTGTCTGGCGTAATCGAAGAAACGCACAAACCCAAACTTGATATTTTCACTGAGGTAATCGCGAATCTTGGTGAGAAAATAGGCGATATTCGTATTTGATGGGTATGTAATACAACATGCAATATTGATATCCATATGCTGTTGATCTCCATTAACTGACATCCGTGTGACTTCCATTAACTAGCATCCTTGCTATTTCCATTAACTGATATCTATGTGCTCATCCAGAGGCTGATATCTATCAGTTTATTTGTTGACTGGTATCCGTATATTCGTGTATTTATCTACCATAGGGGTATGTTTTTCCCGGCCCTCTGGTTATCCACGTTACGCTACATAAACACATAATTCTTATGTTCATAAAAAAATTTCAGTCGTTGGCGAATCACCATTTATGTGGATGAGTGCGCCAGAAAATTCTTTTAATATTTGAATAATATCGTGTTTGATATGTCATCCTTGTTGTTGGGGGATACTACATTAAAGCACGTATATTTTGCAAGAGGCGTACGCCTGTGTTATGGCTTATTGGTCTCTATATAAGGTTATGACGAGGCTATAGATGACAGTATAGTTACAGTAAGAGCATTATTTTTTATTATAAAGCAGGCCGGTAAGTGTAGGCATGTGCAAAAGATATTTTTGACCGCATAATAGCGAAGTCCGGTCAAGTCCGATTGGGTATAAAATGTGCAAAGTTTCAATCAGTAGAATAGGAATGTAAAAATATGTTATATCCATTTTAGTGTTCATTCTTCAATCAAAGAATATGTAAATAGAACAGTGGCTTCCTATGGTTTTACCTCAAGCAGAATAAAAAATACGCAAATTTACTGTAATCGCTAAACTGGAAAATTGCCTCGATCCCATTTAACAGTCCGCCGCCAAAAGTAACATACTCATTTAAAAACAGACTTTTTCGCTCCATTTTAAGGAATTATTGTAGAGCTTTCCCAGGTTGCGTATGCCAGTTAGCGTAGGTTATCGCAAGTGATTTGTGTGCTTATCGTCGCTATTTTTTGTATTTTTATTGTGTGTGTTACATGCATACCGTATTTAATCCAGTGGAAAAGCCGATCGGCTGTAGTGGTTTTTAGTGTTGTAATGACCCGGGCAGGCATGCGGCATATTGTTTTATTTAACCGCGCAGCGTAAATCTCGGGGGCTCGCCCCCGAGCTGGATAGTGTGACTGGGGCTTGCCCCAGTCGATACTATCCAGCTCTTGGGATATCTCTGTGATGTACATAAACGTACAGAGCCTCTAATTTTTTCATCGCGAAGCGATAAAGCCGTTGGGTTCTTAAAACTCGGTCGCTTGCGGCCGAGATTTTTATAATTTGAATGGAATTTCATGCGGACTTAGTGTGATATACCCGTAGCGATTGAGATTTAGGTCTAATTGCACGCCCTATTTACCCCATGGCTGCGTTGTTGTCCTTGCAATAGAACGACTATTCCGTGTCATTCCGCCTTGCCATGAGGAAAATATGACGCACACTTATAAACCTAAATCCCAAACGCTACGGGTATAGTTTAGTTGTGGGTAAGGAACAGGTTGGTGTCAGCAGTAGGCTGTTATTCTTCTGAATTCACTTTGCGCATTCATGTGTCCACCGGTATGCTGTACGAATATATAGTATAATAATTGAAGATACTATATTTTCACTTAACACTAGAATTATAGTAATACGGTAATGCTTGCTGGTAATTACTGAGTATCGCTAGTGAGTGTCAGGCATAGATACAACGTTTGTTATCAGTGCTTTCTAAAGTAAGGGTCTTTTATGTTATGAGCATAAAAGAACTGAATAATCGATGGATTGAAGGAAAGCAAGATGAATTATGGAGAATAAAATAATGACGTTGTTAAAAATGAAGACGGTTAACATGTTGCCCCTGACAATTTTATTCACCGTGACTCTGGCTATTGCTGTAGTATTTTTTTGGGCACCAACACATGCAAAAGATAACAAGAAACATGCAATACCTGTTGAGGTGGTGGTTATAAAAGAGCAGTCAGGGCGTATATGGAGAAGCTTTTCAGGACGCCTGACCGCAGTAGACTTTGTTGAAATAAAGCCACAGGCATCCGGCCTTATTACGGATGTGAGATTTAAGGGTGGGCAAATCGTCAATAAAGGCGATATTTTATATGTTATTGATCCTCGGCCGTATAAAGCTGCTGTCATGAAGGCGAAAGCAAACCTTGTTACTGCACTTAACCAGAAAAATCTGGCCAGGAAAGAATATAAGAGAGCCAAAGATTTAATCATAACAAAAATGATTTCTCAGCGTATCTACGATGAACGCACCAATGCCAGTCAGGTTGCTAAATCAACGGTAGATAGCGCCAAAGCACAGTTGGATCAAGCAAAAATCGACCTGGGTTATGCTTATGTAAAAGCACCTATTTCCGGTCGTGTCAGTCGAACAGAAATCACTATAGGAAATCTGGTTTCTGCGAGCCCCAATGCGCCACTGTTAACATCGATTGTATCTAGCGATAGCATTTATGCTGATTTTGAAATTGATGAACAAACTTACTTAAGGCACATACAGGATAGCTCGTTTAATAGCGCAATATCACAAAAAGCCCCTGTCGAATTTCGTTTGCAGAGAGATGACATAGCGTACAAGGGAGAAATTCACGCATTTGATAATCGCATAGATCCTGCCTCTGGAACAATTCGAGCCCGTGCCATTTTTGATAATCCTCAAGGAAAGTTGTTACCGGGTATGTACGCGCGCATGAAGCTTGGCAGTCCTATCAAAAAAAATAGAATCTTATTAAGTGAACGTGCAATTGGCACAGATCAAAATCGTAAATTTGTTTATGTTGTCAATGGTGAAAATAAAACCGTTTATCGTGAAATAAAGCTTAGTGATAGTGTCGATGGACATCGGGTTGTAAATTTTGGCCTTAAGCCCGGGGAGAAAGTTATTATCCGTGGACTAATGAGAATTCGCCCCGGCATGCTGGTTAATCCAAGGATAGTACAAGATATCTCGGAGAAAAATAATCCGGTTTTTAGTTCCTGAGCTACTTAAAATTTGTACGGAATGTTACCTGGAAAATGTTGTCCACCATCATTCTATATTTGTACATATTTCCCCAGGGTTGTTCGCCCGAAACCTCTCACCCAGAGTAAGACGCGATGAATTTATCAACACATTTTATCGATAAGCCAATTTTTGCTAGCGTAATATCGTTATTGATTTTTGTAGCTGGTTTTGTTGCCATGTTTCAGTTGCCCATTGCCGAATACCCAGAAGTTGCACCGCCTTCAGTGATTATTAATGCGTCATTTCCAGGTGCAAATCCTGCTGTTATTTCAGAAACCGTTGCCATGCCATTGGAGGAACAAATAAATGGTGTGGAGAATATGCTCTATATGAATTCTCTGGCCTCATCAGATGGCCAACTGACACTGACCGTTACCTTTGCTATTGGCTCTGACCCTGATTTATCTCAGCAGTTAGTACAAAATCGTGTTTCGCAAGCATTGCCAAGACTACCTGATATTACCCGGCAGCTTGGCGTTACTGTTACCAAGAGTTCGCCGGATTTAACCATGGTTGTGCATTTGCACTCGCCCAATGAACGCTATGACATGTTGTATCTGCGTAATTATGCAACTTTGAATGTGCGTGATCAATTGGCACAAATTCCGGGTGTTGGACAAGTCAGGTTATTTGGTTCGGGTGAGTACGCAATGCGTATCTGGCTTAATCCTGACAAAATTGCAGAACGCAATATGCGAGCTAATGATGTTATTGATGCTATTCGCAGACAAAATGTTCAGGTTTCCGCAGGTGTGATTGGTGGCCCGCCTTATCAGGATAACGTTGAAATACAAATGCCCATTAATGTGCAAGGGCGACTGCAAAGCGTGGAGGAGTTTGAAAATATCCTGGTTAAACGGGGAAATAATGGAGTTATTACTCGCCTGATAGATGTGGCCCGTGTTGAATTGGATGCACAAAGTTACGGATTGCGCTCTTTGTTGGATAACAAGCAGGCTGTTGCGATCCCTATTTTTTCAGCACCAGGGTCCAATGCATTGGATATCTCTGATGGTGTACGGGAAACCATGAAGAGATTGAAGAAAAATTTTCCCGATGATCTGGATTACAGCATTGTTTACGATCCAACTATTTTTGTACGTAGCTCGATTAATGCCGTTGTTATCACGTTACTGGAAGCTATTGCATTGGTTGTTTTGGTTGTTGTTATTTTCCTACAAACCTGGCGGGCTTCTATTATTCCTTTGCTGGCTGTTCCCGTGTCCATTGTCGGGACATTTGCTTTTATGTACATGCTCGGTTCTTCGATTAATGTATTGTCATTGTTCGGTTTGATACTGGCGGTTGGTATCGTTGTGGATGATGCGATTGTTGTCGTCGAAAATGTAGAGCGTAATATCCGCAGAGGAAAAAACCCGCGTGATGCAACAATGCAAGCGATGAAAGAAGTGACCGGCCCTATTGTTGCAACCTCATTAGTCATTGCTGGCGTATTTATTCCGATTGCTTTTATCAGTGGTCTAACGGGAATGTTTTACCAACAGTTTGCTTTGACAATTGTGATTGCTACGTTTATTTCCACCTTGAACTCCTTAACGCTTACTCCGGCTCTATCTGCACTATTGTTACAATCATCCGATGCCCCTAAAGACAGATTATCAAAGATCATGGATTTGTTATTGGGTGGATTCTTTCGTTGGTTCAACAAAATATTCGATAAAAGTCGCAGTCAGTATGCGAGAAATGTAGGCGTATTTGCCTCTCGAAAATTAATCATGATGGGGATTTTTTCTGTATTAGTTGTTCTTACGGCTCTTAGTTTCAAGTTGATTCCAGCAGGGTTTATTCCTGCGCAGGATAAACAATATCTGGTTAGCTTTGCACAACTTCCATCGGGTGCGACATTAGAACGTACTGAAGCAGTAACACGCAAAATTGCTGATGCGGCATTGGCAGAGGATGGTGTGGTGAGTGCCGTTCAATTTCCGGGTTTATCCATTAATGGATTTGTGAATTCTGCCAGCGCAGGTATCGTTTTTGTCACGCTGGAAGATTTTGATAAACGAAAAGACCCGAATTTGAGTGCTGGCGCAATTGCTGCACGATTGCAAAATAAATATGCGGGTATTAACGAAGCATTTATCGCTATATTTCCACCCCCACCTGTACGCGGTCTTGGTATTAAAGGTGGTTTTAAATTACAAATAGAGGATCGTTCTGATCAGGGTTATCAGGCTCTGGATAATGTACTAAAGGAGGTGTTGAAACAAGCGCGTGCTGATCCGGCATTGAGTAGAGTTTTTTCCAATTATAACGTTAACGTACCACAGCTTCATGCAAATCTGGATCGTACCAAAGCGGTTCAGTTAGGCATCCCTGTAGAAGAAGTATTCCGTACCCTGCAGATTTACCTGGGTTCTTTGTATATTAACGATTTTAATCAATTTGGGCGGACCTATCAGGTTATTGCACAAGCGGATAAAGAGTTTCGCTCCAGACCTGAGGATATATTGCGCCTGCAAACACGAAATAATGACGGTCAAATGGTGCCGCTGGGCTCGGTCATTAACGTTGAGGAAACATTTGGTCCTGAGACGGCAATGCGTTATAACGCCTATCGTTCCGCAGACTTAAATGGCAGTGCCGCACCCGGGTTCTCATCCGGTCAGGCGCAACAGGCTATTAGTAAAATACTTGATGAAACTCTGCCGCCGGGTATGGACTTCGAGTGGACAGAGTTGACGTACCAGCAAATTCTTGCTGGCAATACTGCAATATATATTTTTCCGCTTTGTTTGTTTTTGGTTTTTCTTGTACTTGCTGCACAATACGAGAGTATTACCTTGCCATTGGCGGTAATTTTAATTGTGCCAATGAGTATTTTATCCGCTATTGCCGGGGTGTATATCATGGGCGGAGAAAATAATATATTTACGCAAATAAGTTTGTTTTTACTTGCCGGTCTGGCATCAAAAAATGCAATACTTATCGTAGAATTTGCACGTGATCTGGAAAGGCGTGGGCATGACACAATACGAGCTGTCGTTGAAGCGTCACGCTTACGTTTACGACCTATTTTGATGACTTCTTTCGCATTTATTATGGGTGTTTTCCCGCTGGTGATGAGTCAGGGGGCAGGGGCAGAAATGCGCCAGGCTATTGGTATTGCCGTATTTTCCGGCATGTTAGGCGTGACTTTCTTCGGTCTGATATTTACGCCTGTATTTTATGTTTTATTTCGAAAAATTGAAATTTCCTTTAGCAAAGGCACTGTGGGAAATTGACCTGAGTCTTGATGAAAATTCATGCCAGTGCAGGTTGTTAGCAGGGTTTGGGTAATGGAAAACCTAACGCAGAGGTGAAAAGATGCAAAGAACGTAAAGTGTGTACCGTTTTTCTTTACGCCCTTTGCATTTACACGTCCCTAACGTAATAATGTTACATTTTTCTAAAAACTAGGCTGAGTAGTTGTATTTTTTAGCTAAAAAGCGTTCTTTGTGTGTAATCACCAAAGCTTTCAGTACCTTGTTTGTTGCTTGTGTATTTATTGAGAAGATTATCCAGCGTGCTTAAAATTTCTGTTTCATCGGCTTCCTCAAGATAAACCGTGTTTAAACGCTCACCCTCATAATCACCGCCAAGGCGCAAAACATACTTACCTGGGTTTTTCCCAACCAACCCTATTTCTGCGAGATAAGAACGGCCACATCCGTTTGGGCACCCTGTAATACGCGTAGTAATCGGGCGACTTAAAATACCGTATTTTTCTTGCAAGGCTTCAACCTTGGTCACGAATTCTGGTAAATAACGTTGTCCTTCTGCTAATGCAAGTGGACAAGTCGGCAGTGCTACACAGGCCATCGCTTCACGACGTGTCGGGTTCATTGCATCAATGGTAATGCCATGCCTGGACAAAATACTTTCGAATTTAGGTTTATCTTTTTCAGCAATGTAAGTGAACATTACATTTTGATTGCCGGTAAAACGGAATCCACAAAAGTTCGCTTCCGCAATTTCCTGCATGGCACTCTTGATGTTGTATTCGTTCTCATCAATAACACGCCCGCTTTCAACAAAGGCGGTGTAATACCATTGTCCTTTATAGTCTTGTACCCATCCAAATGCATCTCCACGGTGGGTAAAGGCAGGAACATTGCGTGCGGGCTCCATTTTATAGCCAAGGCGTTTTTCAAGTTCCCCAACAAAAAAACCAAGCCCCAGGCGGTCAAGTGTATATTTCAGGCGCGCTAATTTTCGGTCTTCACGATTACCATAATCACGCTGCACGGCTGCAATCTGCCAGCAGACATCAAGCGCTTTGTCTTTTGGTACAAAGCCGATGATATCGCTACGTCGTGGGTAGGTTTTTTTGTTGCCATGTGTTGCTCCCAAACCACCCCCAATCGCGACGTTAAAGCCTTCAAAATACTCACCTTCTCCAACAGCGATAAGGCCTACGTCATTCATGAATGTATCCACATCGTTATGCGGAGGAATGGCTATTGCAATTTTGAACTTACGAGGAAGATAACGGTTTTGGTATAAAGGGTCTTCTTCCGCTTCATGTCCAGAGGGAAGCTTTTCACCATCAAGCCAAATCTCGCTGTATGCTTTGCTTGTTGGTAGTAAGTGCTCACTGATTTTTTGCGCATACTCATGGACTTCGGCATGAAAACGCACAATTGCAGGATTTGATCCTGTCATCACATTGCGGTTTACATCCCCGCATGCTGATATGGCATCCAGGCCAAGGGCATCAAAATCTTTCATTACAGGCTTCATGCGGGCTTTGACTACGCCATGAAACTGCACCGTTTGACGGGTAGTTATTTTAATCACACCACTTGCTTTGTCATCACAGCTTTCTTGCAGTCCGAGCCATTGTTGAGCGCTTACATCTCCGCCTGGAATACGCAGGCGAATCATAAAAGAATATGCCCATTCCAGTTTTTTATCATCACGCTCGGCGCGTCGGTCACGGTTATCTTGAACATATGAGCCATGAAATTTAATAAGTTGCTTACCTTCTTCATTCACATTGCCAGTGAGAAGGTTCTCCATCTGTTCACTCAAGTCACCACGAAGGCCACGGCTTGCGGTTTTCATTCCTTCAACGTCTGAAAGATTTTCCGGTTTGTTGATCTCTGTGTCCATTAGTAAACATCCTTTAAATAACGGTCATTTTCTTCTAAATCAGCAACAAAATTTGCGGCCTCTTCGGGGGATAAAGACTTCTGTGCGGCAATAATATCAATCAACGCTTGATCAATATCTTTACTCATTGGGTCTCTGGTTCCACAGAGATAAAGGATTGCTCCATTATCAATCCACTCCACAATATCTTTTGCCTTTTCTTTCAGGCGATCCTGCACATAAACTTTATGTGTCTGATCACGTGAGAAGGCTAAATCGATTTTATGCAGTGTTTCAGTGGCCAGATGTTCTTGCCATTCAGTCTGGTAAAGAAAATCACAATGCATATGTTGAGCGCCAAAAAATAACCAGTTGCGTCCTGCGGCTCCACGTTCCGAGCGCTCATAAATGAAAGACCTGAATGGGGCAATGCCTGTGCCGGGGCCGATCATAATGATGTCCTTATTATCTGCGGCTAAATTAAAAATCTGATTTTGGTGAATATAAAACTCAATTTCGTCACCTTCCTGACGATCTGCCAAATATCTGGAATATGTACCATATCCCATACCACCATCTTCATTTTCATGTGTTGCCAGTGCCACGGTCAGGTGGATTTCTCCCTCATGGTAAGAGGGAGAGGAGGAGATGGAATAAAGTCGTGGTGTGTTGTCGCCATTATGGTCTTTATCGGGCAGCATAACCCCGGCAGCATCTCCACAGGTATAAATGATATCGTCTTCATATTCTATTTCGATATGAAAGGTTTGTCGGGTTGAGTCAATGTCGTTCAAGCAGACAATATGCTTTACAACGCCTTTAACGGGCTCTAGGCGTGTGTAGCCTTTCCCAGTACGTACTATCAACTCTTCTTCTAATGATAAAGTTTCTTCTGCAACGGAAGTATTTGCACCCACCAGATCGTTTATGGATTTAACCGTTTGTCCAATCCATGCCGAGGTATGAGTTGCGTAATCAACATCAAATAGAAATGGATCCTGAAACGATTTTCCACCGAGGCGTTGTAATTCTTTATCCATTTTGGTTGCCGCGCCACAGAATATTTCATAACTGGCATCACCCAGCCCTGCCACCGCATAGTTTAATCCATTGAGTTGCCCATCACCTGCATTCTGAAGGTCTTCAAAAAAGGGAAGGGCGCTTTCTGGCGGGTCACCTTCACCGTGTGTGCTGACAATGAATATTGTCATCGTGTCTGGTTTTATGTCTTTAACTTTTAAACGGTTAACGGCCGAAGTTTTCACTTTGTACCCTTCGGCCTTTATTGCTTTCATCACTTGAAGTGACAATCCCTTGGCGTTGCCCGTTTCTGTTGCGAAATAAATTATCGCAGGTGGTTTTTCTATATTAGGGATACCGGTTGCTGTATTGGCATTAACGGTTCCAATTTGACCCTGCATATAGCCAGCCAGCCAGATTTTTTGTTCATGATTGACACTGCTAAGTAGTTGTTCCAGTAACTTTTGCTGATTTTTTATAAGCATATTTAACATTTCTCCCTGTTCCCTGTTATGCCCATGCTAATATTCCATCAACTATGTGGGCCCGTATTGCTTGATTTTCGTATTATCGTTTCTTCCTCATCATCATTAGTTCGTATGCCAGATTTCATTGGTGTAACGGTTTGTATATATAACATACATCCCATTAAAGAGAGGTCCATTATACGGAATTCCATGCGCGTTAATATAGTTTTTTAGAGGAGGCATGATCAACAGTCATCGATTGTAAGTTTTTGAATATTTTCCTTGTATCTATCTATGAAACTATTTGATCAGATGATTATCCGGGCGTTGTACCGTTGATCAAAATATCAATACTGTCTAATACACCGTTAGGAATCCCAATATTGGACTATTTTTCAATAGTCCTTATGTCTTTTAATGGGCTTATAAATTCATTGATATTTTTTGCTAATACAGTTTTCCAGTAATCATGTAAAGCGCATACATGGTATTCCGTTCTGATGGGTAGAGTTATTTTTACTGAATTATTATCCCGTTAATCCCCAAAAGTTTTTAGAGTCATGGGGAATATATTAAATCGGACCATAAAAATTATAGAAACAGGACTACCCCTCCCCTTTGAGTTTTTAGGTGAGCGTTGTTAATACAGGTATATAACATATATTTTTTGTCTATGAATAGTCACTTAATAATCTTTATTTGTTACACAAATATGAATGTATTTATGGAATTCCATGACTGACCTACATAGGTTCACTTAAGTCTTTCAGAGTCAATGCTGGTGATGAGGTGAAATGTTTATGTTCCTGGTGATTATAATTTTACGCGGGCTGACGGGCTGACGGGCTGGCTAAGGAAAATGTGTTGAAAATAAATGTGTGTATTTTATGGGCATGAAAAATGATACGAATAATTATTGTATTGTGAAATATTTTACTATCGATATGTAATCAATAGCGTACAGTCAGGTAGAAATGTCAATCAGTATGGTAATGTCCCTTCGTATCGTTAACGTTTTTCATGATATCCATTTCTTTATATAGGATTTTTAGGGTAATCAAAAAACACTGTAAGTCAGTCGGTTATCAAGTAAAAATTGCTAATAATATATCGCCCTATGTGTCAGTGATGATGCTCCGCAATTTAGTTTTAATTATAAAATAATTCTGTTTTGGAGCGATTACTTACACTGTTTTCGTTGCAATAAAATACAGGTGATGGTGAATTTCTCGTGATGATAAAAAAAGTGCTGGGGTTTTAATAGCAGACCATGATTATGTTGTAAAAAATATATTTATATATATTCATAGCGATTAAGATTTACTTTAGTTGCATGCTCTATCTTTCCTATGATGGTGTTGAAACTCCTTGCAATAAAGCGACTATTACGCATCATTTTACCTTGCCATGGAGAAAATATGATGCACGCTTAAACCTAAATATCAAATGCTACGGGTAGTATGTCGAACGGGTGTGGAGCTTGTTAAGCCGTCTGTAATTCATTCAAGTTAAAGGGTTAACCCTGATAGGGTAAAATTACTTAGTTAGCCTGATTTTTCAGCAGGCTATTTAAGTGGTTGCTTGGTGAAGGAGGCAGTGTGAACTTTGTTCGTTTCATGGGCAGGTGAAATAACGAGCAATAGTCTGATTGTTATAGGGAGCTTTAATGTCGCTGCGAAGTATCGAATTTCCTTCTCATAGACTTTATATGAAGTTAGTTTTGGTACTATTAATTCCAATAGGTTATTACCATAGATCACTGCTAATAGTAGGCTTTATCGATTGCAAATTTTTCAATTTTTGATACACTCGCCACCTGTAAGTCCTTTAACTTTTTGCTTAAGTTTAAAGGTTTATAGAGATAACATCTAAGTAAACTCAGGGTAATCCCTGATGCAATGTGAGAGGTTACCCTCGCTTGTTTTAGACGTTATTGAAAGATGCATTTTATGCATCAAAATTAACCGGAATTTAAACATCATGTTTAATTCCGTAGTAGGTGTTTTGTATAAAATCAAGGAGATAAAGTCTGATGGATCTATTGAAAATTAAGACAAAAAAACGAATGATTGGTGCTGCAGTATTATTGAGCGCAGCTCTTTTCACATCCAGTGCAGCTGCGCAGGACCATATGATGGGCTCAGGAGGCTCAGGAGGTTCAGGGAGTGAAGCAGGGACTGTTACTGTGCAAGATATTAACTTTGATCAAATTCTGGATATTATTACAACGGGTGGCCCAGGCAATAAACTCAATGTCTTTTTGGGTAATGGAGATGGTTCGTTTAACCAGATCTTTCAGGCAGGTTTAGGATTGGGTGTCAGTGCAGGGTTAATCGATGCAGCAGATGTGCCCGAAATTGCATTCTATCAAAGCATGATGACACTTCATCTTGCAGGCACTTGTTGTCCTGATGATGCTGCCGCTGGTGATGGTTCGGGTGGTGGTTCAACAGGTGGGTTACAGATCCCTGGTGCTGCCGCTGCATTTTGTGGGCCGGGCATTCCCCAGGAATTTCTTGATATTTTGTCCGCCGGGGGCGATTGCTAAGTAACAGCTAAGCTGTAAGTGGTGTATTTTTACACACCACTCATTAGTAAACGGCTGGAGTCAGACACTATTGTTTGGCTCCGGCTATTTTTTTGAGAAAAATTCAGCAGATGAATTTAAGTTATCTATTCGGTGCTAGCGGGTCTTAACAATCTCTGGTTTTTTCTATAAACAGTATTTTTACCCATGCGAATTCTGTTTATGAGTTTCATAAAGAAACCATCGGGTGTTGGTGCTGTTCTCACACTTTCGCTGGGTGTTGAAGGTACGCTACAAGCCGCTCAATTGGAGGCTCCAGGATAATAGATGTGTTTATGATCTCAGACAGATTGGGAAAAATATCGTTGTAAATAGGCAGCAAAGGGTTCTTTTTTGCTGGCTTCCAGTTCATGTTGGCGCGCCCATGATTGCTCAGCTTGTTGAATGAACTCAGCTTCTCTGGTTGGGTTTGATGGCAGTCCCTGGAAGTAAGCTTGATGTTGTTGTGACATACGCAAGGCAAAATGGAAAAAGGCTTCATCCTGTTGTCGCATTTCTGCCAGCATACGTGCAGAGGGAGTACGGTCCGGGTCTTTGATTTTCTCAGCCTGCATAGCAAGGGCATTCGTATAAGGCTTGTCTTCATGCCCACTGTCCAGTAATGCGCATACTCCGGTCATGGCTTCAGTGATTTCAGCTGCCCAGTTTTTTAAGGATATTTTTTTACCGTTCCGGTTTAGCATCAAGTGGGGGTCACGTCCTCGGTGTGCGGCGGACAATTCATTGTGGTTAATGTCCTTACGTTCCTGTTCACTAATGGGTGGGCTTTCATGTAATAAACAAAAAACCAGAAAGGCTTCCAGGAAATGTAATTGTCGTTCACTGATGCCTAACGGGTCGTAAGCGTTGACATCAATAGAGCGCAGCTCCACATATTGTACGCCACGGCGAAGTAATGCGTGGGAAGGTTTTTCAAAAGGGTCAACAATTTGTTTGGGGCGAATGGTGCTGTAATATTCATTTTCGATTTGTAAAATATTCGCATTGAGCTGTTCGTAACGCCCGTTGACCACCACACCTAGTTTCTCAAATTCGGAATAGGGCGTTTCAGTAGCTTTCATCAGGCTGGCCGTATAGGTTTCCAGGCTGTCGTAATTAGCTTTGACGCCCATCTCGGCTTCTTTATTATTTTGATAGCCAATATCACCCATGCGCAACGAGGTGGCAAAGGGTTGAAAATAGGTGTGTTCGTCAAAAGAATCCAGCAAGGTGGGCTGGCCGCCTAAAAAAGATTTACACACGGCGGGAGATGCGCCAAACAAATAGGGCACCAGCCAACCGAAGCGTTGCAGATTGCGAATCAAACCGAAGTATTGTTCGGAAATAAATGTTTGCCTGTTTCCCGGGTGCTGTTCCAGTTCCTGATACAGGGGCCAGAAGGCATCGGGAAAAGAATAATTAAAATGTACCCCGGCGATGACTTGCATAACGCGACCATAACGATGGCCCAAGCCACGCCGATAAACGGTTTTCATCACCCCTGGGTTGGAATCACCGTATTGGGCAATAGGAATACTGGTCTCTCCTGCTACTACGCAGGGCATACTGGTGGCCCAGAGCCGTTCGTGCTCCGGTGCCGCGGCTAGTACGTTGTATACAAACTGTTGGGTGTCACGCAGAAAATTCAGTGCTGATGGAATATCGGTGCAGGGTGGCGTTACAAACTCTGTCAGTGCTTCAGAGTAGTCGGTGGTGATGTACGGGTGCGTCAACGGCGAGCCCAATGCCAGCGGGTGCTGGGTTTGTGCCAGATGACCTTCCGGGGAAACGCGTAAACTCTCTTTTTCCAGGCCAATCCGGCTTTTTGCCAGTGGGCGGTTACCCCCCCGATTCACCAATGTTGAAAGTCGCTGTTCAGCGATGCGGTACAATGCGTGCCCCTGTTTGTTAATATTCAAGCGGGCTAATTGTGCCGGATCTGGGACAGAAAATCACTCTGGCCGATACCGGGGCGATTTATCTCCCTTTTAACAGGTATTGTATACTGCATAACAAGATCAACACTGCGGAATGTCCAGAGGCTTCACATGGATAAAAATACGAACTGGAAACAAAAACTCACGACAGAACAATATCGTATTACCCGCGAGGGTGGTACTGAAGCTCCTTTTAGTGGCGAGTATTATGAACATAAAGAAGTTGGCACGTATCATTGTGTGTGCTGTGATGCGCCGTTGTTTCATACCCGGCAAAAATATGATTCGGGAAGTGGCTGGCCCAGTTTTTGGGCAGCACTTAACGATAAGGTCATTCAGGATATCTCTGACCACAGCCATGGCATGCTGCGCACGGAAACCCGTTGTGCGCAGTGTGATGCCCATTTAGGCCATGTGTTTGAAGACGGACCACCACCCACTGGTTTACGTTATTGCATTAACTCGGCTTCGCTTTCTTTCCTTGCTGACAGCGATACTCATCCAGACGATGAAATATAGCCTTATTCACCGCATAACTGAATTAGGTCATTTGTTATTTCGCAGACCCATCACTTTTATCAGGTATCAATTATGAACCAGGAAACACGCTGTCCCTGTGGCAGCCAGGAAATTTTTGCAAGTTGTTGTGAGCCTTATTTATCGGGCGATAAAATTCCCCTTACGGCCGAAATATTAATGCGCTCACGCTATACCGCCTATACCCGCATGGATGATGATTATTTGCTGGCAACCTGGCACCCGGATACCCGGCCCGATACTCCTCATCCCAGCGATGATGGTGATGACACCACTTGGACAGGACTGTCGGTTCTGCGTACTGAAGCAGGGTTGGAAGGTGATAAAACCGGCGTTGTTGAATTTATTGCCAGCTGCAATGTTGGCAAAAAGCCCTCACAATTACATGAAATCAGTGAATTCATTCACGATGGAGAGCGTTGGTTTTATGTCGATGGGTTGGATCAGCAACCCGTGCGCAGAGAGTCACCCAAAGTCGGTCGCAATGAGCCTTGTCCTTGTGGCAGTGGAAAGAAATATAAAAAATGCTGCGGTTGAATCCGCAATGGAAAACATACAATCCGGCCATGGTCAGCATCGCTTAACATCAACAAAATATCCTCTTTGTTTTTTGGGGCATGATATTGACGTGCCTACGAATGTCGGGAGTTTGTTCAGAATTGCCGATGCGCTTGGCGTGGAGAAAATATATTTATCCGGGACATCAATCGTTCCCCCTAATAGAAAAATCAAGAAAACATCACGGTCCACCGAAAAATATGTGCCGTATGTTTATGAAAAAGACCCGGTCAGAATAATAGAAAGCCTTAAACATTCAGGTTATACGATTATCAGCTTGGAAATCACTTCCTCAAGTATCGATATAAAAAATCTCGACATTTCAAAAAATGAAAAGATATGTCTTGTTTTAGGGTCTGAAAATGCAGGTGTTAATCAAGCACTGCTTGATCTGTCGGACATTACGATTCATATTCCGATGCTTGGGAAGAATTCTTCAATGAATGTAGCGATGGCCTGTTCAATTGCCGCCTTTGAAATAACCCGTCAATATTGATTTTTTGAATCTGACTTTTCCCGTTTTAATCTCTTTGGGTTTAATTCCCCGCAGCTTGCTGCGTAAGCGTTTGAACTGGTAGTTGTAATACCCTTCTTCGTGTAGCGAGATAGCTTGCCGTAGAGTAGTTTATTTATGACAATGGCGGGTATTGTCTGAGAATAAGTGTGTCACCTCGTTGGGTAAATTCCAGGTGCTTTAAAAAGCTCATGCCCAGCAATACTTTATTGCCCTGCATGTTGGGGTTGATCGATGCGCGTACCTGTCCCAGCACAATGCCACCCAAATCCACTCTATCCAGACGGGTGGCATATACAGTGATTGTGCCATTGGCGGTTTGGTATATCATCGGTCTGCCGCGTTTCAGGCCGATTTTCTGTGCCAGTTCCTCGGGCACAGACACATCACTGGCCCCTGTATCCAGCAAAAAAACCACTGGCGTATTGTTAATGCTGCCGCTGGCCACATAATGCCCAAAACGATTGCGTTGCAAAGCCAGCTCTCGCGTACCGTCGGCCTCCAGGTTCAACGATAAATTCTGATTGGGGTTATGTTGTTTTTCCTGCCATGAATGAAAGAACATGACCAGCAGGCCCATGATCACCACCCACATGGCGATGGTCATTTTCATGCCCAGACGACGGTGTGGGTTTACCGAATCAGATTCCTGTGGCTCATGCGGCTCATTGTTATTCATAGGTTATTACACCATTAAAATGATTGTTAATCCTCCCATAGCCATCAGGCTAAGCCCTACCCGTGACAGAGAGTGGAGCCAGGGTGTTTATAGATTTTTTTGTTCTACGCTATTCAACACAGCGTAAAGCTGTAGGGTGGAACAAGCGCAGCGGTTCCACCAATAGGTTAATAAGAGCCAACAAATCGCCCTATGCTCACTGCCCGCTAACAAAAAATCAAAACCCTGCAACAAAAACCCGATTGCCTGAAACAGAAAAAAGCCCTCATGCAATAACGATTCACTGGCAAGCAGCGACGACAAGGTGGGTGTCGATATACCCATAGCGATTGAGGTTTAGACCTGACTGCTCGCTCTACTGACTCCATAGCGGCGTTAAAATGGCTTGCAATATACCCGTAGCGATTGAGATTTAGGTCTAATTGCATGCCCTATTTACCCCATGGCTGCGTTGAAATGCCTTGCAATAGAACGACTATTCCGTGTCATTTCGCCTTGCCATGGAGAAAATATGACGCACACTTAAACCTAAATCCCAAACGCTACGGGTATAGAATGTGACGGTTCCACGCCACTTTGCTTGGCCATGAAATCGATATGACGCACATTCAAACCTAAATTCCAAACGCTATGGGTATCGCTGACCGAGCTTTGAATATGCCCCTTTCCCGTTTGGTGGAACCGCTTCGCTTGTTCCACCCTACCCAGGTGGGGCTTGGCCTGTGGAGTCTATTGGCTGAAAGCCACGACATGATGCATGTCAGCGCGGATGCCGACTTGTGTGCCAATCGTGTAGTCGTGGTGGCTGGGAAATAATGATAATACCTGGTTACCGGACGGCAGCTCCAGGGTGTACATGACCTCGGCCCCTTTGAAAGCCTTTTGAGTGATAAGTCCAGTGAGAGGGCCGTCGGTATCGGGCACAATATCATCCGGGCGAATCAGCACTTCCACTTCGGTGCCTTTGGGCCAGTTATAAGCACGGTCACCCGTCAGTCGTCCCAGCTCGGTATCAACCGTATCGGTTTCCACCATAATGCCTTTCAAAAAAGTGCCCTGGCCAATAAAGTCGGCAACAAAACGATTTTGTGGTTCGTGATAGAGATTAAAAGGTGTATCCCATTGCCGAATACGTCCCTGATCCATGACGCCGATATAGTCGCCCAAAGCAAAGGCTTCGTCCTGATGGTGGGTGACCAGAATACCGGTGATGCCTTCCTGTTTAAGAATTTCGCGTACCTCCAGGCTGAGGCGTTCACGTGTATCGATATCGAGATTGGAAAAGGGCTCGTCCAGTAAAATGGCTTCAGGTTGTGCGGCCAGCGCGCGGGCCAGAGCGACACGCTGTTGTTGCCCACCAGACAGTTCGTGAGGGAAGCGTGTCTTGAATTCTTCCAGCCCCACCATTTGCAGCATGCGCGCTACCATTTTTCGCCGGTCTGCACTGGAAGTCTTGCGTAAGGCAAAGCCGACGTTGTCGCTGATATTCATGTGCGGAAACAGAGCGTAGTCCTGGAACACCATGCCGAGACGGCGCTTTTCCGGTGCCAGCGCATAACCGGGGCGGGATACGGTGTTGCCATCGATGCAAATTTCACCGTGGAAAATGGGTTCAAAGCCAGCGATGGCACGCAGAGCCGTGGTTTTGCCGCAACCGCTGGGGCCCAACAGACACACCAGGCTGCCGCGTTTAACATGCATCGACAGGTTGCTGACCACCGCCTGATTACGATAGCGGCATTCAATATCACGAACATCCAGCAGGGGGCTCATGAGGTTTTTCGGGCGTCGGTGGCAGCGTGAGTGAGAATCATTCCTGATATGATACCAGATCACCCGCGTTTAATGCGGGTGTATTGAGGCCAGCTTGAATTCAGCCGATCAGAAACTCCAACAGGGCTTTTTGTGAGTGCAGGCGATTTTCCGCCTCATCCCACACCACGCTTTGCGTGCCATCAATAACGGCAGCCGCCACTTCTTCACCGCGATGGGCAGGCAGGCAGTGCATAAACAAGGCATCGGGTTTGGCCAGTGCCATCAATTCCGGGTTGACCTGATAGTCGGCAAATGCCTGTTCGCGCGCAGCCTGTTCTTCTTCCTGGCCCATGCTGGCCCACACATCGGTGACGATCAGGTCAGCATCCTGCACGGCTGCGCGAGGTGATGGGCTCAAAGCGGCATAGCCTTCACTCGCCGCGAGGATTTGTGCATCAGGCAGATAACCTTCAGGACTGGCTATTTGCAACTGGAAGCCAAACTGTTTTGCGGCGTTAATGTATGAGTGGCACATGTTGTTGCCATCGCCGATCCATACCACACGCTTGCCGCTGATGTCGCCGCGATGCTCAAAGTACGTCTGCATGTCGGCCAAAAGCTGGCAGGGGTGGTATTCATTGGTGAGCGCATTGATGACCGGCACCCGTGAATATTCTGCAAAGCGCTGGATTTTTTCATGCTCGAAGGTGCGGATCATGATGATATCCACCATGCGCGATAATACCCGTGCCGAATCCTCAATGGGTTCGCCACGGCCCAGTTGTGTGTCGCGCGGCGACAGAAAAATGGCTTGGCCACCAAACTGCACCATGCCTGTTTCGAAGGAAACCCGGGTACGGGTAGAGGATTTCTCAAACACCATGCCCAGCACTTTATTTTTTAAAGGCTCAAAAATTGTGCCCGCTTTTTGTTGGGTTTTCAGTTCAATAGCACGTTGGATCAGCTTATGTAACTCATCACGACTCAAATCATTGAGGGTCAAAAAATGGCGCACGTTCATGGACTGTCTCGCTGGAAACTACAAATGATTAACGGGAAAGAAAATCGCGGATAAGCGTGCTGAGCTGCTCAACCAGTTGTGTTGCTTCGTCATCGGTCATAATCAGCGGCGGCAGCAGTCGCACCACGTTGTTCGCAGTAACATTGATCAGCAGACCCTCAGCCAGCGCAATTTTGACTAACTCGGCACAGGGTCGGTCCAGCTCGATGGCCAGCAACAGCCCCTTGCCGCGAATCTCGTTAACGCCCTCGACATCGGCCAGTTGCTCACCAAATGCGGTTAGCAGCCGTGTGCCCAAAGACGCAGCACGCTCACAAAGTTTCTCTTTTTCAATGGTGTCGATAACGCTCAGAGCCACTCGGCAAACCAACGGATTGCCACCATAGGTGGAGCCATGATTACCGGGCTGGAAAGTGTGTGCCGCCGCGCCGCGTGCCAGACAGGCACCGATGGGCATACCGTTGCCCAGCGCCTTGGCGAGAGTCATTACGTCGGGTGTGGCATCGCTTTGCTGCTGGTGCGCAAACCACTGTCCGCTACGGCCCATGCCAGTCTGAATTTCATCTAGCATCATTAGCCAGTTATTGTCATTACACAAAGCACGGATACCGGGCAGGTAATTGTCATCGGGAATGCGAATGCCGCCTTCGCCCTGTATAGGCTCCACCAGCACGGCCACGACGTTTTGATTGTTTTTGGCCACAGCAGCAATGGCATCAAGGTCGTTGTAAGGCACGCGCAGGAAACCGCTCACCAGCGGCTCAAAACCCGCCTGCACCTTGCGATTGCCGGTAGCACTCAGCGTGGCCAGAGTACGGCCGTGGAAACTGCCTTCCATAACAATAACCGTAGGCTTTTCAATGCCTCGGGAATGACCGTGCAAGCGCGCAAGCTTGATGGCGGCCTCATTAGCCTCGGCACCGGAATTACTGAAAAACACCCGTTCCATACCCGCCAGCGCAGTGAGTTTGTCTGCCAATGCCTGCTGATGGGCGATGTGATAAAGGTTGGACGTGTGTATCAACTGGCCAGCCTGTTGGCAAATGGCCTCGGTCACAGCGGGGTGGGCATGGCCCAGGCCACAGACAGCGATACCGCCGAGGGCATCGAGGTAACGTTTACCCTCGGTGTCCCACAACCAACAGCCGTCACCCTTATCAAAGGTAACGGGTAACGGAGCATAAGTGTGCATTAACGCATCGGACATAGCTTTCAATTTCCCAACAGACGGACAAAAAAACCGCCAAAAACAAAAAGGCAGCCCCCCAATAGAGACCGCCATGCAATATTAGATGGAAATTCTAGCGATTTGCCGGGAGAGAGGCAATAGCCGGAAAAACCACTGCGATTCCCTCAAAAACCACCGTGGCTCTGGGCACCCATGTAATACAGCAGCGGAATGGGCAATACAACGTTGATGCGTGAGGGGAGCAAGACCTGTTATGTCGGCAGGTATTTGCACAAAATTGAAATAATACAGAGGGGGAAACCCCGGAAATAGCCCATGGCTGTCCGGCTAAGGAACGTGCATGTAATAACTTTCTGTTTTGTATCCCGGTTTCAGCCCATCTTCGCCCGTTCTTCAATCACAAAAGCTCGAAATAAAATGACTATTCCTATATTTTTATTCAATCAGAACGAACGAATACACACTAAATCCGAGCGCTAAACCGAAAGTTATTACATGCATGTCCCTGATATGTATTAACTCACAAATCATTATTCCAGAAGTCTTTTTTTCTGGAATAGTGATTGCTTAATATCATCCGACTTTATGTATTGACTCACCAACAGGCAATGTATGGGAATTTACAAGCGGTTGGCGAGTGAATACATAAAGTCTGTCTAAGCTGGGTAGGGTGGAACAAGCGTAGCGGTTCCACCAAACGGGAAAGAGACCTATTCAAGGTTTGATCGGCTATCGACGTTCACCTTGAGTCGCCGTTGACCAGTGAGTTGTTGTTGAATAAAGGCCTTTTTTCCTATTTCAGGCAATCGAGTTTTTGTTGTAGAGGGTTGATTTTTTTGTCAGCGATCCTGAGCACGGAGACGATCTAGTTGCCCTTTCCTCGCCTATTGGTAGAACTGCCGCGCTTGTTCCACAAATTGGTCGTAACGATCCTTGTTTCTGTGGAAGTGGTAAAAAATATTAAAAAGTGTTGTTTGGGGAAGGTGAAACAATAAAGGAACGTGTACGCACCTTATTCATTTATGTGTGATTGATATGAAGGTTTTCAAAAACTGACTCCGGGTCAGCCTGAACAAGCCTCAATAATACTTTTGCAGGCCCTGTTGGATGGCGGTGTGGCTAAAAGTAAATGTCGCGCCTTCATGGGCGCGTGGATTGAAACTTTGTTTTGAACAAAAACGAGTGAACAAAATTTATAGCGTCGTTAAAAAGCGTGAAACCTTAGTTTTAATCTCAAGTTTATGAATACTTCATGACAAGTTCATTATGAGCTCACGGCAGAAGGTTACAGTTTGGTCAAACGGGAATGAAACAGTGACCGTGTTCGTTATATTCAACAACATGCGGCGTAAGGATACTGCCATGACTCAAACATTCTTGCCATTCCCCCGGGAATTCCTGAAAAAACCGCCGCAGTTTGCCCGCACTGAACCGCACAGACTGCGCATTGCCTTATATTCCCACGATACGATGGGAATGGGGCACATGCGGCGTAATCTGATGATCAGTCAGGCCTTGTCCTGTTCCGAGTTGCAAACCAATATTTTAATGATCACTGGTGCTCGTCAGGCAAGCGCTGCTCAAATGCCACCGGGAGTTGACTGTGTCACATTGCCGTCTTTACGCAAAAAAAGTAACGGTTGTTACCTGTCACGCTCGTTGAATATTCCGGTGGAAGATTTAAAAAAAATCCGCGCGCAGATGATACGTGCTTCAATTACGGCCTTCGATCCGGATGTGTTCATTGTTGACAATGTGCCACGCGGCGCACTCGGCGAGTTGGATGCGACCTTGTGGGACATTCGCCGACGCGGCCGCACACGTTGTGTACTCGGTTTGCGGGACGTGCTTGATGAACCTGAGCAAGTGAAGGCCGAATGGCATAAAGCCGGTAACAGGGAAGCGATTCACCATTTTTACAATAAAGTGTGGATTTATGGCGACCCCAATGTTTATGATGCTGTTCGTGAATACAGTATGAGTAACGACATAGCGGATAAGGTGAGTTACACCGGTTATTTTGACCGCCGCATTCGTTTTACAGAGCATCAGGAGAATACCATAAAACCGAGTCGCGCTGAACTCGGTATTCCTGACGGACGCTTCGTCTTATGTATGGTGGGCGGTGGGCAGGATGGTGCATGCCTCACTGAGGCATTTGCACAGGCTATACTGCCTGTGAACATGTTTGGCGTTATCGTCACCGGGCCATTCATGCCCCCAGAAACGAAAGCCGCACTCCACCGCATGGCCGCCATTCGGACTGACCTGAAGGTGCTTGAGTTTCTCAACGAACCAACACACTTGCTGCAGCAAGCCAACTGTGTGGTCGCCATGGGGGGTTACAATGTCGTTTCAGAAATACTCTCATTCGAGAAACGTGCGCTGATTGTTCCTCGCATTAAGCCCCGTCGGGAACAACTGCTGCGTGCCGAACGACTTAAAGCCCTGGGTGTGATTGATCTCATTCTTCCAGAGCATGTAAGTCCGGAGGGGCTCTCACTATGGATAGCGCATGCCACTCGTTATCCCACGACTCCTGAAGTACATGCCCAACTGGATTTTGGTGGTTTGTCCCGTTTGCCTGGCTTGATCACTGAAGTTTGCCAATGTACCCAATAATTCATAGGAGTCCGTGATTATGATTCCCTGCTCTTACCTGCCGCGAATCGGTTATGTCGTAAAACGTTATCCGCGCTACTCAGAAACATTCATCGTTAATGAAATTCTTGCTCATGAGAAAGCGGGGCTCTCATTAGACATTTTTGCTTTACGCCCATCCAACGATACGCATTTTCAGGATAACATCGCAAAAGTGCGCGCACCCATCACCTACCTGCCTGCACCGAGTGCGCTCAGCGTCAGTGAATTCTGGAGCGAGCTTATGGCTGCGATCAAAAGTCTACCAGACTGGGTAACCGGTCTCGACGCTGCACAGTATGAAGTTGCTCGTGATGTTTATCAGGCGGCGTTACTTGCTTTGCAGGCACGCGAAAAAGGTATTGAACACTTGCATGCCCATTTCGCTACGTCGGCAACGACCGTGGCTCGTTTAGCCGCATTGTTTGCTGGACTCACCTATTCTTTTACCGCCCATGCCAAAGACATTTTCCATGAAAGTGTGCAACATCACGATTTGCAGAAAAAAATCTCGGATGCTACATCGGTCATTACTGTCAGCAATTACAATGTAGATTTTCTACAAAACAGATTCGGGCATTCTGCAAGCAAGGTTCAGCGTATCTACAATGGCCTCGATTTACTTCGCTTGCCGTATTCCGATCCTCATCATCGACCGCCTCGTATTGTTGCCGTTGGCCGTTTGATCGAAAAAAAAGGCTTCTGTGATTTAATCGCTGCCTGTGCTGAATTGCATAAGCGTAATATCGATTTTGAATGTCAGATTATAGGGGGTGGTCCATTGCAGGATACGCTCGTTGCGGATATTCATCAGCGTGGTTTGCAAAACAAGGTTAAAACTCTTGGGCCGTTGCCACAAAAAGAAGTCATCGCCTGTTTGCAACAAACCGCAGTATTTGCCGCACCGTGTGTTGTCGGCTTAGATGGCAACCGTGATGGTTTGCCTACCGTGTTGCTCGAAGCTATGGCTTTGGGTGTACCGTGTATTTCTACTGATGTCACCGGTATTCCGGAAGCCATCAAGCACAATCACTCTGGTCTTATCGTACCGCAAAAAGACGTTGCTGCCCTCACAGATGCATTGGCGCATTTGTTGCTCCATTCGCAGGAACGTACACGGCTTGCACAGCACGCACGCCGCTTGATCGAACAGGCTTTCGATATTGATCAAAACACGGCGGCTTTACGTTCAGTGTTCGACACCGCCACATCCAATAACGTGCTGAAAAACAAAAAGGCTGGATGATGAAAATTGCGTATGTTTGCGCTGATCTGGGAGTGCCGGTTTTCGGTTGCAAGGGATGTTCGATACATGTGCAGGAAGTCATTCGGGCTTTTTTAAACCAGGGAGCGGATGTCACGCTCTTTACCCCTCGCCTGGGTGGCGAAATCCCCCCTGACCTGAAAGGTCTGACGGTTGTTCAGCTGCCTGACAATGCTTCTACGATTCCGGCTCAACGTGAAACATTTACCTTCAATCTAAATAAACATATCACGTCAGCATTGGCACATGCCGGTCCTTTTGAGATGGTGTATGAACGCTATTCACTTTGGAGCTTTGCGGCGATGGAGTTTGCCCGAACCCAGGCATTGCCCGGTATTTTGGAAGTCAATGCGCCAGTGATCGAAGAACAAAGCCGTCACCGCCAATTGGTCAACCGGATTAAGGCTGAGCAAACCACCCGTCGTGTGTTTGCTGCCGCATCAACATTGATTGCGGTATCCGCCGAAGTTGCCCGTTATTTGGATAGTTATAGCGAAACTTGCGAGCGTGTTCACGTCATTAGCAATGGTGTCAATCTTGCACGCTTTCAATGGCCGCCTGCCGTCAAGTCAGTGCAGTCTTTCATCATTGGTTTTGTCGGCACGCTAAAACCTTGGCATGGGCTTGATAGTTTAATCGACGCATTTGTACTGTTGCAGCACAAGCACTCCAGAGCTCGGTTGCTAATCGTAGGTGATGGCCCCAAGCGTGCCGAACTGGAAAGCGCACTGCAATCCCATGGCCTCACCGAAAGCGCCTACTTTACCGGTGCAGTGGTGCCTGACCAAATACCTGCGCTGCTGGCTTCAATGGATGTTGCTGTCGCACCCTATCCTGACAATCCGGATTTTTATTTCTCACCGTTAAAAGTATTGGAATATATGGCAGCAGGCTTGCCTGTTATTGCCAGTCGCATTGGCCAGCTTGCTTTGTTGATCCAACATGGTCGTAACGGCATATTGTGTCCTCCCGGCGAGCCTGTGGCTTTAGCTGAAGCATTGGAGCAGCTCTTGGAAAACCCAACGCTGCGCCACACCCTGGGTAACGAGGCTCGCTATACAGTCCAGGCACATAGCTGGCATTCGGTTGCGCAGCGCATCCTTGAACTTGCTGATATCACCGCAGTAAAACCACCACAACAAATCAGTCGGGATGGCCTGAACGCAGCATCGAAATAGTGAGGTATACGGTGTAAAAACTGCAATGAGAAACGCGATGGGAAAAAGTAAAAATCTCGGTGACAGTGCTCCAGGCTTATGGCGGATAGCCCATTTTTTTTCGGCTAAAATGGGTGCCTACCGGCTATTACTGACAGGTTCGTTTATTGCGCTGCTGTGTGAAATTTTATTCGTGATCGCTGCTCCGTGGCCGCTCAAATTTTTGATCGACCATCTCATTATTCAAGATCCTAGTGCAGGTGACGTATTATCAAACCCAGAGATATTATTGATATTATCTGCTGTCGCAGTGGTCGTTATCGCAGGACTCAAGGCCTTGGCAAGCTATTTCCATACCATCGGTTTTGCACTGATCGGTAGCCGGGTATTGGCTACGGTTCGTCAGGATCTCTACCAACATCTACAAACCTTATCTCTGAGTTTCCACACTAAAAACAAAAGCGGGGATCTGATTACGCGGGTCATCAATGATCTCGGCATTGTCAAAGACGTGATGATCAATACCGTACTGCCGTTGTTTGGCAGTTTGGTATTGCTGGTCAGCATGTTTGGCATCATATTCTGGTTACACTGGCAGCTGGCATTGATTGCGTTGGCAGTCATACCGTTGTTTGGGTTGGCGGCAAGTTATCTTGGGAAACGAATCCAAAAAGCATCTCGCAAACAACGCTATCAGGAAGGTGCCATGGCCTCTACTGCGGCCGAATCCATTGCGTCGATTAAAACCGTACAGGCACTGTCACTCGATAATAAATTTGCTCATTCATTTGGCGTCAACAACCGTAAAGATCTCC
Source organism: Gammaproteobacteria bacterium (assembly GCA_021647705.1). Lineage (GTDB taxonomy): Bacteria > Pseudomonadota > Gammaproteobacteria > SZUA-152 > SZUA-152 > SZUA-152. Next base: position 19,629 of record JAKIUF010000014.1, on the reverse strand, counting down.
ACCACAGCGTACGCGCCAAACGATTTAGTGCCTTATTGACTGGCACAGTGGGTATCCTTATCGGTGTGGTCACCGCATTGGTATTATGGTTTGGCGCACGTCTAGTTTTAAATAACGAACTCTCTCCTGGTGAGTTACTCGTGATTCTTGCGTATCTTAAATCCGCGTTCAAACCAGTCAGAAAATTTTCCAAACAGGTCAGTCGACTTGCCAAGGCCGCCACTTCCGGCGAACGTGTGCTGGATATTTTTGAGCAGACACCCGACATCTGTGACTTACCTCATGCGCAACCCGCGCCGCCGCTACAGGGGCACATCCGCTTTGAGCAGGTCAACTTTGCCTACGAAGCCAAACATCCAGTATTTCAAGACTTGAATTTTTCAGTAACCGCCGGTCAACAAATTGCGTTGGTCGGTGCCTCCGGTAGTGGAAAATCCACAATCATAAGCCTGTTATTACGTTTGTACGACCCACAAAGCGGCCGAATACTGATTGACGGTCATGATATTCGTGACTTCAGCGTGCATTCGTTGCGCTGCCAGATCAGCGTGGCGCTGCAAGACTCTTGCATATTCGCCACCAGCGTGCGCAATAATATCGCTTACGGCATCTCTGATGCCAGCGATGCAGAAATCGAAACTGCCGCTAAATTGGCCAATGCCCATGCATTTATCCTGTCCTTACCTAAAGGTTATGACACGGTTATTAGCGAACGTGGCGCTACGCTCTCGAATGGCCAACGACAACGCATTGCTCTTGCTAGAACCGCAATGCGTCGCTCACCGATATTGATTCTGGATGAGCCTACTACAGGTCTTGACCGTGAAAACGAAATCGCTGTTGTCGATGCACTCAAGCGGCTATCGAAAGGTCGTACCACTTTTCAAATCACTCATCATTTGCACCATGCCATGCACGCCGATGCCATATGGATGCTTGAGCAAGGACGCATTGTTGAACAAGGCACTCACGCCGAACTCATGCAAATCAACCAACGCTATGCGGCCATGTTCAAAGCAGGCCTCAAAGGCGTAAATCAAGAGGAACATAACGATGTTGTCAACCGCTAATGCCAAGCTTGTACAAAGGGATCAAACCATTGCTGGTATGAAGATAATAGTGGATCCTGATGCCTTTTTTAATGCATTAAACAGCGCTCAGCCCGAACTGAATGTGAGCAATGCACAATTAACCTATATCCGTTATCGCCCAACACAATTTTGTCTGGGGGCTTACCAAGTCAGAATTCCAAATGCTAACACACCGCTGTTAGTCCATGCGACAGCTTATAATGATAAACGCTGGAGCAAGTTGCCTATAGTCAGCGGTAATCACCACATCGAGCTACAGAGTCAAGTGTTGCTTTCCATCTTTCCAGGAGACAGCAAACTGACCTCTCTCGCATCGTTGATGAATCCTGATAACCGGCAAGCTATCATGAGAAATTTATTGCCTGCTAACGTTGAAGCTTCGTTAGGCAATATTTCGGGAGATATCAAAACCCTGGCGTATAAACCGCAACGACGCTACGTCGGCCGCGTCCACTTCGAACACGGCACTAGCGCATTATTGAAACATTATCGTGAACGCGATTATCATTCGTCAGCAGTGGCTAATGTGATCGATAGTCCCACCACCGCTCGATTACGAACACCCCGTATCTTGGGACGATCACAACGTCACCAAAGCCTGTTATTCGAATGGTTCCCTGGACGATTGGTGGATACTGAAACGATCGTTGCCTCGACGGCTGCATCTTCTCTATACGCCATCGGTGCTGCACTGGCTGAATTTCACACCCTAGCAACCGACGGTTTGAAACAGCGAACACTCAGCATGAAAGTCAACAAATTAAATACTGTTGCAACCACCATTGCTCTGCTTCACCCACCACTGGCTGCATTTGCCCAAGACCTTGCCACCCGCATCGGCCAAAAACTGTTGCAAGAGGTGCCCGTTACGCAGCGCATACATGGTGATTTCTCCCCGAGTCAAATCGTTTTGCTGGATCAAGGTCAAGTCGCGATTATCGACCATGATGAAAACGTCTGCGGCAACCCGATAGAGGATCTAGGTTTATTCATCGCATGCCTATTCAAGTACGAGCATAAAGGAAAAATAGCACCTAGCCAGACTGAATTACTGATTGATGCATTCATCGAAGGCTATCAATTCACCGCCCAGCAACAGGTGACGCAAACACTGCATTATCACATAGCGACTGCGTTGTTTGCGGTGACCCATAAATCTTTTAGACACCACAAGCCCAATTGGCCTCAGGATATACAAGCTATGTTGGAACGCGTCAATGACATTCTGCATTCACCTTACTCGACAAACTAAAGGTCACAAACATGAGCAGCCTGAATATGACGGTTAAAAACCCATCGACCTGTCTGGCCAACGAAACTTTCAAGCGTGCCCATCAGGCGCTCGACGCTACAGCGGTACAAACCGAATTATCACGCCTGCCCTTTTTTCGGCGCGATGGTGTCTTGCCGGAACTCACTGCGATTCGTGTTAGCCATCACAAGCCTGGACGGCGTTGCCTGATTGAATACGACCTTCTGATCAAACATCCCGCACGCAGACCTCAACCGCTGACGTTGATCGGAAAAATACGAATGAAAGCGCATGACCGCCGCACTTGGGCTGCGGTCAACGGGCTATGGGAGGCTGGCATGAACGCGCAAAGCGACGACGGCATCGCAATACCACGCCCTGTTGGAGAGATTCCGCGTTGGCATATGTGGCTACAGCTCAAAGTACCGGGTGTTACGCTGGAGCAACTATTTGCCGGTCCACAGGGAGAACACTTGGCAGTGCGTGTTGCCGAAGCCGCAAACAAAATCCATCGCAGCGGCGTGCCCACACGTCGCGACCACACCATGGCGGATGAATTAACTATTTTACACCAACGTTTGGGCATAATAGTCAATGCTTACCCCCAGTGGTCGAGCCGAATTGAGCACATCATTCGCCGTTGTGAAAGCCTCGGAAACAGCTTACCGCCAGCCGTCGTATGCGGTATCCATCGGGATTTTTACGCCGAGCAAATTATTGCCGATGGTGAGGCACTTTATCTGTTGGATTTTGATTTGTATTGTAAAGGGGATCCCGCACTTGATATCGGTAATTTCATTGCACATATCACTGAATTTAGTTTACGTACATTGGGAGACCCTAGTGCGCTAGCTTATGTAGAACACGCGCTGGCGCAACGGTTTTTGCAACTCAATCCCAAGATCACTGCGCAAACTATTCACGTCTATACCACCTTGACGCTGGCAAGACATATCTATATTAGCACCTTGTCGCCCGAACGGCGTCCCTATACACAAGCCTTACTTGAACTCGTGGAACAACGTTTCGACAGTTGACCACCGCTATGGAATATTGCAAAGCATTGTGTTTGTTAGAACCCCGTTTACCTATGCAAATAAAGCAACACTGGTTTCACAAAAATCCATCCTCAATTAATTTTTCCAGGATGACCTTGACTTGTTGCCTAACGCTGAGTCTAACAGCGACCTGTTCGGTCGCTGTCGCGCAAAATCTCCAGAACGTGCCTCCATTCACTCAGCGTCCACAGGACGAAGAGCGGCCCGAAGAGCAATTGACCTTGCAGCTGTTCAATCGGCCCTTGACCATTGGTGGTGAAGTCGATACTAAGCTGAGGTACCGCGAGGATTTATCGCTCGGCCGACGCGACGATGATGACTCACGCCTCAGCCTCGGCCTACAATTGGAGTTCCTCTATCGTTTGACACCCAATACATCGTTTTATTTTGAAATCGATTCCAGTTACCAAACAGAGTTGTATACGGAAGATAACGACACAGAATCAACAGGCGAAATCGAAATCGGAGAATGGTGGATATACCTGAAAGGATTCGGAAATTACGACCTAATAAGCATGCAAATAGGCCGTCAATATTTCGGTGACCAGCGCGAATGGTGGTGGGATAAAAAATTGGACGCCGTACGCGTTCAGTATACTGGTGATACGCTCAAGGCCCAATTCAGCATTGGCGTAAACCCGACCACGATTTCCACCGAGAATGATGATTTGAACCCCGAAGATGAAAATATTATCTGGCTACTGGCCAGCATAAATTGGGAATGGACAAAAAAAAATTACTTCGAAGCATTCTATCTATTCCACTTCGATCACTCCACGACGCCCGCAGTAGGCGCTATCATCCCTGCGGCACTGGAGGACGAGGAAGATGCCGTGATCAATTGGTTCGGTCTGCGTAGCCGCGGAAAATTAAAAAAAACTGATTTAGGAAGACTTCATTACTGGTTAGACAGTGGCATTGTTTATGGCAAAGAAACGCAGATTGATTTTGACAAAATCGGTAACAATCAGAGCCTGGTCAGCAAGCGACGCGAACGTAGTCGCTATGGCTGGGGACTCGATGTCGGCGCTACCTGGGAGACTAAACTGCCTTATCAACCGCGATTGACCTTCGGCTACGCAATAGGTTCTGGCGACGCGGATCCCAATGATGACATGAACCGCGCGTATCGCCAAAGTGGGCTGCAAAGTAATGATGACAAGTTTCGTGGCGTCAACAGTTTTCGCTACTATGGTGAATTGTTACGCCCCGAGCTCTCCAACCTGAATATCCAAACAGTTGCGTTAGGTTTTCCATTGCTAAAAGACAGCTCTGTTGAATTGGTTTATCACCGCTACATGCAAATCTACGCCACGGATCAGCTGCGTAACAGTCGACTACGTACCGATCCGGCAGGTGAATACCGCGACATCGGCGAAGAATTCAACATCATCCTGGGATTAGAGGAATCGAAACAATGGGAATTTGAACTGATTGCCGCTCAATTTCGCGCCGGCAAAGCCTATGGCAAGTTTTCTGGTCGAGCGGCATCGAGTATCAATTTTCAGGCCGAATACAATTTTTGATGTTGAACCTAGTACACATTATTAAAGGAGAAAGAAATGAAATTCGAAGAAATATATTCAATTGTTGGTGGTGTAAAATATATCAAAACGAAAAATGCCCAATTCCTTTACGATCTTATTTTAAGGGAAGAGCTGACGCATATTCTTGAGCTGGGGATTGCTCATGGAACAGCTACTTGCTATATGGCCGCAGCGTTACAGGAGCTTGGTAAAGGGTCAATCACAGCAGTAGACTTATTTAAAAACAGTTTCCAACCATCGGCAGAAGAGCAATTACAGAAATCAGGCTTAGCGGAAATCGCCAATGTGGTACGTATGCAAACAGGTTATACTTGGTTTTTGCATGATGAAATTTTAAGAAACACAAAAGATAATACGTGCAATGAAATTTATGATCTGTGCATTATTGACGGCCCCAAAAATTGGACTATTGATGGTGCAGCTTTTTTCTTTGCAGATAAACTTCTTAAAAAAAATGCCTGGATTATTTTTGATGACTATAACTGGACTTATGCGGCGGCGGACAACCGGCGTGATATCACCGATGGTATCACTCATCGCTCATTATCTGCGGAGGAACAAGAAACACCCCATGTTAGAGATATCTTCGAGCTACTGGTAAAACAACATCCATGCTACGGTAATTTTATGTTGCTCGAAGGCAGTGGCTGGGCTCTTGCCCAAAAAATTAACTAGGGGTTGTTGATGTTTGATAATCAACATTATCAATTTATGGTGCATGGAATACACCCTGCCCATCGTCTAAAAATTTCAGGCGTCTAGCGTCATGATTCAATAATTTCGCGTATTTCGTTGTTGGTTATCACAATCGAGTTGGTGTGCATGCCGGTGTTTTTCAACCTACATTAATCAGTTGAGTCGTAGCGAGAGCACCTTAGATGCTCGTAGTAGGCTCAACTGATGTGTTAGGTTCAAGATAGTTGTCGCCAAAAGTTAATAATTATGCCGCCTTAAGCCCATAGCCGTCAGGCTAAGCCCTGCTCGAATAGAAGGTAGGTTTTTTTGTTTCGCTTTATTCAACACAGAGTAGAATTGTAGGTCATGGTGGAACCGCTACGCTTGTTTCACCCTACCCGAGTAGAGGGTGGAGCTGGATATCGATAGTGGAGTAGGGTGGAACAAGCGTAGCGGTTCCACCATGACCGTGCATACACTCTATGTATTATCACTCTCAATTTTAGGATAAATATAGATAAAGCACCTGCAATTTAGCCAAATCCCTCTTAACCCTCCTTTTTCAAAGGAGAGGGCTGAGTTACCCCCAGTTTGTAACCAAAGCCTCGTACAGTTTTGATGAGTGATGTGGGAAATCCATCATCCACTTTTTTTCTGAGATTACGAATGTGGACTTCCACTACATTGGTTAACGGGTCTGTGTTGTAGCCCCACACCTGATCGAGTATTTTGCTACGGCTGAACACCCGCCCCGGGGCGTTCATGAAATATTCCAGTAGCGCATGCTCCTTGGGAGTCAATTCGATGAGCTGACCTGCACGATGCACTTCCCGGGTCTCCCGGTTGAGCGTCAGGTCAGATATCTGTAGTTTTATGGGTTGTTCTTTATAGCCCTGGCTGCGTCGTAGTAGCGCCTGAATACGGGCAATCAACTCGTCAAAGGAAAAGGGTTTGGTGAGGTAGTCATCCGCTCCTATGTGCAGACCCGTCACCTTGTCTTCCAGGGCATCCATAGCGGTGAGTATCAGAATCGGCGTGGTGATACCTTGCTGACGCAGTTGGCGACAGATATCCTGGCCGCTGATGTCAGGAAGCATCAGGTCCAGTAATAACAGATCATATTCGATGTGAGTTGCGAGCTGTAAACCCAGTTTTCCGTTAGCGGCTGTTTCAATCAGATAACCTTCTGCTTCCAGTCCTCGCTTGATAAATTGTAAAATCCGTTCATCATCTTCGATAATCAATAGCGTCATTGCGTGTATCCTTACAGAGATAATATTGGCAGGGTAATTGTTACTTGGGTACCCCGGCCTGGGGTACTGCTTGCTTCAATCGTGCCTTGATGTGCTTTAATAATTGATTTGGCCAGGGGCAACCCCAGCCCGGAACCGGAAGGAACCTTGTTGCGCGCTTGTTTTCCTCGATAGAAACGTTTGAACACCTCTACCAGTTCCGCAGATGGAATACCTATTCCCTGGTCGCTGACGACCATGATGGCACGGTCTTTGTCAGCGTGCAGGGTGATGATGATTTTGCTGTCGGACCGGGAATAGCGACAAGCGTTGTCAATCAGAATTAATAATACCTGGCGTAAGCGCATTCGATCACCAGAAACACTGATGTCGTGTTCTGGCAATTCCAGACTTAAGTGCAGTTGTTGTTGTCGAACCAGTGCTTGGGTATTTTCACAAACATCATTGAGCAAATTATTTAATACCAGTGGGGAGAGATTGAAACGAAGGCTGGCGGATTCGGAGCGAGCCATGAATAACAGGTCTTCCACTAGTTTTCCCAACTGGCCGCTAAGCTCAACAATTCGGATGAGGGCATCACGATATTCTTTCGTAGATTTATTTTTGCCTCGTGCGGTTACCTCAGCTTCACCGCGAATGGCCGTCAGTGGAGTACGTAATTCATGGCTGATGTCGGCTAAAAAACGCAATCGGCCTTCGTCGATGTGCTGCAGTTTTTCATTGGCCTGTTGGAGTTCATAGGTACGGGTATCCACTTTGTTTTCCAATTCCGCTTGAGCCAGCAGCAGATGCTGTCGTTGTTGAGTCAGCTGCTGGGTCATGTCGTTGAAGTTTTTGGCTAGGTAGGTGAACTCGTTGCGCCCGGATAACTTGATACGGTGCGTCAGATCATTTTTGGCTACTTGGCGTACCCCCTTTACCAGTTGGTTCAACGGAGTACTGAGACTGTGCAATAACCAGGCGGCCATGGCCAGTGCTAGGAAGAATGTTACTACGGCGGTTATTGCAGCCATCCACTTAAGATCATCCAGTAATTGTTGGGCCTGTTGGCGGGCGTTTGTTAGCTCCTCACGTTCTTCAGCAATTGCTCTATCGATAATGGGATTGAACTGCTGATCGATGGTCTGTTCCAGCACCGTTCTTAATACGGCTTGCGCCGGTTCTTCTGCGCCACGGCGCTGCAATGACATGATGCGTTCAAATGCCAAGGTTCCCTCAGCCAGCAGTTTTTCGATTTCATTGATCAGCTCAAGTTCTTGTGTTTCCTGTACCAACTCCTGTTCATCCACATGATTTATTTCAGCATTGGTGGCGATCTGCAGCTGGTTGAGCGATTGCTGGAGTTTCTGGTAAGAGAGTTTTGCCTGTTCTACGCTGATATCGCCGTCAAGCGCTACGATGTCCACCAGCTTTTTGAAGTGACGATAGGCGTCGTGGGAGAGCTGAACGTAGGCTAGGGCGGCATCATGGGCTAGCTGGCTGCGTTGAAAATAATATTCTTCCCGTTGGGCCCCCCAATACAGAGTGGCGGCTAGTAACAGCACAATGCTTAATAGTATGGCAAGTGCCAAGGTAAGTTTTAGTCGGAACATCGCTACATTATCAAAGTAATCAACGGGGAAAACTATGAATAAAATATTAAGGCCAGATTAAGAAGTGGTTTTTTATTGTTCATGCCCAAGGTGGCGAGGTTTAGTGTGGTTACATATATTTTTTATCAAGGTACAACAATTTGATGATGATTTAGTTTGCCAGAAAAAAGGGGCCATTGGCCCCTTTCTCATGTTATGTACCGACAAACGGAAGCTTAGCCGCCGAAGTTACTGGCCACGAAGTCCCAGTTCACCAGGTTCCAGAACGCTTCCACGTATTTAGGACGGGCGTTGCGGTAATCAATATAGTAAGCATGCTCCCACACATCGCAGGTCATGATTGGCGTCTGGCCTGCTGTCATCGGGTTGGCAGCATTGGAGGTGTTGACAATTTCCAGTGCGCCGTCGCTGTTTTTCACCAGCCAGGTCCAGCCGGAGCCGAAGTTGGTGGCACAGGAAGTCGCGAATTTCTGCTGGAAATCAGCAAAAGAACCGAAGGTGCTGTTAATGGCATCAGCCAGTGCGCCGGTAGGTTCACCTCCACCAGTGGGGCTCAGGCCATTCCAGTAAAAGGTGTGGTTCCATACCTGGGCGGCGTTGTTGAACAGGCCACCTTCGGCTTTCATAATGATGTCTTCGAGGCTGGCGTCGGCGAACTCGGTGCCTTCGATAAGGTTGTTAAGGTTGGTGACGTAAGTCTGGTGATGTTTGCCGTAGTGGTACTCCAGAGTTTCCGCTGAGATGTGCGGGGCCAAGGCGTCTTGTGCGTAGGGCAGTGCAGGCAGTTCGTGTGCCATGTTTTCTTTCTCCTGATCTTGCTTTATGTTTATGTCGAAATCATGCCAGGGTTTGTTCGCTGGCGGAATGTTGAAGCGCGATATTATGCGCGTAAGACCGCCAAAAGGCGACGGCTGTGTATTCTACCCCGGGCTAATAACCAAGTAAAACAATCGGGCATAGCGGTGGGAGGCCGGTGGAGGTTACGCTACACTGGCATTATCATGAATTCCATTGAACTCAGCTTGTTTTCCAGCCGTATTGAGGCCGTCTGCGAGGAAATGGGGGCAGTGCTGCAACGTACCGCTTTTTCGCCTAACATCAAGGACCGGCTGGATTATTCCTGTGCAGTGTTTGATGCTGCCGGTGAACTCTGTGCCCAGGCGGCGCATATCCCCGTGCATCTCGGCAGTATGGCCTACGCCATGCGTGACATCGTGTCTGATTTACCGTGGTCACCCGGTGATATGGTGATTCTTAACGATCCCTATCTTGGCGGCACCCATTTACCTGACGTAACGGTCATTGCTCCCGTGTTTGCGGCAAATACCGTGGTGGGGTTTGTTGCCAATCGTGCTCACCATGCGGATATCGGGGCCAGTACCCCGGGCTCCATGCCCATTTCCCGACAGTTGAGTGAAGAAGGCATGATTATTCCGCCCACATTTTTGGTGCGGGAAGGCAGGCTGGATGAGCAACGATTGACGGCTATCATTGAGGCAACCAGCAATGCTGAGCAATCCGGCGGTGATTTCGCGGCACAGATTTCCGCCAATCGTACCGGGTTGGCACGGCTCACCACATTAGTGCAGAGCATGGGTGTGACGAGATATGAAGAGAGTCTGCAACAGCTCAATGCCTATGCTGAGCGTTTGGCGGACAGTAGCCTGGGCGACATTCCTGATGGTGAATATTATTTTGAGGATGTGATGGATGATGATGGTTTGGGTAACACCGACATTCTCATTGTGGTGACACTGCGTGTGAATGGACATCACATTCATGTGGATTTCACCGGTACTGCGCCACAGACTGCGGGTAATATCAATTGTCCTTTATCGGTGGCAGCGGCCGGTGTGTATTACGTGTTTCGTTGTTTGATGCCATCGCAGACACCAGCCTGCGCCGGCAGTTTTCGCAGCATTACCTTGACGGCACCCGAAGGCTCACTGCTTAACGCCAGACGACCTGCCGCAGTGGCGGCGGGCAATGTGGAGACCAGCACCCGTGTGGTGGATGTCGTGATGGGGGCGCTGGCGCAGGCGTTGCCGGATAAAATTCCCGCCGCCAGTCATGGCAGCATGAATAATCTTGCCATGGGTTCGCGTGTTGCCGGTGCTGAGTGGGACTATTACGAAACCATAGGGGGTGGTATGGGTGCCGGACCGGAGCATGATGGCCTCAGTGCGGTGCAGACACACATGACCAATACATTGAACACACCGATTGAGGTATTGGAAAGTCATTACCCATTGCGTATTTGTCGTTATGCCTTACGAGAAGGTTCAGGCGGTGAAGGTCAATACCGTGGTGGTGATGGTTTGATACGGGAGTTTGAGTTTCTGGCACCCACCATCGTAACGTTATTGACCGAGCGTCGTCGTCATGCGCCATGGGGGCTACGGGGTGGAAGTGAGGGTTGGCCGGGCAGTAATTTACGCAATGAGGACGTTTTGCCAGAGAAAATAAGTTTTGAGATTAAGCCGGGTGAACGTCTGATGATTGCAACGCCGGGAGGCGGCGGCTGGGGGGATAAAAGCCACTGATTTTTATCTGTTTCTTTGGCGGTTTGTGGAAAAGCAATTTCATCTTTTACTGTGACCGTGAATGATTTTGTGTCGGTAAGTGGAGATGGATGGATGATAGAGCACGGTGGGAGCCTGTTTGTCATCCAGCAGTCTGGCTTGGTGTGCGTGCTTGGCCTTGGCCGTGGTGAAAATGCTGTGTGCGGTGAACAGGGAAGCGAACACGATTACAGGGAGTGGCGTCCGGGTGTGCGTTAACAAGCCCCTTTGTAATGACATCGTAGTGCGTTTTGGTACGGGCATCGTTTTATTGTGTTTCAAGGTATTTTTCAGAATGTAATGTCGGAGACGGAGGCGGTAACGCTCCCATAAGTCACGCAGTAGTCATACCTTCCTGGCATGTGCCTTCCCCTGGTGCCGTCGCTGGTTTTTCCGGATCAAAGTGAGTGAAAGGTAATTAATGCATTGTATTTCATTGCTATTTCAGTTTTCACGCTAGAATAGCTGTTTTACTCTTTTGGTCGGTTTAACGAGGATTTGGCTGATGTGCGGCATTTGCGGTGAATTACGGTTTGATGGTCATGCTCCCGAGGCAGCAACGCTGACGCGAATGAATCAAAAACTGGCTCGTCGTGGGCCGGATGATGAAGGGCTGTATATTTCCGGACCGCTGGGTTTTGGTCACCGGCGTTTGTCGGTGATTGATCTCTCGGATCGTTCACGCCAACCGATGATCGACGAAGAGCTGGGCCTGTCTCTGGTATTTAATGGTGCAATTTACAATTATCAGGCACTACGTGCGGAATTAATGGATGCCGGTTACCGGTTTTTTTCTGAAGGTGACACCGAAGTCATCATCAAAGCTTTTCACCACTGGGGCGAGCGTTGTGTAGAACATCTGCACGGCATGTTTGCTTTTGCCATCTGGAGCGAAAAACAGCAACGCCTGTTTTTGGTGCGCGACCGGCTGGGCATCAAGCCCCTGTATTTTTCAAAAACAAAACACACCTTTCGTTTTGCCTCTAACTTGCAGGCCTTGCTGGCAGCCGGTGATGTGGATACCGATATTGACCCTGTGGGCTTGCATCATCAACTGACCCTGCATGCAGTGATTCCTGCGCCGCATACGATTTTGAAAGGTGTGAGCAAACTGGCACCGGGGCACACGATGACTGTGGAGCATGATGCTCGTACGGAACAGAAAAAATACTGGCATCTCTCTGCAATACGTCCTTCTGAACCCAAACATGAAAGCGAGTGGACGCAACTGATTCACGATGCATTGCGCAAAGCGGTGGAACGCCGCCTGTCAGTGGCTGATGTGCCGGTGGGTGTGCTGCTCTCCGGTGGATTGGACTCCAGCCTGCTGGTGGGATTGTTGGCGGAAGCAGGTGTGAATGATCTGCGCACCTTTTCCATTGGTTTTGAAGACATTGCCGATGAAGCAGGCAGTGAGTTTGAGTATTCTGACGCGGTGGTGAAACGGTTTGATACACGCCACCGAAAAATTCATATTCGTAATACTGAGGTTTTACCACGGCTGCCTGATGCTGTGCGCAATATGGCCGAGCCCATGGTAGGGCAGGATGCCGTGGCATTTTATCTGCTCGCGGAACAAGTGGCCAAAGAGGTAAAAGTGGTACAGAGTGGTCAGGGTGCAGATGAAGTGTTTGGTGGTTATTTCTGGTACCCACAAATGGATGCCGACAGTGGTACAAACCTGGAACGGTTTCGGCGTCATTATTTTGATTGTCGCCACAGTGAATTTCGGGATTCAGTCACCGAGGCTTATGTCAGCGAGGACTTTACCTCGATGCTGGTGGAAAAACATTTAGAGCAGGGTGGCGCTGATAGCTTTCTCGACCGGGTATTGCGCTTTGATATTACCACGTTGATTGTTGACGATCCGGTGAAGCGCGTGGACAACATGACCATGGCGTGGGGGCTGGAAGCACGGGTACCTTTTTTGGATCATGAACTGGTGGAGTTGGCGATGCGCATGCCACCGGAGTTAAAGATGAAGTCAGGAGGCAAGCACATCCTGAAAAATATCGCCCGTGGCCTGATTCCTGATTCAGTCATTGATCGCCCCAAAGGTTATTTTCCCATGCCAGCACTGAAATATGTGCGTGGAGATTTTCTCGACTTTATGTCCGACATACTTAACTCCGAAGCCTGTCGCCAGCGTGGAATATTCAACCGCCACTATGTTGACCGGTTGCTTGCTGAGCCGGATAAACACTTCACCAAATTGCAAGGCAGCAAACTCTGGCACATGGCTTTGTTGGAATTGTGGTTGCAATTAAACGTCGATGAAAATACGAATTAAGCGCTAAAAACACTCTGCTTTTAAAAATTCACCGGGTATTTAACGCAAAGGATGCAGAATTTTTAGTGTTTTCCTCTGCGTCCTCTGCGTTTATAACACGTTGCTTGTCAGTGCCACGACAACACAACTTTCCAATGTGCTGGAGTGCTTATCCAGGGTATAAACCTCTGGATTCCGGCTAAAAAAATGCCGGAATAACGGTATTTTCAGCAAAAAGTGTTAACAAAGTGATTTAGCCAATGTCATTAAATTAACCAAAAACGGTGTACCGTAGGTTGGTGGTGAGCTTGCGAACCCCAACGGAATCGACGATGTTGGGGTTCGCAAGCTCACCACCAACCTACAGCAGGTCGGAAATTTGGCTTTAACTTAATGACATTGGTGATTTAGCCTTTAATTCACATTAAGATTTAAGAAATGTGTATGTTCTGAATTGAGTTGTTAGCCCTTTTCCTCCTTTACAGGAGGGTGATAACCAAACTGTGCCTCCTTGTCGTACAGGCAAGTCCAATCTCTATAGCGAATTGATGAGCCTCGTACACACAGGCGAAACACCATTCGGCCTGCCCGGTCCATCCATCCGTCCTTGCGCTCAATACAACGTAAGAGGTTTTGCAACTCAGTTTTTGTTACTGACACACATCCACGAAATACGCCATGGCCAGTTGTTACACGAGTGATGGGCAGCGCGAAAATTTTGCGCCAACATTCCGCATTTTTTTTATGTAAATCATCCGAACTGGGGTAACGAAACTGTCTGACATAATCAAAATAATGTATTGCCCCGCAAGGCTGTGAAAAACTGATTAAGCGTATGAATTCCTGCATTAGCCGGATTTCTAATCGACCATGGGGGCGTGTTTCAGGTTCCCTGATATAAAGTGTATCGCTACAGTAAAGTAAACCCGCTTCTTCGACGAATATTGCATGCTCCTGATAAAAGTCGGGTAGCCTGAAATAGCGTGTGCCCGCAAATAACGAACCCTCTGTCGCTGCCGGGATTGCCGTGCAATGTTGTTGCAGCTCAGGTCGTTTCCACATCATGCCTTGTGGTACCAGGAAAGTCGCTTCAGGGTAGGCATCAATATACTGTGTAAGGAATGCATAATGAAAACAATTGGTCACAACGACCTGTTGAATGGTTCCCAGCTCATTCAGTTCTTTCCGTAGATCCTCTGTGAGTGGGCATGGGTTGTAAAGACACAACTTCCCGTTATGGACGACTACAAGCATACGCGAGAATTTGGTTATGCTACGCGCCCATTTTCCGGAGTTACCTGAGTTGATGAAATGCTCACTGATATAAACGGAAGATGAAATTTTGATGAGTGATGAAGATGACAACACGCCAATATCCGCAGTGGTCATGAAACAACAATAGAACGGATCCCACATGGCGCGAACGATAATAGCGATAGTGACAATGGCAACGACCGCAGCAATGATAATGATAGCTTCAAACATAAGAGTACCTTGATAAATTTAAATTTTTAAAACTGAGTATTTTTACCGATATTTACGGGTAAAAATAATGATTCTTGCACCCATTTTTGATGCCTCGTTGGTTTATTTTGTGTTTGCTTGTTTTGTCGATTCACAATAAAACTTTCAAATAACACTTATTTTTCCAGATCGATCCAAGCCGTTTATCCACAACAGGATGAAGTATCCAGACGATATCGTTTCAGTGATAAATAACAGTTTTACGCTTTGCCGTTATGTTTTATCGCACCAAGCGGGATTGTTTTCGTTGGTGTTTTTCGGGTTTCCGGCGTTTATTGACATACTGAATGGCTTTGTCTTTACCATTCGTTACGGCTTTGTAGGGTTTTGATCAGTGATGTGTCAGCCTGCCTCCTTTCTGCTGGAAATGTCAGCTTGTTTCCTTTCGCTGAGAGTTATCCTTTTTATCACTATTTATCGGTACGTTCTAGTCCGTTTTTTTAAAGTTGTTTAACAACGGGTTGAAAACCCCCGCACCTTGTTGTTTTCATCCCTTTTTTATTTTTATGCAGACAAAAAACTACGCATGCCTAAGCGCCTTGATAGCAGCTTGTTTATTGATTGTTTTTCTGTCAAACAACATGAGAATGGGAGGCAATAATAAAAAGTCCGCCAATAATGCAAAGGCGATGATGATAGCGCTGAGTAGACCCATGCCCGCATTCAGCTCAAAACTGGATAGCGACAGCACCATGAAACCGATCACCAATACCACCGACGTTGTCAGCAGAGCCATGCCCACATTGCGGAATGCGTAACGCACGGCTTCTTCAGCATTCAATCCTTTTTCTCTGCGGGCGCGCAGGTATTTACTGAGAAAATGCACGGTGTCATCGACCACGATACCCAGAGTCATACCCGCGACAATGGAAAGACTGAGCCCGACCTCACCTACCAGCAGACCCCACAGGCCAAAACCCATCGCCGCAGGTATCAGATTGGGAATCAAACTCAGCAAGCCAATTTTGACTGAGCGCAAGGCGATGATCAGGATTAAGGAAATGCCGATCAACGCAAGAGTAGTACCGATCAGCATGCCAACGATATTACGTCTTCCAATGTCCGCAAACATGATTGATACCCCGCTGCCTTCCTTGCCACTGATGTGCGGGGTATTTTTTTTCAGCCAGTCATTGGCGCGTCTATCCAGTGCCAGCAAGTCATTGGTTGACAAAGTTTGTAGTGTGGCAGTAAAGCGTGTGGCAGATTTTTCCACATTGACCTGATTATTCAGATCAAGCCCGTAGGGTAATGACATTTCATATAACAGCAAATATTGTGCCGCCAGATCGCGCTCATCGGGCAACCTGTACCAGCTTTGCTCATCACCGTGCATATTTTTATTGAGCCGCTTCATAATGTCGGTAATGCTGTTGACATGAATGGTTTCCGGTTGCGCACGATACCAATCTGCAAAAGCACTGACTTCCCGCAGGTATTCAGGGTTGTTGATACCCCCAGGTTCACCGGAGTCCAAGGAATAGCTGATGATATAAAGGCCGGTCAGATTTTCGGTCATAAAATCGGCATCGGTACGGAACTGCATGGTCTCGTCAAAATAATGTACAAATACGTCATTCATTTCATTGCGGGGTATTGATGTGACCAAAACAATAGCCACAATGCTCATCCCCCAAATCAGTTTCTGGCGTTGCTTGACCACAAAATCACCAACACGATGCATCAGGTGGCTGTCATCATTGGTAACGGGGCTTACTCGTACCGGTAATACTGACATCAGTGCCGGTAAAAAAATGACGGATAAAAAGAAGGAGGCACCGACACCGATGGCAACCATATTGCCCAAATGTTGAAAGGGCGGTGCGTCGGAAAAATTCATGCTCAAAAAACCCAGAGTAGTCGTGATACTGGCAAGAAACACCGGCTGCATATTGATGCGCAGACTTTCTATAATGGCTGAGTTTTTATCACGGCCCACACGCATTTCATGCAACATGGCAACGAGAATATGCACGCAGTTAGCAATGGCGATGGTGAGCACAATGGTTGGCGTAGCAGCAGAAGGCGCGGTAATGGGAAAGCCGAGGTAACTTCCCAGGCCCATGGCTGTTAAAATGGAGCCGATGATGACCAACAAGGTAGCAAAGGTGCCGGAAAATCCGCGAATCATCACGCCAAGAGTGATCAACATAAGAATAAAACTGATGGGCACCAGTTTTTTCAAATCGCCTTTTGCGGCCTCAGAAAAGGCATTATTCATAAAGATAACGCCACTGAGATAGATATCAATTTGTGGATATAATGCTTCAATTTCCGCAGCAATGTTGCGTGCGAAGGTAGCAATCTCCAAAACCTCAGTTGATTTCTCGCCGGGTAATTGCACGGTGACGTTAATGCCGGTGACATGGGCGCGGTCAGAAACGAAGCGGTTCAGTAATATAGGTTCGCTGAGCGCAATGCGTTTTATTTTTTTACGGTTATCATCCGTTAATTCGATCTCTTGATCGATCAGGTTTCTTACCCGTAAATCATCACCCTCTGCTTTGGTATTTTGAAAATTAGCCAGTGAATCGACGCGAATGGAATAGGGCGTTTGCCAAGCCTTTTCAGTCAGTATTCTTACCGCTTCCAGAGTCTCTTTACTGAAAACATTCCCGTCTTTAGGGGCCAGAATGAACATGACATTATCATTCTTGGTGTACATAGTCCCTAGTGCTTCAAAGGCAAGCAATTGAGGATTATCTTCACTGAAAAAAATTCGGTAATCAGTCTTAATAGTCAGGTGTTTCATGCCTGAAGATGCGGCCATCACCAGAAGTATAGTGCCAAACATCACCAGCCATGGGTGGCGGGTGATCCATTGGGCATAGCGAATAACAAAAGTAGATTCACCCATAATGCTTTCCTTTTCTTTACAGGGTTTTTGTGGTGCTGTGTTACCGGTTTACCATTTTTCCTGGCCGAGCACACCCTTGGAAAAACCTCCAAAGGTTCCAAAGTAGTATAGGGCGGAAGGTGACCAAACTAAAAAAGGGAGGCTTAATGCGGTCTTACGATACAGCACCTGTATTACTGCGGAACAGACTTGTGCGCCAGAATACTCCATGTTGGTATCATTGACTAGGTGGAGAAACAGAGATTAATCAATGTATTAGTGTATGGTGATGTACGGCTCCCTGGTGTAAGGCTTATTCATATCCACTTATTTGGTTTTACTCCGGTTATATAAATTATCCACTGGAAGCCATTGGATAATGACGAAATCTTCTGTTCATTTTATACAGGCAGGGGGATGGGAATGAACGTCGCCCTGATTGTCTGATCAACTCAATTTAAATCGATTAAATGAATGATTTATACGCAAAAGTAAATCACTTCACTTATGATAATAATCATTTCTTGTTGATTAATGTGTTTGAAATATTTAGCGAAAATTACAATTGCATTTAATTTATAAAGAGCTTAATCCCTACCTATATCTTTTGTTATGTACGCAGTATTTAAGAGAGAATCATCAGGTTTACCCTTAGTTTTTAGGTATTGCTGTGTATTGCTGTATATGAATGGATACTTTACACTTTCTGGGTGAATCTGGTTTTTGTACAGGTAAAAAACCAGAATAACAAATTGCAGAATAACTGATTAATAGGTTTTCTCATTAATACAGTATGGAATACGCTTCTTCCCGAAAAGAATTTGAGAGGAATGCTTGGTTTAGTTATAAATATTTTATAAAGGATTATGAAAAAATGAAAAAACATACGCGTATCATTATAACAATGTCATTCCTGATAACATCAGCTGCTTCATTTGCTGGAAACTGGAGTGAGCCGGTGGGTGTTAATATCCCAGGCAGGGAAACCTATTTGGAGGTTCAGGATTCATTGCCACTTAACTGGGTAATAACAGGGATGGGGTTTAGGGCAAAAGACGGGGCAGTCACTACGATGTTGATCAATGCTCGTGAAGTTACACCGGCGGGTTTGCGAGGGAATATGGCAAGGCGCAGTGGTAGCGCTCCGTATAACCCATTAGAGGTAGAGGCAAACTGCCCACTGGGTTCCGTGGTTACCGCTGTTGCTATGAGAGAGGCAAGGGATAATATTACTAATTTAAGGTTGCGTTGTTCCAGGTTTGATGCTGCAACCCAACAAGTAAACTATTGGATCTTTCAGTATGTTGAAGCATTTAGCTCAATGGCTCATTTTGGAGCCGTATATGAAATTGAGTTTTCGTTTAACAATCTTGTCGCTTTTAATGACTATGGAAAGGTTTTTTTAACGGGGTTTGGTGCGCGTGATAGAAGTGACAGCATGGAAAATGTATGGGGACAGATCAGATTGCTGTACCCATAAAAAATTGACGTATTTTATGTATGCCAAATTTTTTAGTTGTCATGAAAAAACAACCACTATGGGCTTAATGCCCATAGTGGTTGAGTTAAAAGGTTATTAACAGGTCCACGATATCATCAGATAATATTTCATATCGCCAAAAAAAATTAATCGCTTGGTTTGCATGTGTCGAAAGTTACACTATTTGTTTTTGTTAGAATTTCCTTGAAAGTTTTCATTCCACCTTTCATTCCACTTTTAATTTTTCGTTTCACATTGAATATTCTTTAGTTGGAGTGTGCCCTAAAATATCGACTGTAATAAGTGCTGTTATTTGTGGTTTCGGAAAACCTTGTTCCATTGAATGTAAGTAAGTAGATGGGTATATACCCATAGCGATTGAGAATTAGGCTTAAACCACATTCCATTTTCTTGAAAAATAAAGTGATATTGATTATCCTTCATGACCATGAAAGATTTTTTACTAAAAAATGATGAGCTTGTTGTATTGA
>JAKIUF010000065.1 GCA_021647705.1 Gammaproteobacteria bacterium | reverse complement strand
TCAACACCCTACTACCACTGTATTTCACGCTGTGTCCGACGCGCCTTTCTCTGTGGCAACGACGAATTCTCCGGCCAAAGTTACGAACACCGCAAACAATGGGTTGTCGATAAACTCGCTGAATTAGCCGGTGTTTTTTCTATCGATGTCTGTGCTTACGCGGTCATGAGTAATCATTACCATTTGGTCCTGCACATTAATCAATCTCAGGCCCAGGCATGGTCTGATGAAACTGTGATTGAACGCTGGACCCAGTTATTCAAGGCACCCTTGTTAATTGATCGAATGCAGAAGGGGGAACAATTGATTAAGTCGGAGCAAAAGCTCGCGACTGAGCTTGTGCAAAAATGGCGCAGCCGTTTGACGGACCTGGGCTGGTTCATGCGCTGTTTAAATGAGTCTCTCGCCCGACAGGCGAATACAGAAGACAACTGCACAGGACGATTCTGGGAAGGGCGTTATAAAAGCCAAGCTCTGCTGGATGAGCAGGCTTTGCTTACCTGTATGAGCTATGTGGATCTCAACCCTATACGGGCCGGTATCAACCCTACCCCGGAAACCTCAGACTACACATCAATTCAAGCGCGGATACAGACCTATCAAAACACGACTTCATCCCCTGAACAGAATCAAGCCCAATCACACTCCTCCCCGACGAGCGTCAAACTGACCGATTTCATTAGAGACGAACACAAAGACCAGCCCGAAGGCATCGCCTTTTCATACCTGGATTACCTGGAACTCGTGGACTGGAGTGGTCGAGCCATACGCGATGATAAAGCTGGAGCGATTGCTGATAACCTGCCGCCCATATTGGACAGACTGGGAATTGAACAACAAGGCTGGCTGGATATGATCAACCACTATGACCAACGATTCTTCCGGGCTGTAGGCGCGATGGACAAACTGAAACAGTTTGCCCACCGGCTGGGACAGTGTTGGATGAAAGGACAGTCTGCGGACAAGTGTGTTTATAAACAGACACTGCCCACATAAGCCTCAATCACTTTTTTCATTTTTCTATTTTCAGGTCGTCTGAGTAACAGGCGAAGGTCTTCTGTTGCCCGCGATCCAAAAAAACGAATTGTTTTCTGGAAAACATCCAGTTTTTTCCTTGTCTGGAAAAAGACATAAGCTTCTCACCGCATATTTTCGAGGAATAAGTTAAATCAGGTTTTTATTTGATGGGTGTCTTTTTTCTTCTTTGTGATCTAATGGCCATCGTAAGGGCTAAATAGGAAATAGCTCCAAAGGACCGGAGTATTTTTACCTGGAAACTTGCTTCTGAACCCTGATTGTTTTTTTAAGGGTGCTTACCCCGGATAAATCCCACCTAATACCACAGGGCGGCGTGCTCCCGTCACTCCGGGCAGATTTCCGGGACGATAAGCCAATGTTTCCCGTGCCAGCCAGGCAAAGGCTACGGCTTCCATCCATTCTGCGGGCAGGCCGTAATCATCACTGGTTTTTACGGTTGTTGATGCCCGTTTTTTCACGATACGTTGCATTAAATCGGTATTACGTACACCCCCGCCACACACTACGAGTTCTATATCTTCTGCGGCATGTTTTTTGATGGCATCGGCAATGCTGGTGGCGGTGAGTTCGCTCAATGTGGCTTGCACATTCACGGGTGTGAGGGTGTGTTTATATTTGTCGAGATATTGCTGTAACCAGGCCAGATTAAAATATTCTCGCCCGGTAGATTTAGGTGGGGGTAACTGGAAAAAGCTGTCTTTTAACAGTGTATCCAATAAGTGTAAATCTACAGTGCCGGAAGCGGCCCATTGACCGTCGTGGTCAAAAGATTGTTGCTGTTGCTGTTGAATCCAGCTGTCCAGCAATATGTTGCCAGGGCCGGTATCGAAGCCGGAGACGGGTGTTTTTGTGTCCGCTGGCAGCAGGGTTACATTGGCCATGCCGCCGATGTTGAGGATTACCCGGGCCTGTGCGCCAGCGCTGAAAAATGCGGCATGAAAGGCAGGTACCAGTGGTGCACCTTGCCCACCAACGGCCATGTCGCGTCGGCGGAAATCGGCTACCGTAGTGATGCCGGTTAGCTCAGCGATAGTGTTGGGGTCGCCGATTTGCAGGGTGAATCGTTTTTCTTTTTCCTGTCCGGGGCGATGACGAATGGTTTGTCCGTGGCTGCCTATCGCGTGAATTTGTGTGGCTTCGATATCTGCGTCGGTTAATAATTGTTTGACGGCTGTGGCGAAGGTATTGCCCAGTACAGTGTCCAGTTGTCCCATGCGGTCGATTTCATTGTTACCCGGTGTACACAGAGTTTGAATATCATCACGTAACGATTTGCTTAGAGGGTAGTTGATGGCGTGGTGTAAAACAGGCCGTTCATTGGGAAAACTGACCAGTGCTGCATCAATGGCATCGAGGCTGGTGCCGGACATGAGGCCGATGTAATAATTCATAGGCTTTGGTAGGGCTGGCTACTCTTGCCCTTGTGGTTTGTCTTTGTCGTTCAGTGCGACGGTGGTGCTTTGCAGTACGTCAAGCTGCGCGATCAGACTGAGGGATTTTTCGTGGAAGTCTGCTTTGTATTTTTTCTTGATAGGCGCAGCATCCGGCAGTTTAACGGTCAGTGGATTGCGATGTACGCCGTTAACACGGAATTCATAATGCAAATGTGGCCCGGTGGAACGACCGGTGGTGCCTACATAGCCGATGGTTTGTCCTTGTCGTACACGTTTACCTCGGCGCATGTCGGGTTTGATGCGTGACATGTGTGCGTACAGTGTGCTGTATTTGCCGCCGTGTTGAATAATCACGGTTTTGCCGTAACCGCCTTTGCTCCCAGCGTGAATTAGTTTGCCGTCACCGGCAGCTTTGATGGGGGTGCCGCGAGGTGCTGCGTAATCAACACCATGATGATTCTTCTTCTTTTTCAGTGTGGGGTGGTAACGCTTGCCGAAGCGGGAGCTGATACGAGTGAAATCCACCGGGGTGCGGATAAATGCTTTGCGCATACTGCGACCGTCGGGCGAATAATAATCGGACTGGCCGCTGGCGTCAGTGTAACGCAGGGCGCGATAATTTTTGCCGCGATTCACAAATTCGGCGGCGAGAATATTGCCGTCACGTTTTTTCTGTCCGTCGAGAAAAAGTTCTTCATAGACCAGGGTGAAGTGATCACCGCTGCGAATGTCTAATACGAAATCGATGTCCCAGCCAAAGATGCCTGCAAGTTCCATAATCAGGTTGTCCGACAGACCTGCGGCCTGACCGGCGAGAAACAGCGAAGAATCAATGACTCCGGTGGTGTTGGTGACGCGGGCTTCCATTTGTCGGGTGTCGGTTGTTACTGAAAAATTGCCGTCGGTATCACGGTTTACTTTCAGTGTGTTGAGGTCATCTATTTTATAGACCAGTTGTTGCAGCTTGCCGTTGTCGATGCCGAACTCAAATTGTTGTCCGGGCATCAGCCGTTTAAGTGCGGCGGTGGATTTGTCGCTGCGCATAACCTGGTCCAGTTCCTGCGGGCTCAATCCCTGTCGGGAAAAAATCAGTGCCAGGTTGTCACCGCTTTTGACGGTAGCTGTTTTCCAGTCGATGTCTGGCTGGACGGGTGCCGTGGGGAGGGGGGCTGTTTCTGCTGCTGCTTTTCCATTGGGAATGAGGAGCGGTAGGGTAATGCGTGTTTGTGCAGAAGCCGTTGTCGATAGTGCTGTTTTTTCTTCCTCAAGCTCAAGCGGCGTGCGGGCGTTGGCTTGTGTTTCTCTGGTGCTGTCGGCCATCAACACAAAAATACTGATGATTATAGTTAGGCTTGTGCCCAGTCCTATCCAGTGTGCTTTGCGGTTAATCAGGTTGTTGCCAAGGTTTTGTCTGGGCACGGAATTGCCGGGTTGATCATCTACGGGTTTGTAATCCCGTTGCATGCTGGAATGGTGGTGGGTAGTTTTGCGCATAAGTCCAGGTATTAAACTGATGGTTGTAGGTATTTGCCTGACCCGCTCATATGTCGGCAGCATAAATGTTTGTCAGCCCCCTTATATATCGGCAGACAGCGGCAGTCAATGAAGTAAAAAGGGTGAGATTTTCGGTACTTAGCCGCTGAAGTGCATGTTTTTTATATTTTCACTGCAAAGATGGCGATAAAATAAGCCAGTTTTGGCTCTATTCGTCACTTCATTCAGCTTTTTTCTTGTGTTTCCTGTTGTGTATTGCCCATTATTTTGACGGGTTTGTATGGGTGTCTTGTGAGTCATGTGTGAATCAAAAGAAACTGGGAGTTTATCTTTGACTCGGATATTATATGCGCGCCCCTCAATGGGAGGTGGCACAAAGCAGTGGCATGATGCCCCTCCGTGAGTGACAAATTAAAAAATGGGACTCACGATTAGAAACATAAGGAACGTATTATGAAAAATAAATTATTTCGCATGGCCTTGTTGCTTGCCGGGCTTTTGCTTACAGCGCCCGTGTTGGCAGTGGTGGGCCAGACATCGACACCGCCGGAAGGTGCTTACGATGGTGTGCTGGTGAAATTTAAAGCGGGTGTGAGCCAGACACGCATGAACCGTGTTTTCAGAAGGGCGGGCAGTCAGCAGCATCGGGCTTTTCGCAGTCGCCTGGTGCGAGGATTGACTCGCGCAAGAATTGGTCGTGGTAATTCTCTGTCTGCGACACTACGCAGTCTACGCAATAATCGTGATGTGGAATTTGCTGAGCCAAATTACATTCTTCATGCGTATGCGGCACCCAATGACCCCCGTTTCGATTCGTTGTGGGGCATGCATAATACCGGTCAGACCGGTGGTGTGGCTGATGCCGATATTGATGCGCCGGAAGCCTGGGATTTGCAGACGGGCGGTGATGTGATTATCGCTGTGATAGACACGGGCGTGGATTACAACCACAGCGATCTATCCGGTAACATCTGGAGTAACGGCGCAGAGATTCCCAATAATGGTCGTGACGATGACGGTAACGGCTTTGTGGATGATGTCCGTGGTTGGGATTTTGCCAACAACGATAACAATCCCATGGATGACAATGATCACGGCACACATGTGTCCGGCATCATTGCTGCCAGTGGTAACAATAGCGCTGGTGTGGTTGGGGTGAATTGGTCGGCGCGTATCATGCCGTTGAAATTCATGGACAGAACCGGGGCGGGCACTTCTGCTGACGCTATCTCCGCCATCGATTACGCTGTGGCCAATGGTGCTCGGGTGATTAATGCCAGTTGGGGTGGTGGCCCTTTCAGTTCGGCCATGTTTAACGCGATCAGCGCTGCTAATGATGCTGGCGTGTTGTTTGTTGCTGCGTCGGGTAATGAGAGCAATAACAATGATCGCAATCCCAATTATCCGGCCGATTACGATTTGCCGAATGTGATTTCCGTAGCGGCTACCGATGATGCCGACACTTTGGCCGGTTTCTCCAATTTCGGAGCCAGCAGTGTGGATCTGGGCGCACCGGGTGTGGGTATCCTGAGCACCGTGCGTAATAACGGTTATGCCAGCTTTAATGGTACCTCCATGGCTGCGCCGTATGTGGCCGGTGTTGCTGCATTAGTGGTAGCTGAGAGTCCGAACATCAGTATTCCTGCATTGCGCGCGGCCCTGTTGGATAACACGGATTCGGTGACTGACTTGGCGGGACGTACTGCGACCGGTGGTCGGTTAAACGCTTTTAAAGCACTGGGAGGTGGTACTACCCCTCCGCCTCCACCGGCACCCGTGGTGACGATCACTCCGGGTAACACCAACGTTATTGTGGGTGACAGCGTGCAGTTCAGCGCCAATGGCGGCAGCGCCCCCTATGTTTGGTCGGTGGCGGATAGCAATATCGGTAGTGTCAGTGCCACGGGTAATTTCACGGGACTTGCTATCGGCGTTACTCGCGTGAATGCTACCGATGCCAACGGTGTGCGTAGTGGCGATGCTACAGTCAGCGTGAGCGAGACTGCCGTTATTCGTATTTCACCTAACACCGTGAGTCTGCGTGTGGGCGAGAGCGTGACTCTTTCAGCCAGCGGAGGCAATGCTCCTTACAGCTGGGTTAGCAACAGCCCGGGTGTGGTGACCATTGATGCCAGCAGCGGTGTGCTCATCGCTCAAAATACTGGAGCTACCACCGTCACTGTCACGGACAACAGTGGTAATACGGAGAACTCGGGTGCGATTACTGTTACTGCGGCACCGCCACCGCCACCCGTTGCTGTCTCAGTATCACCCAATAGTGGCAGCATTGTCGTCGGGGCCACTTTGCAATTCAGTGCCAGCGGCGGGAGTGCGCCGTATAGCTGGAGTGTGAATAATGACTCCGTTGCCCGCATTGACAATAACGGCGTGCTTACCGGTCGTGCCGCTGGCAGTGTCAGCGTGACCGCGCGCGATGATAATGGTGTTATTGGTAACAGCGGCAGTATCACAGTGACTGCTGCGGCTAATGGCGGCGGTCGTGGAGGCCATGGTCATGGAAGAGGCGGTCGTGGAGGCCGTGGTGGCATGGGCGGCGGCAGAATGGGAGGCAGATAACCCATTGTGATTTTTTGATCGGTAGGAAGGGGGGCTCATTGAGCCCCCCTTTTTTGTTGTGTTTGTTTTTAACCCGACAGTCGGAGTCCAGGGATTCACATTCTGGAGGGCCGCTGCCGGAATAAGTTGGACTGACGCTATTGACTAAAAACCGAGTCCATCTTTTGCGGGCAGTTTTGCGCAGTACTTATCCAAGCCTGAAATTATGTACATAGTATTTTCCCGTGTTGAGATGTTTTCATATTTCTAATCTTCAGCGCCCCCTGGTAAGGAGGACACGTAGCATATTGATCGAACAAACTACTGCGTTTGAAACGGCGTATAAGTTGAATAAATATTAGTTAAGTAGTGAAGCCATCCAGACTCTGCTGTTTTTGCGCTGTTGATAGTTTCATATAAGGCTTCACCGACCAGCTCGTGTACCCGGGTTGTTGGATGGATTTCGTCAAAGAAAATAAACGCGTCAAAGTTTGAACCAGAATTGCAGTCTGGGTGAAAAGTGGAATCGGCAGAATTAAAGCAGGCATCAGTGGTATTACTGAAACCATAATAATCAGCGTTTTCTACCAATTCGTTAAAAAAATTGAACAGATCAAATCGGGTGATTTTGGCACGGCTGGTATATTTAAGGTATCGGGTCATTTTATACAGCTCATCTTGATACAATTTGCTGAGTGTAGTGGCACGTCCGATGAGTCCAGGGTCGTTTGTTGTAGTGGCAATCCGTCGAGTTTCAGGCATCAGGCCGACATTGGGTGAGCTGACCAGTAGAAACGAGCGAGCGCCAGCCCGGGACAGAGTTTGAATAGCCTTTCGTACTTTGGCGGCGGCAGCTTTGACCTTGGAGCGGGCAATAATTGAAATTGTTTCACTACGGGCATCACGAATATCATTGCCGCCAACGAAAATCACATACAGCGCATCCGCAGGTGCAATAATGTGGTTGGCCTGGAAGCTGACAATTTGGATACCAAGGTCCATAGGTTCCAGGCCAGCGGCATTAGCACCTGCTACCGCATAATTATTGCCTGCGGCTGGCCCAATCAGGTGTAATGATGCGGGTACCGTGTGCCCGAGCCGAGCGGCGAGCGTTTCTACGGCTACCGACCCATTGCTGATACGATTCATGTAATAGGGCGACGGCAAGTCACCCGTTAGCGAGGCAAGATTGCCAGTATCAGACAGGCTGTCGCCAAACACGAATATCCGGTTGAATGAAACGTCTGCTGCTTGTGCCCAGCTTGATGATATGAGTAATAACAGCAAAATAAATATAGACAGGCGAAATTTGAACATTTGTGGTTCTCTCCTTTGAACATTGATTGGTTCCTTCCTTTTTGAGTGCGCCCGGAACCTGCAAGGCTTTTGGTAACATAAAACAATTAAATCCTGTTGTCTTCGGATTTCCTTCTTCAGTGCATACACAGCTTTATTTTTTTGGGTTATCAGGAAATAAAGCTGAAAAATTTCTACAGTAATAAGGGTTGTCAAGGAGGGGAATAGGCATTTATGCCGAATATCCTTGACAACCCTGTAAGGCAGAAGCTGGGAACTCAGAACATGATCTTGTTGAATGCTCTGAGATGGTCTACAGATATTACTAGGAAGTCAACTTAATGTTACACCCGTTTCGTCGGCGAATGCCAAAAAGGGCTAAAAACCCAACCCCTAGCAGAAATAGGGTTTCTGGTTCGGGGATTGAGGTGCTAACGACATTGATTAAGCCGGTGTTGGCGCTTGCGGCTAATAACTCCCCATTCTCATTGCCCAAAAATCCACCACCAGAGATATTTCCCGTCAGGCTCAAAACTGATTGTCCAACACTTAAGGCATCAAAAACTAAGGTTGCCAAAATAATGTTAGTGGTGCCTGTTTGCAGCGAGGCTAAACTGGAAAGGAGCGAAGACTCTGCTAAATTTGAAGTTCCCAGGCCATTATTTGTATTTTCACTTTGAAGCGATAAAAAGCCACCCCCTAACGCATTGCCAAAAGAAACACTGGCAAGTGATAGAATGCTGTTATCCCAGCTGACGTCAAAATCAAATGCACCGACGTATTCATTTTGTAAATTAGTCGCCACAATGTTAACAGAAGCCTGTCCAGACAATAAAACGGTTTGTGTATTGGGTGTAAAGCTCAGAATCACCGTTGCAAATACTGACTGACTTGTTATAAGCAGCAAAGGTAAGGCTATACCGCATAGAATTAATTTTTTAAGTATCATGTGAACCCCTGTTTTTTCATTGAGTTATATCAATATTTTTGTGAATTGGCCTCAGCTTTAATATCAAAAAATAATGATCAAAGCAGAGGCCATTTTCACGCACTGTTAGTTGTTTATTAAAGAGCCTGGCAATTGTTTAACCGCGCAGCGTAAATCTCGGGGGCTCGCCCCCGAGCTGGATAGTGTGACTGGGGCTTGCCCCAGTCGATACTATCCAGCTCTTGGGATATCTCTGTGATGTACATAAACGTACAGAGCCTCTAATTTTTTCATCGCGAAGCGATAAAGCCGTTGGGTTCTTAAAACTCGGTCGCTTGCGGCCGAGATTTTTATATCACACTGAAGAGTGCATTGACGTGCATCCAGGACAGTAATGACATTGTCTTTGTCCACATCACGAGGGTCGTTTGAATCTGCTGCTGGTGTATTTCTGGCAGCGAAAATGAGAGATATGTCATCTATGTCAATATTATTGTCACCGTCAACATCACATTTTTGTATGGCCAAAACTTGTAGTGTTACCGGGCATTGCACAAACCCGCCACTTGAACTGGTGGCGCTAAAACTCACCAGAATATTGCCGGCCTGAGTCGAATCAGGTGTCCAGTTGAATGTGCTCGATACAGGGTTTCCTGTAATGGGCAAAACAGGTGTCATGGATGCGCCTGATGGTAATCCTGCGCTGTTTAAGGTCACCGTATCGTTGGCGTCCGGGTCTGAAGCTACAATACCAAATGTTAACGTACTACCCAGGGCGACAGTCTGAGTTGTATTACAAATGGGTGGTGAGTTTGCAGGAGGTAATATAATGGGGGGTGTAGGATCCACTGTGGTTAATTGTATGAAAAAATCCAAGGGCACTTTTGTGGTGCCATCTTCTATCATTACCTGAGTGGAATACAGTGTGTTTCGTCCAGAAGTCGCCAGAACTGCACCCGCAGTGTCCCATGTATAAATTCCGGTTAATGGATCGATGCTTGCGGGGTTGGGCGCACCGCTTCCTGGACTGCCGGGCTGCCTGAAATTTCCAGCCTCTGTTGATGTGGATAAACGAAATGATATTGTATCGTCATCAATATCGGTTGCCGGGATTACAAAGCTGCATATGTCATTTATCGGACACAAAACGACAGGGTCTTGTACGCTCGATGGGGAATTATTTCCCGCACTTAAATCAATGGTTGTTTCTATACGATAATTTCCATCGGGATTATTGATATGTTCGTTAAACATTGCGAGCCGGGAAGTTCTACAACAGCTGCGTAAATAGGCAGTAAATGATCCTGCACTGTTGTAGGTGTGATTTAATATCGTATCAATTGGATCACCTGGGTTGGCTATGGGTAAACCGGTGGGATCCACTGCGACACCGGATAACCAATTGTTTACCGGGTCGATAGATGTTACCAGATACAATAATGAACCAAATGGTGACTGAACTCTGGAGCCATCTCCCCAATTGAATTGTGAACGACCTATATATTCAATAATAATATCGCCTACACCGGCTACGCCACCTGGGCCTGTACATGTGCCTCTCCTCATAGAAACCGGGTTGACACAGTGGAAGTTATAACCGTTTCCACGCCAAGCACTCAGTAATCTTACGTTTACAGAATTTGTGGTTGTGCCAGCTGTCCATGCTATGTGTCCATAGCGAAAGTGAGTTGCCTGTGCTGCTGTTGCGGCTAAAAAAATGATCAGAAATATTGACGACCACAGTATTGGGTTTTTTTTACACATTTTTTCGGACCCTCCTTAAGAACTGCTTTTAACGTGTTTAAAGAAATTTTAAGCATGCCTATAACAGCTCCAAGCATGCTTGCAGAAGTTCTAATTCAGTGAAGTCTTAAAGAAACGATCGAAAGGCGATCAGACGTAAGGAATGGAAATTAAATAACTCATGCAATTGGCATCCCTGCTTCAGCCCGTATTCGCCCGTTCTTCAATCACAAAAGCTCAGAATAGAACGACTATTCCCGCACTTTTGTTCAATCAGAACGAATAAATACGAACTAAACCAGAGCGTCACTTATAGTAAGTTATTTAATTTCCATTCCTAAGATCAGCGATCGGTGGGCTCCATCCAACTTTTATGCCAATATATTTTAGAGGTACCGTAAGTTATTAATATCCAGTGGAATTATTGTTTTTTTATTGCTTGCCTATGTTCACTTTTTAAGTATATTTTTTATGATGTAAAAAATATCGACAAAAGTAAGGTGAGATAAAAAAGCAAAAAAATACGGTGGTTAGTTAGGAGTGGCAATAGGGGGATTTCAAGTTTCTTCCATCCTTCGGATCATTGAGTGTTTCAACAGAGGTGATAGCTATCTTGAGTCAAACCCATCCTGGTTATCCTGGACAAAAAAATACCCCGACAAGCGGGGCATTGATTTTATGTATGGCGGAGAGGGAGGGATTCGAACCCTCGATACGCGTTAACGTATACACGCTTTCCAGGCGTGCTCCTTCAGCCACTCGGACACCTCTCCAGGATTGTTTCTCCGGTCTTTCGACCCGAAAAACAGCGCGCAAGGGTAAACCAGAACGGCGGTGGGCGCAATGTGGATGGGTGATTTTTGTGCAGGTTTTTGACGATAAGTCAGGGTAATTTCAGGAGAAATTTTTCAAGGTGATTCTCAAGGCGGGCGGGCGGCTGCCGATAGGTTTAGGAACTTGTCGGGCTTGGGATGAATCTACGGCAAAAAATCCATTTTGGCCCATTTTTTCGATCATTTTCGTTAAATATGCGCAATGTTCGCCTCAAATGATCAAAAAAATGGGCTCAAAATAGCTTTCTCTCGCTACGATTCCCTAAGTCCGACTGACTCCAACGTTCAATGCACGGACTGAAGATATCTCGTTATGAAACTTATTATTGGAATGGTGCTGGTAGTTGCTTGTGTGGCGGGAGGGTTTGTTCTCGCGCATGGCAAGTTGATGGCGTTGTGGCAGCCTTTTGAGATATTGATTATCTGTGGCGCGGCTTTTGGGGCGTTTGTCATCGCTAATCCGGGCACGGTGATCAAAGGTGCTTTGGGCTCCTTCGGCCAATTGCTGAAAGGCTCCAAACATAACAAAAAAAGCTACATGGAGTTGCTGGCGCTGATGTATGACCTGTTTACCAAGGCGCGTAAAGAGGGGTTAATGGCGCTGGAGGCGGATATCGATGAGCCTGAGAACAGTCCGATTTTCCAGAAATATCCACAGATTTTGAAAAACCACCACGCACTGGATTTTATTGCCGATTATTTGCGCCTGATGGTGGGGGGCAATATGAATCCTTTTGAAATTGAAAATCTCATGGATGTGGAGCTGGAGACACATCATCATGAGGCGGAAAAAGTCCCGGCGGCGATCACAGCAGTGTCTGATGCTTTACCCGGTTTCGGCATTGTTGCGGCGGTGCTGGGTATCGTGATTACCATGGCCTCCATTGGTGGCCCGGTGGAGGAACTGGGCGCACATGTGGCCGCAGCATTGGTGGGTACCTTTTTGGGTATTTTGTTTGCTTATGGTTTTGTGGGGCCAATGGCCACCAGCCTGTCGCATATGAATGAAGACGACAGCAAGGTGTTTGAATGCATCAAAGTGTGCCTGATGGCGTCGTTGAATGGTTATGCGCCACAAATTGCGGTGGAGTTTGGGCGCAAGGCGCTTTACTCCCACCATCGTCCCGGTTTTCAGGAATTGGAAGATTTTGTTAAGGGCAAAGCTGAATAAGCCCCGCTGGCTGTTGACCGGGTAAAAATGCCATGGAAAACCAAACCATCATCGTCAAAAAGATCAAAAAGGGCGGGCACGGCCATCATGGCGGTGCCTGGAAGGTCGCCTTTGCTGATTTTGCCGTGGCCATGATGGCATTTTTTTTGTTGCTGTGGCTGATTGCTTCTACCACCAAGGAAGAGAAAGCAGGTCTTTCTGAGTATTTCAGTCCGCCCACACAAGGTTTGGCAGATGGTGCAGGGTCCAGCGCGGATCTTATCGATATGGGGGGCGGGCAAAAAATTTCCCAGGGGGATGACTCCAAGGAAAATGCGATGAAGCCACGAGCCCCTACTGAGGACGAGATTCAGCAGGCAGCCATGGCGGAAAAAGAGCAGTTGGAATCGCTGATGGAGGCATTGAAAAAGGCGATTGAGGCCAGTCAGGCGCTCAAGCCTTTCACGGATCAATTGTTGCTGGACATCACCTCGGAAGGTTTGCGTATTCAGATTGTGGACAAGAAAAACCGCCCCATGTTTGATAGCGGTAGCGCGGAACTCAAAGGTTACACCAAGGAAATTTTGCACGAGCTGGCCAAAACCATTAATACCGTGCCCAACCGTATCAGTCTTACTGGTCATACCGATGCGACACGTTTTGTGAGTCGGAAAAAGAAAAATTATAGTAACTGGGAGCTGTCAGCGGATCGTGCCAATGCCTCCCGTCGAGAGCTGGTTGTTGGCGGTCTGGCGAATGAAAAAATAGTCAAAGTGGTGGGGTTGGCCTCCATGGTGTTGTTTAACAGAGCCGAACCACGACATCCCATTAATCGCCGTATTGCGATTATTGTGATGAACAAGGCGGCCGAAAAGGCGTTGTTTGGCGAGGGAAGCCAAGTGTCTTCCGGAGCCGAGGGTGAACAGCTCATCAAAAGCAGGCCGGCTAAGCAGCCAAAACAGATTGCGGACTCGATACCGGTAAATAAAGCACCGGCAGCAAAACCCGCTGCACCGGCTTCCGTTACCAGGGCTAAGCCTGCTCCTCAGAAAAAGACCAAACCTGCCTCCCCAGCAAAGCCTGAGCCTGCGGCGAAGGTCAGGCCAGAACCAGTGAAAAAAGCCAGGCCAGAACCGAAAAAAGCGAGCCACAAGGCGGATTTGCCTCCCGCCCAAAAGAGCGATCAACAGTTTATTAATATACCGTCGCCTATTGCGCCGATTAACCCCATCCAGTTACCTTGATTTGAAGGCGGTCATGGGCTGACAGATCCTGTTATAATCGTGCCCATGTCTGGAAATAGTATCGGAAAATTATTCACGGTTACCTCCTTCGGAGAAAGTCACGGCCCGGCTATTGGTTGTATCGTTGACGGTTGCCCGCCAGGGCTGGTGTTGAGTGAAGCTGACTTGCAGGGGGATTTGGATCGACGTAAACCCGGTACTTCACGTCACACCACCCAGCGTCGCGAGGCTGACGAGGTACAGATTCTTTCTGGTGTGTTTGAAGGGCAGACCACTGGAGCACCGATTGCATTGCTCATTAATAACACCAATCAGCGCTCCAAAGATTATTCCAGCATTATGGATCGCTTCCGGCCCGGTCATGCCGATTATACCTATCAGCAAAAATACGGCCTGCGTGATTATCGCGGTGGCGGGCGTTCTTCGGCGCGAGAGACCGCCATGCGTGTGGCCGCAGGAGGTATCGCCAAAAAATATCTGCTGGAAAAGTGCGGGATCACTATTCGGGGTTATCTCAAACAGCTCGGCCCGGTTGTGGCCGAAACCCTGGACTGGGATGAAGTACGCAACAATCCTTTCTTCTGCCCCGATGCCAGCAAAATAAAAGCACTGGAAGATTACATGGATGCTCTGCGCAGGTCGGGTGACTCCATTGGCGCGCGCATTAATATAGTGGCGAGTGGCATGATGCCAGGATTGGGTGAGCCGGTCTTCGACCGCCTTGATGCTGATATTGCCCATGCGATAATGAGCATTAATGCGGTGAAGGGTGTGGAAATTGGAGCCGGTTTTGGTTGTATTGAGCAAAAAGGCACCGAGCACCGTGATGAAATCACTCCGGAGGGGTTTCTCAGTAATCATGCTGGCGGTACCTTGGGAGGGATTTCCAGCGGCCAGGATATTTTGGTGAGCATGGCGCTCAAGCCGACCTCCAGTCTGCGCCTGCCGGGCAAGAGCGTGAATCTGCAAGGTGAGCCTGTCGAGATTATCACCAAAGGACGACATGACCCCTGTGTTGGCATTCGTGCTACACCCATTGCTGAAGCCATGCTGGCCATTGTGCTGATGGATCACTTGTTGCGTCATCGTGCGCAAAATGCCGACGTGGAGAGTGTTACCCCCGTTATTCCTGCCACCCCCTAGTTCTTGTTTCTGACTCCTGGCAACTGATCTTCATGCCCTACTGGCGTCTGTCCGGCTTTTACCTGTTTTATTTTGCACTGATAGGTGCATTGATTCCCTACTGGTCGCTATACCTTAAAGATCTCGGTTTTTCTGCG
This sequence comes from Gammaproteobacteria bacterium, assembly GCA_021647705.1. Classification (GTDB taxonomy): domain Bacteria; phylum Pseudomonadota; class Gammaproteobacteria; order SZUA-152; family SZUA-152; genus SZUA-152. The sequence goes on along the minus strand of JAKIUF010000065.1, from coordinate 4,914 downwards.
CAGGACATCGGCATACTGATGGCGGTGATGCTGGTCACCAAAATTGTTTCACCCAACGTATGGGGTTGGATTGCTGACCATACCGGCAAGCGCATGCTGATCGTGCGTGTGGGTTGTTTGCTGGCAGCAGTATCGTTTGCTGGTGTGTTTTTGGGAGATGACTATTGGTGGTTAGTGCTGGTGATGCTGGTTTTCAGTTTTTTCTGGAATGCTACCCTGCCACAATTTGAAGTTACCACTTTTAATTATCTGGGTAAACAAAGTCATCGTTATAGCAGCATTCGTCTGTGGGGTTCTGTTGGTTTTATTGTTACCGTCATTGTGTTGGGGCCAGTGCTGGATCTACAAGGTGTAGCGATTTTACCGGTGATTTTGATGATGTTGTTTGTGGGCATGTGGTTATCCAGCCTGCTGGTACCGGAGAAAACCTCGCAGCATCTGTCATTGACCCACGAGCCTCTGCTCAAGGTATTACGACGGCCGGAAGTATTGGCACTGTTAGTGGTGTGCTTTTTATTACAAGCCAGCCATGGGCCGTATTACACCTTTTACACTATTTATATGGAAGACCATGGCTACTCGCGTTCACTGATTGGTCAACTGTGGGCGCTGGGTGTGGTGGCCGAAGTGGGTGTGTTTCTGCTCATGCATCGCTGGGTACCACGCTTCGGGCTGCGCAATCTTTTGCTGGCAAGTCTGGGGCTGACGGCCTTGCGCTGGATGTTGATCGGGCAATTTCCCGAATTGATCGCAGTGATGGTTTTCGCGCAGGTTTTACATGCTGCCAGTTTTGGTATTTATCACGCCGTGGCCATCCAACTGGTTCACCGGTATTTTACCGGGCGTAATCAGGGGCGTGGACAGGCCTTGTACAGCAGTATCAGTTTTGGTGCAGGTGGTGCGGTAGGCAGTTTTGTCAGTGGACTGGGCTGGGATACTATCGGTCCTGCCAACGTCTATTGGGTAGCAGCATCGCTCGCACTGTTAGCATTTTTTGTTACTGCAGTGTGGATACGGCCTGCGCGCGAGGTATGAGACTTTTTTGAAAACAGGCGAAAATTCTCAGGGAACAGTGATGCTGTTCAGGAAATTGTATTTATTGATATTGCCGATGGTTTTGTTGCTGGTGTCCATGGAAATGGTGCTGGCAGATGATGCCGCACAGACGGCTTATGACAACGGCCAATACGAGCAGGCAGTAAAGCTGTGGCGTAAACACGCCAATAATGACGACACCGAAGCACAAAACCGGCTCGGTGAACTCTATCGCAAAGGTCACGGTGTTGAGCGTGACTATAAAAAGGCAGCGCAGTGGTTCAGGCGGGCTGCCAGGTTGGGAGATGCTGAGGCGCAATTCAATCTGGGTGCCTTGTATCGTGTCGGTAAAGGTGTAAAAAAAGACTCAGGACTGGCGGCCCAATGGTATGAGCGGGCGGCAAAAAAAGGCTATGCAACAGCGCAATACAGTTTTGGGCTGATGCTGGAAAATGGTCGTGGTGTTGAACGTGATCGTGCTGCTGCGCGCGAGTGGTATATCAAAGCTGCTGCACAAGATCATCATAAGGCCACCAAGCGCCTGAAAGCCCTCAAGCAGGATTCCAAAAAACGTATTACCGGCGATCCTGCTGAAGCTTTGCGCAGAGCTGCGCGGAGCGGAGATCTGAAAAGTGTGCAGCGCTTCATCAAGTATGCAAACAAAGCTGCTGGCGAGCAGGGCGATACTCCCCTGATGTTGGCGGCAGAAAAAAATCACCATGCCGTAGTGGCTGCACTACTGTTTGCAGGAGCCAAAGTAGATGCGAGCAACAAACAAAAAGAAACGGCTTTGTTGCTGGCCAGTAAAACCGGTGCTCTGGAAAGTGTGAGCCTCTTGTTAAAGGCCGGTGCGCGTGTTGCCAGCCCGGACAGTTTTAAACGCACACCGTTAATGGTGGCAGTGGATAAAAATCACTTTGCGGTTATCAGGCATTTACTGAAAGCCAGGGCTGATCCAGACCATCGTGACAAACGTGGTGAATCAGCATTCAGCCGGGCGGTGAAAAGCGGCAAACCTGAATTGGTCACGCTGCTGCTGAAGCACGGTGCCAATGTCAAACAACGTGACAACAGTGGAATATCGTTGTTGATGGTGGCGATCAACAACCGGCAAACCGAAATTATCCAGATGTTGTTAGCTGCGGGGGCTGATGTGTCCGCCAAAATGGATGACGGTCGTACAGCCTTGCTGAGTGCGGCCGAAAACGGTTTTTCCAGGGCGGTGTCATTATTGTTGTATAGGGTGTTGCAACAGGGCATTGCGGTTAATCAAACGGATCAACGGGGCTGGACAGCATTGATGTTGGCAGCCAAAAATGGCCATGTAAAAACAGTGGATGTACTGCTGGAAAGAAAAGCAGTCTCTGATAAACAGATCAATGCGCGAAATGAATATGGCGATACGGCTTTGATGATTGCCAGTAACATGGGGCATATTGAGGTGGTTAAACGTTTATTGCTGGCCGGTGCCGATGTGCAGCGTCGTAATAAACAGGCTTGGACAGCATTGATGTTTGCAGCCGCCAAAGGTCATTTGGCAATCACTGGAAGGTTGGTTGCTGCGCGTGCTCAGCCCAATGCGCGCAATCGCATGGATGAGACGCCATTGATGTTCGCAGCAGAGCAGGGGCATGTGACAACAACGGCGTATTTATTGGACAAAGGTGCGCGTCTCAATCTACGTAATCGTGCCGGGCATTCGGCATTGAGTCTGGCGCAACAAAATAAAAAGGACGAAGTAGTTGCCCTGTTGAAAAAACGTGGCGCAAAAACACATGCGATGCTTGTGGCTCCCAAATTTAAACCGGCGAAAAACAAAAAAAACCGCAAGCTGTACCAGGGTTGGACGCCATTGATGGTGGCCGCCTGGGAAGGTCGTCTCGATGCAGTGAAACAACAACTCAAAAAAGGTGATTCACTGACAGAAAAAGGCCCGCAGGATGAAACGGCCCTGGCACTGGCAGCACAGCAGGGCCATTTTTTGGTGACGAAGTTGTTGTTGGCCAAGGGAGCTAATACAAATCAAATTGATGCAGAAGGCATGACGGCGCTGATGCTGGCAGCACGCGAAGGCCATTCAAAAACTGTACAATTATTGTTAGACCGCGGTGCAAAAATCAATGCGTATAATAAATCGGGTTATACATCATTGATGCTGGCAATACGGGCAGGCCGCAACAGGGTTGTTTCCCGGTTATTGGCACATACTGCCAATCTTGATGTGCAAGGAAAAGATGGGCATACGGCCCTGAGTCTGGCACTTGTGCAGGGGCAAGATGCACAAGCGGTGCAATTACTTGATAACGGTGCTGCACTCACCTGGCAGGATGATGATAAACACAATTTATTGTGGATGGCCGCGCGTTTTGGCAATCAGAAAATGGTGGAACGCCTGCTGGGTGAAAAGGTCTTTTCAGCCGTTACGGAACGTGAAATGGCTTTTATGGCCGCGATACGTTATGGCCATAAAGCCGTGGTCAGCCAATTGTTGAAATCGGGTGCCGATGTCAGAGCACGAAGCTCGGAAGGTAATACTCCGCTGCATGTTGCTGCTGGTGCAGGTGGAGTGGAGGTTATCAATTTATTATTGGAGCGTGGTGCGGATATCGATGCTGAAAATAAGTTGCGTAATACTCCATTGCTGATGGCCGTCGAAGCCAGACATGTCGCAGTGGTTAAACGCCTGCTGGAGAAAGGCGCAGACTGGAAGGTGAAAAATAAAATGAAAGAAACAGCCTTATCTGCTGCCCGAGCAGGAAAAAACTTACAAATGATCAAACTGATGAATGCACAGGTGGAAAAGGATAAGGGGATATTTGGATTTTTTTAATTTCTCTGGGTTGAATTTCCCGCAGCTTGCCAATGTGACGACAACATTACCTGTTGTTGAGGCTCTCACTTTCATACATATCCATCGTTGATGCTGTTACTGGTTTTAGCATTTAATTCACATTTAGTCTGGAACGAAAAATGTGAGTGCATTGGCCAACTGATTTTTGATGATGATAACGTCATCGGTTTTATAATCACTGAAGTGAGTGGTGCCCCAGACCACACCGGGCCAGCAAGCATCATTATGTTTTCGGCCAATGATGTGGATATGTAATTGTGAAACAATATTTCCAATGCTGGCGATGTTTATTTTATCCGTGGAGAAATATTTCTCAATGAATTGGGCGACAGCATTAATGTGCTGCTGAATCTTTTCCTGTTGTGCCGGGTCAAACTTGTGGAATTCAATTTTCCGGGTGGTGGGCACGAGAATGAACCAGGGAAACAAGGCATTTTTTGACAGCAGTAACTGACAATCATCAAATTCACCGAGTCGATAGCTGTCTGCTACCAGACGTTCGTCTATATAAAATGTCATCAGACCGTACCGTGTTTGGTTTCTACATCAATACCCAGTTCTTTCAACATGCCAGTGGGCAGAATGCCTCCGGCGCTGACGATGATAGCGTCGTTTTCAATGTCGATTTTTTCACCATTCTGGTCGAGAGTGACGGTGCTTTCAGTAATCTCTTTGACATTGGATTTCATTAATACGGTGAGTTTTCCGGCAGTTTCGGCGCTTGTGACTTTTTGGCGGTTCTTTTCTTTGACGCGTGAGAAGGTATCACTGCGATAGGACAGCGTGACGTGGGTGCCGGGTTCATCAGCGATGCTGGTGGCGGCTTCCAGGGCGCTGTCGCCACCACCCACCACCAGTACCTTTTGATTGCGGTATTGTTCTGGGTCGATGAGCCGGTAAACGACTTTCGGTAATTCTTCTCCAGGTACGTCTAGTTTACGTGGAGTACCGCGACGACCAATGGTCAGCAACACATTTTTGGTTTTATAACGGGTTTTGGGAGTGGTAATGAGGTAGCCATCTTCGTC
>JAKIUF010000064.1 GCA_021647705.1 Gammaproteobacteria bacterium | reverse complement strand
AAACCGAGAAGGAGATTGCAATGGCTATAGAGCTTGAGGGTAAAACCATTGAAACCACACCCACGGGTTATCTGGTTGATATTGCAGACTGGAGTGAAGAACTGGCAAAACTTATCTCCGCAGAAGAGGGTGTAGAGTTAACCGAAAAGCATTGGGATTTGATGAATTATTTGCGTGATGAATTTATCAATAATGGTGGTAACCAACCCAATACGCGCACCATTATCAAAACCATGGCGGATAAATGGGGTTCAAAGCCCAGCCAAAAAGATTTGTATGCGTTATTTCCCAAAGACCCCAGCAAGCAAGGTGGGCGCATTGCCGGGTTGCCGGAGTCACGCCGCAAGGGCGGATATTGAATCAGCAGAAAAAATAGCGGGGGTATCACTGGGGGGATGATACCACCGCCGACCTGGGGGATTTAAAGCTCGGACTGTTACTTGTACAGCCTTAGCGGGACGACACTTGTGCTGACCAGACGGTCTTTTTCTTCGCTGACACAGGTTGTGCATTTTACGCACTCATCACCAAAGGTCGGTAATTTTGCACGCTGCGCCAGACCGATCTGGTCAGCACAAGAAAGCAATACCAGACGTTTAAACAAATTCTTCCAGTCCCGCTCGCTGCTACCCATGCTGTCGCCTTGCCAATGAAGGCGTTCTTCACCTGTTGCGGCATCAATTAATTTCAATGAGGGGACTCCTTGCTCCAGCTGGGCATCGATCATATAAGTCATCAATAGCGCTCCTTTAGGTTTCCGATTATTGGCATCAACCTGGCTGAGTTCGGTGGAGGGGTGGCTCTTCAGGGGTCCCCGACTGTGCTGGGTAGTTCTCACTCTTTTTGCATGATAATGAGAATCATTATCATTTGCAAGAAAAAATACAGCTCATTGAAAAGTCATATAAATGTGAATTAAGCCCTAAAAACATCCAAACGAATAAAAGCATTGGTTTACATTCAGCAAGACAGGCCGTTCCCGGCTCACGAGTGACAGAACCCTAAAATCTAACGCAAAGATGTAGAGAGTAATGGGTAATGCGATATTTCTTTGCGTTCTCTGCGTCTCCGCGCCTTTGCGTTGGATTTTCATTACCCCAACTTTGCTGCATACACCAAAAACAGAATAATTTAGCCCTTAATTTACATATGATTTAAAAGGTATTTTCGTTAATGCCTGGGTTCCCATTGCGACGGGCATGTACCCCGTAAAGCAAAGTGAAGTTGAGAGAGGGGCGCAGGTATTGGCCGTAATTCGTACACCCTCAGTAGGTCGCCTTCAGGTATGATGTACAAAAAAACGAGGCTTCCCTGAAAAAATGTCAACATCAAACTCTGTCACGGCTGCCCAGGCCAGCGACTCGAATCCACATAACAGAGCCGCCCTGCTGGCCATCTATTTCCTGTTCTCTCTGTCTGGTTTTGTAGCACTGATTTATGAAGGTATCTGGGCGCGTTATCTGAAACTGTTTCTGGGCCATTCTTCCTATGGGCAGATTCTCACTCTGTGTATTTTTATGGGGGGGATTGGTCTTGGTGCGCTGATCGCCGCGCGCTACACAAAACAACTGAAAAACCCCTTTTTGATTTATGCACTGGTGGAACTGGTTGTCGGTATTGGCGGCTTTTTTTACCACGATATTTATGTCTTCTGCACGGGCCTGTTTTATGACAACGTCAGCGGTATGGCTGCACCAGTGGCAGAGTCACTGAAAGTCATCATTTCTGTGCTGATTACCGCTCCCATGGCCATTTTACTGGGCACAACATTCCCGTTGCTGGGGGTTGCGATGGTGCGTATCAGTCGTGATGGTGGGCAAAGCGCCCTCCCGTTACTGTATTTCACCAATTCCATCGGTGCTGCTGTGGGCATCATGCTGGCATCGTATATTTTAATACCGCAACTGGGCACCGCAGGCTCACTCTACCTGGCGGCCCTGGGTAATGTGGTGATTGCCCTTGGTTTTTATGTTATTGGCAGACAGCAGGAAAATGCACTGGGGCAAAGTGGCGAGCGTTTTTGCGCAGTGGAAAAACCGCCATTGTTACAACATGAGGGTGATCAGAAAGTTCTGCTTTCCGTCAAACTGTTTCTTGCGCTGAGTCTGCTCACCGGGTTTGCTTCCTTCATTTATGAAATCAGCTGGATTCGTTTGTTGAGCCTGTTGCTGGGTGCATCTACGCACTCCTTTGACATCATGGTATCGGCTTTTGTGCTGGGACTGGCCTTCGGTGGACTGGCAGCCAAAAAACTGCTGCAAAAAACCAAACATGTGGTGATATTACTGGCTATCGCACAAGTGGTCATGGGAGGGCTCGCTCTCACCAGCATTTATTTTTATGAATTTGTTTTCAGTATCATGGAGCAGTCAAAGGGATTTCTCGACAAGACCGAGCAGGGTTACTGGATGTTCACGCTACTGAAATATGGCTTGAGTCTGTTTCTGATGTTTCCTGCCACGTTTATTGCGGGCATGACGCTGCCCATCATCACCTATTACCTGATGAACGTTACCCGCAACGAAAAATATGTGGGTGCGGTTTATGGTTACAATACCATTGGTGCAATTTTAGGTGCGACCCTTGCCGGACTGGTTTTGCTGCCGCTGTTGCAACTGAAAATGACCATTGCCAGTGGTGCAATAATTGATATTGGTATTGGTTTGTTTTTGCTATGGCTGTATCAACGCTCACGTCAGCAGGGTTCGCAAGCTCCGCTGATTACTGCAACCATTGTTTCAGTGTTGATGATCATGCCGCTGTTGTTTGTCAGTTTTAATCCCAACGTGATTGCCGCCGGTTATTTTCGTCGTACAGCCTTTGTGATGCCAGATGAAAAAGTCACCGTGCGTGACGGTAAAACGGCGACTATTTCGCTGCATGAAATTGGTGATATCAAACTGATTAAAACCAACGGAAAAACCGATGCCGCAGTGGGTGGCACCAAAGGTGAAGAGACCCAGGCCGCATTGGCCTTTTTGCCCATGTCGATGATTGAGCAACCTTACGACGCGGCGATCATTGGTCTGGGTAGCGGCATGACAGCCCACTACATGTTAGGTGATTCGTTGTTGCAATCCATGGATCTTATCGAAATCGAAGAAGAAATGGTGAATTTGGCGCGAGAAATGATGCCCCATAACCGTCGGGTTTATGAAGATCCGCGTGTCAATATGGTTATTGATGATGCGCGTACTTTTTTCAGTACCTCTGGAAAACAATATGATGTGATTGTTTCCGAACCCTCGAACCCGTGGGTGAGTGGTGTTTCAAGTTTATTCAGCAAGGAATTTTATGCGCACAGCAAACGTTATCTGAAACCCGACGGCATTTTGGTGCAATGGATGCATTTGCCAGAATTTAACAGCCAGCTGATGCTGACGATTATCAAAGCACTGAACAGCGCCTTCCCGCACATCAAGGTGTATTACTCCCCCTATGCGGAAAATGACGTACTGATAGTGGCCAGTGGCCAGGACTTCAATGCCGATAAATACACACGCTTTTATAATAATACCAATATAGCTGCCGATTTCCGTCAAATGCGTAAACCTTTCGGTCACTATTCTAACCGTAATTATATCGCCAATATCAACACCTTAAAATTACTGAGCCAGGATGCCCAGCCAAACTCCGACTATATACCGCTGGTGGATACTGGAGCAGAAAAGGCATTTTTCCTACGGCAAAAAGTGGACCTGTTTGATCCGCTGACAAACTCCATTGTTGCCTATCAAGAGCTGACTGAGCCGGAAAGCTACCCGCAAATTCTGCGTGAACGTTATGCATATTATCGCAACTACCGACCGGACCAGCGTTTGCTGGGGCAGCTTGCGGCACAATTGACTAATGCGGATCGACGCAGCAACTGGAGCCGGTTGGAAAGTATGTTGTACCAATCGATGCCCGCCCCTATCCTGCGTGATCTTTGGCCGAAGCTGGATGTGGTAACCCAATTCCGTCAGCATGTTGAGAGTGGCACGCCGCCAGAGAAGACACGCTTGTTTTTCCAGTTCATGGATAATGTTGCACAAAATCGTTTTGCACAAAACGGGCCGGTTATTCGTGGTATTTTACAAAACTTGGCGGGACAAAAACCGGGGCCGGTTATTATTCGTGCCCTGGCCGTCAACGCTGCTATGCTGAAAGACAAAGCCCTGTACGATCAGGTTATCGCGCAACTGGTGACTGGCAATGCCGATGTTACTCCTATTGAAAAAGCCTACCTGACAGCATTGCAAAGTCAGTGGTTTATGTAGGGTGGGTGGTGCCCACCTTAGGCTAAGTTTTTTCGACATTATGTAAATTTAATTTCTCTACATGCAATCAACGAGGCATGCCATTCGTTTATGACATATAGAGGTCCGTCTGAATCATACGGGGTTCTTTCGTGGGCACATAAGGGTTGCGAAACAGTGGATATAGATGACAACCTCGAAGCTTTGCTACAGAGCGGATTTCGTTATGCGTGTTCGCTGACGCATCAGCACGCCGAGGCGGAAGATCTGGTACAGGAGGCTTGGCTCAAGCTGGCGCGTCGTGAGCAGTCGTGGAATAAATCCCTGTTTTTTGTGACCCTGCGTAATTTGTATATTGATCGTTATCGACGCAACCGCTTGGTGGTGCTGGAGCCGCTGGATGAACTGTCAGAAAGGGCTGATTTGCGTGATACACCGGGTAATGAACAGGAAATTGCCATGGACATTCAATGGCTGGAGCGCAGCCTAGCCATCCTCAGAGTGGAGGAGCGTGAAGCAATATATCTGCACTTGGTCGAAGGTTATACCGCAGCGGAGGTTGCTGAACTGACCGAGCGCTCGCGCAACACCGTGTTGAGCTTGATCCAGCGTGGCCGGAAAAAACTGGTGAATGCCCTGAATCAGGGCGACGCTGTCGTCACGCTTAGGCAAAGCGAGTGATGCCATGAACACGCAAGATAACGATAAACTCAGCACGAATCTCAAAGAATATTATCAGAGCAAGTTTTTGTCGGCAGATAGTGTGGAGCGTATGCTCGCGCAGGTAAACGCTGAAAAATCGGTAAACTCGTTGGTTATACCCTGGCTTCGTCGTCCGGTGGCAGGGCTGGCCTGGGTTGCTTCGTTACTCGTAATGGTGATGTTGGTTCAATTTTTTTATCACCAACAGTCTCATCAAAGCAATCTGACAGCACTGGTGTTGGAAGAAATCGCCATGAACCACAATAAAAAACTGGATGCGGAATATAGGGAAACGCAGCCGGAGATATTGCGAGTGGCCATGCAGCGCCTGGATTTTCCTTTGCATTTGCCCGCTGATATCCAGCGTGACTTTCAACTGGTGGGCGGACGTTATTGCTCTATCCAGGGTGGTCTTGCCGCACAACTTAAAGTGCGCAATCGCGTCAGCGGAGCGGTATCAACGCTCTATGTAACGGAGCTGACGGAAAAATTAGCACGGATTAAAGAACAGCATGTGTTGCAAGGCAGCGTGGACATTCACCTGTGGCAACAGCAAGGGCGGTTTTTTGGTTTAGCGACGGATGCTGCTCTCGTCAGTCGTGATGATCGTCATAAAAATAACCCGTAGGGTGGGCACGTTTTTTTGCCCACGCGCTAATCCGCAAAGGTTTCTTGCAACCCGTGGGCACAAACGACGTGCCCACCCTACGTTTATCTGACAATATACTCATGGCGATCTGAGAGTCGCAGTAACATAATGCCACTGTTTAACAGAGGGAGAAAAAATTAATGAAAATTTATTATGGCTTGCCGTTTGTATTGTTTATGTTTTTCGCGAGTACCAGTTCTGCTGATGAGCAGCCTGTTACCGTCAACATTGCGCGTATGTCACTGGACACTGCACTGACAGCGGCCCAAGCCAGTATTGCAACATGCCGCAAAAAAGGCGCGCAAATCACCGTGACGATTGTTGACCGTGGCGGTCATTCACAGGTGGTATTGCGAGATGTGCTGGCCATGGATCTTTCGATTTCCATTAGTCGTGACAAGGCCTATACCGCCATGTCTTTCAATTCATCCACGGGTGATTTGCAGGACCGTTTTAAAGGTGCCTATGGTGTGCCGAAAACCAAGGGGCTTCTGATTGCTCGTGGTGGTTTACCTATTACGGCTGCGGGTACTACCTTTGGCGGCATCGGTGTGTCCGGTTCGTCAGGCGAAATCGATGAGGAATGCGCACAAGCGGGGTTGGATGCAATTTTGGATGATTTGGAAATGTCTGTTGAGTAGTTTTTCCATCTGCCTGTTGTGATCCGCGTAGAATTTGAAGCCGACGTTGCAAATTATAATCCTAAAACTCTCAGAAAAGAGCTTTCAACGCAAAGGCGCAAAGGACGCAAAGCTTTCTTCTTAAGCCGAAATCTCAAACGCTATGGGTATATAACGTCACCATAGAGGCAGCCTGTTTAAATGGTTTTTCTCTGCGTCCTTTGCGCCTTTGCGTTGGATTTTAACTGCTTGTAGATTCCATACGTTGTGATTCTCAATAGTGTTAGCCGTGTTTGAACAGTGTTTCCGCTTCCGAAAAACCAAAAAAACTTGCTTCGATAGACGACCAGGTACCGGTTTGTTGTAGTTCCTGAGCGATGTTTTGTACTGTGCCAAGACTAGCCAGCATCGCGCTTGGGCCGAGGCTGACACGCTGGGCTCCTGCGTCGAACAATACGCTTGCGGCAGGTGCGCGGGGCATGGCCATCAGGTTCAGGCGACCTCCAAAAGCATCTGATAGGTGTTGTGTGATGTGGGTGTCGATTAATGCTGGCACAAAAACGAGATCCGCTCCGGCGGCAAGATAAGCATGGCCGCGTTCGATAGCCATGGAGGTTCGCTCGCTTTCATCGATACCGAGTTCAAGCAGAAAAACGTCAGTACGTGCGTTGATTGTCAGCGTAATCCTGCTTTGTTCACCTGCTGATTTTGCCGCTGCAATTCGTTCGGCCTGTGTACTGATGTCAAAGAGTGGGAGAGTTCCTCCATGAGTGTTGTCTTCCAGGTTGATGCCGACTGCGCCTGCATCAATAACTGCACGCACGGTTTCGGCTACATCGTCAGTGCCAGTGCCATAACCTGCTTCGATGTCTGCCGTTACGGGTATGTCTACTGCACGAGCAATAATAGCCACTTCGTGAACCATCTCTTCTCTGCTGATTTGCTGGGCATCACGAAAGCCACGACTATAGGCAATGCCCGCGCTGGTGGTTCCAATGGCCGGAAAACCCGCTGCTTCGAAAATACGTGCGCTTGCAGCGTCCCAGGCGTTAGGCAAGAGTAGATGTCCCTGGGTGCTCAGGTTACGGAAAACTTTTGCTTTGTGTTTTGTTGATGTTGTCATGAGGGTTCCTTAATAGTGTGTGAATACTTTTTGGGGCTAATATGAAAAGAAAATGAAAGGCGTTAACCAGCTTTAATTCCGGCGTTTTCGTGAGTCAGCAACCAGCGTTTGCGTTCAAGCCCGCCGCCGTATCCCGTCATTGATCCATCCATGCCGATCACCCGATGGCAGGGGATGATAATGCCGACAGGGTTGGCACCGTTGGCAGTGCCAACGGCACGAACTGCTTTTGCTCGCCCGATTTTTTTGGCCAAAGCACCGTAACTGAGCGTGGTTCCGGCCGGAATGTTTCTGAGTGTTTGCCAGACCGCCTGCTGGAAAACGGTTCCAGTGGTATGGACGGGAATGTTGTTCACTGGAGTAAAGTCTCCGGCGAAATACGCATCCAGTGCTTCGTGTATTACTGCGGACAACGCGCCTTTTTGCAGTTCAAATGTTGGGACATAACGCCGCAGGAGGCGGAGCATGCGCTCTTCATATTCAAGCCAGTCAAGGGCGCGCATGCGTTGCTGTTTATCGGTGATGATCAACATGGTGCCTATTGGCGTTTCCCGTTGATTACGGAACAGAATTTCAGGTGGTGAGTGTTTCGGCATCGGTGATGTTCTCTTTGTTATGCATACAATGTGTATTGCTTTCGGAGGTCCAAAGATGCAGTGCGGCATAAGCCCGCCAGGGTCGCCAGATTTCGGCTCGCTCCAGAAGTTTTGCAGGTGTCGGACGCTGCCCTTTTTTTGTGGCCATTGCACGCATCAAGCCAATGTCGGCAGCTGGAAATGCGTCCGGCTCGGAAAACGCGCGCATAAGAATGTATTGGCTTGTCCAGTCACCGACACCGGGCAACGCTTTCAAGCGTTCGAGTGTGACATCCGATGTCTGACTGGCGCTGAACATATTCGGGTTTTCCAGAACGGCTTTGCTCAGTGCAGATAATGCTCGGGCGCGGGTGCCGGGCATACCGAGTGAGCGTAAATCAGCCGCAGCAAGGCACTTCGCTGATGGAAAAACATGGCTCAGCCTTTCTGTTTTTAATGAGGTATCAAGTGGCTTCCCATACTGGGATACCAGTTTTCCCGCGAGCGCCGTGGCAGCACCAACACTGATTTGTTGCCCGAGTATTGCGCGAATGCCAAGCTCAAACCCATCCCACGCACCGGGTACGCGCAAGCCGGGTCGTGCTGCAATCAGTGACGCGAGCCGGGAATCATTGGCAAGATGGGTATCGATGGCGGTAGGGTTGGCCGTGAGATCAAACACCCGACGAAGTCGGCTGACGATAAAGGCGAGGCTTGATACACGCGGGAAACGGATTGTTGCGCGCAAACATTTTTTATTTTCATCAAACGCAACGCGGACTGTGCCCTGACAGCCGTCCAGCGTAATTGAACGGTGATACCGGTTTTTCCTGTCTACCCATTCAACGCCGGGAATAGCGCGGGCTTTCAGAAATGAAATCATACTGGACCAGTCATAAGGTGCTGCATAGGCCATTGGCAGCACGATATCTGAAACGGTAGATACGTTACTGTAGGCATCTTGTCGTGTGCGGCGCAACGCGCCGGGTGGTCGTTTGTACAGTGCCTGAAAAACGGCATTGAAACGACGAATGCTACCGAAACCGGCGGCATGCGCAATTTCAGTCATGGGCATTCTTGTTTCCATGATTAATTGTTTGGCGAAAAGAATGCGCCGGGTCTGGGCAATCGCAATGGGTGATGCGCCGAGATGTTGCTGGAAGAGTCGTCTGAGGTGGCGCTCACCGACACCAAGCTGCCCGGCGAGATGATCAACGGTTTCACCATCCATCGCCCCTTCGCCAATCAATGCGAGCGCGCGTTTGACGGTGTTTGATGTCCCGTTCCATACCGCCAGGTCCGGCGAATTTTCCGGCCGACAACGCAGGCAAGGCCGAAACCCGGCTTCCTGTGCTGCGGCTGCTGTTGGATAGAAGGTGACGTTTTCGCGCTTGGGTGTGCGTGCAGGGCAGATTGGCCGACAGTAGATTCCGGTGGTGCGAACGCCGATATACAGACGACCATCAAAGCGGACATCTCGCGTTACAATCGCACGGTAACAGGCATCGTGATCAAGATTCATTCGGCAAGCCTAACAAATGCCTCCTTGTTGTTCTCGCCGTTTTCGGACGCCACCATTTTTGGCGGCTTATTTTTCGTGAGTGTGGTCTTGGGGTTTTGAAGCGTGGTGTCAGTCATTACATAAAATTGATGGGGAAAGATGGGGTCTTTTGGGATGAAAAGCAGTAGGGGCGAGTCCTGCTCCTTTTCCGCCTCGAGGGCATAGCCGTCCGGCTAAGCCGGGTAGGGTGGAACAAGCGTAGCGGTTCCACCAAATGGGCAAGGGACATATTCCAGGTTCGATTTGCTATCGATGTCTACCTTGAGTGGCCATTTGCCGGTGAGTCGTTGTTGCAGGAGTGTGATTCTTTTGTCAGTGGTCGTGAGCACCGAGACGATTTGTTGTTTCTTATAGTCTATAGGCATTGGTGGAACCGCTGCGCTTGTTCCACCCTACGGTTTTACTTTGTGTTGAATAGGGGGAGCAAAAAAATCTATAACGCCCCTCAACTCTAGCATCTTTCTGGGTAGGACTTAGCCTGACGGCTATGTCATTGAAGAGAGAAGGCTGGAATGAGGGGGGGAAACGTAAGGAAAGTCATTTATGAACTTTCCTGGTTTATCGCTAAAAGGTAAAGGTCATTCCCACCACGGTGCCACGGTCGATATTTTCCACGCCAATGTTTTTGCTGAAATTGGCACGAATCCGGCGATATTTCACATAAACATTTGCTGTAGGCAATAATTCGTAGCTCACGCCTATGCCAAATTCATACATGTTTTCAGCATCCAGGGTGGTGGTGATGCTTGGCGCATAAAAGAGATTGCCGATGAAAGACAGACGCTGCAAACTGGGCAGTTTGTAGCGTAGTTGACCGCCCAGGGCCACGGCCGCGCCACTGGAGTCTGTGTCATCGTGTTTCAGGTAATAGAGGCGCGGCCCCACGCCCAGTTCCAGCCCCGGCGTTTTGCTGCCTGCCACATCGATAACTTGCAAGCCTAGGTTTACCACTTGGTTGCCATCTTCGTTGTACAGAATGCCTGTCGTCATTTCCGTGCGGCCAAAGGTGGAGCCGCCGATAAGCGTGATGTAGGAAAAGCGGGCGCTCTCTTGCTTCAGGTTAACGTCGATGCGTTGGGCATTGGCGGTGGTGCTGAGCAGGATGAGTAAAAATGTGGCCAGGATGCGTGCGGACACGGGCGGCTCCTTTTTTAGGGTTAAAAAATTGTTGATGACAAAGGTTTGTTTATCGACGTTCGTACTTTGGTGAGAGTTCCGTTTGGGAAATCTTTGCGAAGTATACGTCAGTTATGCGCTATTACAGAACACAAAAAAGCCCGGGAGTTCCGGGCTTTTTCAGATGTGGCTTTGCAATACAGCAGGCCAGGAGCAGGATTATTTGATCTTGGCTTCCTTGTACATCACATGCTTGCGTACCACGGGATCAAATTTTTTGATCTCCATTTTTCCAGGCATGGTGCGCTTGTTTTTGTCGGTGGTGTAAAAGTGACCGGTACCGGCACTGGAAACGAGTCTGATTTTATCGCGCATAGTATTTTCTCCTTAGACCTTTTCGCCGCGATTGCGCATTTCGGCTAATACGGTATCGATGCCTTTTTTATCGATAATACGCATGCCGTTGGCGGTAACGCGCAGCTTCACGAAACGGTTTTCGCTTTCCACCCAAAAACGGTGGAAATGCAGGTTAGGCAGGAAACGACGCCGCGTTTTATTGTGCGCGTGCGAAACGTTGTTGCCAGCGGTGGGGCGTTTACCCGTCACCTGACAGACTTTGGCCATGATCGATCTCCAAAAAAAATCGTAAATTTCAACAAATTATTGAGTACAACACGCGCCTGCGGACAGCTGCCCGGTCGCGAGAACGGCGCATTAGAGCAGGTTTAGGCCAATGAGTCCAGTTTTTCGCACAGATTGCGGTCTGTCGCGCGGTACGCCGGGGAGGGTATAATACGCGCCCATTGATTTTCAGTAGAGGATTTTTTATGCGCCCCAGTGGACGTTCCCCCGACCAACTTCGCTCGATTAAATTTACCCGCAATTATACTAAACATGCCGAGGGTTCGGTGTTGGTGGAATTCGGTGATACCAAAGTGCTGTGTACAGCAACAGTGGAAGAGCGCATTCCCCGCTGGCTGAAAGGCAAGGGTCAGGGATGGGTTACTGCCGAGTACGGTATGCTGCCTCGTTCTACCGGCAGTCGCATGGGTCGTGAGGCTGCACGCGGCAAACAAGGCGGACGCACTATGGAAATTCAGCGTCTTATTGCCCGTTCACTACGTGCAGTGGTGAATCTGGAAGCCCTGGGCGAACGTAATGTTATCGTGGATTGCGATGTCATCCAGGCCGATGGTGGTACCCGTACCGCGTCGATCACCGGTGGCTTTGTGGCTTTGGCCGATGCCATGCAGCATTTGGTGGATACCGGCAAAATCAAAAAAAATCCCATCATCGGTCAGGTGGCTTCAGTTTCTGTGGGTATCTACAACGGCACCCCGGTGCTGGACCTGGATTATGACGAAGACTCCAACGCTGAAACGGATATGAATGTGGTGATGAACGACGCAGGCGCTTTTATCGAAGTACAGGGCACTGCTGAAGGACATGCTTTCCGCCAGGAAGAGCTTGACGCTATGCTGGGCTTGGCCAAGTCGGGTATTGCAGAACTGATCGATCACCAGAAAGACGTGCCATCGACGTGAGCAGCAGAACTCTTCCCGGAAAAGTCGTGCTGGCCAGCGGCAATGCAGGCAAGTTGCGTGAGATCAATCAGCTCATCGGCAGTTTGGACATGGAGGCAGTGCCACAGTCTGATTTCAGTGTGCCCGATGCCGATGAGACCGGCCTGACGTTTGTGGAAAATGCCATTCTCAAGGCACGACACGCTGCACAACTCACCGGGCTGCCCGCTATTGCTGATGATTCCGGGTTGGAAGTGGATGCGCTTAATGGCGCTCCCGGTATTTATTCTTCCCGCTTTGCGGGGGCTGGTGCCAGTGATGCCGATAATCTGCAAAAGCTGTTGGTGGAATTGAAAGAGGTTCCCGAGGAGCAGCGTACAGCACGTTTTCAATGTCTAATGGTGTTTATGGCCCATGACGAAGACCCGACACCGCTGATTTGTCAGGGCAGCTGGGAAGGACGGATATTGTTTGCGCCGCAGGGTGACAATGGCTTTGGTTATGATCCGCTGTTCTGGGTGCCCGGTGAGCAATGTACGTCAGCGGAATTGCCATCAGAGCTGAAAAACCGCCTTAGCCACCGTGGTCAGGCTTTGCAGAAGTTGTTAGTGGCTTTAACTGATGATTGAAAAAGGCATTCGCCCTTAAGTTTTTCTCTTTTCTGCGCCCACAATATTCCGCAGCTTGTTGTGGAGATGTTTATTTTTACTCCATTTTTCCCAATTTCGAGAGATGGGACTTCAGTCCGGGTAATCTGGGCTTTAGCCAGTGGTGTATTTACCGGGTTTCTGTGTCAAAGCCATACATATCGGAAAAAACATGCAGCATGGTTTCATAAAAAGTTTGGCGAGTGGGTTTAGTGTACCGCTGTCCATGCTTCTTCAGCCATTGGCTACACTCAAAACGTACAAGCCCCCTGAAATTGTCTTGTGTGATTTCATGGGTTTGAAGCTCTTTGGCAATATCACAGACAGCGAAGGCGAAAGCTTCCCGCATTTCGCCGTTGAAGTTTTTTAGTGTCGGATGTATGGGTAAATTTTTAGCGTCCATAAAAACCCTCCTTGAGAATCGCAAGAATTTAATCTTCCTGAAATCCAAATATATCACGCTTTATTGATCGTGTCCTATAGATCGTTTTTCATTATGTCGTCATCACTGAGAATTCAGCATAGACAAACGACAGGGTAGTATTGATGACATTGAAAACAGCGATAGCAGCTCAGCTCAAGGCAAAGCGCGAGGAATTTGGTATTTCACAAGACAGGTTGGCGGCCAAAGCGGGGGTGTCGACGCGCTATTATCAATCCATTGAAGCCGCAGAAAAGCAGCCCAGTCTTGATGTTATTTTCAAGTTGGCTACTGCGTTTGAGTGTGACTACAGTGAATTAATACAGCCGGTTTGGGATGAGTGGCACGCCTGTAGACAAGATAGTCAACAGGTTTGACCCTAAAAATGAACAAACAACCAGCATGTCACCAAAAAATTCAGCCAAACAGTCCCATCTGAAACAATAACAAACCGATGGCAGCGAGTGCAGAACCGATCATGATGGTGACGACTAATAGGATAATAAAGGGGCGCATAATGTGTGGCTTTAGTTCTCAGGATGGTTGTCGGGTTGAGTAATGTGCAAGGGCGTATTGCAGGCAGGGCAATAAGTCCACTTAGGTAATTTGTCTTTGCTTTCCAGTTTTATCGTGATCTGCTCATTGCAAGTAGGACAGCTGCCATTAATATGATCGCGCATCCAGCACATCTGGTAAGTCAGGTAACTGACCACGGGGCCGGCGATGAGAAAGCCCGGCACCAGTACGAAGTGAGCGATGGGGATGAAAAGAGTGAGACCTGCCAGTAGCCAGAAGAATCCTAGCCGTTGCAGAGCGCGTTTAAGACGGTCACCCTTGTCGAACCAGGTAGTCTGCATTTGGCCGACGGTGGTTTTGCCATCATTGTTTTTGATGGATACCTGAGTGTTTTCGATATTGGGCATGGTGAGCGGAAGTTTGACTTTGTGGCTGACTGAAATCAACTGTTCGTGTGGAAAATCGACTTATTCACCTTGAGCCGTTGCCCGCTCTGGGCTACGGTGAACTCCCATTATAGAGTAAGGAAGCGCAAGTTCCGCGCAAAAAATGATGACCAAAATTCTGAAAATAACCGGCCTTGGTGTTGCTGCCCTGCTGGGTCTGTTGTTGCTGTTGGTTGTGGCGATTTTGTTGCTGGTTGACCCCAATGATTATCGGGATGATATTACCGCTGCAGTACAGGACGCCACGGGTCGTGAACTGAGCATTGAAGGTGATCTGAGCCTGTCGTTGTTTCCCTGGCTGGGGCTGAGTCTGGGCGAAACACGCCTCAGCAATGCCGCCGGGGAAGATACAGAAAAAGATTTTGCCCGTGTGGAATCGGTGGATATTAACGTGAAGCTGTTGCCATTGCTGCAACAGCGTATAGAAATGAAAACGTTGCACTTGCGTGGTCTGCGGGTGAATCTGAGTCGAACAGCGGATGGCCGCAGTAATTGGGATGGCCTGTTGGCTGCACCCACTACCGACGCCGCTCCAGCAACGAAAAGCCCTGCGGAGGAGTCAGAGGCCAAACCTGCGCTGGCATTGGTTGTCGGTGGTATCAATATCGAAGATGCACAAATTGTCTGGGATGACCGGCAGGCTGGTCAGCGCATTGAAATAGACCGGTTTTCCCTGCGTACGGGCCCCATTGCACCAGGAGCCCCCGTTGATATTGAATTGCGCACCCGGCTTGCTATGTCGGAGCCTGCCCTGCAAACCCCCATTGAATTAAAAGGCCGGCTGACGTTTGATTTGTCGGCCCAGCGATATCGTTTGGATGGACTGGATGTTTCGCTGAATGTGCAAAGTGAACTGTTGCCAGTGTCACCACTGAATGTTCGTCTACGGGGAAATATTGATGCCGATATTGCACAGCAACGGGTACAGCTTGCCGGTTTGCAATTACAGACTCTGGGCCTCACGGCCAATGCTGAATTAAACATTCAGGAAATCCTCTCAATACCGCAGGCCAAAGGGCAGTTGTCGTTAGCCGGTTTTTCGCCGCGAGAACTAACAAAGATGCTGGCTATTGAACTGCCAGAATCAACAGATATCTCGGTGTTGAACAAAGCGGCATTGAACCTGGATTTTACCGGTTCAGCAGATGCGATGAACGTGTCCAGCCTGGATGTTGTGCTGGATGATTCACAGTTGACGGGCAGTTTGAGTGTTGAAGATTTTTCCCAGCCCGCCGTGCGTTTTGATTTAATGCTTGATGATATGGATGTTGATCGTTATTTGCCACCAGCCACTGAGTCACCGCCACCGGCCCCCACAGCGACGACTGCGGAAGATCCCCAATTGCCGTTAGACCTGTTGCGTGGGCTGGATGTGAAAGGCAAATTACGCGCAGGTAAAATCAAACTGGCCAATGCCCGTTTGGCAGACATTGTGTTGGGCGTTACCGCCAAAAGTGGAACCATTCAATTGTTACCGTTACAAGCTGACTTATATAAGGGGCAATATCGCGGACATATAGTGCTTGATGTGCGTGAAGACATACCCAAAATTTCCGCCGACGAAAAAATCAGTGCAGTACAGGTTGGGCCATTGTTGAAAGACGTGCTGGGGGATGACAAGGCTTCTGGCACCGTCAATCTGGCAGCAAAAATCACTACCCTCGGTATCACACCTGAAGTTATTAGCAAAAACCTGAATGGTACAGCGAGTTTTGATCTTAGTGATGGCGCGATAAAAGGCGTCAATCTCGGCCAGATGATCCGTGAAGCCTACGCAAAAATCAAAAAGAAACCGGCACCCGAAAAAACCGATAATCAAACGGACTTTGCACAGATGTCTGGCAGTGTGAGGATTCGTAACGGTGTTGTGGATAACCAGGACTTGCAGATCAAATCACCCATGCTGCGTGTGACGGGCAAGGGGCGTGTGGATTTACCCAAGCAGCGTATCGATTATTTGTTAAATACCTCCATTGTGGAAACGGATCAGGGGCAGGGTGGCAAGGATGTATCGGAGCTGAAAGCACTGACTATTCCCATTAAAGTGAGTGGCACGTTTGCTGAGCCAAAATTTAAACTGGACCTTGCCCCAGTGCTGAAAGCCAAGGCAAAAACAGAGCTTAAACGTCAAAAAGAAAAACTTGAAAAAGAGGTCGATAAAAAACTGAAAGAAGAAAAAGCCAGAGCAAAAAAGAAAGCGGAAAAGAAATTAAAAGAAAAACTTGAAGGGTTGTTTCGTTGATGTCAAAAACAGCGTTAAAAAACCTGTCTTTTCCCCGGTCCGTATTAACCTGGTTTGATGCACATGGCCGAAAACATTTTCCCTGGCAACAGAATCGTTCACCGTACCGGGTATGGGTATCAGAGATCATGTTGCAACAGACTCAAGTGGCAACGGTGATCCCTTATTTTGAAGCATTTATGGCACGTTTTCCGCAGTTGCACGATTTGGCCGATGCGCCTCTGGACGATGTGTTGGCGCGCTGGTCAGGGCTGGGTTATTACGCCCGCGCACGAAATTTGCACAAAGCAGCGCAAATGGTGCGTGATCAATACGACGGCATTTTCCCCACGAATTTTGTTGACGTGCTGGCATTGCCGGGCATTGGCCGCTCCACTGCCGGGGCGATTTTGTCACTGGCGCTGAATCAACACCACGCCATACTGGACGGTAATGTGAAACGTGTATTGGCGCGAGTGTTCGCAGTAGACGGCTGGCCAGGAAAAACATCGGTGGCCGAGTTGTTATGGCAACACAGCGAGCGACTGACACCCAAAAAACGTGTGGCCGATTTTAATCAGGCAATGATGGATTTGGGCGCGGGTATTTGTACACGGTCCCGACCGCGATGTGAGGCTTGCCCGTTACAACGGGATTGCGTTGCTTTTTCTGAGCAGCGACAAACCGACTACCCTGGCAAAAAACCCAAAAAAACAATACCGGTGCGTGAGACACAAATGCTGTTATTGAGCAATGCCAATAGTGAAGTGTTATTGCAGCGCCGCCCACCCACGGGTATTTGGGGAGGCTTGTTGAGTCTGCCGGAAATATCGATGGATGACGATGTGTCGGGATGGTGTGAAAAGCACTTAGGTTTTGCTGTCGGGGAACAAACCTGTTGGCCGGTAGTACGGCACACTTTCAGTCATTTTCATCTGGATATCAGCCCGGTGCTGATTACCCCGGCGAGTGCCGCTGGCAGCAATGCCCACACAATGTCAGTGATGGAAGGCCCGGAATGGGTCTGGTATAAAGGCTGCGCTGATGTCGGTGGGTTACCTGCACCGGTTGCACGACTGTTGGCAAAAATAAGGGGAGCCTCCGTTTGAGGTGTTTTCAAAAAATCAAATATTAAGGAAACGGCAATGAGTAAAATGGTTAACTGCGTCAAACTGGGTAAAGAAGCCGAAGGGCTGGATCGTGCGCCATTGCCAGGCGATATTGGCCAACGTATTTTAAGCAATGTGTCAAAAGAAGGCTGGAAGCTGTGGATGCAACATCAAACGATTCTAATCAATGAAAATCGCTTGTCATTGATTGACCCCAAGGCCCGTGAATTTTTGGAGGCCGAGATGGAAAAGTTTTTATTCGGTGATGGCAGTGAAGTGCCTGAAGGGTTTACACCGCCACCAGCATAGGTAGCCAGTGTATACTTTTCAAAACAAAACCCGCAAAACCCGGGTCAGAGAGCAATACTTACTGATATTAGAAACAATTGCTCTCTGCCCCAGGTTTTTCCAGCTGATCAAGAATACACTGTACCTCGCTCGGTTTGAGTACATCCGGTAAACGACGAGGTCGATGAGCCAAAGTAAAGCCCAGGTCTCCTAACTCTCGGTTAAGAATTTTTTGATATAAAAATACCAATGTATTTAACGCGACTTTCTGTGTATTAATTGCAATATTACGTTCATTTGCTAACCAACTCAGAAATTCCTTAACTTCTTTTTCACCTACTTCCTCCGGGTGTCGTTTACCAACGAAGTAAATAAATTGCTTTATCCAGGTAAGGTACGTTTTTTCTGTTCGAATGTTGTACCCACGAAGACGTATTTCCGTACGAATAGACTCAATAAAAGGACTTTTCACAACCTTCTCTATGGTTAGTAATACTGTTTATTTATTCAGTTTATTTTTGACGTGTCAAATATTTCGCTCACTTTGCAGTGTTTGGTGGCTCGCTTTTTCACCATGTGGCTGAGTAAAGTATTAATGAATACAATGGGCTGAGGAAATTTAATGGTGGATATTGAGCCCTGTCTATAGAAATAGGGTGCATGCTCACTTTGCAATGGCATAAATTTAAGGTATGTTGGTTAAAGTTTATGAAATCATAGGCTTATGGTTCTGCTCAAAAAATAACCGGAGCCGCAAAGTGAGCGTGCTCGATATACAAATGTTAGCCTAGAAGGAATACCATGACATCGAGTAAACATACGAGGGCTCATTGTAATACCTGTGGCGGGGAAAGAAACCATGGAGTCTTGCATTCTGAAAAAACCTCTTGGTCTGATGATGAGCATCCGATATCTGGTAGTGACGAGTATGAAACACTAAAATGTTTGGGTTGCGATAGCATAGAGCTTCGTCACACATCCTATTTTTCAGAAGATTATGATGGACCTACAATAACCTATTTTCCGCCTGCTATGTTTCGTCAGCAGCCTACTTGGTTTAAAAATCTTTTCTTCGAAATTCCACAAGAAGATGATTTTGTGGAACCATTGTTACAGGAAATTTACGTAGCACTTCAAAATAATCAGCCACGGCTGGCGGCAATGGGTGTTCGATCGTTAATTGAAACGATCATGATTGCAAAAACTGGTGACAATGGTACTTTTGCAAAAAATATTTCTGAATTTGAGAATCTTGGGTATGTTTCAACTCTTCAACGAGAGAGGATGGAGGCGATTCTAGAGGCTGGTCATGCTGCAATCCATAGGGCATTTGAACCGAGGCAAGAAGATATTATAACTTTGTTGGACATTACAGAGCATATAATCGAAACTGTTTACCTACATAAGGGAAAAGTAGATAAATTGAAAAAGCGTGTACCTGCAAAAAAATCAAAAAAGGCTAACAAAGTTGATCAACGCGGATAATTTACAGCTTTGCTTGGCTGTGCTAAAAAAGCCTAGCACAGCCAAGCAAAGCTGTAAATTCCCGGTTATCAACGACGTTAGGTTTCCGAAGTCATGGCCATATTGTAATTATGAGAAAATAATAAGCGGAACCCAATGAGCAATATCTTTAGCGAAAATATTCTGTGGTCTATTGGGACAATCATTGTTTTGTTTGGCGTGTTAGCCGCTCATAGGCTTGCAAGTCACAGAAATAAACAAGGGCATTTCAGGGCTAAAGCTAGTGCCTTTGAAAGCACTATTAAGCGCGAGCTTTCTGAGATATATCCGGTCGCATCTAATTGGCCTGAAAACATCGATGGTTATCTTAGAAGCAAGTTTCCAACTCTCCAGGCTGCTGTCAGTCAGTTTAGTGAAACTCTCACCAAAAGAGACAAAGTTGCTTTCAATAAGGTATGGTTCATTTATCGCCTTGGCCACGACGGGCGTGAAATAGACCAACAATGTTACCATCAATACATGGGGTTTAGTTCGCCGGATAAACCATATAAAGACCCAAAGGAATCGTTTCATGAGAATGTCTCTCGTTTATTATCATATGCAAAACAAACCTAATCGGGTAGCCAAGGGTCTCTAACCCTCGGCCCCCACAACACCTTTCTATTACCCATAAGTTATATACTCTGCGCAAGAACCCAGCCTCGCGAAATATCATTGAGTCGTTTCCAGCCTCGCCACAACGTTGTTATTCCCGGGTCTCCATCACCCGCCCTTCCTAAAA
>JAKIUF010000063.1 GCA_021647705.1 Gammaproteobacteria bacterium | reverse complement strand
CTGCATTGGCTACCGGTAATCGGTTCGGTACCGTCACCACCAACTGTTTCGGCAAACTATCTTCCGTACCATTGTTCACCACTAATTCAATAACATACTCCCCTTGCTCATCAACAAAGAAGCTGGGGTTACCCGAGCTTGTATCGGAAAACTGAGTATTGCTGGTATCGGGTTTGCTTACAAAGCGCCATTGATAGCTTAGGGGCAATCCGGCAGCTTCACGGCTGCTGGTACCATCTAATGTCACCTGCTGTCCGACAAAGGCGGTAATGTCATTTCCTGGAACAGCGATCAAGTTGAAAACATTAAACCAGGCAAAATCCAAAGTTTGCAACTCTGCTCCTGTGTTTAGGAGCAGCACACAGGCATAGTCACCCGCTAGGCCGCTGGTATCGACACTACGGTTCTGCACAAATGGGGTATCAGGCAATACGGTAATTAAAGCATCTTGTGAATCAATATCCTGTTGCGCTTCGATATTGACCAGTTTGGTTTGTATTTCCAGATCAACCAATGGCTGTGAAACCCGACTGGTGAGAGTATCGGTACATATTTGCGCGTCCCCCAGCAGCAACTCATTAAAGGCTGCCTCTACCTGGCCTTCAACCGACAAGGCTATGTTTTGCGCCACAACAAACGATGAATTTCCAGCCGCAATGATAGCCGATGTTTCCGGATCAATCAGGATTACCTGAACCTGATAGGCACCTGCTACAACATCATCCAGTATAATGCTGTTTATTACATCTCTAATGGCGTCTGGCACGAGTTCCGTATCGATGACCATTTCATCGCTGAAAATATTCTGTCCTACGGGATTAAGCACTGTCACTTTTAGTACAGTATTAGTTAGTAGCGTATTTTCCGTTAGATTCGTTAGACTGCTTTGAACCTGAACTACATCCGTTGTGTTGTATTGATCCTTCTTAACAAAGACACCACTGTTATTAACGCCGACAATAATCCCAATCGAAGCCTGAGCTAAGCCGGTTGTGGAACTCACCACCGAGAAAGGTACAAAAGCTTCATTGATAATGGTTGAGTCCAGGTCTCTAATTACCACATGCAGCTGATAGGTACCGGCAATAAAGTTGTTGGTATTCCAGTTTTGATTTAGTGTTGCGCTCCCTCCAGCTGGCACAGGGCCAAAAACAAACGGGGAGAAACTTTCGACAACGATGCCGTTTATATCCTCAACAATAAACTCAACTGAACCTTGATTGGTAGTGGTGCCAATATTACTGATAGCGACTGTGAATAAGGCGGTCTCGTTTGGACCATAGTTGGTCTTATCACTGCTTGCACTAACTTCAAATACGGAATTACTCACCCATACAGACTGTGGCCCCAACTCCCTTGTGATTCGCTCGCCGCCAGGGGCATTGATATAGGACAACTGTATATTTTGTGTTACCAGGCGCTGTTCGCCGGGCTGTGGATTCTGAAGAATAACATCAAAGGCTATATCCTCAATCTGGTCTACTAACAAGGATTCGAAGCGCCACTCTATGACAGTTTTATCCACCTGTTCATCGAGAGAATACGGTGTATGTGAAAAACTATAATAATCCAGAGCAATACGATCTCCTGATACCGTAGTGATCAGATGTACATCACCCAGTGCTGCCGTAGATGGAATAAGAACTTCAACATCCGCGACATTACCATGCAGGTCATTTACCCTTAACACGCCCATTCCATCAACAGTCGGATCAATTAAATCCAACCTGAAGTGAACAAGTGGCGACAGACCTGATGCAAATTGTTGGATATCGAGCACCAGATTGCTGGAACCCGGTAATAAGTCGATTTTATAAATACCACGATCACGATCCAATACACCATTGCTATTGACATCTTCCCCTGCATCTAAAACACCGTTTCCGTTGGTGTCCTCACTACGCCTATCTAAAATGCCATTCCCGTTTAAGTCTTCTCCGGGATCCAGAATACCGTTGACATTTATATCCTCGCTGTCTGACGCCGTCCCGAGAAAAGTTCTACCAATATGGCGAAACGGACCTATATTGGGCGCAAAGCTATCCCTCAACGGATTAAGCTCAACCGTCGCCATACCGCCTGGGTAACCATAGGAATCGTAGGCATTAAAGCCATAAACATAAATACCCAATGGTTGATCTGCAGTCACCCGATGCGAACCCAAAGAAAGCGGCAGCTGTATACCACTCAGACCACTGGTACCAATAACGGTAAACAGGCTCGGGTCGATAGATGCACCATCGAGTAACAGAGAATCAATAGCGATAGTCGGCACGACAATGTTGACAAAATTACTGACAAAACCCGATGCAGGTGTCGTGAAAGTATAGCTTGGCAAAAATTGTTCGTTAGGTGGAATTAACATCATAAACGGGTCGGCGGGCACGTTATCGAGTGCCTGCCCAGGCGAATATTGGGTAACCAGTACCGGGCCGCTGGCAGAAATCTCCAAAAATTCATTATTAATTGTTTCGTAAAATTCTCCGGCATTAAGTGTGATGCCCTGCGCTTCGTTAAAAGCCACTCGTGTGCCATTTTCTCTCGCCAACACCCTGACAACCGAGCCATTCAAACGAGTGGCCAACGGAATGACTGAAAACGACTGGCCCCACGAACTAACAGGGGGTAGCATTTCCACAAGATGATCACACCAACCGATACGTCCACCCGTTGGAGAGCGCAATAGCGAAGGCGCATCAGCGCACTTGTGTCCACCCATCACTGCAACCGGTGAGCCCGACCTGATCAAGGTACCGGTCAAATCCGCTGTATTACTACTCAGCTGGTACACCTCAAGTCGATCCAGTATCACCGTAAAAGATTCACCTGCTACCCTGTCGCCAACATCGGCAGCAGGAACAATTTCGACCAGGGTATCGTCTGCGGTTGACACGATTGCGATCTGTGATGACAGATTCAATGACGCAAATTGCGCAAGGCCATCGTAGCTGGTAGCCATATACTCTACGTCCAGCGCATCAACGGGCAGGGCAAGAAATGCATCACTGGTGTATCGCTGTAAATTCATGCCATAGATCGTCACCTCTGCATCGGCTACAACATGAATCCCCAGCGATACCCGACCATTGGCCGGTAAATTTTTCACTTCGCCCGGCAGTTCCAGCGTTGTCACTGTTCCAGCAGTAACAGTAAATCCCTCTGAGAAACCTATGCCGGGAACTTCAACAACTCCTTGCGTATTTTGTTCAGAAGTAACATACAAGAGTAAATCGGTTGTTCCCGGATGGTTATTTTGAAACGCAAAAATAAACTCCGTACCTTTACTGTCCGACATAGCCGACAAAGGCAACCCTAACAGCAATGCCGCCAAAATCGGCCAAATGATAAATATACGTTTTATCATCACTGTAGTTCCTCGCCTTCAAGACGAATATTTATCCGTACCCGTTGATCTTCATCCGGTGTAACTGTAGCAGGCGTGACCGTCTGACTTGCGTCAATACGTAACCCTGGCGCTGTCTTGATGACGCTTTGCATTACATTTTCTATTTCCATTCCCGAGTAAGAATACAGTTCAATGACATACTCCCCTGCCATCAGAAACTCGAAATCAAAACTATCGATAACCAAAGAGTAGTTATCATCTTTAGCCTCTAACGAAATATTAATGAAATCGGATACTTTTACCGGATTACCTTCTGGGTCCAGAACACGGTAACGGATTGAGAAATTCTGAACATCAACATTGGAGCGATTTTGTATGGTCGCCAGCACATTAATGGTTTCGGTAATACCAACCGCTGAATATGCAGGCAGAGATTCCAGTCGAACACTTCCAGCTCGCCGGGTATCAATAATTGAAAATTCAGTGACACGCTCATCCAGAATCACCGTAGCCGGGCCAACCATCTGGTTGCCAACTTCAACGCGTCCGATTATCCGATAATCGCCAGGCGGCAAGTTGGCGGTACTGAAGTCGGCCTTAATATCAACGAGTTCATCCGCAGAAAACTGGATTTGCGTATTTCCATCACCATTGCGTGTACCGTAAAAATCAGCAACTAACTTACCCTGAGCATTTAGCATACTGAATACCACCATTGCCTCCATTGGGCTACCAGTGTTCACCACCACCGCTTCTATAGAAGCAGGAGCATAGGCTTCATAAACAGTCTGGTTTGTCATCAGAAAAGTCATATTCAAACCGAAATTATCTGCCAAGCCAAGCTGACGGTTGATTTCGAACTGACCTCCCTGGACAAAACTGGAGATCAACGATTGGCTGCTATATCCGGTGGCACTAAAAGTGAGTGTTTTCGTCCCGGGCTCCAGTCCCTCAATGCTGTATTTACCTTCAGCATCGGATTGTGTACTAATTGCCGTTCCCACAATGCTGATATTGGCATCTGCTATTGGCTCATTGCTCTGCTCATCGAGCAGTTGGCCAAAAATCGTGACCTTGGTAATGGCAAGGCTGAGTTCTATAGTTTGCATATCTACTGTGCCACCACTGGTGACCAAAGCACTATAAGTACGGCTAACATAACCTTCTTTTTCAAAGGAGAGCTGGTACACACCGGGCGACAAATCGTCAACCTGGAAACTACCATCATACGATGTGGATATAGCGACATCGCTACTATCGCCAACAATACGAACCGAGACGTATCTCAGCGCTTCTTGAGTAACTGCATCAATAACTCTACCAACAACTTGACCATTATCATTGCCAACATAATTTGTCGGTGGCATCTCCGGGTTAAAGATAATCGCATTACCCGCTACCACCGCGCCGCTCCCCGAGATATCCAGATAACCTGACAAGCTGGCAGTTACTGAAATAATCCCAGGCGACAAACCCGTTAAACTGTAACTGCCGTCAGCAGCAGTTATTGTTGACACAGTATTACTGCCACTTACCGAAATGGTGACTCCTGCGAGTGGCAGCGAGGTTTCCAGATCAGTGACCATGCCCTGCAATGCGCCGTTTGTGGGTGTACTGGGCAAAGGTTCCTGTGTCACATCAGCACCGGTACCACTACTGGGGTCTCCACCAACAGGCACCAGACCCGGATTAAACACCAACACATTGCCAGCTTGTAAACTACTGCTGGCCCCAGCACTCAGAAAGCCTGCCTTACTGACACTGATGGAAATATCGCCCGGTGGTAGCGTTGTAATTTCGTAACTACCAACACTTCCAGTTTGAACAAATGCTATACTGGCACCGCTATTAGCGTCCTTCACGATGATTGAAACCTGATTTAGAGGAAGACCCGTCGTGGCATCAGTCACTACACCTCGTAACGCACCCCCCGGATCAGTGCCTGGCAGTGGTACGAACACCGAGCTTGTTGCCGTCAATGCCTGATTGAGTACCAGCGTATTGCCCGCTGCAATAGCGGCGGTTGCGGTCAGTGGCAGATAACCCGTTTTTGTCAG
Source organism: Gammaproteobacteria bacterium (assembly GCA_021647705.1). Taxonomy (GTDB): domain Bacteria; phylum Pseudomonadota; class Gammaproteobacteria; order SZUA-152; family SZUA-152; genus SZUA-152. The sequence continues at coordinate 14,834 of JAKIUF010000063.1, read as the reverse complement.
CGTAATGGTGATATCACCAGGATTGAGACCTGCAAGGCTGAAAACACCAGTCTCACTACTCACCGTGGAAGCAACGGTGCTTCCCGACACGGATACCACAACGCCCTGTAAAAGCTGGCCGGTTTTTGAATCAGAAAGTTGCCCTTCCAGTACCCCAGTAGTCGGCAAAGAAGAAAGTGATATGTTACCGAGGGCTCTATCCGTACCCACAATGACAGAAACGCCACTCAAAGCGAGTGTTGAATAACCTGCGGCGATAATATTGATGATGTACGCTGAGGGATCCAGCCCATCGATAGTAAATACACCCGTCGAATCCGTCGAAGTATTTATTGCCGCACCATCGACGATGACTGAGGCATTGGCGATCGGCAACCCGGTAACACTATTTGTCACTTTCCCGGATATACTGCCTGTTGTTATCGGAACCGGCAACGGTGTCGGTTGACTGGCTAGGGCGCGTAAAGCAAGGGAGGTTGTTAAAACGTCATTATTATCCCAGCTGCCATTATCACTTTGCTGGTTGCGCAACTCTGTCAAAACCGCTTCAAGCTGTGAAAACTCACTGGCATTAGGTATCAGGGCGATCAGTGCCAATGCTGACTCAAACGTTTCAGACCATAAGCCCGTAGTATTGTCTCGTTGCGCCAACAAAAAATCTTGTGCATTTGCCAATGCAACAGATACATCCAAAAACACACTTCGATAGTGCCACAGCGCACGCATGGAAAGCGCCGTGAGATAAACACTCGCTTCATTCGAACCTTCCGACCACCCTCCCTCCGCCGATTGGGCATTCATCAAAAACCAGGCCGCTGGGGCAATAGCACTCTGTTGCTGACCGGATTCTGCCAATGCTTCAAGAGCAAAAGCGGTATCCAATATCGTACTATCATAACCCGAAAAATCACCAAAACCTCCATCTACATTTTGGTGTAGTAGTAGTTCCTCTATTATGGCCTGTGGATAATCTCCGGACTGGACTGTTGCCACTAGTAACCGTGACAGGTATTCCGTACTGCGAACCTCAATTCCGTTTAAGATACTACGCGCTGCAACTATATCTGCTTGACTGGCCTCACCTACAAAGACCAAACCACGCACAGCCTCAGCTGTAGACTGAAACGAGGTTGAATTCGTATCCGGGTTGTAAAAAACGCCATCAACGGCCTGCTGTGTAATCAAATAATCAACAGCCTGAGCAATGTCCGCATGTGTAGTGAGCGGCATGAAACTGACAAATGAAAGCAGACAGAAAAATCCAGCTCTTATCTGCTTAAGGTGCTTTCCCCACATTTTTACTATCCTGATTTTTTATTATAAAAAAATTTGTGTTTGTAATACCAGTAAAATCACAAATTTGTGGTAATACCCGAGACCGCAATTTGTATTTTTTTCAATTATTATGCAGGTTCATTGTTCGCAAAATCAACATCCTCTTGTACACATAAGAGCCATCTATACCAACCATTTTAGTGGGTTTTCTTATAATCAAAGCCCCAGTATCGTGGTCAGTATTGATAGAGTGCTCATCGTGTGTGTGATTACCGATCTTCCCTCAATGTACAAAGTATTCTATTTAGAATAAGATCTAATTGTAATAATTGGTAGCCCACTATACGATGTGACGACGCCGTGCAACAACCAACCCCAACAAACCAATACCCATCAACACAATAACCGGGGGCTCGGGCACACTAATACTAGTAGTGTTATTGGTACTTAATGGTGAACCGGTTATCGATATATCACTCCAGAAAAAAATATTCGTTAACTCATCATAGCCTGCACCAGTTTCAGCATCGCTTTGAGCCAAATAAAACCCAGTTGTACCCAACATTTCACTCATGAATATATCAATGATTGCTGTCTGTCCTTCAGCTAAAGTGAAATCCCAACCAAGCGCGAAGGAAACGTCGTCATTAAGACCATCGGGCACATTATTTGAGTTATCCAATGTTGCATCCAGAACATTCCAATACAGATCACCAGAGGTCCAACCCGGTTCGTCAATCTCCCAAGTCTGGCCTGCTGCTAATGTACCGCCAGTGCTACCATATTCATTGAAAAAAGTATTATCAACTTCATCAATTTCGTAATCTAGCATCGCAACAAAACTATAGTCCCCAGCCCCCGTAATTTCAGTGCTTAAAAACCCTAGACCACTTGTATCTAAGGTACCACTGAAAGGCTCTGGTAGAGATTCCGAGCCTACAGGATAAAATCCAGACTCATAGATTGTTCCATTAATATTAAAAACCCACTGATAGAGATCAATGACCGTTGCTTGGGTTGAAAAGCTTGATAGTATCAAGGTTAATGCGACTGATAAATTACGTAAGATATTCATACTTGCTACTATATATTTCCTGAAATTATTATCGCTAGCTTTAGTAATTAAAAACTTTAATTACAGGCATCTAATGTCGATTTTTTTTACACATAACTATAAAATTTGTCTGCAAGACAACAATTAAGCACTTTTCACGCCAGGAAATTTATGTCATTGAAACATATAAATTATATAGTTTCCCTAATATACAATCGGTAGAAAACTGTAAAGAATTCCGACATAATTTGTAAAAATTTAGAGCGAGGGTGGGAAATTACTAGGGTCTATTGACGCTTCACAGCTGGCAACCAAAGTAAAGCTGCAAGCATACGCTGATAATTTCGTTTTAATTTATCATAAATTGTCGCAATTGACAGGAAACACCAGTAAGGTGCGCAAAAATATTCTCAATCGGATGCCGATATTTGTACAAACACCAATCCATAAGCTAGTGAATAGAATGCTTATCTCTCAGCCGAGATAATTGTTGTTTTAGTGTGCTGAGAGCTCTTTGGTCCCTGACTTCCTCGCTTGATGCTTTTTCGAGCAATAAAGATAATATTTCTCTTTCAGATTTTGTACTGTTTCGATTTAATAAATCAAGCATACGCTCATAACCTTCACTCTTGCTTGGCGCACTAGCTATAGCTCTTTCGGCAAATATTTTAGCATCTGGCAACAAGCCCCTGTGTTCGAATATTTTAGATAGCTCTAGCCACGCCTCTACATTTGGCTTATATACGACCTGCGTCATAAGCTGATTAACCCACCTTTCTTTATGTTGTTTTTTTTGTTCTCGCGCTAGAAATCGATCATGATCTTTAGCCCACCCAGGCCCGTAAGGAATAAGATTGTTTAATCCCCATGACCCTACATAGAAAAGCAAAATAATACCAATACTCAGAGCTATTTTCTTGATTGACCTATTTTGTAGAATACTCCATATACCATATGCAGCAATTGGGATCAGGAGGACAATTAAAGTCAAACGATACCGTTCACCGACAAAAAACATCCATACCGATAACGAATAAAGTATTGACCCAGTGATTAAAAATTTCAATCCAGGATCGCCCAGTCTAGAGCGTAAATAAAACAGCCCAAATCCTGAAAATATCAGCATTAAACCTGTATCGATAAACGCAAGCATTAATGCAGGCCGCTTCCATCTCCATACATGATATTGCTCTGGCAACCCCTGGGAATATTGTGCTACTAACAGTCCCGCCTTCCGAAGTTGTAACACCAAATACTCCAATGGGTGTTTGGCATAATAATCAAGGGATTTTTTGAACCAGAACTGACTTACTTCCCAGCGACTCACGGGACGCCCTAACTCATTTTCCAACAGTCTTTGTGGTTGAGTGCGGTGACCTATAATGTCATTTCGAATACCTTCAACAAAGGTGTACCCCCCCCAAGATTTTGACGCAGTTCCAACATAGAAATTAAGACCTACTGGAGAAAATATTTTTGGTTCTATCTCATTAGAATTCCAGGCAAAAATAACAAACAAAAGGGCAACAGCTGAAACGCAAGCAACATAGATCTTAATCAATTCATTTTTTGATGCTGTCCGCCGCCCGTGAAGCACAATGAAAAATATTAAAAGCATGATTAGTAACAAAAGATTTTGCCGTTCCATAGCCGCTAAACCAAAAGTTAGTGTGGCAATGAAAGCCCACCAATATCGTGCATCCTGAAAAAAACGAATGGCGAGATAACAAGCCAGCGCCAATAAAAATAATACCAAGTTTGTTTTAACGGTTATACCAGCAAAAAAAACAATGGGGCCGCAGAGCGTGAATATTACACCGGCGATCCACCCAACTTGTTCGCCAAATAAACGTCTTGTGGTTAGAGCACAAAAAACTGCTGAAAAGCTCACTAATACAGCATTTACTAATAACGGGACAGAATAATGCGGCCCAAATAATTTATAAGCTATGGTTTGCAACCATACATACAAAGAAGGAGACATAAACACACTTGAAAATCCACCATTGTTATCTATAAATGCTGTATACCAAGCTTGATAAATATAAATATAGGCATCAGAACGTGGATAGGCAGAGAGTAACCCTTCCCCCCATCCTTCCATACCGACATACAATAGATGTATAGCGAATGCCAACAAAAAAATACAGACTGGCATGCGAGACAATTTCCAGCCATAGCTAGTTGAATATTGTTGGAGTTTATAAGCTAGATCATTCAATATCACTGCTTATCTCCACGTGATTATTGCTCAGATTAAATATCAATTAATAAGCTTCCATAGGGTTATCTTTTAACCGAATTGTCTGTTTTTAAAAACAGATAAACAACACTATTAGTTGTATAAATCGTCGAAGCTATTCCAAATATATACACCGATCAAAAATTTTTAAGGAATCATTGTCGATCTATATTATTCTACATGAACAAATGACTTATCCACTATAGGCTTCCAAAAACGATATTTAAGTATCGTCCATAACATTGGAATCCCATCCCAAATTTTCAACTTTTTATTAACATATCTCGGCTTATAACTAATAGGGGTTTCTGCAATGGTATACCCTATCCTGAATAACTTGGTAGTAATTTCTGCATCAATTGAGAATTTCCTGGACTTCAATTCTAAACTATTCATTACATCAATCCGCATAGCCTTATAACAAGTTGTCATATCAAGGATAGATTGACCGTAAAGTTTATTTATCATCCACGTAAGAAACCGGTTTCCAAATTTTATAATTGTTCTTTGGCTGGAAAGGTCACGTATGCCATAAGCTACGTCTGCTTTCCCTAACTCAATAAGTTTGACTAATGGAATAATGTCAGCTGGATCATATTCAAGGTCAGCATCCTGGATTACAACAATATCACCTGTAGCTGCTTGTAGCCCGGTCTGTACTGCTGCACCTTTTCCCATACGCTGAGCGTGATGAAGGAAGAGGATATTGGGATGGCAATCCAGAGAATTAATCGTTCTTCGATAAGAATCAGTAGAACCATCATCAACGAGAATAATTTCTTTTTTAAAAGGCAATGATAATATTTTATTTAAAAGGGCAAAAATCGTGTCAAACTCATTGTAAATGGGAATTATTATGGAAATGTTGATAATGGCTTAACTCCAATATTTTAAATTAAAAAAGAACAATGCTGTTCAAGTAGAAGTTTATGAGCATAAAATAATTATCAAAGTGCTCGGGCCACTCGCACATTGCCATGCCATAATTTCCGGGTAGAATACACCTTTTCCCCTATTCGCAGGAAGCAGAACGACAACATGGCCAAAAATACAGAATAAAGCTGACTGAAACCGAACGAACAAAACTGCTCGACATTGTAAAAAAGGGAAAATTAGCATCTCATAAACGACTGCATACCCAGATTTTGCTCAAAGCGGATAAATGTGAAAGAGAAAATTGGAAAGATGAACAGATCAGCGAAGCGTTTGGCATCAGAACCTGAACCGTTGAACGCAGTACAGAAAGAACTCGGCGGACTAAAAATACTGAATGGAAACCGGACGGAGAGCAATGTCCGGGTAGACGCATTGAGGATCAGGAAACGTTAAAAGTGCAGTTACGGCCTGGGTTGAACCCATATAACCTCTGTTCTCAATCGATGGAATGGCGCTTTCACTACCGATGGTGTGCGCACTAAATTAGCGCTAGCTTATACAGATAATTATAACATAACAATATACTAATGCATCATCAAGGCTTTTGACAAACAGGCTGACACAGGATGTGCTCTACCATTAGCGGAAAGCATGCTATGCACTACAAATAGAGTGCATTCAATAATCGGTAAATTGGCAAAATATTCTTCGCTTCCGATATGCCAAAATAGCAATACCTCTATCTTTTAGAAACCAGACACAGAATCTCTACAAAATCAATACAGACTAAAGTATGGGTTTGATACCGACCTTTGCCGAATAGCCAGATATTCCCGAGTGTTCGATACTTACACGGTTAGCCCCCCGCAATATGGCAAAATAATTACCAGCGCTTTCTAAATGGAATTGGGAAAAGGGTGGGGGTTAGAAAATGAATAACCCAACCACATTTGTTCACACCTGTGTCTGTGAAGGAAGCTGCTATGTACACGAAAAAAAATAAGCGCCAACAATTAATTTCTTTATTGTTAGTAATGCCTGTCATGGTGTTGGTTATTTTCACAGGGAATATCAAACAGTCCCATGCCATACCCTATGCAGATCCAAACGATAATAAAACCCTGAAAGTACAATTGGATGCTTTAACAGGTAGCAGTCTGGCATCGATGTTCATCGGTCTGGTGCCCTTCTGGCCCGTGTCGGTACCCGCAGAAATTGCGGCATTTGGTACGGAAATGGGCGTCATTAATACCCCTGCCGTATTTAGGCCACCGGCTGATAAACAGGTTTTTCCTAACGCCGATGCTCCTGCCTCTGGTGCTGGTGGTTACTGTCAATATGATTTAGAGGTTGAGGCCAGGAAAGAAGCTGACGCAGGAAGATTTTATTTTCTGAATACAAACGCACTTTGGTCCGAACCGTCTGCGCAATCCGTTTTTGGTAATCTTGGTGAACCCTATGTTTATCACCCACATGGCAGTATCAGGATTAGTGCCAATAACCCGGAGATATTACCGGTAGGCAAGCACAAGATTAATTGGGTGGCCGAGACGCGCGTGAATACTGTGTTGGATATCGCCTTGCCGTCAGCATTGCTGGCCTCCACCATTTATTCTGAAAAGAAAGCACAACAGAAAGTAGTCTCTTCACAAATTAATAAACTCTATAAAAGCGGCGCAGCAGCCGGAGCTGCCACCCGCTCTCAGATAAGGGCCGCAGAGAAAATTGCACGGGCGAAAATATTACGTAAAAATGCCAAAGACTCATTGTGGGGATTAGCACGATCTTTCGGTCTCGCAAACGTGTCTCTGGATAGCGTGACAATCACGACAGCAAAAAACCGTGCAACCCAGAACATCACCGTATGGGATGAACATCCACCCTATTATGAAGATACAGCCACATCAGGCCTGGTTGAAGAACAACACATATCACTGGAAGCCACTGATTTTGGCGGCGTGCGGCTGGGGCGTGTGTTGGGCGAATTGCAAAACAAATTCAAGGTAGTCGATGACTGTAACCGGCCAACGACGCTTACGCTGATGGACGACAGTGCCACCTTGATAAAGGTCGGCGAGACCACACCCATCACCTGGCAGGCCCGTGATGATGGACCTTATGAATCGAATCAACGTTTAGCATCGAATCAGGGGCAGTTTGGTGAAGATATCATCACCGAACTGGTGCAATACATCACCGTTGCAGACACGCAGCCACCACTGCTGGTGCCACCAGCGGGTTTTGCCCGTGAGTCAGACACGGCGATTGACCTCACTGCCCAGCCTTTCCCATTAGGTCAGCCCAAGATCGTGGACCTGGCCGATCCACGACCGACATTCAGCCATACTGCACCGGATGTGCTCGAAATCGACCGCCGTTATGCCATTGTTTGGCAGGCGCAAGATGCAACAGGTAATGTCACTGTGGCATCGGAGGAAAACCCCGATCAATACACTCAGTATGTGACCATCAAAACACCGGGGACCAATACCGCACCAGTGGCGGAAAATACAGCTGCTGCAACCAAAACTGCACAGGTGGTCGAAATTGAGCTGACCGGTGTCGATAACGATATTATTGACGGCCGTGTCGATCCTCTGGCATTCAAGATCAAGGAATATCCCCTGAATGGTCAATTCGAGGCACCCTTGTTACCGTTTTTCATCGAGGACTTCCGTCTATCACCGGTCGGGGATCATGAAACGATTAAAGACAATGAGATTGTCAGGACGAGTCCATTAAAACATCTGGCCGATAAGTTTCGTCTGGAAAGTCCGGCAAACCGTGGGGGCTTTCTGGCATCCAATATTTGCTTTACGGAAGAAGAGGTTGACATAGCGACCTTTCAACGTAACATCCCGGTAGAGTTTATTTATAACCCCACCTACGTCCATGTCGATGATGATGACAATTATTATGTCCGCGATCACTTTTGGATTTGTGACAATGAGGCGAGTAAGCCGATGCCACGGATCTCCAAATGGGATGCCAATGGCAATTTCATTGCAATGAAGGATATCAGTGAATTAGAGGTAGGCTCCACGGTGTTGGATGAGGAATTTAGTGTCGATAGCCTGGGCTGGATCTGGTTTTCCACGGAAAACAGGGAGAGCGCTGACAACATTACAGCCACTGCCTTATATGGCATGAACAAGAATCTGGATTCTTTTGCTAAATATGGTGAATTGACCAGTGACCAACTATTACTCAAACCTGAAGACAAGTTTCAGGACATGGCGGTCAATACAGGTAGCAAAGTTTTTTACGAGCTGCGTGGATTTGGCTTCAAAGTCAAGGAATTGAATGACACTTATGACAGACAGTTAGAGTTGGCAGGTTATTTAAATGATGCAGAATTAACGACATATAGTAGTAACCCCGGCGGTGGCGGCGCACAAGCGCCTGTTATCGTTCATATTGACTATAATATCCCCATGACTCAGAGAGAAGGTTTCACCTCTCTGCCAGGCCAATGCATCAGGACAGACATTAAAATTGACCTGGGGTTTATTAATTTACCCAGATATACCTTAAGAGAAAAATGCCCATTAGCCACCGATATCGAAACAGACAGCGAAGGCTATGTTTACATCGCACAAAAAGGTCTCAACCGTATCCTGAAATATGCGCCAGCCTACCAGGATGACAATGGTGTTTGGCAAACCGGTGAATTTATCGGCTGGATGGGTGATTGTAATGCAAACCGACAAAATAACGAGGGCGTTTATTACAATGCCTGTGATGAAGAGCTTGGTATCTCTCGTGGTTTTCAATGTACAGACGAGAAATGTGAGCAAGCCAATAATGCAACCAATATCGCATATGACGCTGTCTTGTATACCTCATTTACTGGCGGCACGCAGCCGGGGGCATTTAAATCACCGGCCAGCATGAAGATGGGGCCACGCGACATCCTGTATGTCGCCGATACCGGAAATTCCCGCGTACAGCGTTTTGGCACAGACGGTGCCTTTGTCGGCGAAGCTCGCTCAACGGGCACCGGTATTAATCAGGGCAACAACGGTGGATTCATGTTGGGCAACTTTGGCAAGCCTTACAGCCTTTCTGTCAACTCCAGTGCCTTTTATGTCATCAATCGTGATGATGTAAACGGTGACAACTTCCTGCATGTGTTCAAAACCCTGCCCTTTTACGATGTCACCGATCACAGTGCCAAAATCAAGTACGTCTCAGATTTCAATTATCAGGGTAACGACACTTTCAGTTACATTGTCGATGATGGTATCGATGTCAGCACCCCGGCCACAGTATCTGTGGATGTATCACGCGCTTTTCGTCCACCTGAACAGTTAAAGGCACAGTGTTATAACAACTTCACAACCATAGAAGCCTTAACGGATGAAGTCCCTTGCAAACTAAATGAAGATGACACTATTGTCGTGCGCATCCTGTCCAAAGACCCGGATGGCTTTATCAGCACTGGTGATGGTGGCCTGGACGTTCACACCTATAGCATCATCGTTGAGCCACAGCATGCTCGTCTGACTTTATTAACAACCACTGACAACGCAGCGGTTTATCGTTATACGCCAAATGCCGATTACAATGGAGAAGACCGTTTTTCATTTAATGCATTTGACGGTGTTGATAGCGCAGAAGAAGATGCCATTGCTGAATTTATCATTGATCCGGTACCGGACCCTGTCGATATATCCCTGCCCGACAATATCAAAGCGGCGCGTGGTTTCAGCCGAATGATCATGGCAGAGTTCAATGACGTAGATGAAAACTATCAACCGGAGCTTTTGTACATTAAATGGGGTGATGGAACGGAAACGGCCCCGTTGGGCTGGGCAAACTCCGGTAGAACCGATGACGATGGCTATGAAATCACACCCCAAATCGATTTTACACCGGAAAGCGACAATGTATCTGAAACGGGTGGGCGTCCAGGTACAGGAAAGGGTATGCTGGTCGGTGGGCATAACTATAAAAATGCAGGCAATCATGCACTGGAAGTACGCATGATGAACCACAACAATGCGGGTGAGCCTTTATCACAGACCTTAAAAACCGCTAACGTTGAAGTTATTGAAGCTACGGTGGTAACAACTGCGATAAATGCACCGGACGAACCCGTAAACCCGGATACACCATTTACTATTCAGCTGACAATCACCAATGAAAAACCAGATTTCTGGGCTGGCCTGACCGCGCGTAATACCCGAATGACTATTGAGCTTCCCGAAGGACTGACCGTGCTGACGCTGGATTCACAGTGTACTGGCAGTACGGTGTTGGAATGTGAAATGGGCGATCTGGATGCAGGCGAAACAAAACAGATCACACTGACCGCCCGGATTGATTTGGCCGCAGCGCTGGTGAATACACAGTTTACACTTGATATCACGCTGGTCGATGACGGTCCGCATATTCAGGACACGAATATCTCCATTGCCAATATCAACGTCGCGGACGAGGACGAAGACGCCGTGGTCGATGTGGCTGACGCCTTCCCCACCGACGCCCGTTATTCTGAAGATGCTGACAGGGATGGCATGGCCGATGAATGGGAGCGACTTCATGGTCTCAATGAAAATGATGCAACCGATGCGGCACAGGATCCCGATGGTGACGGTGTCAGTAACCTGGTTGAATTTACTCTTGAAACCTATCCCTTGCTTGCCGAGGCCACAAACCTGCCTGAGCAATTCAACATAACGGAAAGTGGTGATGCCCGGCTTGGTTATCGTGTCGCCTCAGGTGACCTCAATGGTGATGGTTACTCTGACGTGGTTGCCGGTGCCCCCGGTTATCAAGACCAGGGGGCCATTGTTGTCTATTACGGCTCAGCCGATGGCGCAAGAGCATTGGCTCCCATGACAGTTGCCGGTACCACGGAGTTTGGACGCGCTGTGGCGGTGGGCGATTTAAATAACGATGAATACGCTGACATTGCCGTATCGTCTATGCAGGGTGTTTATCTGTTTATGGGTGCGGAGACTACCTTTAGTACACCCATTCTCATACCGAAGGTGCAGCCAGGGTCAACACGATTCGGCCTCTCGCTGTTGATTGCCGATATGGACAAAGACGGTGTGGCTGACTTAATAGTGGGTAATCCAGACTCCAAACGCGGCCTGGACCTTTCTGTCGTAACAGGTGATGTCTATGTGTATCTTGCATCCAGTGAATATTGGCTAAGCGAGATGCCGACCCGGGATGGCACTTTCATGTTAGGTTTCCCGGGAACTGAAGGTACGCTTATCGATCAATATAAATTAGGTGACAGCCTGGCGGTGGGTGATATTGACGGTGACACGCTCCCGGATCTCATGGTGGGCGCAGCCTTTCCAGCTCCAGAAGAGAATGCCCCCCTTTACAGTCCAGGCGTAGTCGCCGGTTACCTTGGTAAAAATATCACATGGGCCGGTAATAACTATAATTTACAGGATTTCATCCTCTACGGCGAAGCAGCCAATGATAGATTTGGCTACAGTATCGCGTCCGGTGAAGACCTCGACGACGACGGTAAGGATGACTTGCTGATAGGCGCGTATCGCAACGATGGCATCGGTGCGGCCTATCTCTATCGGAGTACAGATCAGTTCTGGGAAACTTCATCGCAACCTGCCCCCGTTAAAATCCAGGGCGCTTTGGGTGGTGACCAGTTTGGTGTCTCCGTCGCACTGACACCGACCACTGCCTACAGTAGCCAACCTGCAATGATTGTCGGTTCAAACCGTGCGGAACGTGACGATAATTTTGATGAAGGACAAGTCGATTTTTATTCGGGCGCGACAACACCAGAACCGTGGTTAACACTCTATGGTGGAGCTAATGACATGCTGGGTTATTCCGTTGCCAGTGCGGGTGACATGAATAACGATGGTGAACCGGATTATGTCATCGGCGCACCGGATATCAGCAGTAACGGGTATCTTGGCGACGGTGGCTCCATCCGGATTTATTCTGCTCGCAGCGGAACAGCACAAACAGACTCGGATGGGGATTTTGTTGCCGATCAGTTTGATAATTGCAGCGATATCGCTAATACCGACCAACTGGATGACGATAATGATGGTAAGGGTGACGCCTGTGACGCCAGTCCTGCCAGAACCGGAACAGATAATGGTGGCAGCAGCGGTGGTGGTGGTGGCGGTATCCCTCACCCACTGGCACTCACGTTGCTGGCCAGCCTGGTTTTACTTCGCCGACGTAGAACTTTTCTTCATTAAATTTTTTTCAATGAGGAGCAAGTGAAACGATCTAATCAAACCAGACACTGGGTTAAAGCTGTATTCAGCTGGAATCCAGCGATTTATATTCCCGGACAAGCGTTCCAGTACATCAGGAGATTATGTTGTCGTGGCATTAACAAGTGGCGTGTTATAAACACAGAGACACAGAGGGCACAGAGTGTTTAGTGTTTTTCTCTGCGTCTCTGCATTTATGGCCCGGTGATTTTTAAAAATAGCATGCTTTTAGCGCCTAATTCACATTTAAACGTAAATTGTTTTATTTCAATAACTGAACGTTAATTTTTCCACCTGCGCGAGACTGGAGATTCATTCACAACCGACGGCTTTCACGGCCAGTTAATAGCGTAACGAGTACTGCGCCCTCCTCCCGGGCACTGCACCAAACATCCCTTCTTAACCAGTTCTGCAAGATCCCGTGTCGCCGTGGCCTTGCTGACTTTTGTCAGGCCCACATAGTTGCGTGCATTCAACCCACCCTCGAATCCGTCAGGCCCAGCATCAAGCAATCGATTAAGCACTTTGATTTGTCGTTCACTCAATACCGTTTGCGCATGCTGTTGCCAAAACTTTGCTTTCTGTAAAACAAATTCAATGCGCATTGTCGCCACCTGTAGCGTTTGCCTGAGCATTGTTAAAAACCACTCCAGCCACGCTGTGATATCCAGACCGCCGCGCTGCGTGCTTTCCAATATTTCATAATAGGTTTTGCGGTTTTCCATGATGGTCGCGGCCATGGCATAAAATCGCACACTGTGCTGCTCCGCCTGGGCCAGGGCCAGATCGGTAATCGCCCGGGCAAGGCGGCCATTCCCGTCATCGAACGGATGCAAAGTAATAAACCACAGATGGGCGATGCCAGCGCGCAACACGGGGTCCAGATCCACCTCTTCCTGGGTTCGGTTAAACCAGTCCAGAAACGCGGCCAACTCATCAGCCAACACCGGCTGGGCAGGTGCTTCGAAATGAACCGTTTGACGACCGATGGGACCCGATACCACTTGCATGGGCTCTTCCCCGCGCAACTCACCAACACGAATGGGCATCAGCGCACTCCCCCCCGCGGGAAACAGTGCTTTGTGCCAGATAAAGAGACGCATTTCTGTCAGTGGCTGCTGCGAATTACGTGTGGCATCCATCAGCAGATCTGCCAGCCCTTCGGTCTGCATCGTACCGGGCGGTAAGCCCGCGTGATCCATACCAAGCCGCTTGGCCAACGAGGAACGCACAGAATCCACATTCAGTAGTTCACCTTCAATCGCCGAGGTATTGATCGCATTCTGCAACAGGGCATCCATCTCAGATTGCAGACTGTCGGCATACTCAATGGCACTGGTGCTGCCCATCAGCTGGCCTTGCAGTTGATTGATGTCACGCAGCAATGGCGCAAGCCGACTTTCCTGCCAGGTAAAGGCAGGCCAGTCCGGTTGCTGCCAGACCCAGTGTATTTGTGCTTCATGCCCGGTCATCAGTAGTTGCTCTATAGTAGCGTCATCACGCCATATTAGCCTGACGTGAGCCGAATAAAGCCCTTATTCGGCTCATTTTATGATTCGATTGTAGCCGCTATTCGGCTCAAACAAAAGGCGGTTGGTTTAAAACCCGGCTTGAAATGCGCCAGGGCAACGCCCTTAACAACAAGCGGAGCACATAGGCATGGGTGATAGCAGTCCCTGATCTCTCACCGTTTGAAAAATTGAACGTCTAGTAAAAGCGGAGAAGCACGGTCAGAATGACACGCACGAAATTTAACAACATTTGCAACATACTGATAATTTGGTGTTTTACAGATATATTATTAGAAGTAATCACTATGTCATGAGGTCAATTATGTGCCTGTCTATTGAAATATCACCCGAACAACATCAACGCCTGAAAGCTTCTGCTGCTCGACAGGGTATATCTATCAAAAATTACGTTCTGGATAAAACGCTACCTGATTCGGATGAAAAATCTGCACTACACGAGCTGGAGTCTTTCCTCAAACCACGTATAGAGGCTGCGAATAAAGGCGGGTTCTCCAAAAAATCCATTGATGATATGTAACTACTCAGCCTGATCTCCCTCAAATTATTGAATAACAAATGAATTTTGATGTAAGCTCCATAGCCATGCAATCACTGCCCAATCTAAAAAATCTCAGCGACACAGAAAAAGATGAGTTGAT
>JAKIUF010000062.1 GCA_021647705.1 Gammaproteobacteria bacterium | reverse complement strand
CTAATTCAGCGAGTTTATCGACAACCCATTGTTTGCGGTGTTCGTAACTTTGGCCGGAGAATTCGTCGTTGCCACAGAGAAAGGCGCGTCGGACACAGCGTGAAATACAGTGGTAGTAGGGTGTTGAGTCCAGGCAGACCTGGTTTTTGCGGGGAGTTGGCATCCGTGCCTCCTTCATTCCGTGTGGATAAAATATGCCTCGTAATTTAACGAGGCTCAGTTTGGATGTCAATTAATTGATGGATGTCTTGCTTTATTTCTTTATCTTATATCACAGCGTACGCCGGATATTTACCCTATCTCTTGTGCAGATTTAAAATCTGCACAATAATCAGAGCGATATGAATGAAAACTCAAAAAATGAAAAAAGACACAGACAGCTTAAGCCGGATATCAACCCCACTGCGGGCAATATCCAGCGCATACAGCTATTTTCACAACGCATACAGCTATTTTCACAATATCCAGCGGACGCCGGATATTAAGAGTTAGGCTCGCGAAAAAAGTAGAATCCCGTAGATACAAGGCGAATAAGAAATTATGGGGAATTTGGTTTGCTTCCTTGAAAAATGGCAATCTCTGGTAGGCGCAATAATTGGAGGAATATTCGCTCTGATGGTTGCGCTGCTGGTGGCCTATAAAGCAAAGAGACATGAGGATGTAGCTGCTGCAATGTTGGTTGTTGCAAATTTGGTAGCTGTTAAATCAGCAAGCAATGTTCTATCTCAGTTATCAAAGGATAAAAAAATTGGCGATAAAGACATACCATATTGGTATAGTGAAAAGCTAGTTAGAAAAAGGCTTCAAATTTCTCCGTTATTCGAGGCATATAGGATTAGGTTAATGCCAATATCCGTTCATTTAGCTAGCCATTTAGAGATGTTTCAAATGTGCTTTAATTCAGCAGAAGATAAATTAAATAGATTGTCAGAGGATTACCATGCATTTGACAAAAATAATGGGGGCAGAAGAAATGTCGAAATTATTCGCTCTGAGTCAAAAGCAATTTATAGGGAGTTTGAGCAGGCTGCCCTTCATGCATGTTGTGCTGAAAAGCTGATAACCAAAAAAATATTAAGTAAGCTAAGGATGTATCATTTAATACGGTCGAGGTTTATGCCTACAAAAGAAGATAAACTTTGTATGGCCATACTTAGGGGGCAGTAATCGCCTAACGAGTGACTATGGTGATTTTATCAAAAAAAGCCTAACACATATGAGCCATTTCTCTGTCAACAGGCAATAATTATTTTTTCGGCCCCTTGAAAAACCAAACTAAAAACCCGTTAACAAAATCGAATACTTCATCTGTTATCGTCGCTACTAAGCAAAGTGTTTACAGCAAACACATATAGAGGAGCTCTTATTGCGGCCTCACCGCTGCCTGCGTTTTTCGCCATCCATAGCGAGACACAACAATTACAAGATATCCATCAAATAAAAACCTGATTTAACTTTTCCTCCAAAAATATCTGCAACACCATATTCAAAGAATATTTATAGGCATGCGCGACCATTGACACATCTTATTGTATGGCCCACTGTGCAAATAATAGGAGGTAGTAAAAATAGCTACAAATTTAGTAATTGATGACAAGTTATTGAACGAAGCGTTAATGATTGTCAGATTAAAAAATAGCGTCAATCATGCCTTAAGAAAATTTATAAATCGTCATTAGCAACTGGGAATAATAAATTTATTTGGTAAATTAGACGCTGACTTTGATTATAAAAAGGGCTGGAAACATTGAAGGTTGTCATAGATACATCCATTTGGCCATATGCTCTAAGGTCAGAAAAGACAGATACGAATTACGCGCCCAAGAGCTCCATATTGATTTTCTGGTCTGCGCAGTAGCGTTTCGACTAAAGTCAGAAATATTCACAACTGATAATGACTTTTCTTATTATGAAATAACATATACCAATACAGCTATTCAAAATGTAAAAGCAGCTAAAAATAATTAACTCGGTCATTTTTTTCCGCAGCATTTCCTCAATCGAAGCACTCTTGCCATTATCTGAAGCTATTTTTTGCGCGACTCATAAAACCCCTTAAACCTTCCCACCGAAAATCCATTCATACGCTTGTCACCCACTAAAATAATCGGGACACCACGTCCGTTGAGTTTTTTATAATCACGTCGGCCTTTTTCAGTTTTTTCTACATCGTATTCCCGAAAAGGAATTTTTTGTGCCTGAAAAAACTGTCGGGCACGTTTACAAACTCCACACCATGTTGTGCTGTACATGGTAACGGTTTTTCTGCCTCCGGCACGATTTGATACAAATGCTTCAAACGGCTCAACCGTGATGCTTTCATAACTATTGATATCAATGGTGATTGATCGGGCTAACGATGAGGCCGGCGGCCTATCACCAAAATGTGTATTGCCTTGCGCATCAGTCCATTGATAAATTTCTGCCCACGCACCTGTGCTTGCCAGCGAAATAACAAGACAAAACCCCAAGGTAAAATATTTCATGCAGGCCCGTGTTAGCTGCGGTGACTTGGCCAGGAAAACAATAAGACAAAACCACCCAGCCCACCCAGCATCCAAGTTAGGAAAGGTGCATTGCCCAGCATGGAGGTGGTTGTGGGATCTGCATAGACATAGATGATGGAGGCGCTGATGACAAAAGCAGAACCTACAATGGCGCGAAACAGGCGGCGATTGGCGCGACGAATTTCCCAACGTACCGCAGTTAATTCCTTTAGTGCATTGCCGGAATCACCACCTGCTTTTTGGCTGCCGCGATGCTCTGTTTCCTGTGTCAGCCATTGGTGTAACAGAACAGGAATTTCTGGCAGCTTTTCACTCCATTCCGGTGCGTTGCGACGCAGCGAACGCATAATCGAACGCACACCTATTTGTTCACTCATCCAACGTTCAAGATAAGGTTTGGCGGTTTGCCACAAGTCTAGCTCGGGGTATAACTGCCGACCCAGGCCTTCGATATTTAACAAGGTTTTTTGCAGCAACACCAACTGCGGCTGTATTTCCATGTTGAACCGCCGTGCTGTCTGGAACAGGCGTAACAATAAAAGACCAAACGAGATATCTTTCAAAGGGCGCTCAAAAATAGGTTCGCACACCGTGCGTATTGCGGCTTCAAATTCTTCCACCCGTGTATCTTCCGGCACCCAGCCGGATTCCACATGTAACTCTGCCACCTTGCGATAGTCACGCTGAAAAAAGGCCAGAAAGTTACCCGCCAGATAATGCTGATCATCGTGACTCAGTGTGCCCATGATGCCAAAATCCACGGCAATATAACGACCACCGGGCTCGACAAAAATATTACCGGGGTGCATGTCGGCATGAAAAAAATTATCGCGAAATACCTGGGTGAAAAAGATTTCCACACCGTGTTCAGAGAGTTTTTTAAGATCAACACCCTGCTCTTTCAGCATGTCCACATTACTGACCGGAATGCCATGGATACGCTCCATCACCATCACATTGCCACGGGTCAATGGCCAGTGGACTTCAGGGACATATAACAAATCGGACCCCGAGAAGTTACGTCGCAATATGGAGGCTGAACTGGCTTCACGCATCAGGTCCAGTTCATCCAGTATGGTTTTTTCAAACTCTTCCACAACTTCGCATGGGCGCAGGCGTCGGCCATCGGCCCAGTAACGCATCGCCAATCCGGCGAGAGTATGCATCAGGGCAAGGTCACGGCGAATGGTTTTTTCAATGTCGGGACGCACCACTTTGACCACCACTTCTCGACCATCCAGCAAGCTTGCTGTGTGTACTTGTGCGATGGACGCCGAGGCCAGTGGCTGTTCGTCAAAACGTGTAAATACTTCCGTCACTGACTGACCGAGACTCTTTTCAATGATGGTGCGTGCCTGACTGCCAGGAAAAGCGGGCACGTTATCCTGTAGCTGTGCCAGCTCATCAGCAATATCATCGGGTAACAAATCACGGCGTGTAGAAAGTATCTGACCAAACTTGATAAAAATGGGGCCAAGATCTTCCAGGCTGCGGCGAATGCGCACACCCCGGGGAAGTTTTTCACGCCGAAACCAGCGCCAGGGGGACAGGTATTGTAAAAACCGCACCGGACGGAACAGGTGGGTGGCAAAAATAATTTCATCAAGCCCGTGGCGACCCAAAACATTATTGATGTGTAATAAACGCAATGCCTGCCGGAACCCGATCACTCTACCTCTCCGTTATTTTTGGGTGTCGGCTTGTTGTTCAGATGATCTTCCAGTCGCCGTACACGCGCTGCCATACGATCCACATCGGCACGTAACACATCCACTTGTGATACATAATTTTCCACTTCATCGTGATTGGGCAGCGTTTCACTTTCTTCCTGAAAATATTCTGCAGCATCCTGCCCCAAGGTATCCACGGTCTGTTGTCCCCAGGACAAGGCACTGCGCACAACATTGCCCAGCTTGTGCGCCACCAGATCGCCCGTGACATGTGAGAGGTGTTCCTCCCAGTCAATATCCAGTGCATCGAGGATTTCGCTGAACTGTTGTCCCAATTCTACATCGCCACTGATTTCCACATCGCCTGCAAACAATACGTCACCTGCATGTTTGACCAGCCCCATGCGCATTAAGGCCAGAGGCGTGCCACGCAACACCGTGTCGGGTTCACCTTCAAAACGACCATAAACGGATAATTTTCCGGGGCCGGGAATCAGGTACAGCGACACATCCAGTCCACGCACTTCGATAGCAATTACTTTTCCCTGGAGGTCTTGCAGGCGGGCAAGGGTGTCTTCGTCTAACTGCAAAACACGGTTCACAGCCATTTCGATACTGGCGGTGATTGCCGTGGGCAGGTGATTCACCGTAATTCACCCATCAATTGCTCAAGGCTTTTTTGTGATTCATCATCAGTCTCTATACCTGACTTGTACAACACTACGGTGTTGGCAATCTTGTCATGAAATGCCTGTTTACGTTTGTCTCGCGCCACCCATAAAAAACCCAGTAACAAAGGCAAAATGGAGGCGAGGTAGGCAACATACCGCAAAGCAGCCTGCTTGACTGACATGGGTTTAAAACTGTCCGCATCCACGATCTGACAATCCAGCAGCAACTTTCCCGGCGTACCAAGAAATTTGAGCCATAAAATAATGGTTAACAAAAAACCCACCGCTGTTCGCACCAAGCCTTCGCCGGTCAATAATTCTGCGCCCATAATAACCGGCCCCATCAGCAAACCGATGATAATCATAAACAGCACGCTATCAATCAGTGTCGCGCCCACCCGCTGCCAAAAACCGGCATATTGAATTGGGGGTTCAGGCAAATCAACGTTCACAATTTATAACCCCGATGCAGGGCAACAATACCGCCGCTGAGATTAAAATAATCACAACGCTCAAGGCCCGCTGCTTCCATCATGGTTTTCAGTTCATCCTGACCGGGATGCATACGAATGGACTCGGCCAGATAACGATAGCTTTCTTCGTCTTTAGCCACCAGTTTTCCCATCAGCGGCAATAATTTGAATGAATAGGTATCGTAAACCGTGGCAAGCCCTGGCGTGACAGGTTTGGAAAATTCCAGCACCAGCAACCGGCCACCCGGTTTAAGAATGCGCTGCATGGAGCGCAATGCTGCGTCTTTGTCGGTGACATTGCGTAAACCAAAGGCAATGGTGATGCAATCAAAATAATTATCAGGAAAGGGCAGGCACTCGGCATTGGCCTGTACATATTCCATGTTGGACAACACGCCACGATTAATCAGCCGCTCGCGCCCCACTCGGAGCATGGACTCGTTGATGTCCGCCAGCACCACCTCACCACGGTCGCCCACCAGTGCGGAAAATTTTGCCGCCAGGTCGCCCGTACCACCGGCAATATCCAGCACGCGCTGACCGGCACGCACACCACTCATTTCAATGGTGTAACGCTTCCACAGGCGATGCACGCCCATGGACATCAGATCATTCATGACATCATAACTGTCGGCAACAGAATGAAAGACCCCGGCGACTCTGCCTGCCTTTTCTTCGGCGCGCACCTGTTCATAACCAAAGTGCGTGGTGTTTTCTGTGTTTTCGCTATCGGCAGTATTTGTCATGTTTAATGATACCGTCTTTAAATGTGAATCAAGCGCTAAAAGCATCTATTTTAAAAATTACCGGGTATTTAACGCAGAGGTCACAGAGACGCAGAGAACACAGAGTTTTTAGTGTTTTCTCTGTGACCTCTGCGTTCATAACACACCACTTGTCAGCACCGCTAAATATAGCACTGGAATATTTTCCCGGGGTTTCAGCTCCTGGATTCCGGCTAAAAACATGCTGGAATGGCGGTATTAGCCCTTGATTCATATTTTATTTATGGTTTCCCGGCACTGTCACTCACGCCTTGCGTTTATACCCGGCCTTTTCCAGACGATTCAGATATTCAGCCCACAATTCAGATTTATCACGCCCCAATGTATACAATATATCCCAGGAATAAATACCGGTATTGTGGCCGTCATCAAATTCCAGTTGGATGGCGTAATTGCCCACCGGTTCAATGCCGGCAATATTGACATTTTCCTTACCCGTTTGCAGCACTTCCTGACCGGGACCATGCCCCCGCACTTCTGCCGAGGGTGAGTACACGCGCAGGTACTCACAGGGGTATTCAAAACGACTGTCGTCGTCAAAAACAATTTCCAGCACACGCGAAGCCTGATGCAGGTGGATATCTTTCGGCTTTGGAGTCGTGGTCATGGTGGTTCTCCGTTAATACTATTGGTCGCCGTTATAAAATATATCGGCTCAAATCTTCATTTTTGGCCAGTTCACCAAGGTGTTTGTCCACATATTCTGCATCCACAGTGACACTGGTACCACTTTGGTCGGCGGCAGCGAATGAAATTTCTTCCAGCAAACGTTCCACTACCGTGTGCAAACGACGCGCGCCGATATTGTCGGTGCGTTCGTTAACCTGCCAGGCCACTTCAGCGATACGTGAAATCCCGTCGTCGGTGAAGGTGAGTGTGACTCCTTCGGTGGCCAGCAAGGCGCTGTATTGTTCCGTTAATGAGGCATCGGGCTCGGTGAGAATGCGTACAAAATCTTCCACACTCAACGCGCTCAGTTCAACACGAATGGGTAAACGCCCCTGCAATTCAGGAATCAGGTCCGATGGTTTGGACAAATGAAAGGCTCCGGAGGCAACAAACAAAATATGATCTGTTTTTACCATGCCGTGTTTGGTGGACACCGTGCAGCCTTCTACCAGTGGCAATAAATCCCGCTGCACACCTTCACGCGACACATCTGGCCCGGAACTTTCTCCACGCTTGCAGATTTTGTCCATCTCATCGAGAAACACAATGCCGTTTTGTTCGACATTATCCACGGCACATAATTTAATTTCTTCTTCGTTGAGCAGCTTGCCCGCTTCTTCATCGGTCAGCAGTTTGAAGGCATCTTTGATTTTCAGTTTGCGGGTAGCCGTGCGGCCACTGCCCATATTCTGAAACAGTCCCTGCAACTGACTGCTCATTTCTTCCATGCCGGGGGGAGCCATGATTTCCACCCCCATGGGGCTGGCGCTTAGTTCCACTTCAATTTCCTTGTCATCGAGATCACCCTCGCGTAACTTTTTGCGAAACTTCTGCCGGGTGCCGGATTCTTCGGTGGATTCTTTTTCCTCACCATCTTCACCCGTACCAAAACCAAAATTACTGCTGCGTGCCGGGCGCAACAAAATATCAAGAATACGATCCTCTGCCGCTTCTTCAGCACGGAAGCGCACTTTTTTCACTTCCTGTTCACGCACCAGTTTGATGGAAATATCAATCAGGTCACGAATAATGGATTCCACATCGCGCCCCACATAACCCACCTCGGTAAATTTGGTGGCTTCCACTTTCACAAACGGTGCATTGGCCAGTCTGGCCAAACGGCGGGCGATTTCCGTTTTACCCACGCCGGTGGGGCCGATCATCAAAATATTTTTCGGGGTAATTTCATTCTTCAGTGCATCGTCCACTTGCGAGCGCCGCCAGCGATTACGCAACGCAATGGCCACGGCACGTTTGGCATCATCCTGACCGATAATATGTTTGTCCAGCTCCTGCACAATTTCGCGAGGGGTCATTTGCGAACTGATTTCTGTTGATAATTTTGACATTAGCTTGCCTTCCCTTTGCCTGACTCACCCGGATGTAATTCTTCGATGGTGAAATTATCGTTGGTATAAACACAAATTTCCGAAGCAATGGTTAATGCTTTTTCGCACACGGCGCGTGCATCCAGTTCGGTATTTTGCATCAATGCGCGTGCAGCCGCCTCCGCAAAAGAACCGCCGGACCCGATGGCGATCACGTCGTGCTCAGGCTCGATGACATCACCATTGCCGGAAATCACCAGCGAGGCAGTTTCATCGGCCACCGACAACAAGGCTTCCAGTCGGCGCAGCATGCGGTCAGTCCGCCAGTCTTTGGCCAGCTCCACCGCAGCGCGCGTTAAATGCCCCTGATGCTTTTCCAGCTTGCCTTCAAAACGCTCAAACAGGGTAAAGGCATCTGCCGTGCCTCCGGCAAAACCAGCGATCACTTTGTTGTGATACAAACGTCGCACCTTGCGCGCATTACCCTTCATGATGGTATTACCCATCGACACCTGACCGTCGCCACCGATCACAACCGATCCGTTACGACGCACCGAAAGAATTGTAGTACCGTGAAATTGTTCCAACGTGATTCCTCATAAGCTCGATAAAAAACAGGGCAGAAAGTTTACACCATATCGACAGCCAACAGGCTGCTCAGGGTAATTTCCCGGACTTGCCCTTGCGGGTAGTGCTGTTTCTGGCTCTCGGGTGCGCTTTATCATAGACCTCGGCGAGACGCTGAAAATCCAGATGGGTGTAAATTTGTGTGGTGCTGATGTCCGCGTGCCCCAACAATTCCTGTACTGCTCGTAAATCACCGCTGGACTCCAGCAGGTGGCTGGCGAATGCATGGCGCAATTTGTGCGGATGCACCCGGCTGGTTATACCTTGCTGAATACCCCGCTGACGGAAACGCTGCTGCACGGCGCGGGGTGTGAGTCGTGCGCCACGCTGACCAACAAACAGCGCTGACTCATCCTCATTAGCCAACGCCACACGCTGCTGCTGCCAGACAATAATGGCCTCGCGCGCATAGCGCCCCACCGGTACTACCCGTGTTTTGTTGCCTTTGCCCAGCACCTCGACACTGCCATCAGCCAGATCAATCTGCCCCACGTCCAGCGACACCAGCTCGGCCAGACGCAACCCGGCAGAATACATCAACTCCAGCATGGCATTATCACGCACGACGAGCGGGTCATCCGCATCACCCGCCATCGACAGCAATTGCGTCATCTCATCCACATCCAGTGGTTCGGGTAATTTGCGCGGTGCTTTGGGAGCCTGTACTCCTTGCGCCACATTTTTTTGTAGATGGCCTTCACGCATCAAAAACCGTAAAAAACTGCGCAGGGCAGACAGTGCCCGTGCCAGACTCCGGCCACCAATGCCTTGCCGGTGGCGAGTCGCCAACCAGGCCCGTACATGTTTGGCATCCAGTGATGCCCAGTCTGTCACTTCGGCAGCATCGCAGTAGGCAACGATACCGCGCAAATCACGCTGATAATTACTGAAAGTGTGCGGCGACAAGCGCCGTTCGGTTTTGAGGTGTTGCAGGAAACGGTCGATCCATTGCTGTGCAGTGTGTTGCATCAACACAGAGCCTGATCGGCTAGGAGCCTGTGTCCAGGTATTTACCCATAGCCACCGTGATCACTTCCGCCAGATTATCCAGAAAACTGGTATCCATACTGGTGTGATAACGGTCTTTTTCAAAACTGCCGATGGCCAGCAAACCCAGATCACCCTGCTTACCCAGCGGCAGCACCGCACTGGAGGCAATGCTCTCAGCCTGCTCGCCAAACAAGGCCACCAGTTGCTCACCATTCAACGGCCCGCAATGGGGTTTGCCTGCACTGAGCAGACGGCGGAACAGGCCACGGAAGGCATCGGCATCCGCAGGAAATTCATCACGGGAAACCGACTTGCCATCACCCGCCCCCACCAGCAAACGCAACGCCACCCGACTGGCAGAAAAATTGCGGCACAGTTGTTTATTGATCAGGATCAGTAAAGCATCGAGCGAATCGTTTGCGATAATCTGTAGTGTAAATTTATGCAACTGGACATTCAGCTGACCATTTTCCCGGGCCACTTGAACCAGCTCTTTCAACTGCTTTTGCAAACCAGCATTGCTTTCGCGCAACACGGCTACCTGACGTTCCACCAGCGAAACGGCCGAACCTGTGGCATGAGGTACGCGCAAGTCCGCCAGCAGTGTCGGCTTATCTTCAAAAAAACCGGGGTGGCGTCGCAGATAATCGGCAACGCTCTGCTCGTCTGGCTGCGAGCCGGTATTTGCGGATTTTGATGCCGTGGTTTTTTGATTGCTCACGTTTGATTCTCTCTAATTAACTTCAACTTCGGGATACGTCACATGTACCAGATTAGATTTCTATCGTCCCTGTAAACACGGTTTGTGCCGGACCAGTCATCAACAACGGTGATTCCCCACCCGGCCAGTGAATCAATAATCGCCCTCCCGGCAACTCAACCGA
Organism: Gammaproteobacteria bacterium; assembly: GCA_021647705.1. Classification (GTDB taxonomy): domain Bacteria; phylum Pseudomonadota; class Gammaproteobacteria; order SZUA-152; family SZUA-152; genus SZUA-152. The sequence goes on along the minus strand of JAKIUF010000062.1, from coordinate 9,958 downwards.
CACTGCATCATCCACCATTCCCCACCGATGCGCCACTGCCATCGCCGCGCAGGCACCGGTACCACAGGCTTGAGTCTCACCCGCGCCGCGCTCAAATACCCGCAGGCGTACGTGATTCCGTGACACCACCTGCATGAACCCCACATTGACCCGTTGCGAAAATAACGCATGGCCTTCAATGGCCGGGCCCAAGCGGGCAACAGGGGCTGTGGAGACATCATCCACCAACACAACAGCATGTGGATTGCCCATTGAAACAGCACCAATCTCCACATCAACATCATTAACTGTTATTAAATAACGATCAGATTCCACTTTCTTGTCAAACAGCAGGCTGGCTGGGGCAAAACAGGGGGTTCCCATATCTACCGTGACCTGTCCATCAGCCTCCAATTGGGGCCGGATAATACCCGAGGCAGTTTCCACGCTGATTTGTGTTTTTTGCGTGAGGCATTTCTCCACCACAAATTGCGCAAAACAACGGGCACCATTACCACACTGTTCCACTTCCCCACCATCAGCGTTGAAAATTCGATACCTGAAATCCACATCGGGAGAATTTGAGGACTCCACCAGCAAAAGCTGGTCACAACCAACACCACGATGGCGATCAGCAATCAGATGCACCTGCTCAGGACTCAGGTTCACCGACTGATTAATCGCATCGATCACCACAAAGTCATTGCCCAAACCGTGCATTTTAGTGAATGATAAGTTCATGTACCGATGGTTGCAGACTGTTGGCGAGGATTCAACCAAAGCCCTGTGCTATTTATCAAAACTTTGCATCCCCTTTTTTTATTTAACGGACAAAAAATGAGCCCAAAAAAATCTGCTCCGGCCTATTTCACCAAAGCCACTTTTACTTTTCTCACCGAGCTTTCGCGTAACAATGACCGCGAATGGTTTAACGACAACAAACCGCGTTATGAAGAATGTGTGCGTGGCCCGGCACTGGCGTTTATCGAAGACATTGCGCCGGAGCTGCAACTTATTGCACCGCGCTTTCTGGCGGTACCCAAAAAAGTGGGGGGCTCACTGATGCGCGTCTACCGGGACACACGATTCGGCAAAGACAAAACACCGTACAAAACCAATATCGGCATCCAGTTCCGTCACGAAGTGGGCAAGGACGTACATGCACCGGGCTACTACCTGCACATCGCACCGCAGGAATGTTTTTTTGGTGTAGGCATCTGGAGACCGGACTCCACAGCACTGGGACAAATTCGCGAGGCAATTCGCGACAAAAGCGACAAATGGCTGGCCGCGCGTGATGACAGCGGCTTTGAACAACACTACGCCCTGGGTGGCGAATCACTGAAAAATGCACCGCGCGGCTTTGCCAAAGACCACCCTCTGCTGGAAGACCTTAAACGCAAGGACTTTATCGCCATTGAGCATTTCCCTCGGGAGCAGGTGTTATCTGCCGATTTCTTACACGACACCGTAACGCATTTTGAATACGCCACGCGCTACATGCAGTTTTTGTGCGGGGCGCTGGATGTGAGGTTTGATTAGAGCGCGTTAATCTTGATTTTGGCACCCTACGTCTCGACGCCACACTCCCGACTTGCCACCCCGCTTTTCCAACAACCCCACATCTGTCATCACCATGCCACGATCCACCGCCTTGCACATATCGTAAACAGTCAGCAAAGCAATCTGTACGGCAGTCAGCGCCTCCATTTCCACGCCAGTCTGACCGCTGGTATGCACCGTAGCCTGGCACAGCACCGCATTTGCCGCCTCGTCCGTTTGCAAATCCACCGTCACCTTGCTGATTGCCAACGGGTGACACAATGGTATCAGTTCCGAGGTTTTTTTCGCCGCCATAATACCCGCCACCCGCGCAATGCCCAGCACATCACCCTTGCCATGCTGGCCGCTGACGATAAGTTGCAACGTCTCGGGCAACATCACTATACGGCCTCCGGCCACGGCAATGCGCCGGGTCACAGCCTTGTCGCCCACATCCACCATGTGTGCCTCACCTGCATTATTGAAATGACTGAGGTCCGATTGAGTCGGTTTGGAAGGTTTTTTATCCATACTTTATTGTCCGCGTGTTTTTCAAAAAAGTTAACATGAAACACAGTATACTCTTTAAACTTATCGCTCTTAATCTCCTTCAATGACCAAATACCGGGAGCCTCACCATGAGCATCACTGTCAAATTTTTTGCCAGCCTGCGGGAAACCATCGGTAAATCTGACGTCAGCCTGAACACCGACAACATCGCCACAGCGGCTGATGTCTGGCGAATCGCAACCGATAATCATGACCCTATCGGTAACATGCTCGTAGCCATCAACATGGAATACGCCAGCCTGAACGAAACAGTAAAAGATGGAGACGAAGTCGCCTTTTTCCCACCGGTTACGGGAGGCTGATCATGTCCGTAGAGCTGCGCGGCAAGCCCTTTGACCCCTGGCAGGCATTACAAGCCTATCAAAATGCCAAACCGGAATTAGCCGGAAAATTCGGTGCTACGTCCATCTTCGTCGGCACCATGCGCGATTTCAATGACGGCAACGACGTGCAAGCCATGACCCTGGAACACTACCCGGCCATGACGCAAAAACACCTGGAAGCTATTTCCAGTGAAGCTGGACAACGCTGGGATATACTCGACACGCTGATCATTCACCGCTATGGCGACATTCAACCCAACGACCCCATCGTATTACTTGCGGTGTGGTCAGCACATCGCAGTGAGTCATTTCCTGCCTGCCGCTACCTGATCGAAGAATTAAAAACACGAGCACCGTTCTGGAAACAGGAAAAGATAGGCGCAAACTCGCACTGGGTGGAACACAATACGCTGGGGTAATGACTTCCCCGCCATCTGAGGAGCACCATTCAAGTCTATGACGACAAATAGAACATTAACCGAGCTAAAAAATATTGGCGCTAAAATAGCCAACCGGTTAAATGAGGCGGGTATTTTTTCTGAAGAGGCGTTGAGATTCTATGGTGCTATTGAGGCACATAAAATGATTAAGAGGAATCATCCCAATGAAACGCTACCCGTCTGTTACTATTTGTATTCATTTGAAGGGGCATTGTGTAATAAACATTGGAATGAAATTGGAGAATCCAAAAAACGAAAGCTCAAAAGTGGTATTGAGGAATAGTTCTATTTGGCAATCAGAGAACAAGCATGCTCACCGATGATATCAACAGGGCTTTTGGTTTTGACGATAATTATTTACCGCCAATGACATTGCGTAGTGGCTGCGAAGCCGATAATTACAATGACATATTGCCATTCGATACCTGTTGGATGCACCAACAGATGAATATCTGGAAAGTTATTATGATGGCATAAACTACCTGGATGCCGACTCATGGAAACATTATCTACCAATATTAATGAACTTCACGTTACGTAACTACACCACCAGCACATCAATGGTGATTGATGCACTGCTCTCTTCCTTCAGTCCACCAGACAGAGAACCACCAAGACTGAAGATGCTAAACAAGCAACAAGAAGATGTTATCGTGAAAGTTCTTGATATCCTGGCCTTCGACGAGAAATCAATTTACAAAGAAGAAGCCATGCTTGCACTGGAAGAATATTGGGCTCCCGGTGCTCTTTATCGCGACAATAACACTTGAGCACAAATAATTTTTTATATGAAAAAAGACTGGCACGAATCAACACAATGCGGTGATTGCGGACGAGTCCTCCTCCTTTTAAACGAAGGAGCTGACATCAACTCGCTGGACCGCTACAGCCAGACGGCATTAATCAATGCAGCTTGTCGCGGAGATACCCCGCTTGTTCAATTACTCGTTAAACATGGCGCAGAATTGAACCACACCGCTAAATATCGCCTTACAGCACTACTGCTGGCAGTCATCAATGGGCACGCTGAAATCATCACTATTCTTCATAACGCCAACAAAAAAACCATGTAGGCACATTTTTTGTGCCCACATGAAAACCAGGACTGCGTTCTGTCTCTCGTCTAAAGCGCCTACTGTTGGTGCAAAGGACTATAGCCATTCGCGGCAAGACGCGCCTTGCCCTGAATGCTGACAGACCAACTGAATCCAACAATTGGCGCACGACAATGTACTAGACTTTCACTTTAGATCAAATTAACATCGCCAAATGCTCAGTATGAGCTTGTTGGCCACATATTTAACTAGGGAAACAAAGATATGCCCGACCTGTTTAAGGGCTCTATACAGAACCCAACGCCCCAATCTTACTTAACGAAAATCATTGAACCCGTGCTGTGTCATCTCGCCACCGAGATTCCTTACAGCAAATCGGCGGCTCGATTGTTACTGGGCACGTCAATTAAAGAAAGTCTGAATTTCAAATACCGCAAGCAAGTGGGAGGTGGGCCTGCTGTGGGTTATTTTCAGATGGAACCCGCCACGCATGATGATATCTGGAATAATTATTTAAAATTTAAGTCTGATTTGGCTAAAAAAGTGACTGCTTTGCTAACATCACCGGAAGCCAATAAACATTCTGAATTAGAACATAATGACAGCTATGCTGCAGCGATGGCACGCGTACATTATAGGCGTGTACCAACAGCGCTACCCCGGTTTGATGATTTGAGCCTCATGGCTGCATACTGGAAACAATATTACAACACTCCATTAGGTAAAGGCGTAGCGCATGAATATGTCACTCTGTGGAATACCTACGTCGGCGGTAAGGGTCGTTTAACTTACCTGAATCAGTGCTCTTAAAATATATAGTTGCGAACTATTGCTGAAAAAACCTTTGTTAATTTGCCACAAGTTAACCCACTATAAATTAACCTGGCTTTAATTACCCCAATCGACTTGAAATCGGCATGCCATGAGACTGATAAAACAAAATGCATTGCGAAAATTATTACTGCATTGCTGTGTACTCATTGTCGCCGCCTCCGAAATTGCTTGCAGTGCGGAATCAATGCTTGCGACTAACACTTCGCCTATCGTCATAAGCAAAGGGAAATATTCAGATTATTACCACATCAGTTACACGCTAACCCCTGATAATACCCGCTTGAGCTTAGGCGACACCCGGAAAAATACTTTTGAAACTGAAAATGGTCAATTTGAAGTTTACTTAGATAAAAACCAATTCCCCATTGCAGCGCCAATGTGTCAACACACCCTCATATTGCGCATGCCGGGCACTAATCCTTTTGGACATCAGGCGCAACAGTCGATCAGCGAAAAGAAAAAATTATTCGAGCGTATACAGTCCATGATAAGCACACATTCGGGGTCCATCGAGGTGGTCATTGAACTTAACCCCTATGTAGAAAAAATACGAAACAATCCCCTTACACTGCAACTTACCCAATGCAATATCTTTTTTCGTCAGGCACAAAATCGTTATGTGGATTATCTAGGCAGACTGAAAAACATATCATCCCTTAAAAATACACAGTAACGGCTCAAATCGGTGATGTTGGGGTTCGCAAGCTCACCGCCAACCTACGCTACTGACAAGAGGTGTGTTATAAACGCAGAAATCGCAAAGTTTTTAGTGTTTTTCTCTGCGTCCTTTGCGTCTCTGCGACCTCTGCGTTAAATACCCGGTGATTCTTAAAACAGATATTTTAGCGCTTAACACATATTTATGGCCTGTGTAACATCAGTTAATAACATTGATATAGGCACGTTTTTGCCCATGCAGAAACCTCTACTCAGATTCCAAATGCCGTTCTTTCAAATCCACATAATGCTGCGCGGAATATTCAATCCACTTGCGCTCTTCGTCCGACAGTGGCCGCACTTTGCGCACCGGACTGCCCAACCATAAATAGCCTCCTTGCAATACTTTTCCAGGCGATACCAGACTGCCCGCACCCAGCAATACAAAAGGCTCCAGTAGCGCGCCATCCATGATGGTGGAACCCATACCCACCAGGCAATGATCACCCACTGTGCAGCCATGCAGAATCACTTTGTGGCCAACAGTGACATTGTCTCCCACATCCACCGCATAGCCTTCAGGCGTGTCGGTGTGCGGGTGAGTCACGTGAATTACGCTGCTGTCCTGGATATTGCTGCGTTTACCAATACGGATTTTATTCACATCGCCACGCACCACGGTCATGGGCCAGATGGAGCTGTCTTTGCCGATAACCACATCGCCGATAACCAGTGCGGTATCGTCAACAAAAACGGTTTCGTCCAGTGTGGGGGTGATGCCCTGATAACGTCGAATATTTTCCATGTTGTCGTTTAACCTGATGATGCTCTGTCCATACGATAATTGCGGGTTCTGCAATTATCACATGAATAACGCACCGGAATCTTATTTTAAAGTCACCAGCTCTTCGGCGCTGGTGGGATGAATGGCCACGGTGTTGTCGAAATCCGCTTTGGTCGCTCCCATTTTCAGCGCCACAGCAAAACCCTGCAACATTTCGTCAGCCCCCTGGCCAATCACATGCACACCAACCACTTTTTCCTGCGCGCCCACGCAAACCAGTTTCATGGCTGTAGTGGGTTGGTGTTTAGTAAAGGCGTGGGCCATGGCGGTAAATCGCGTTTGATATACCTTTACCGCGTCACCATGTTGCTTGCGCGCGTCTTCTTCACTGAGGCCCACAGTGCCGATGGGCGGATGGCTAAACATTACCGTGGGAATGTTGCTGTAATCCAGCTTACGATCATGCTGATGATTGAACAGGCGGTCCGACAGGCGTCGTGCTGCTGCAATGGCCACGGGCGTAAGTTGGGCGCGACCAGTGACATCACCCACGGCGTACACACCCGCTACATTGGTATTCTGGAATTCATCGGTGGGCACGTAGCCACGTTCATCCTGCTCTACACCGGCAGCCACCAGATTAAGCGCTTCTGTGTTGGGCGTGCGGCCAATAGCCCAAATCAGTTGATCAACTTCGGTGAGTTGCTGGCCGTTGGGGAAACTCAGCGTCAAACTACCACCATTCGCTTTTTCGATTTCTGTGCATGTAATGTTAGGCATCACGTTCACACCATCGTTGACCATTTCTTCCATCAAGGTGTCACGCAGCATGGCATCAAAACTGCTGAGAAAATGCTCCCGACGCAGCAACAATGACACATCACTGCCCAATGCATTCAGCACACCTGCCAGCTCTACAGCGATGTAACCGGCTCCCACTACGGCAACACGTTTGGGCTGTTCAGTAAGAGCAAAAAAACCGTCGGAGGTAATGCCTAGTTCGGCTCCCGTTGTATCCGGTACCGATGGTACTCCGCCGGGCGCAATGACAATATGATCCGCTGTGTACTGCTCACCGTTCACTTCCAGCGTTTTGGCATCCACAAAACGCGCTGTGCCCCGAATTTCATCAATGTTCGAATCTGCCAGATAATTGCCGTACCAGTCATTGATGCCTTTGATGTAGGCTTCACGCGCCTCCACCAGTCTGGCCCATTCAAAACCATCAACGCGGATGTCAAAACCGTAACTCGGCGCATTCTTCAGGGCCGCTGCCATTTCTGCGCCGTACCACATTACCTTCTTTGGTACGCAGCCGACGTTGACACAGGTGCCGCCCATTTTACCGCTTTCGATGACAGCACATTTGGCACCGTATACGGCACCGCGCTCTGCTGCGGAAAGGCCGCCACTGCCGCCACCGATGCTGATCAGATCATAGTGTTTGCTCATATTTTGCAAGTCCTGCTGTTTTTTTTGAAAAGTATCAAACAAGCGAGCCCACCCGGCTTTATCCCATCCATTGCAACGGTGGTTCATTCATCATCGCCGCCTGTTCCCGCAATGCGAGTATCTGCTCCTCCCAGTAACGTGGTTCTGCGAACCACGGAAAATGCATGGGGAATGTGGGATCATCCCAGCGCCGTGCCAGCCATGCGGAGTAGTGAATCATGCGTAGTGTGCGCAGCGGTTCAATCAAGTGTAGCTCGCGTGGATTAAAATCCATAAATTCGCTGTAACCCGACAATATTTCGTCGATTTGCCCGGTCATCTGCGCTCGCTCACCGGAGAGCAGCATCCACAAATCCTGTATCGCCGGGCCCGTGCGTGCATCATCGAAATCCACAAAATGCGGGCCACCATCCGTCCATAAAATATTGCCGGGGTGGCAGTCACCATGCAGGCGTATTTGCGCCACTTTCCCTTCGGCAACACCCGCCCGATCAAAACCGGCCTGCACCTGTTTGAGTACGTCCTCCACTAATGTTGAATAGGCTTCATGCAAGTCGCCCGGCACAACATTGGCGGACATGATGTAGAGAAACGGCTCCCGGCCAAAGCTTTCGATATCCAGTGCCGGCCGATGCTGAAAATCCCCGGTAGCACCGATGGCATGAATACGCCCCAGGAAACGCCCCATCCACACCAAGTTATCCAGGTCTTCCAGATCAGGGGTGCGGCCACCGCGACGCGGGTAAATCGCAAAACGAAACCCGGCGTGCTCGAACAAACTATTCCCGGCAGCATCCCGCAACGGCGCTATTGCCGGAATCTCCGACTGTGCCAGCGCTTCGGCAAAATCGTGTTCTTCCTGAATCGCCGCGTCCGTCCAGCGGTTGGGCCGGTAAAATTTGACGATAATCGGCTCGACATCTTCAATGCCCACCTGATAGACCCGGTTTTCGTAGCTGTTCAGGGTCAGAATCCGGCAGTCACAGCGGTAGTTCTGCGATTCGATAGCATCCATGATGAAATCAGGGGTCAAGGCATCAAAGGGGTGTTGATTGGTTTCTTTCGACATTGCGTCCTCACAGCGTTGGTTTCTTGGCAAAGAAGTGTACCTCTGCGGTTGCGCGAATGTAAAGTGCCGTACTCGGGCGGTTAAGTTTCTGGCCGGTGATTTTAAACTGTGCGCTGCTGATGCAACCTGTCCGCGCAGCCTGAAAGGAAGAACCGATGTCACAGCAAACCCCCACTCCTATTTATCAACGCATCTATCTTCTGGTCCGGCAGATTCCGGCTGGCTACGTTACGACCTACGGACAGCTCGGACGACTGGTCGGTTGTTCCGCGCGGACGGTCGGGTTTGCCCTGGCCGCGCTGCCGCCCGGCAACGATACCCCCTGGCAGCGAGTGATCAACAGCAAGGGGCAGGTCAGTACCCGCACCGATGGCGAGGGGAATATTCTGCAATACGATCTGCTGGTTGCTGAGGGGCTCCATTTTGACGCCGGACAACGGCTCGATCTACAACGTTACCAGTGGAATTTTCTGCGGTGCTGAAAGTGGCAGGTGGGTGCTTTGGGTCAGAGCAGTTGTTGCAGCTCCGGCCAGAGCAGGGAGAGGGCGATGCCCCACATGGTCAGGCAGACGAAGCCGTCGAGGCAGCGCCAGGCAAGCGGTTTGCGGAACAGCGGGGCCAGCAGGCCCGCACCTAAGCTGAGGCTGAAAAACCAGAGGGTTGAGGCGCTGATCGCTCCGGCGCCGAACAGATAGCGTTCGGAGAGTGCTAATTGGCCGCTGACGCCACCGATCAGTACGATGGTGTCGAGATAGACATGCGGGTTGAGAAAGGTCAGTGCCAGGGTTGCCCAGAGCAACTTGCGGCGCGAAAGGGTGCTGCCGGGATTGGCCGCCATGCTGCCGCCGTGCAGTGCCGAACGGAAGGAGCGACCGCCGTACCAGAGCAGAAAAAGGCCACCGAACCAGGTTGCCAGATTGGCCAGTTGCGGGTTACTGGCAACCAGAGCGGCGACGCCGCTGACGCCGATCAGGATCAGAGCTGAATCGCAGAAACTGCAGACGATGGCGGTCTGTAACGGATAATTCCGCCGCACCCCTTGCGACAGGACAAAAGCGTTTTGCGCGCCGATGGCGATGATCAAGACGCCGCCAATGCCCATCCCTTGAAAAAAAGAAAACATCAAACCCTCCACAGAAGCAAGTTATGTAAAGGCAAATTAAGCGGCAGAAACACAAAAGTAAAATTAATAGTTTTCAGATATCATTAGTGTTGCTAATATTGTGACATGCTTGATTACAAACTGATTGAGG
>JAKIUF010000061.1 GCA_021647705.1 Gammaproteobacteria bacterium | reverse complement strand
TGCCAAATCGACACCAATGATATTAGTCTTGTTCATGGACTCGCTCCTGATGGAATTGAATGAACGCTTCTTTTCCTGGCTATGATGAGCCTCATATAAGGAGCGTGTCCATCTCATCAGACTCGATCGATTTATGGTTTTCGATAATTTGTGGCCCATTTCTGTTGGTGGTAACTGGCGAATCACGTTTGACTTTGAAAATGGGAGTGTCTATATAGTTAATTGCGAGGGGTATCACTAATGACTCCATGCGCAATCCGTCGCACCCAAATTAATTGATGGGTGTCCTGTTTTTCTTTTGGTGTAGAAGATGCTGCGGTAGAAAATTTGTATGACAACAGAAAATAATGAATTTGCTCTAGAGTATTCAATGCGAGAAAGAATCAAATTATTGTTTAAATATTTTTTGATATTTTTTCCGCTATTTGTTGTTTTAAAGTGGTGGTTCTTTCCTTGGTTTACTGAATATATGGAAGTAGCTCATTGTTATAGTTATGGTGAAATTACAGGAATCCACCTTGTGTTTTATGGTTTATTTGTTGGTATCCCCTTGTTTATGTTTATATTTATATTTTTTACAGAAGGCATTAAAAACATTAGAGTGTTCAAGCTGGGGCAGCATCCGCTTCCTGGTGAAAAAGTATTTAAGCCAACAAAATACACATATGGGAGGGCGGCAAAAATAAAGACCCTACCTATATTTTTTGTTTTGGTAGTATCTTTGGGGTTCAGTGTTTATGGTATTTTTGCGGCAAACAATACTATATCAATGGTTGAAAAAAGGGAGCTTAGTTGTATCAACAGCTAATAATCGATTGGTTTGTGATTTTCGATTATTTGTACAGCAGTTGTTGTAATGTTCGCTTGTACAGAAATACCAATGCATTGAAAGCCTGATTTTGTGTTGAATCTGATCCGTTGGTTTATGCGACCAAATGAGTCAGAAAGTCTTCCACATTTTTCTCCGCAGGGAGCAAAGAAAGAGACGCTCATAAAATAAAAGCCTGACTCAATCCCATCTCCGGGAATGTTCGCAATAACACGATAAAAAAATAATTGATGGGCGTTCTATTTTTGGTTTTTGCCTATTTTTGCTATCGTTTCGCACTATGCTGGAAAAAGGTCTTACGAGGACTATAAAAGTAATAAATATAATAACAAGTATCCGTCAAGGGAAAGTACAGTTAAATATTTTGACAAAGTTTCTGACCTGATAGAAAAAGATATAAATAAATGCAGAATTTTTGTATTCTGTATAGCTACAAAATTTGTAGAAACAGGCAGGTTTAACAACCCATAAGCCCAGTAAAAGCGTTTTATGAAATATTATCTTATGGCAAGAAAAGTGCGTGACAATAGCACTTTACTTGATCAAGTTAGCCACGAATTAACTGAGTTTTCCACAGGAAGTTTTTTTTCAAAAAACTTTGAATCTCCCTTGGTTGTTGCACTTGATGAAGAGTTTATTCATGGAGAAATGGCAACTTTTTATCTGGATCCAGCGGTTATTGGCACTAAACAATTTTATCAAGACCTATTAGATTGCGGTATCGACAATATTGAAGTCAAACCAGTTGTCATTAATGATCCTGTCAATGAAAGAACCATTGATGATTATGTGCTATTGAATATCATTGGCAGAATATCCTGTGCGAATATGGAAAAAACTGAATGCGGCACCATTGGTAAAGGTATGCATGTGGTGAATAAACTGGTTGTTAATCTTGAAAAGGCTTACAACTTCGATTTGTTTTTAGTGGATGAAGATACTGATTGTATCATCATCAGCGAAAAGGTTTATAAATACCTGACCAAAAAAGGTTATACCGATATTTATTTTGAAGAATTAGAGCATGTATGAATAATTAAGGGATACGTCATTTAATGGCTATATATGCATTCCGGGGCCGTGCTAAAATGTCGCTCGTTCAGTAGAAAAATATAACGAACCAAAATCTGCGTTGTCGACTGCAATATTCAAAATATTGATTTCATGCAGATACTTAAAATTCGCAGTGCTGTTCTTTTCGCGTTGAGATGAAACCGCTGTGTGAAAGAATACAATTGATTTATGGGTGTCCTATTTTTGCTGTTTTAGCTTGGCGTGGAATTGGAAATCATCGTACTTGGAAAGCCCGGTGTTGACCGTTTGCTTACCTATAACGTTAGAGGGCTATGAATTGTCAGTGCTAGATTTTGAAAAAGACGGAGTGGAAATACGCAGAGCATTAATTTCGTCTGAAATTATTGAGTCAGTCAAAGCAGATATTGACCTTGAGAATGATAAATTAAAAAAATATGGTGTTAGAAATTTAGAGAAAAAATTCCAGTCTATTTCGGCGCTAGCTAAAGATGAAGCTATTTTATCTATTGCGCGTAATTTGTTGAATGATCAAGTGAGTTTGGTGCGAGCAATATTTTTTGACAAAACGCCGGATAAAAACTGGCTTGTAACATGGCATCAAGATAAGACAGTCACGTTGAATAAAAAAATAGCATTGGAAGGTTGGGGTCCTTGGTCAATAAAAGATGCAGTACATCATGTCCAGCCTCCGGTATCGGTTCTTAATAGTATGGTTACATTTCGTTTGCATCTTGACCCTTCTGATGAAAATAATGGATGTTTAAAAGTAATTCCAGGAACCCATAAACGCGGTATATTAAAGCAGAAGGAAATAGGCGAATTAGTACTAAATAAAAGTGCTGTTCCTTGTGTAGTAGAAGCGGCAGATGCCGTCATCATGCGGCCACATATACTTCACTCTTCGAGTAAAGCAAATAATCCAAGCCATCGAAGGGTGGTGCATCTGGAGTATAGTAGTTATAAGCTACCTGCTGGCGTTAGTTGGGCGTAGGCGCTCGCTAACAAACAAGGATAAGTCGCGCGGCTGAGCCGCGACTTTATCATCTGGTTGAACAAGCCCGCCCCGTTGTTTGTTTGTACTTATCTATAGCAGATATCGAGCTTTTGATTTTAAAGAATGGTGCCATCCTCACGGATGGCACTGAATCTTAAGCAAGCGTATCCCTCGCCCTGTTCAGACGATTTTTAAAATGCTTTATTCAATTACTTTTAGGTTACTCCTCTGTTAATGCATGGCGATGAAAATGCTTTATTACGTTAACCCGCTCGCCAGGAAGGAGGAATAAACGCAATGATTGCCATTGGTTTTCCGCAGTGCTTACACGCAAGCGCTGGACTTTTTGCTTTTATTAAGGTGGGTAAAAACACCTTCAGTAATAGTTGTACCCGTCGTAACGTGATCTTGGCATTGCCGTGTAAAAAACCGTAGTCTCTGACGCGTCGGAAACCTTTCGGTAAGGCGTGCTGGAAAACCAGCCAGATAAAATATTCACCTTTGACGCAACGCGTCTCCCAATCTCCCGATTGACTTTCACGATAGCGAAATGTGACGTTTGTGCCATCATCCGAAATAATATTCTTCTCGGAAATTACACCACGATACAAATAACGGGAAAGGTATTTGATGGCAGGAAGTCCTCGTCCGACATGCTGGTAATCAACCACCCATTTTTGGGGCACGGCGTCCGGCAATGTCAACTTTGACTGGCGTAAAGCTTCTAGAAACTTGCCGCGAAACACCGTCGCGAGATTGAACTCATTAAAGAGATATTGACCTTTAAGCGTACGCCATTGTTGTCGCTGTTGGTTAAAGCACCCGCCGGGCACGATAATATGCACATGCGGGTGATACTCTAATCGGCGACTGTGCGTATGCAGCACTGCTGTCATTGCGACTTCTGACCCAAGCTTTTTATCATTAACCCCAAACTGCTTCAACGTGGATACAGCACAGTCAAACAGTACCGAATAGAGTGACTTTTGGTGATGCCAAACCAAAGGTCGAAGTTGATACGGTAACGTAAAGGTCACCATAAAATAGTCGACCGGTAAAAGTTTTTGCTTTTGTCTTTCTAACCATTTTACCGTATCGTGATGTTGGCAACGGTGGCAACTGCGATGGCCGCAGGCATGGAAATATGACTGCTGGTTGTTACAGGGAGAGCAGTGAAGCAGCATTTTCCCATAACGCTCTGTATGACAATCGACCACAGCGCCAATCGCCCTGTTGATTTGTTGAGTCGCTTTAGTGCCATAGTGTTGATTAAACGATGTGCGGTATTTATCGATGATGGCTGTCAATTCCATGATCACTTCTCCTTGACCAAAGAAATCGATAATCGGCCCATCATGGTATTAATCAGCTGAGTGGTATTTTGCTCTACCGGTTTGGTCAATTGCGTGTAAAGCACCGTCGTTTTTGGTGATTCATGACCGAGCAACTCTTGTATAGCCCGCAGATTTAAACCCACTTCAACCAAATGAGTGCCACAGCAGTGGCGTAAATTATGGATAGAGATTCTTTTGTGAATATGGCAGTCTTTAATAATGGCCTGAAAGGACTTTTGTAAACCACCCCGATCCATAGACCTTTTGGCTTTATGGCGCTCCTCAGAATTTTTACCTAACGGAAATAAGAAGTTGGGATTTCGGTGAGAAGACCAATAATGGCGTAATGTTGCCAAGGCAACATCCGGTAAAGAAACAAATCTATCCTTTAAGCCCTTCCCTTTACGAATGTGTACTCGCGTCCGTTTAGCATCGATATCTCCGATTTTGAGGTTTAATGCCTCACCCAACCTCAGGCCCATGCTATACGTCACTAAAATGTAAGTTTGGTATCGTGCCTCTCGGGTAGAGTTAATGATTAACGAAAGCTCTTCCGGGGTAAGAATGTCCGGTAAAGTACGTACGACAGGTGGCTTTACAATATCGACCCACAGCCATTTCTTCCCTAAAACATGCTTGTAGAAGAATTGCAGGCCACACCGATCCAACTTAACGGTGCTCCATGAATGGGTCTCAATCAGGCTCGCAAAGTAGTCTTTGAGATCATTGACTGAAAGTCGATCAGGGCAACGGTCAAAATGGCTGGTAATCCTCCGTACCGCCCTGGAATAGCCATCAATCGTTGCTTTACTTTTACCCTGACGTTTAAGTGCGCTAAGATGCTTTTGGTACAGTGAATCGTAGTGTTTCTTCTGTGCTTTGTTCATAAGGTAATTCCTCCGTTGACGTACCCGGAGTTGGGTACAGGAGGAATTATCTTTTAAATTTCAAGCTATGGGGTTTGGGTTTCTGCCGCGTAGCGGCTTCGTTCAACAAGTTATTCAAGTACGCTCACTGCGTTTGCTGGGGAAAAAGGATGCAGATCAGCCTCTGGCAGAAAACCACGAAGAAAACGTAAAATATTTTCCTGAAACCAACCCGCGTGAAAAACCAGAAAATAAAGCGAGGCGGTCACTTTTCATGTGCATTTTAATGCTCTAACAAATCAAATAGAAAAAGACTGCTTCCATGAAGACTATCTCATGCTATTGAAGAAACACCAGATATTATTGATAACGCATTAAGCGAATTAAATTCAGCGATCAAAATCAAGACTGAACAAGCGCAAGCCGGAGCAGAATTTGAGAAGTGTTTGGGTCAGGCCTTATATTTAAGCGCTGACTTCGAATGACTTTGCTGCACTGTTCGTTGTTGAATACCCGTCCTACTCGATTGCAAGACCTGGGCCTATTCTGCCGTGGCTAAATTGTTGCTTGGTGATAAATTGTTGGAGTGGTTAGATGTTAAGAGAAAAATATTACGAACCAGCCTGGTTTTTGTGAGTCAATAAGCCAAAGCTTGTGTTGTTACTCGCAATATTCCGAAACTTTGATTTCATGCAGATGCTTCAAATTCGCAGTGTTGTTTCTTTCGCATCGAGATATAGCCGCTGTATGAAAGAATAATGTGATCTACAGCTGGGATTTCTATTGCCTTACCTGCGGAAATTATTTTTTGGGTGAATCTGATGTCTGCATTTGATGGTTGTAAATTTCCGCTTGGGTGGTTATGTGCGAGTACTATTTTTGTGGCTCCAAGCATCAGCGCATTTCTGAATATTATTTTTGCATCGGCGGGGCCTGATGTTTTTGATCCTGATGCAATCACTTTAAACCCGGAAACTTCATTTGATATATTTAAAACAAGCATGACCATATGTTCCTGGTTGTCGTCAAGCTGGCGATAAATTGATTTCAGGATTTCGTGGACATGATCTAAGTGTTCTACTTTTGGTTTGTCATCATCTTGTTCAATTTTTGGTTGGACTGTTTTTAATCGTTTAGTATATACAGTGTCGATGTTGTTGTAGTTTTTCATGTTGTGATTGTTCTTGAGTTTTTTTTGAAAAAGCCAGATCAGGAGGGGTTGGCGGATCGATCGGCTTTGGTTTTCGCCTGTTGAATGTCCGCGAGTGTGGATCGATAACTTTCCAAATGCGGCCCGGCTAAAGTCACAGCACGTTGCGCTTGTTTTTCTGCGTCACTCAACTTTCCTTGTTCCAATAATATTTGTGCCAGGTTGTTGTATGCCACGCCTGCATTGGGATGGTCGCGTACGGCATTGCGAAAGGCCTGTGCCGCAGTGTTCAAATCAGCCAATTGATAGGCGCTGTTGCCCAACCCCATTTGTGCGATGAGGTTGTCTGGCCAGCGTGATAGTGCGGTGCGATAGGCGGTGTGAATCATCGGCCACTGTTGTTTTGTTGTTTGTGTATTTTCCAGCGCGACGACGGTGCGTAAATAGCGCTCAGCATCGGTTGATGCCGGTAAGGTTTCTGCTGGTAGCGCCAGGATGCCCCAATACTGGCTTCGTGCCCAGGTAAGTTCAAAGGTGTCCATATCCGTTATGTGGTGTGCAACCGTTCCGGAGCGCAGGATGATTTTGCGTTTGTTTAAATCAAAGCCTATTGCTACGGCATAGTGCCATTGCGGCATCCAGTTGAGCCCTAGATTTTGCAGTACCAGCACGGGATTGCCTGCGGCGATTTCGCTGAGCAGTGTGTGCATGTCAGGTGCAATGCGATAGGGCAGCCGGCCATGGCGGCGGGTGCTGGCGAGAATTTCGGCTTGCAGGGAGCCTAGACGGGAGGGTAGGTAGATTTCATTGACTAATGTGCTGACGCTAGTGTTAACGCCGGAATGTGTGAGTATGGTGGCCAGTGCCGCCGGGCCGCATTGGTAGCGCTGTTGTGGAAAAAAGGGAGTCTGGCCGAGTTCGATTTTGTCAGGGAGGTTGTTGGGTGTGGCGAGCAGGTGCTGTGTCTGCGGGGCGCTGGCGCAAGCACTGAGAAGCATCAGGATAGCGAGCAACGCAACTTTTTGCGCTGCTTTTTGTGCCATCACTGAGAACAACAAATAATAGATTTCAATTAAGGTTAACGGTCTTTTTCACAAATGGAAAAACTTCGGTGTAACCGAGGATGTCGGTTGCCAGCAGTACCAGAAAAACCACCAGAACGGTGCCAAGAATGCCGCTGCCTGCTGGGAGCTGCTCCAGCTGGTCAGCCAGCAAGGCGACCTCTTCGTCAGTAAGCGCATCAACGCGGGCTTGTAGTTGTACAGGATCAACGCCGGCATTTTTTAGTTGTGCGGCTAGTTCAGTACGGTTCAGCAGAGCTTTGACGTGGGTTCGGTCTTGCTTTGCCTGGCTGTGATCCATTATTTGCCCTGTGCCGATCATTGCTGCCTGGGCTGCGGGTAAAAAACAGGCCATGGAAATAAATATGAGCAGCAGGCTGCTGATGGTGGCGCGTTTTGCGCTTTTAGTAATATTCATGTCAAACACCTCAAATCCGGGAGTGGTTTTGTCCTTCTTTGTTCGTGTAGGTTATGTCATAACCGGGCAGGTTTCACAATAAAATCAGTACATTTAACCATGGCCATCAACTGTCGGGTGATGTTAAATAAATACGGCTTTCGATTGATCATTATGGTATCTTACGCGCTTGATGGTAACCATTAGGGTAGAGTTTTTGGGTGCGTTACCGAAGCGTTATAATAAATCAAAATAAAAAAGAAGCGGGTGTAGCCACGGGCTGTCGGATTAGACTTGGGAATCTTTTACGAAAAATCTATTTTTGAATCGTTTATTCGATTATCTTCGTCGAATGTGTGCAATGTTCGTCTTAAAATGATCGAAAAATAGGCTCAAAATGTTTTTTTTTAACTGTGTTCACCCAAGTTTGGCAAGTTCCTGGGAAGTGTTTATTACGCATGTAGGGCAAGTTCGGGTCACGAACGGAATGTCGTTGTATGCACGATTGATGTACAGAGGTAGTAGTAATGGGCGGTAATGAAAGGAGTATCCAGGAGTCACCTGTGCTTTATAAAGTGCTAGGGCTGTTGGAAGATATGAAAGTGTCGCCGTCGGGTGCGATTATTCATGGGCACATTGAGCAGATGCTGCTCGCGGTGTCTGCTGACCACCGCAAAACGGAAGAAGCCTACGCCAGTTTTCTGGAAATGATGATGGAAGCCTGTATCTCACTGATACCGGCAGACTTACCCCTGCATACACACTTGCGATTAGTTCAATTGCGCTTGATCCCTCCATTGTCCGCCTCTGAGTTAAGTGCATTAAGCCGTTCTGTGGAAGCCATTGCTGATGAGTTGGCAAGGTCGGGTGGTTTCCGTGGCCGTGATCTGGCGCGGGCGCTCAGTCCGGTGGTTGAACGTTTTGGCGGGCAGCCACAATCGTCGTTAGTGACGCCTATTTCACCTGCATCCCAGGCGTCTCCAGAAGGGCGTGCAGTAAGCGAGAGACCTGCTCAAAGCAGTGAATCGGTTGCCGAACTAAAGGTCAATACAGCATATCGCGAGCACCTCGACAGGAAGCGCGAAGAGATGCAAAAGCTGCACGCGGATTTTGTCGCGCACATGGGTGAGGCGGCAGCTGAAAGCGAGGTCTTTGGTGGGCTGCTCGCTGATAAATTGACTGTCTTACAGCAGGCTGGCGCTACTGATGATCTTGATGTGCAGCGTCGTGAGCTAATGCAGGTTTTGGAGCAGATGATCGCAGGGCAGCAGGCGCTGGACGATAAGTTTGCCCATGCGCAGGAATACCTGAGCATTATTGAAGATGATAATTTACGGCTCAGCGAAGAGCTGGACCGTGTGCGCTTGTTGAGTTTGACCGATGAGCTTACGCGTTTGCCGAATCGTCGCGCTTTTATGCGTCGTTTGGAAGATGAGGTGAGTCGTGTGCAGCGCCACGGTTTCCCTTTAAGTTTGGTGCTTATAGATTTGGATAATTTGAGGCACATTAACGATTTGAGTGGGCATGCGGTGGGTGACGAAGTGCTGCGCTGTTATTCTGAAGATGTGCTATCCATTTTTCGTCATCATGATCTGGTGGCGCGTTACGGTGGCGAAGAATTTGCCGTATTACTGCCTAATACCACACAAGAAGGCGTGGTGCGTGCGCTGCAAAAAGTGCGCCGTCGATTGGGTGAAGTGATACAGACGCGCGGTATTGGTGCGGTGGAGTTGCCAACATTTTCTGCGGGTGTGGCACAGTTTCAGGCAGGTGAGACAATGAGCCGGTTGGTTGAGCGTGCAGATTCTGCGTTGTGTGTCGCCAAACACAAAGGCCGGGATCTCACTGAGGTGGCTGGTTTTGATGCCGAGAAAGAAAGCTCCCAACTGCTGTAGCTCAGGAACGTGCATGTAAAATAACATCCCGATTTAGCATTTCATATTCAGTTTGTCTTCACCCGTTATTCAATCGTAAAAACCCGAAATAGAGTGACTGTTCCTGCGTTTATAACACGTCACTTATCAGTATCACGACAACATAAAGCCCAATACGCTGGAGCGATTGCTCGAGCGCTTCTGACATTGCGCGAGCATTCCCTGGTTGGTTTGTGCGGAATAGCATGTATTTTTTCCAGGCGTGGTGATCTTGTGAGGCGCATGCGTTAGGCTTCTCCAATGTCTTCCCAAACCCGTGTTCTGGCGCAACAGGTTGCTGACGCTTTACTGGCTCGCAGTTGGTTGTTGGCTGCTGCTGAGTCTTGCACGGGAGGCGGTATTGCGGTCGCGCTCACTGATATTTCTGGCAGCTCACAATGGTTCGAGCGAGGGTTTATCACCTATTCGAATCAAGCCAAGCAGGAGATGCTCGGAGTGTGCGGGGAAACGCTGGCAAAGTACGGTGCAGTGAGTGAGGTGACGGTGACTGAGATGGTGGTGGGTGCGCTGAGCCATAGTAATGCGCAGATCGCGGTAGCGGTGAGCGGCATTGCCGGGCCTACAGGTGGTACGCCGGACAAGCCCGTGGGCATGGTGTGTCTGGCTTGGCAGGTGAAGGGGGCAATGCCGGTGGTGCGTACTGAATATTTTAGTGGTGATCGTGCTGTAGTGCGGACAAAAACGGTAGAACATGCCTTGCGGGGTGTGTTGGCGTTGTGCAAAGACTAAAATGTGCATTAAGGGCTAAATCACTCCGTTAACACTTTTTGCTGAAAATACCGTTATTTCGTCTGTTTTTAGCCGGAATCCAGAAGCTTTAAGCTCCCGATATATTGCAGTGGTGCTGATAAGTGGTGAGTGATAAACGCAGAGGTCGCAGAGACGCAAAGGACGCAGAGAAAAACACGAAAAACGTTGCGTTCTTTGCGCCTTTGCGATCTTTGCGTTAAAGGCTTATTATTTTTTTGGATGAAGGTGTTTTAGCGCTTAATTCACATTAAAATCATTGCGTTACATTTGGTGGAACAAGCTGTTCCACGGCATTTGAGTTTTTTATCTTTTTCCCGTTATTCTCATAACCCTTTGCATTCTCTGTGTCTTCGCGCCTTCGCGTTGGATTTTCATTATTCAGGCCCAGTCAGCATATGCGTGAAAACAGAGTGATTCAGTCCTTGGTTCACATTAAAAGCTAGAGTTAATGCTCCTTAGCTCTCAAGCAAATGCCCATCCCGCAAAGGGTT
This sequence comes from Gammaproteobacteria bacterium, assembly GCA_021647705.1. Lineage (GTDB taxonomy): Bacteria > Pseudomonadota > Gammaproteobacteria > SZUA-152 > SZUA-152 > SZUA-152. The sequence goes on along the minus strand of JAKIUF010000061.1, from coordinate 10,690 downwards.
CGATTTCATCCCTGTTGAGCACAATTAGCTGATGAGCGTTGGGGTTCATGCTGTGGTCTGCTGTGGTGTCCACCGCCAGGTGTTGCAGCAGGTAACCAATGAGCGCGCGGCGTACCGGCACTTCGATCAAGCCACCTTTATTTTGATAATCGATAAGCAGGCGAGCGCGTTTTTGCTCGTTGAGCTGTGGGTGAGGGCTGAGTAGCAGAGTCACAATTTCGCTCCAGTCGTCGTCGTACTGGGCGCTGGACTCGGCTGTCTCGGGCAACATTTGTGCTGCCGTGAAACGTGACAGTACAAAATCCCGAAAATCATAAGTCTCCTCATTGTAGGCACGTAGATGCCAGCGTAGACCGGTGTTTGCCAATGCGTGGGGTTCGAGCACGCGCTCCTGTGCGCTTTCCCGTTCTGAAAGTGAGTGGTAACTCACCGCCAACTTGCGGCCCTGTTTGATGGCGCGCAGGATTTGTGCCAGCACGGCGCGTTCTGGCAAGCGAGCGGGCAATGGCAGGGATTCGGCAGGAATGCCGTACAACGGTTGCTCGCCATAAGGGCTACCGGCTGCGGCCAGATTGGCGGCGATTATTGGCAGCACCTCGGCCGGAGCCAGTTTGCTGAACTGTGGCTGGAAACTGTCGCTAGGCACAAAACCGAACACACTATGGCGATAAATCAGGTTATCCGGTGCCAGCGCGTTGTAAAGCTTGAGATCTTTGGTGGCAGCAGCATCGGAAATGGCAAAAGCGCGGGCGAGATCACTGCGGGTGATGATGCCCGTGTAATAAGCCATCAGCTCGATGTGCTGGAGCCGTTGTTGGGTGCCCCACTTGATGTCATTTAGCATCTTGGCCATTGAAACCACTGCCTTTTGTTGTACTTCAGTAAATTTTAGAGAGTATATCGAGGATTAAGCAGGTTGTCCCGGTAAAAATTATTACATGGTAAATATTGCTAAGGTGATAAAAAGTATTGACAGTGAGAAATGTAGAGGCTACAGTCTGCCCCAGTTTAGATGCAAAGTTTATTAACCTTACAAGCAGTTAACCGGGAGAAGAGGATCATGGCGGCAAATGACAAACAGAAGGCACTGAGCGCAGCGCTAGGGCAAATCGAAAAGCAGTTTGGCAAGGGTGCTGTCATGCGCATGGGCGATGCCAGTGCGAATCGTGACATTGAGGTCATATCTACGGGGTCGTTGGGATTGGATCTGGCGTTGGGCATCGGTGGTTTGCCCAAAGGTCGGGTAGTGGAAATCTACGGGCCAGAGTCTTCCGGTAAAACCACGCTGACCCTGCATGTGATAGCGGAAATCCAAAAACTGGGAGGCACAGCAGCCTTTGTGGATGCTGAGCATGCTTTGGACCCAAGCTACGCGGGCAAGCTGGGTGTGGATGTGGATGAATTGCTGGTTTCGCAGCCGGATACCGGCGAACAGGCGCTGGAAATTACCGATATGCTGGTGCGTTCCGGTGCAGTGGATGTGGTGGTGGTGGATTCTGTGGCCGCGTTGACACCGAAAGCCGAAATCGAAGGTGACATGGGTGATCATCACGTTGGCCTGCAGGCGCGATTGATGTCGCAAGCCTTGCGCAAGCTCACTGCCAATATCAAACGGTCCAATACGCTGGTGATTTTTATTAACCAGATCCGTATGAAAATTGGTGTGATGTTTGGTAATCCCGAAACCACCACTGGCGGTAATGCGCTGAAATTTTACGCCTCGGTGCGTCTGGATATTCGTCGTATTGGCGCAGTGAAAAAAGGCGATGAGATTCTGGGTAACGAGACCCGCGTCAAAGTGGTGAAAAATAAAGTGGCACCCCCGTTTAAAAAGGTCGAGTTTGATATTCTCTACGGCGAAGGTATTTCCCGTGAGGGCGAGATTATTACTCTCGGTGTGCAGGAAGGCATCATCGATAAAAGCGGTGCATGGTACAGCTACAACGGTGACCGTATTGGCCAGGGAAAAGACAACGTACGCGGTTATTTGAAAGAAAACCCGCATATTGCTGAGGAAATAGAAGCCCAGGTACGCGCCAAATTATTGCCGGATGTTACGGATAAACCCATAAAAAAACCTGCTGGCAAGGCCGCCGATGAAAGTGCTGAGACCGAGGCCTGAGAATCATGAGCCGGGCACAGGAAGAGGCAACAGGAGTCGATGATTCGCTGTTATCGTCGGAACCACAGTGCCTCAAAGTTCATAACAAGATACGCAAAAAAGCCATGGATTTACTGATGCGGCGTGAACACGCTGTGGCTGAATTGCAGAAAAAGCTGGAGGCCAGGGACTACGATATGAATATTGTGGCCGAAGTGGTTGCACAGTTAGCGGACGAAGGGTTGGTGAGTGATGCACGTTTCACCGAAGCCTTCGTGCGTTATCGCTGCAATAATGGTCGTGGTCCACAGCGTATTCAGTCAGAATTGCGCGAACGCGGCGTGAGTGAGAAAATACAGGCCGCTTACCTCAATATTGGGGATCCTCAGTGGTTTGAGCGTGCCGCACAGGTGCGTAACAAACGCTTTGGGGATGCGCTGCCGGAGGATTTCAAAGAACGGGCCCGTCAGGCCCGTTTTCTTCAGTATCGGGGATTTACCTCTGAGCAGATTCGGGAGGTGCTGGATGATGTTTAATGCAGCGGCACAACTATAATTAGATGGCGCAATAATAACCCTGCGCTGGTGGAACAGGTTAGCAAACACAATGAAAAGCGCAGATATTCGTAAACTGTTTTTAGACTATTTTCACCAACATGGTCATGAACTAGTGCCCAGCAGCCCGCTGGTGCCCGCCAATGACGCCACCCTGTTGTTCACCAATGCAGGCATGGTGCAATTTAAGGAAGTCTTTACCGGGCAGGACACGCGCAGTTATAAACGTGCCGTCAGTTCACAGCGCTGTGTACGTGCTGGTGGCAAACACAATGATCTGGAAAATGTTGGTTACACTGCCCGTCACCACACCTTTTTCGAGATGCTGGGAAATTTCAGTTTTGGTGATTATTTCAAACGCGAAGCCATTCAATTTGCCTGGGAATTTTTGACCGAAGTTGTCAAACTGCCAGCAGATCGCCTGTGGATTACCATTTATTCTGAAGACGACGAAGCGGCTGATATCTGGCTGAATGAAATCGGTGTTGACCCTGCACGTTTCTCGCGTATCGGCGACAAACCCGGTGGCAAAAAACACGAAAGTGATAACTTCTGGTCCATGGGTGATACCGGTCCCTGTGGCCCCTGCTCGGAAATTTTTTACGATCACGGAGCGGATGTAGCCGGAGGCCCGCCAGGTACACCGGAAGAAGACGGTGACCGTTACATCGAAATCTGGAATCTTGTGTTCATGCAGTTTGACCGTGATAGTGCAGGTCACATGAATTTATTGCCGCATCCCTCTGTGGATACCGGTATGGGTCTGGAGCGTCTTGCCGCCGTGTTGCAAGGTGTGCATAACAATTATGATATTGACCTGTTTCAGCACCTTATCACGGCCATTGCCAAACTGGCCGGAGAGAAAAATCTTAGCAATACCTCCTTGCGAGTCATCGCCGACCACATCCGTGCCTGTGCCTTTTTGGTGGTGGACGGTGTGGTGCCTTCCAACGAAGGCCGTGGTTATGTGTTGCGGCGGATTATTCGTCGTGCCATTCGTCACGGTCACAAACTGGGCCTGCGCGAGCCATTTTTCTTCCAGTTAGTTGCCGCGTTAAGCGAAGTCATGGGCGAAGCCTACCCGGAATTAGTCAAAGCCCAACCGCAAGTAGAGCGCGTGCTGAAACAGGAAGAGGAACGTTTTGCAGAAACGCTGGACCACGGTATGGGCATCCTCGAAGAAGCTGTGACGACTCTTTCCGGTAAAGAGATCGCTGGAAAGACGGTGTTCAAGCTTTATGATACTTATGGTTTTCCTGTTGATCTTACCGCCGACATTGCCCGCGAGCGTGGTTTGAGTCTGGATATGAAAGGCTTTGAGCAGGAAATGGAAGCACAGCGTGAGCGTGCCCGCGCAGCCAGTAATTTTGGTATTGCAGCGGGTGAAGGGCTAACCATCAATGGGCAGACGGAATTCACCGGCTACGATCACTTGCAGGACAACGGCAAGGTAGTGGCACTGTTTCGTGATGGTGCCGAAACCGAACAATTAGCTGCGGGTGATGAAGGTCTGTTAGTGCTGGACCGCACACCTTTTTATGCAGAGTCAGGCGGTCAGACAGGTGATTGTGGTGTGCTAACAGTCGGCAGTGCGCAGCTTACGGTGCAGGATACGCAAAAACAGGGTGATGCTTTTTTACACCGAGTGACCGTGCAATCCGGCAGTGTGACGGTAGGCGCGGATACCAAGGCGAAGGTGGATGAGCAAAGTCGGCAGGACATTGCTTGCAACCACTCAGCAACGCATTTGTTGCATGCTGCGCTACGCCAGATACTGGGTGAGCATGTACAGCAAAAAGGCTCACTGGTGGAAGCCGGGCGACTGCGTTTTGACTTTTCCCATTTTGAGGCGATTACCCCGGAACAACTGGCGGAAATAGAGGCACGGGTCAATTGTGAAATTCGTGCCAATTTGCTTGTGGAAACAAAATTGATGTCGCAGGAAGAGGCCCAGGCCTCCGGTGCCATGGCGCTGTTTGGTGAAAAATATGGTGACGTGGTGCGCGTACTGAGTATGGGTGATTTTTCCGTGGAACTGTGCGGCGGCACGCATGTTAAGCGCACGGGCGATATCGGCGTGTTCAAAATCACCTCGGAAGGGGGTGTAGCCGCAGGTGTGCGACGTATCGAAGCGGTAGCGGGAGAGGGTGCGTTGCGCTACATCGGTGAAACGGAAAAAAATCTGGCGCAAATTGCTGTGTTGTTAAAAGCCGACAGCGGCACGGTACAGACTAAAACGCAGCAACTTATCGAACGTAGCCGACATTTGGAAAAAGAGCTGGAGCAATTAAAAGCCAAGCTGGCTAGTAGTCAGGGGGGTGATCTGGCCGCGCAGGCTGTGGAGATTGATGGCATCAAAGTGCTGGCAGCGAAGCTGGAAGGTGGTGATGCCAAGTCTTTGCGCGACACCGTGGATCAGTTGAAAAACAAACTGGGCACGGCAGTGGTGGTACTGGCAGCGGTGGACGGTGACAAGGTCAGTCTCGTTGCCGGCGTCACTAAAGCAGAAACTGCACGCGTACGTGCAGGTGATCTGGTCAATAATGTTGCACAACAGGTGGGTGGGAAAGGAGGTGGTCGCCCTGATCTGGCGATGGCGGGAGGCAAAGACCCATCAGGTCTGGATGCAGCATTACAGGCTGTGCCTGATTGGGTGAAATCACAGTTAGCGGCAAATTGACGGAGTGTGCCTGCACCATAAAACCCCAAAAATCGCACCAATGCTGTGCGTGGAAATGAATTTCTTGTCTATTGTGTAAGAATTGTCCTACAATGTCCTTCAAGCGAGTATAAAGTAGTGTTGAATTTACATCTTTGTAATGGGCCATCGGCATGGCGCTGATTGTTCAAAAATACGGCGGCACGTCAGTGGGCTCAGTGGAACGCATTGAGCATGTTGCTGAAAAAATTGCAGCTTTTGGCGCGCAGGGTCATAAAGTAGTGGTCGTTGTTTCCGCTATGAGTGGTGAAACAAACCGGCTAATGGAGCTCGCAGCAGCGATTCAACCGCAACCGGATTGCCGCGAACTGGATGTGTTGTTGTCCACGGGTGAGCAGGTGACGATTGCTTTGTTAGCCATGGCGCTGAAAAAACAGGGTGTTGCCGCACGATCGTTTACGGGGGGGCAGGTATGTATCCTCACCGATGCTGCGCACAACAAAGCGCGCATTGTTAGTATCGACCAGCAGCGAGTAAGTGAGGCGCTGGACGCGGATGAAGTGGTGGTAGTGGCCGGTTTTCAGGGTATTGATGAGCACGGCAATATCACGACCTTGGGACGTGGCGGCTCGGATACTACTGCGGTGGCTTTAGCTGCTGCACTAAAGGCTGATGAATGCCAAATTTACACCGACGTGGACGGGGTTTACACCACTGATCCGCGAATAGAACCAAAGGCGCGACGGCTAGACCGTATTACCTTTGAAGAAATGTTGGAAATGGCCAGTCTGGGTTCCAAAGTGTTACAGATTCGTGCCGTGGAGTTTGCCGGTAAATACAATGTGCCACTGCGGGTGCTATCCAGTTTTGAGGATGCAGGCGTTGAGCAAACAGGAACGCTGATCAGTTACGAGGGAGAAAGCATGGAGCAGGCGTTGATTTCGGGAATCGCGTTTAACAAAGATGAAGCCAAGTTGACGGTGCAGGGTGTGCCGGATCATCCCGGAGTTGCACACCAGATTCTGGGCCCAGTGGGCGCAGCAAATATCGAAGTGGATATGATTATCCAGAATGTAGGTGCCGATGGCACGACGGATTTCACTTTCACAGTGCATCGCAATGATTTTCAGCGGGCGCAGACCGTGTTGGAACAGGTCACCAAAGACCTGGGAGCCCGTGAAGTGAATGCTGACGACAAGATCGTCAAAATTTCACTGGTAGGTGTGGGGATGCGCTCACATGCAGGTATTGCCAGTCAGATGTTTGAAATTCTGGCCAATGAAGGCATTAATATTCGTATGATATCTACCTCCGAGATTAAAATTTCAGTGGTGGTAGATGAAAAGTATCTGGAACTGGGTGTGCGAGCATTGCACAGCGGTTTTGGGTTGGAGCAGTCAATCGAAGTCTCGCAGTAATGAATGCGCATGCAGTTTCGCACAAGGACAGTGTGGGTTGGTGTACGCAAGTGCGAATCGAGTCTGTAGTTTAGGCAAAAAATGCCGATGGTTTCTTCAGTGCGGGCCAGCAGGGACGTGATGGAGAGTTTGAAGTAAACAAGGAGATAAGCATGTTAATTTTGACGCGACGCGTGGGTGAATCCCTGATTATTGGAGATGACGTCACCGTAACTGTCCTGGGCGTCAAAGGCAACCAGGTCCGTATCGGGGTCAACGCCCCCAAAGAAGTATCCGTACATCGTGAAGAAATTTACGAACGTATCCAAAATGAAAAGGTGTCGAAAGAATCCGCATCGTAACGCGGATTTTCGGGGGATTCTATAGCAGCGGTTGCCCGCTTGCTGTTTGTCAGGTGTGTTAGCAGTATTTTGTGGATGTAATTGCAGTGCCTCCCCTGTCGTTTTTGTCGTTCATTTGACGAAACACCACTCCATGCTTGCCAACCTGTTGGCGAAGTTATTGCGGAAGGTTGAATAGTTGACTATTTCATCAGAAAGAGTCGCCGGAGTGGGTTTTCTATTGCGCTTAATTCTGGGAGAATAGCGCCCCTGTCGTATTCGCAGATAATTGCGTTGTTTGACTGGGAGAGCTGGCCGAGTGGCTGAAGGCGCGCCCCTGCTAAGGGCGTATACGGCAACGTATCGAGGGTTCGAATCCCTCGCTCTCCGCCATTTTTTTAAATGAGTGGCAAGGAATTGTTTTAGAGGAAGGACAACAAGTTCACCCGTTCTCTTGCAACTGGATGACGGAGCCGGTATATTCCCCGGCTCTTTTGGTCTTGCCATTTGACGTTAGTCATTGTTTTTACGCGCCCGTAGCTCAGTTGGATAGAGTACCTGGCTACGAACCAGGCGGTCGGAGGTTCGAATCCTTCCGGGCGCGCCATATTAATGAAGAAAATTAGCCGGTTAGAGTTTCTGCTCTAATTGGTTTTTTTTTGCAGTGTTTTGTATTTGTCGATTAATTCTGTACTTTGCTGGCTCTATTTGAGTCTCGCGCCTACGCCCACAACGCACCAATAGGCACCGCAAATAGCCTATCACCAAACGCTGTGGTGTGATCGCCATCATATAAGTCTAAGTCAATTTTCCAGTTCGTTGTAGGTTGGCGGTGAGCTTGCGAACCCAACGTTGCCAATGCTGTTGGGGTTCGCAAGCTCACCGCCAACCTACGATTTGTGAACGTAATGACATTGGCTTTTCAGCCTTAGATTCGGGACAGGTCACAACTTGCCGTAGCGGGCATTCCGTAGAAAAAAATGACTATTATCCATAGTTGGCATGAAATCATCCCGAAAAATATGCATTTTCAAGTTAAATAAAATCCCCTAAAACAGCGTAATGCCACTGTTTTCTACATCGTCAATTTGAAATCAGTTAGTATCTTGTGGCTTTCTTATAATAAAAATACCAATGAGGAATAAATGACTAACTTCGGTGAACACGTCAGTTTTATTTGGTCTATCGCGGAAATTTTGCGCGGCAACTACAAACAATCCGAATACGGCAAAGTAGTGCTGCTTTTTACGGTGCTGCGTCGTCTGGACTGCGTGCTGGAACCCACCAAGGCGAAGGTGCTGGAGCAGTTAAAGAGCCTGCCGGAAAATGTGGATCACGAGATGCGCGAAACCATGTTAAACATGGCCGCCAAGCAGAAGAACTTCCACAACACCAGCCCTTTCACCTTTGAAAAACTGCTGGACGATCCGGATAACATCGCCGCCAACCTGAGCAACCTGATCAATGGCTTTTCCGATGATGCCCGTGAAATCTTCATCGAGCGCTTCAAACTGCCCGAGCAGATCGCACGGCTGGACAAAGACAACCTGCTCTATATGGTGGTCAGCCGCTTCGCCCAGGCCGACCTGCACCCCAACAGAGTCAGCAACATCCAGATGGGCGGCATCTTTGAAGAGCTGATCCGCCGCTTTTCAGAGCAGAGCAACGAAACGGCGGGTGAACACTTTACCCCCCGTGAAGTGATCCGCCTGATGGTCAACCTGCTGTTTGCCGAAGACACCGACGCACTGACCAAAAAAGGCACCATCCGTAAACTGTATGACCCCGCCTGCGGCACCGGCGGCATGTTAAGCGTGGCCGAAGAGTACCTGCGCGAACTTCAACCCCGATGCTCATTTGGAAGTCTATGGCCAGGAGCTGAACGACGAAAGTTACGCCACCTGCAAATCCGACATGATGATCAAAGGGCAGAACGCCAGGAACATCTACCCCGGCAACAGCTTCAGCGAAGATGGCCTGCCCGATGAAGAATTTGACTACCTGCTCTCCAATCCCCCCTTCGGCGTGGAGTGGAAAAAGGTCGAGAGCGAGATCAGGGACGAGGCCAGCAGCCTGGGCTACAAGGCACGCTTTGGTGCAGGCCTACCGCGAGTCAGCGATGGTTCCCTGATGTTTGTGCAGCACATGATTTCCAAGTTCAACCGCAATGGCGACAGCTCCCGCCTCGCCGTGGTGTTGAATGGCTCCCCGCTGTTTACCGGCAGTGCAGGCGGTGGTGAAAGCGAAATCCGCCGCTGGATCATCGAAAACGACTGGCTGGAGGCCATTGTCGCCCTGCCCACCGACATGTTCTACAACACCGGCATCGCCACCTATATCTGGATTATCACCAACCAGAAAACAGCCCAGCGCAAGGGCAAAGTGCAGCTGATCAACGCGGTGGATCTCCACACCCCAATGCGCAAAAGTCTGGGCAGCAAACGCAAGCAGATATCTGATGAACAGATTGCCGACATCACCCGCACCTTCGGGGAATTTGCCGCAGGGGAACGGTGTAAGATTTTTGATAATCAGGATTTTGGCTACCAGCGAATTACCGTAGAGCGTCCGCTGAAACTGAACTTTCAGGCCAGTGATGAACGCATCGAAAACCTGCAACAGGCCAGGCCCTTTACCAAACTAAAAGATCAACAGCAGGCCGCCATTATCAGCGCCATCAAAACGCTGAATCAAGATCACCGCTACAACAACCGCGAAGTCTTCATCAAAGCGCTGAAGGCCGCCTTTAAAGCCGCCGGGGTGGAGAGCCAGATTAAAATTGGCGCACCCCTGCTGAAAACACTCTGGCAGGCGTTAAGTGAAAAGGATGACAGCGCCGAAACCTGTTTAATTCAGTCCGGTGCCAACAAAGGCAAGCCCGAAGCCGACAGCGAGCTGCGCGACTATGAAAACGTACCGCTAAAAGAAGCCATCGACGACTACTTCAAACGCGAAGTGCTGCCCCATGTTGCGGACGCGTGGATAGACCACGACAAAACCAAAACAGGTTATGAAATCCCCTTCAACCGCCACTTTTATCAATACGTGCCGCCCCGTTCGCTGGAAGAGATCGATGCGGATCTGGATAAGGTCAGTGCGGAGATTATGCAGATGTTGCAGGAAGTGCATGTATGACAAATTTGAATCACGGCTCTGCCGTTGGCCCGAAGGGCGAGGGCAGGGATAGCCCGAGTACCTATCCGGCGTATTCAGAATATAAGGATAGTGGGGTTGAATGGTTGGGGAAGATTCCAATCCACTGGGCAGTTGCTTCATTAAAATTACTTATTGATGTGCGAGATGGTACGCATGAAACCCCTTCATACGTTGAGCCTGATATCGAAAGCTTCCCTTTAGTTACATCTAAGGATGTAACTAAAGGGAAGCTAATATTTGAAAAATGCAAGCACATTTCAAAAGAAGATTATTTGTCAATTATCCAGAGATCAAAAGTAAGCGTTGGTGATATTCTGATGCCAATGATTGGGACAGTCGGTTCACCAATCCTTGTGAAGGAAGACAAAGAATTTGCCATAAAAAATCTTGCCTTATTTAAGACTGCAAAAAATAGGGGGGGCAATGCGATTTTTCTGAATTACTTTTTACAGAGCAATGAATGTAATGTTCAATTTTCATTA